>JBJXFB010000065.1:0-8803 GCA_046155895.1 Planctomycetota bacterium | reverse complement strand
GACCGTGGGGCAGCGCGACGACTGGTCGCTCGTCCTGGTCGGCGAGGGCGCGGCGCGCGCCGACCTGAAAGCGTCGATCGACCGGCAGGGCATCGGGGCGCTGGCCCACTGGCTCGGCCGCATCCGGCCCGAGGAGCTGCCCGGCCTCGTCAGCTCGTGCACCCTCATGGCGGTGCCCGCTCTCGACGACTCCGTGCGCGGCCGGAACGTCGCGCGGGCGATGGCCTGCGGGCGCCCGGTGGTCGTCTCCGACCTCCCGAACCTGCGCTCGCTCGTCGAGCACGAGGTCTCGGGCCTCGTCGTCGCACCCGGCGACGTCGAAGCCTGGACGGAAGCGCTCCGGCGCGCCTCGATGTCCCCCGACGCCCGCCGCCGCTGGGGACGCCGCGCGCAGGAGATCGCGGAGAAACGACTCTCGTGGACCGTCGTCGCGCGCGCGTTCGAGTCGATGATCCTGCGCGCCCGCGGCGAAGCGGTCGACGATCTCGCGCTCCAGCGGAGCCTGGGCGCCCGGACCCTGCGCGCCACGGGGCTCGGCTCGGGCGAGTAGGGCGCGACGGGCCCTACTTCCTGTCCGTGGCCCGCTTCAGCTCTTCCTTGAGGAAGGCGAGGTCCTTCGCGTACTGCTGGATGGCCTTGCGCGTCGTGTCGTCGATGGCCTTGAAGCTGGCGCCGACCTTGACGCCTTCGGGCCTCTCCTCGACCTCGTCGACGACGGCGACGGCCTCGCAGTAGCCGCGCTGCAGGAGGGGGAGCCGGAACTTCACCTTCCATTCGGTCCCGATCGACAGCATCTGGGCCATCGCGAACGGCGAGAGTCCGGTGTGCCCTCCGTTCCAGGTGAAGCGCATGCCGTGCTCGTCCAGCGCGGACATGCGTCCCGCCCCGCTCCAGGCGCTGGTGGGCTTCGACTGGGACATGGGAGTCTTGACGATCAGCTGGCTCTGCGTGAGGAAGTGCTGGATCCGGCTCTCGTCGAGCGGGGTGAAGAGCACCGAAGAGCTCTCGTCGCCGAGATCCTCGACCGCCTTCTTGGGCAGGGCCTTGCTCTGCTCGAAGCTCTCGACCGCCGCCTCGTCCGTTTCGAACACGCCGACGACGCGGTCGAGGCCGACCTTCTCGATGATGTCGCGGCAGAAAGCCGACGGACGGGAGAGGGCGAGCTTGCCGCCCTTGGGCGCGAGGCTCTTGCTGGCCTTGATGATGGCACCCAGGGCCGTCGAGTTGATGAACTTGACGAGGCGCAGGTTCAGGACCACGCGGACGATCCCGGCCTTGGCGAGGTCGTCGATCTCCTTCTGCAGGAGCGGCACGTAGTAGGTGTCGAACTCGCCCCTCAGGTGCAGGATGGCGTGGTTGTCGCGGGGTTCGACGCTGATGTGCATGAGGTCTCCAGAGGCGGGGGAAGGGTGCGCGCGGTGGGCAGTCGAGCTTTTGGGGGAGGCGGATTCTCCCCGCAGCCGGGGCTCGCACGCAAGTTTTTTGACGCTCTTCGTCCGGGTAGACTCCGTGGCCATGCTCTTCCGCCGCAAGAAGCCGCCCGCCTCCGAGCCCGCGGCCGCCGCCCCGGCGGGCGAAGCCGCGGCGAGCGCCTCGGTCGCGAAGACCCAGTTCCTCACCGGAGATGGCCGCGTCGACCGGCGCACGATCGACGTGCTCCTCACCGCGATCGCACGCGTCTCGCAGTCGCAGGACATCGAGCACCTGCTCGCGTACATCGTGGACACCTCGATCGAGGTCACGGGCGCCGAGCGCGGGATCCTGCTCCTGGCCGGGAAGAACGGCGAGCTCGAGCCCCGCATGGCCCGCCAGAAGGGCAAGAAGCCCGCCGAGGGCGACCTGCGCTTCTCGACCAGCGTCGTCCGGCGCGTCCTCTCCGACCTCGAGCCCATCCGGGCCACCGTCAACTCCGATTCCGAGGCGCTCGAGCTCGGGACTTCGGTCTTCGACCTCAAGCTGCGCGCGGTGATGTGCGTGCCCCTCGAGCACCGCGAGGGCGGGGATCGGATCGGCACCCGCGGCGTCCTCTACGTCGACTCCCGCGCGGCGACGCGCGAGTTCAAGCACGAAGACCTGGCGCTCTTCGCGGCGCTCTCCCAGCACATCTCGATCTCCCTCGAGAACGCCAAGGCCCACCTCGACGCGATGGAGCGGGCGAAGCTCGAGCAGTCGCTCGAGATCGCGAGCCAGATCCAGAGCGGGCTGATGCCCCAGATCCCGGAGAAGGTCCGGGGCTACGACCTGTTCGGCTGGTACCGGCCGGCGGAGCGCACGACCGGGGACTTCTACGACTTCGTCAAGACGAAGAGCGGCCGGCTCGGCGTCGTCGTCGGCGACGTCACCGGGCACGGGATCGGGCCCGCGCTGATCACGGCGACGGCCCAGGCCTCGCTGCGCTCCTACCTCAAGGTCCTCGACGATCCGGCGGCGGCGGTCGGCATGCTCAACCAGGATCTCGAGCCGCGGATGGACGACGGCCTCTTCCTCACGCTCTTCACCGGGATCTTCTCGCCCAACGGCGACGTGCAGGTGCTCAACGCGGGCCAGACGCCGCCGCTCGTGTGGCGCGCCGGCACGAAGTCGATCGAGACGATCAAGGGCACGGCGCCCGCGCTCGGGATGGTGGCCGACTACGAGTACGTCGAGGGGCCGCGCATCACGCTGGCGGACGGCGACATCCTGATCGCCTTCACGGACGGCTTCGTCGAGGCGCGCTCCTCGAAAGACGCCGACCAGCTCTTCGACGAGGCGGGCGTGAGGAAGATCCTCGAGAACGGCGCGGCGTCCGGGCAGACCGCGCGCGAGCTGACCGAGGCCCTCGTCCAGTCCGCGCTCCAGTTCTCCGGCGGCGTGAGCGAGGACGACATGACGGTCGTGACGGTCCGCAAGATCGCCGAGCCCGCATGACCGGCCGCCGGGGCGCGAGCCTCCTCGTCCGAGGCGCGCGGAGCTATCCGCCCGGGACGGGCACCCGTCCCGTCGACGTGCGGATCGTCGACGGCGTGGTCGACGCGGTCGGGAGCAGCCTCGAGCGCGGCGCGTTCCCCGTGCTCGAGGCCGGCGGGCTCACCCTGATCCCGGGGCTCGTCGACGTGCACGTGCACTTCCGCGACCCCGGCCTCGAGCGCAAGGAGGGCTGGGAGCGCGGTTCGGCCGGCGCGCTCTTCGGCGGCGTGACCTCCGTCGTCGAGGTCCAGAACAATCCGCCGCTCTCGACTTCGCTCGCCGCGCTCCGCGACCGCATCGAGCACGTTCGCGCGCGCTCGCGCGTCGACTTCGGGTGCCTCGCGAATCTCCTGCCGGATTCCCTGCCCGAGCTCGAGGCGATGGCGCCGCTCACGCCGGCTTTCAAGTGCTTCCTGGGCGGCTCGACGGGCCTCGGAGGGCAAACGGACCGGGAGACGCTGCGCGAGCTCTTCGCGGGAGCCTTCCGCGCCGGGCGGATGATCGTCGCGCACTGCGAGGACGAGAACCTCCTGCGGGCGGGGAAAGCCAGCTTCCCCGCCGCCACGGCGGCGGAGCACCACCTCGTGCGCTCGGCGGAAGCGGAGATCGAGTCCGTGCGCGCGTCCATCGAGCTCGTGCGCGAGACCGGAGCGGAGCTCCACGTCTTCCACGTCTCGACGCGCGGCGCGACGGAGCTCATGCGCGCGGCGCAGGCGGAGGGACTGCCGGTCTCGGGGAGCACCGCGCCGCACTACATCCTCCTCTCCTGCGAGGACGCGCCGCGCCTGGGAAACCTGTTGAAGGTCAATCCGTCCATCAAGACGAAGGACGACGCGCTGGCGATCGTCGCCGCGCTCGCGGACGGCACGATCGACGCGATCGGGACGGACCACGCGCCTCATCCGCTCGAGGAGAAGCTCCGCCCCTACCCCCACGCGCCCTCGGGGATGCCCTCGGTCGACCTGCTCTGGCCGCTGACCTGGGAGCTCGTGCGGCGCGGGCAGCTCGGCGCGGAGACCGCGCTGGCGAGCGTGACCTCGACCGCCGCGCGATCGCTCCATCTGCCGAGGAAGGGCCGGCTCGAGACCGGCTTCGACGGCGACCTCGTGCTCTTCGATCCCGAGGAGACGCGGCTCGTGCGCGGGGCCGAGCTCCCTTCGCGCTCGAAGTGGTCGGCGTTCGAGGGGCTTGAGCTGGCGGGCTTCCCGAGGATCGTCGTGCGCCGCGGGGAGGTCGTCCTCCGCGACGGCGCCTGCCTCGCCGAGGCAGGAGGGATTCCGCTCGACCTCGAGCCGCCGCGGAGACCGCGCGGTAGCCCGTCGAGCGCGCGAGGATAGGGCCCTCGATGAGGACCGGAGCGACGCGATCCCTGCCCTGCCCCGGAGTGCGCTTCGAGGAAGGCTTCGCGCGCCGGCTCGAGGCCTTCGGGACCCGGCTCGCGGCCGCCCGCGAGCGCCGCGAGAGCGGCGGAATGGCGCGCGCCACCGGCGGCGGAGCGGAGTTCGTGGGTTATCGGCCCTACGCGCCTGGAGACGATCCGCGCACCATCGACTGGAATCTCATGGCGCGGTCGCAGCGCGCCTGGGTGAAGGTCAGCCGTCGCGAGGCGGGCGAGCGGTGGTTCGTCGCGCTGGACACGACCGCGTCGATGGGCGTCGGCCCGCCGGGGAAGATGCAGCGCGCGGCGGAGGTGGCGGCTGCGCTCGCGTCGCTGGCGGTCGCCGCCGGAGCGCAGGCGCGGATCGTCGCGGCCTCGCGCGCCTTCGAGGTTCGCCGGCGGCCGGATCTCGTCGGGTTGCTCGCATTCCTCGAGACGCTGCGGGCGGAAGGTCCCCGCCTGGAACGTCCGCTACCAAGGGTTTCGCCGGAAACTTCGCGCGTCTTCCTGGTCGGTGATCTGCGCGACACGACTCCCGAGGAAGTCCTCGGGCTGCGCCAGCCCGGACGAGAGCTGGCCCTCGTGCAGCTCCTCGCTCCGATCGAGATCGTTCCACCCCTGGAGGGCGCGGTCCAGTGGTGGGATCCGGAGGCGAACGCGGTGCTCGCGCTCGAGATCGACGGGGCGACGCGTCGCGCGTACGAGACCGAGCTCGAGCGCGAGCTCGAAGTCTGGCGGGCAGCCTGCGCGCGGCGCGGCGTCCCGTATTCGTGCTCGAGCAGCGCCAGCACGTTCGAGGAGATCCTCCGCGGGAGCGCCGTGGCGTGAACGGTCTCGAGTGGACGCGCCCGCTCGGCCTCCTCGCGCTCGCGCTGCCGATCGCCGTGCTGCTCGCGTCGCGGCTCCTCGCGCGCCCGTCAGAGATCGCGACGGGGACGCTCGAGGTCTGGAAGCGCGTCCTGGCGGCGCAGCCGCGCGCCTCGCCGCGCTCGCGGAGGCGGATCCCGCCCGCGGTGTGGATGCTCGCGGCCGGCCTCGCGCTCGGGGCGCTGGCGCTCGCGGGGCCGCGCAAGCCGTCGAGCGCAGCGCGGGAGCTGCGGGTGCTCGTCGACCGCAGCCCCTCGATGGAGCTCCCGCTCGGCGCGGGCACGCGGCGCGATCGCGCGACCGAGCTGGCGCGGAAGTGGATCGACGAGAACCTCCCGCGCGGTTCGCGAGTCGAATGGCTCGAGCAGCGGGGAGCGTTCGGGCCCGAGGACGACCGTCCGGACACCTTGTGGGTGACCGACGCCGCGCCGCAACCGCCTCCGGAGCGCGCGGGGCTCGTCGCGAGCGGCGGGGGCACGGTTCCGGGCGCGATCGCGGTGGACGGCACGACGCGCTTCGACTGGGACGGGGATCGGATCGTGGAAGTGCCGATGGGCGCCCCGAAGCGGCGGGTGCTCGTGTCGGGAGAGCTTCCCGTGCCGATCGCGGGCGTTCTGGCGGCATGGGCGGATGCTCGCGGAGCGATCATGGGAACCGGAGACGATCCCGGCGCATCCCTCGTCCTCCGCACGGGCGTATCCGGCCCCTCTCGCGACGTGGAAGTCGGCCGCGACGGCTGGAAGGCGGGCGCGACGGCCGCCGGCGCTCCGCCTCCTCTCCCGACCTGGCTCGAGGACCGGGAGCAGCGAGCGCTGGTCTGCTTCGAGCCCGGGAGGATCGAGAGCGCGCTGGTTTCGATGAGCGATCCCGAAGGCGATCCCGCCGCCTTCGCCGTGTCGTGGGCCAGGCTCTTCGACGATGCCGTCCTCGCGCCGCCGGGAGTCGTCGAGCTCGGCGAGCGGCGCGCGGCGGGTGACGAGAGGATCCTCACGGGCATCGGCGGGTCGGCCGAGGAGACCGATCGCGGGGCGGGGAGCTTCGCGACTTGGCTCGCACTCGCCTCCGCGGGATTCGCCGCGATCGCCGCCGGACTCGCGCGTTCCGGCAAGATGGGGTAGGAAGGCGGCCATGGACCCCTTCGCCCCGACGAAAGAAGACCAATTCAGCTTCGGCCTGTGGACCGTCGGCAATCCCGGGCGCGATCCCTTCGGTGCCGAGGTCCGGCCGATCGCGAAGCCGACGCACCTCGTCCGCAAGCTCGCCGAGTGCGGCGCGTGGGGGGTCAACCTCCACGACAACGATCTCGTGCCCTTCGGAGCCGGCGCGAAGGAGCGCGACGCGATCGTGGCCGACTTCAAGGCCGCGCTCGAGGACTGCGGCCTGGTCGTGCCGATGGCGACCACGAACCTCTTCTCGCATCCGGCCTTCAAGGACGGCGCGTTCACCTCGAACGATCCGGCGGTGCGCGCCCTCGCCCTGCGCAAGACGATGGACGCGATCGACCTCGGCGTCGAACTCGGCGCGTGGATCTACGTCTTCTGGGGCGGCCGCGAGGGCACCGAGGCGGACGCCTGCCGCGATCCGCGCACGGCCATCGCGCGCATGCGCGAAGCGATCGACTTCCTGTGCGAGTACGTCCACGACCGGCAGTACGACCTCGTCTTCGCGCTCGAGGCGAAGCCCAACGAACCGCGCGGCGACATCTACTTCCCGACCACGGGGCACATGCTCCACTTCATCTCGACGCTCGCGGATCCCGGCATGGTCGGCGTCAACCCCGAGGTCGCGCACGAGAACATGTCCGGCCTCTCCTTCGTCCACGCCGTCGCGCAGGCCATGGAGGCCGGCAAGCTCTTCCACATCGACTTGAACGCGCAGAAGATCGGGCGCTACGACCAGGACCTCCGCTTCGGCTCGGAGGACGTCAAGCAGGCTTTCCTGCTCCTGCGCCTGCTCGAGGGAACCAGCGGCGGCTCGCGCTACGAGGGCCCGCGCCATTTCGACTCGCACGCCTACCGCACGGAGGACGAGGCGGGGGTCTGGGACTTCGCGCGCGGCTCGATGCGCACCTACAAGATCCTCGCGGCGCGCGCGCGGGCCTTCGACACCGATCCGGAGGTCCGCGGACTGCTCGAGACGCCGTCCCACCCCGAGATCGAGCCGCTGCTCTCGGACTATTCGCCGCAGAAGGCCTCCGCTCTACGCGCGCTTCGCCTCGATCCCGACGCGCTCGGGAGGCGCGGGCTGCGCTACGAGAAGCTCGACCAGCTGATGATGGAGCATCTGCTCGGCGTCCGCGGGCGATGAAGGGCGAACTCTTCCTCGGCCTCGACGTCGGGACGCAGGGGACGAAGGGTCTCCTTCTCGACGCGGAGCGGGGGGAGATCGTCGCGCGCGCGAGCTCGAGCTACGGGTTGATCGAAGGTCTGCCGCCCGGCGCATGCGAGCAGCACCCCGACACGTGGATCGACGCGTTGCGCAGGGTGGCCGCCGAGCTCTTCACGTACCGCGAGCGCGTGGCGGGCGTCGGAATCTCCGGACAGCAGCACGGCCTCGTGCTCCTCGACCGCGAAGGCGCCGTCCTGCGTCCGGCCAAGCTCTGGTGCGACACGTCGACGGCGGAGGAGGCGCGTGAGCTCTCGGAGCGCCTCGGCCGGCGCGTGCCGGTCGGCTACACCGCTTCCAAAGTGCTCTGGAGCGCGCGGCGCGAGCCGGATCTCTGGGCGCGCGCGGCGTCGGTGCTGCTCCCGCACGACTACGTCAATCACCGACTCACCGGCGCGCGCGTCGCCGAGGCGGGCGATGCGTCGGGAACGGGCTGGTTCGATCCGGTCGCGCGACGGTACGACCTCGCCGCGGCCGCTGAGATCGATGGACGCCTGCCCGACCTGCTTCCGCGGCTCCTCGAGGCTGGGGAGCCTGCGGGGACGCTCTCGAGAGCGGGCGCGGAGCTCCTCGGCCTGCGCGAGGGAATCCTCGTCGCCGCCGGGAGCGGCGACAACATGGCCTCCGCGGTCGGCAGCGGCGCGACGCGCGAGAGCGTCCTCACCGTGAGCCTCGGCACCTCCGCGACGATCTTCGGCTTCCGCGCGAGTCCGGCCATCGATCCGCGAGGCCTCATCGCTCCTTTCTGCGACGCGACCGGCGGCTGGCTCCCGCTCCTGTGCTTGATGAACGCGACCGGCGTCACCGAGGAGGTGCGGCGCGCGACGGGGCTCGATCACGAGGCGCTGACGAGCGCGGCGGAAGCGGTTGAGTCCGGCTGCGGCGGTGTCAGGTGGCTGCCCTACCTCGCGGGCGAGCGCGTGCCCGACCTGCCGCACGCGACCGGAGCGTTGCTCGGCCTGCGGACTGGATCGCTCTCGCCGGGCGTCCTCTACCGCGCCGCGATCGAGGGCGTGGCGATAAACCTGGCGTGGGGCTTCGAGAGGATGCGCGCGCTCGGGATCTCGGCGGAGAGCGCGAGGGTGGTCGGGGGAGCCTCGCGGAACCGCCTCTGGCTGCGGATCCTGGCCGACGCGCTCGGCATCCCGCTCACGCCGCTCGCGGAGCCGGAGTCCGCGGCGCTGGGAGCCGCGATCCTGGCTGCGTGGACGGTCGAGCGGTCGCGGG
>JBJXFB010000088.1:0-16628 GCA_046155895.1 Planctomycetota bacterium | reverse complement strand
TGGCCTCGGTCGCCTTCCTTGCATCCACCGGCATTAGCGTCGTCTCGCTCGACCCGTGGTGAGAGATGCGGGCTAGCTAGAGCTGCTGCGCGATCTCGACCGCGTTGCTCGGCTGCTCTTCCGTCGGATCCGCCAGCGACGAGCGGATCCGGTCGGCGTCGTCCAATCGCGCCGCGAAGGCCGCGACGACGTCCGGATCGAAGTGCGTGCCGGCGCGCGAGAGGATCCAGTCGATCGCGTCGGCGTGCGGCCAGGCCTGTTTGTAAGGCCGCACCGTCGTCAGCGCGTCGTACACGTCCGCCAGCGCCACGATCCGCGCGCACAGAGGGATCTCCGTCCCCACGAGGCCGCGCGGGTAGCCCGAGCCGTCCCACTTCTCGTGGTGGCACCACGCGATGTCGCGGCCCATGGTCAGGAACCCGGGCGCCTGCAGCCCGGCGATCACGCCGTCGAGGGTCGACCCGCCGATCTCGGCGTGCGTCTTCATGATCGTCCACTCCTCGGGAGTGAGGCTGCCGGGCTTCAACAAGATGGAGTCGGGGATCCCCACCTTCCCGATGTCGTGCAGCGGGCTCGAGCTCGCGAGGTCCTCGATGAAGGCGTCGGTGATCGTCCCCGCGTGGCACCCGAGCGCCCGCAAGCTCTCCGCGATGAGGCGGCAGTACCCCGCCACGCGCTCGAGGTGCCGGCCCGTCTCCATGTCCCGCCGCTCGGCGAGGCGGGCCAGCGCCAGGATCGTCGCGTGCTGCGCCTGGTCGAGATCGCGCCGCGTCATTTCCTGGTGCACCGCCAGCGACGTGGAGGCGCCGAGCGATGCGAGCAGCATCGTGTCGAGCGGCGTGAGCTTCTCGCGGCCCGGCCCGATCACGTCCGCGCAGATCTCGCCGATCTCGCCGTTGGGCGAGAGGATCGGAGTGCGGTGGAGGCAGGATGACATCTCCGCGCCCGCACCGACGCGCACGTCGTTGCCGCGGATCGAAGCCTGCCAGAGCTGGACCTGGACGCCGCGCCCTCCCAGGGCCTCGCTCGCCGCCGTCGCGGTCATCTGGGCGATCTCCCGCGTCGACCGGGCGTTCACGAGCTCGATCGTGAACCGGTGCATGCGCCGCAGCGCCGAAGTCTGGTGCTCGACCCGGTCCTCGAGGAGCTCGCGGAAGCTCTCCATCGAGTCCATGCCGAAGAGGATCTCCTCCGAGAAGGTCTCCAGCTTCTCGTTCTCGTCGTGCCGCGACAGCGCCGCGTCGACCGCGGAGAGGAGCGCGCCGGGAGCGAAGGGCGCGCTCAGGCAGCGGAACACGTGCGGCTCCTTGGCTGCGCGCGACACCGTGCCTGCGTCGCCGCCCGGGGCGATCAGGAGGCCGACCGTCTCGGGCCAGCTCTCGTTGACGCGGCGCAGGAGGTCGAAGGCGCTGACACCGCGGTTCCCGTGCTCCGCCATCGCGACGGCGAAGGGTCCGGAGGAGCGGCACGCCTCGATCGCGTCCTCGGCGTTCGAGACGGCGAAGAGGTCGCAGCGCGAGCCGATCGCCTCCTGGACCTGCGCGCGCGTGCCCTCCTGCCCTTCGAGGAGCAGGATTCTCTTCTTGGTGTTGCTCACGGTGCTCGTTCGCGGGCCGGGGGCTCGAAGCCGCGCTCCCGGTGCAACAGGCATGTTCGAGCGCGGCCGCGGCGACCCTTGAGGTCGAGCCTCGGCTTCCCCGCCGAAAGAGCGCCCGGCGTGAATTCCTTTCCACGGAGGGCCGAGCGCACCTCCGCGGGCGCCCGGACTCCCCGGGATCCACTGCGTTTCAGGGGATCTCGAAGATCTCGACCGCCGTGCCGAGCGACTTCATCCCGAGGATGCGCAGCGCGCTCGGGGCGAACGGATCGATCCCCATTCCGAAGAGCATGACACCGCGCTCGCCCGGCCTGTCCTCCCGCGCAGGCGAGAAGCGCGCCACGCGCTCGGCGCGGCGGTCGAGGAGCTGCTCCCCGCCGCCCGAGATGTCGAGCACGAGCCAGCGCGCGCGGTAGCGGCGCAGGTAGCCGAGGGGATCCGATCCGAACTCGCGGCGCGACTCCGGACGCCTCCCCGGCTCGATCAGGATCGGCCACCGCACCCCTTCGAGGTCTTCGGAGTGCACGTCCGCGAGGTACTCCGTCCAGATCGTGCGCCAGGGCTGGAGCGCATTCAGCGAGATCGCGTCAGGCGTCGTGGGCAGCGCGAGGTCGACGTTGGGCACGACGACGATGGTCTCGCCCGGGTCCACGTGCTCGACGACCCAGCGGGAGGCTTCCCGGAGCGGTCCCGGCTCGCGGCGGATTCGCGCGAAGTGGAACGCGGGGGTGAGGGGAATCGCTACGAGTGCGGCCGCGAGTGCCGGGCCGAGCGCGGAAGCGCGCGGGGACAGCTGATCGCGCGCGCAGACGAACGCGTAGCCTCCGGCGCAGGCGAGCAGCGGGTAGAGAGGCAGGAAGAAGCGCACGAGGGTGCCCCGGAACAACGCCAGGACGATGAGCGTGGGAAGCGCGAGCGCGAGGAGCACGGCCAGGTCGCGGTGGAGGCGCCGGCGGGCGCATCCGAGCGCGACCCCGGCGGTGCCGAGCACGACGAGCAGCGGATCGAGCGCGAAGATCGCCAGGAGGAGCCTCCCGAGGGGAGCCCCGCGAAGGCCGGCCGCGATCTTCCCCGCGAATCCTGCGGCATCGGGACCCGCAGCGGCCATGGTCTCGGGGATCGGATCGCGGATTGCCTCGAAGAAGAACGGATAGAAGGCGCGCACGGCGGCGGCCGCGATCGCGAGGACGGCGAGGATCCACCAGGCCGAAGCGCGGGGCGGCTTCCGTTCGCGCAGCAAGAACGCCCCCGCGATCGGAAGCAGGGCGACCACGCCGCTGTGCAGCATGGCGATCGAGAGCGCCGCCGTCGCGCCGCAGAGGAGATAGGACCGCAGATCGGGCTTGCGGCGGAGGCGGAGCGCGGCGATCAGCGCGAGGAGCACGAGGCTCGCCGACGCGGCGTGAGGCTTCTCCTGGATCGAGAGGCAGACGTGGTGGAGGCTCGTCGCGATCAGCGCCGCCGCGAAGAGCGCGCCTCCCCGGTCGAGGAAGCGCCGTGCGAGGAGATAGGTCCCCGGAACCGCGAGGATCGAGAACAGGATCGAGATCCACCGCAGCTCGATCCACGGCGCGCGTGCGAGCTCGAGATGCTCCTCGAGCGATCTCGCTCCCTCGTGCGGCACCGCAGCCGCCGGGAGAACCGCGGCGACCCGCGCCATGAGGTGCGGATACGACGCGTACCACCACGCCGCATTGTCCGGAACCGGCCCGCCCGCCCTGAAGTGCTCGACCTGCCGGACCACCACGAGCCCGTCGCGGTTCATCACCTCTGGGAGGAGATGGTCGATGCCGCTGCCGCGGAGCAGGAGGGCTCCGAGGGTGAGGATCGCGAGCAGGACCAGGGCAGCGCGTCTCGACACTAGGAGTCTGGCCCCCTTGATTGTGCAGACAATCCCCGCAAGTCCTTGTCCGAGCGGTACTCGGACGCGAGGCCGAGCTCCGGGGCGAGGCTAGGAGTCAGTTCCGACCGCAAGTCAATGACCTGGAATCGCTTGCAGCGGGAGCAGGAACAGCGAAGGGTGCCAGATTCCACTAGTTCTTGTAGCTCTGGAGGGGTGCCGGGATCCGCCCTCCCCGCGCCGCGAGCACCGTACTCGCGAACCTCCCCGGATCCTGCACGATCGCCGTGCCGAGGAGGCCGCCCCACTCGACCGTCTCGCCCGGGCCCTTGCCCGGGACGGGGATGATGCGGACCGCGGTCGTCTTGCCGTTCACCATGCCGATCGCCATCTGGTCGGCGATGATGCCGGCGATCGTCGCGGCGGGGGTGTCGCCGGGGACGGCGACCATGTCGAGGCCGACGGAGCACACGGCGGTCATCTCGCCGAGTTTTGCGAGCGAGAGCGCGCCGTCGCGTACGGCGCGGATCATTCCGGCGTCCTCGGAGACGGGGATGAACGCGCCGGAGAGGCCCCCGACGCTCGAGGAGGCCATCGCGCCGCCCTTCTTCACCGCGTCGGTGAGCAGCGCGAGGGCGGCGGTCGTCCCGGGGGCGCCGGTGCGCTCGAGCCCGATCAGCTCCAGGATGTCGGAGATCGAGTCCCCCACCGCCGGCGTCGGCGCGAGCGAGACGTCGACGATGCCGAAGGAAGTTCCGAGGCGCCGCGCGGCCTCGCGCCCGACGAGTTCGCCCATGCGCGTGATCTTGAAGGCAGTGCGCTTGATCGTCTCGGCGAGCGAGAGGAGGTCGGCCTCGGGGCCGAGGCGCGCGACCGCGGAGCGGACGGCGCCGGGGCCGGAGACGCCGACGTTCAGGACCGTTTCGGCCTCGCCGGTGCCGAGGTGGGCGCCGGCGACGAAGGGGTTGTCCTCGACGGCGTTGCAGAAGCACACGAGCTTCGCGCAGCCGATCGCGCCGCGCGATTCCGTCGCGAAAGCCGTGTCGAGGACGACGCGCGCGAAGCGGTTGACCGCGTCCCTGTTGATGCCCGCGCGCGTCGAGGCGAGCGAGACGGACGAGCAGACGTGCTCCGTCTCGGCCAGCGCCGGCGCGATCGAGTCGAAGAGGGCGCGGTCGGCGTTCGTGAAGCCCTTGTGGACGTAGGCCGAGAACCCGCCGATGAAGTCGACGCCGACCGCCGCGGCCGCGGCGTCCATGGCGCGTGCGAAGGGGACGAGGTCCGCCGTGCTCGAAGCGGCCGCGACGAGCGAGATCGGCGTCGTGGCGATGCGCTTGTTGACGATCGGGATGCCGTAGTCGGTCTGGATCGAGTCGGCGACCGCGACGAGGTCCTTGGCGTGGTGGACGATCTTCGCGTAGATCTTCTCGCACGCGCTCTCCGCGTCGGGATCGGCGCAGTCGAGCAGGTTGATGCCGAGCGTCGTCGTGCGGATGTCGAGCGTCTCCAGCTCGATCATCCGGACGGTCTCGAGGATCTCCTGGTCGGTGAAGGGCATGGCGAAGCGTCCGGGGAGCGCCCAACCGGAGCAGGGAAGCGCCGTCAGGGCCGCGAGGCGGCGCGGATTCTAACCGTGGCTCAACGGGATCGGTTCTCGCCCGAGAGCCGAGCTTCCTCCCCCGCACCCGTTCGAGCCGCTCAGAAAGCACAGGATCCGCCGCCCCGCTCCTTCGAGCGCGGGCCGCGGATCCTGATGATCGATCCGGAGTGGACTAGTAACGGCGTCCGCCGCCACCACCACCGCCGCCGCCGTAGCCACCACCGCCACCGCCGCCGCCGTAGCCGCCGCGACCACCGCCGCCGCCGCCGCCGCCGCCACCCGGGCGTCCACCGGCGGGACGCTCTTGGGCTTCATTGACCTTGATCGCGCGGCCGTCGAGCTGCGTGCCGTCGAGCGCGGCGATCGCGGCCTTCGCGTCTTGATCCGAGCCCATCTGGATGAACCCGAAGCCCTTCGGGCGTCCGGTGTCGCGGTCCATGATCATCGCGACTTCCTTCACTTGGCGGCCGTCCGCCTCGAAGGCCGCGCGCAGCGAGGCTTCGGTCGTGTTGTAGCTGAGGTTTCCGACGTACAGTTTCGTACCCATTGGGGTTCTACCTTTCGTTAGCGAGATTCAGGATGAGCACGTTCCGTTGGTAGGACCAAAGGGACAGCAATCCGTGAGTGGGAAAAATGCGGCGGAGACTCTAGCGCGGGGGGGAGGGGCGGCACAAGGGGAGGGGCCCTCCCCGGCCAGGGAAGCCTGATCCGAGGCCAGCCGAGCCGTCGCCCCCGTCCCCCGCGCTTTCCGAATTCCTGCCTGGTATCGGCCCTCGGCCCCATCTTCGGTCCTCTGAGCCAGGCCCCCCCTGCCCGAGGCTGCCGACCGAGGGCGAAGGGACCACGACACGGTTCCAGGGGCGGACTCCCTAGATCCGGTGCATGAACCGGAACACCCGCTCGTGCATCACGCGCACGACGTAGTCGTCCGGGCCGCCGAGGCACTCGAGGTGCTGTTTCACGTCGCCGAATGACGCGCCGGGCGGCAGCTCGACCGTCACGATCATGTGGAAGTAGCCCTCGATCATCTTCTGCGAGATGTCGAGCACGTTCCCTTGGATGTGCGCGAGCGCGCCAGTGATCTCCGCGAGCACGCCGGGACGGTTCTTCCCCACCGCCGTCACCACCACGCCGTGCCCCATCGTCTCGTCGACCGGCTCGGGGAGGTGCGGGAGCGTCCGCTGCGCGGCTTCCGCGTCCGGTCCGCGGTCGGGCGCGGGCTCCACGTACTTCGACTGTGCGCCGCTCCGGATCGCGATCCCGCTCCGCTGCGCTTCCTCGAGCGCCTGCGGAGTCACGATCGTCCCCTCCTCGACGACGATCTCGCCCGCGGCTCCGCGCTCGAGCTCGCGCCGCAGGTCCTCGACGGTCAGGAAGCGTCGTGCCATCTCACATTCCTTGCGGTTCGTCGTCGCGAGTCTCTCACAGGTGCTTCACCAGCTCCGTGTGCGGCTTGGGGATCACCACCTCGCGCAAGAGTTGCCCCTTCTCCTGCGCCATCCGCGCTCCGGCCGCGACCGCGCTGCGCACGTCGCTCACCTCGCCCGTGACGACGAAGAAGCTCTTCCCGCCGAGGCCGTTGGCGATGCGGAAGTCGATCAGGTCGACCGTCGCCGACTTCAGCGCCATGTCGCACGCGACCACCGACGACGCCACCGTCGTCGTCTCGACGATCCCGATCGCGTCGAGCACGCCGTTGATCTTCCCGCCCTTGCGCCGGAGCATCGGCACGACCTGCTCGTGCACCTGCTGAATCACGAGCTTGTCGACGAGATCCGCCCCCGCGAGCGCTGCGCCGCGCGCCGTCGACGACTCCACGTCGCGCACGGCGCCCGTGTAGAGCATCACGTACTTCCCCGGCTGCACGTTCGTCACGAAGAGCATCTCGACGTGCGCCTCCTTGAGCACCGCGTCGGCGGCCTCGACGCCCTTCGCCACCGAGGAGAGCTCCAGGATCCCGATGCACGAGTCCATGGGGACCTCGTCGCGCATCTCGGGATTCACGTCGTTGCGGTTCATCTCAACTCCTTGCCCTCAAGGGCTTCCTGCCGGACGAATCCTCGACCACCGTTGGCCCGACCACGCGTCCGTCCTCGAGCTCCATCCGGTCGATGATCGCCGCGACCGCCGTCTGGAATCCGATGTCCTGCCCTCGCCCGATCATGTGCCGCGCCGCGCGCCCGAACACGACGAGCACGCGCTCGCCGATCCCAGCTCCCAGCGGATCGGCCGCGACCAGCGTCTCGGCCGTCGCGTCGCCGAGCGTGAACGGCTGCACGACGAGGAAGCGCAGGCCCTCGAGCGTCGGGTCCTTCTTCGTGGCCCACACGTGGCCGACCACCGTGCCGACCATCATGTGAGGAGCGTCCCCGGGCCGCCGTTCGCCGCTCCGCCGCTGCTCTCCGCCGCGCCGCGCGCTCCGCGCCACTCGCGCACGTCCTCGAGCTTCCACTCCTCGGGCGCCCCCGGCACGTCGAAGTCGTCGACGATGCCCACGATCGCCGCCTCGAACGCGAAATCCCCGTCCGCGCCGAGCGCCGCGACGCGCGCGGCCTTCCCGAACGCGACGATCACGTGCTCGCCGAGGCCGGCGCCGAGCGGATCCGCGGCGACGACGGGCGTCACCTTCTTCCCTCCCGGCTCCCGCCGCTCGTCGAGCGCCTGCACCACGAGCAGGCGATGGCCGGAGAGATCCGCCGCCTTCCGCGTCGCCCACACTTCTCCAACCACGCGTCCGAGGAACATCAGTCGATCCCCGTGTTCGGCCGTCCGGCGATGCCCGAGAGCGCGCGCTGCACCGCTTTCACGGCCTCGTCGATCTCCGCGTCGGTGCCGGCGAGCCGCAAACGCCCGACCGCGCCGTGCGCGCCGAGGCCGACGAGCCGGATCGGCGACGCCTTCTCCGCCTCGTTCGCCGCGATCACCACGTAGATCGCCGGGTTCACCTCGAGCGTGTACAGCGTGTCGTCGCCCAGCACGAGCATCCCCGCGCGCGAGCGGTTGATCATCATCGCCTGGTGGTCGCTGATCTTCCGGATCGTCTCGCTCGTCATCACGTTCGGCGCGAGCCCGTCACTCGCCGCGAGCCCGGCCGCCTTCAGGATCAGCGCGCCCGCCTGCCGCACCTGCCCCTGGTCCGGCGAGTGCACCTCGAGCGTTCCGTAGCTCCGCTCCGTGATCAGCGCGCCCGGCCTCACGTCGCAGGCCTTCAGCGCCACGTCCATCAAGCGGTTGATGACGATGCCCGGACGCACCTCGAGCCAGAACGAGGCCTCCCCTGTCACGGGGAAGAACCCGTCGGAGTTCGTCGCCACGGTCGCGGCGAACTGCGGCTGCATCTGGTCGATGAAGACCGCCCCGCGCAGTTCGATGTTGCTCGTCGTCGGCATCGCTGGCGGCGCTCCTCGCGCCGCAGGATTCCAAGGCTCGCTTCAGGCCTACTTCGGCTCGGGCGGAGGAGACGGCAGGTAGCGCTCGAGATCCTGCGCCGGCCGCGGGATCACGTGCACCGCGACGAGCTCGCCGACGCGCTTCGCCGCCGCCGCGCCCGCCTCCGTAGCGGCCTTCACCGCGCCGACCTCGCCGCGCACCATCACGGTGACGAGCGCCGAGCCGGAGTTCTCCTTGCCGAGCAGCGTCACCTTCGCCGCCTTGCACATCGCGTCGGCCGCCTCGACCGCGCCGACGAGGCCCTTCGTCTCGATCAGGCCCAGGGCGATCATGCTGTCTGCCATCGGGGTTCTTCTTCCTTATATGGGAGCGGGGATTCGGGGGTCAGGCGTTGCAAGCGCCCGTCGTGATCTCGTGGTGCGGGCAGCCCTTGCAAGGCCCCATCGGGCAGCCGGCGCCGGCGTGCTGCATCAAGGTCTGGATCTCGGCGGGCGCGAGCGCGGCGCCGACGTAGGGACTCGACTTGGCTCGGGCCGGAGGAGGCGGAAGCACCGCCGTCGAGCTCGAGCCGGCGCTGCGAACGACTTCCTTCGCGCGCGTGAACGTGGGTGAGCTCGCTCTGGCGACGGGCGTGACCGAGGCCGGGGCCGGCGCCGCCTTGGGCGCGGCGCGCATCACGGCCGGATTGCCCTGCCAGTTGCTGCGCACTTCCGCGCTGAAGGCCGAGCCGCCGCGAGCCGGCGCCGCGCTCGAGAGCAGCGCGGGATCGCCGCGAAGCCCGGAGCCGCGCGGAGCGGGATCGGAGCCTCCGAGGATCGCGGCCGCGCGCGCGTGGTCCTTCTTCTCGAGGTCGAGCCAGTCGCGCTTCAGGTACGCGACGCGCTTGATGTTGATCAGGTGGCGCGCGCTGATGTTGTCCGACGAGATGTTCCCCGCCTGCGGCCCGCAGCCGAGCGACATCGCGGGGACGAGGTTGGTGCTGTAGCCGACCGCGCCCTGCGAGGCCGGCCCGTTCACGAGGATCCGGTTGGCCGGCTTCTCGAGGAAGAACGCGTCGAGGACCGCCTGGTCCTTGGCATGGACCGCGAGCGTGTGGCCGAGGCCGCCGTACTCGAGCATCGCGATGCACGTCGCGCAGCCCTCCCGCCAGCCGTCCACCTCGTGCACGGACAGGATCGGCGCGAGGATCTCGATCGAGAGCGGCCATTCCTTCCCGACGCCGCCCTGGCGCGCGAGGAGCACGGAAGTCGACTTCGGGACGACGAAGCCCGCCATCTCCGCGATCTTCCAGGGATCGAGGCCGACGACGTCGGGATTCATGTGCCCGCGCTGGTTGCAGAGGCGTCCGAGCAGCTGCGTCTCGCGCTCGTCGGCCATGTGCGCGCCGCGGCGGACCATCTCGGCCAGGAAGAGCCCGGCGATGGGCTTGTCGAGCACCACGCCTTGCTCGGAGCAGCACAAGGTGCCGTTGTCGAAGCTCTGGCTCGACGTGATCGCCTGCGCGGCCCACGCGACGTCGGCCGAGCGATCGATGTAGGCCGGGACGTTGCCCGGACCCACGCCGTACGCGGGCTTCCCCGAGCTGTACGCCGCGGCCACGAGCCCCGATCCGCCCGTCGCGAGGATGAGCGCGACGTCGCGGTGCTTCATCAGCGCGCCGGTCGACTCGATCGTCGGGTTCGAGAGGCAGCAGACGAGGTCCGGCGGTCCCCCGGCGCGTTCGATCGCGCGGCGCATGACCTCGACCGTCTCGCCGATGCAGCGCCGCGCGCGCGGGTGCGGGCTGATCACGATCGCGTTGCGGCCCTTGACCGCGATGAGCGCCTTGTAGATCGCCGTGGAAGTCGGGTTCGTCGTCGGGATGATCCCCGCGATCACGCCGGCCGGGGTCGCGACCTCGAGGACGCCGCTCTTCTCGTCCCGCGAGACGATGCCGACCGTCTTCTCGTTCTGGATCGAGGCCCAGGTCCCCTCGGCGCCGAAGAGGTTCTTCAGGACCTTGTAGTGGCCGCGCCCGATGCCGGTCTCCTCGACGGCGAGCCGCGCGAGGTCTCCGGCGGCACTCGCGGCGGCTCTCGCCATCGCGGCGCACAGGGCGTCGGTCTTCTTCTGGTCGTAGCCGTGGATCGCCTCGCACGCGGCCTGCGCCCGCTGGACGAGGTCGCGCACCTCCTGGAGCGCGCGGAGATCGGGATCGAGGTCGCCCACGGCGGTCGGCTTTCAGCGCGAGCGCGCCGCGCTAGTCGCCCGACTTCCCGCCGTGCTTGGGTCCGCCCGCGGACGGCGCGAGCTTGGGGAGGATCCGCCACAGCTGCTCGTGGGGTCGCGGGATGACGTGAACGCTGATGAGCTCGCCGACCCTCCGCGCCGCGGCGGCGCCAGCATCCGTGGCGGCCTTCACCGCTCCGACTTCTCCGAGCACGAACGTGCAGACGTATCCCGCGGTCACCCGCTCGCGCTGGAGGAGCTCCACCATCGCCGCCTTGACCATCGCGTCTTCGGCCTCGATCGCACCCACGAGACCCTTCGTCTCGACCATCCCCAGCGCTGTCGGCTTCATGGGCGGAGTCTACCGCCGCGGCGGGCGATCTCAATCGAGGTGGAGAGTTCCCGACGATGCTGGGTACATGCTTGCCACTTCATGGAATGATCGGCTCTCCATGCGGTTCCCTGCGCCGCTGACCGGAGGTTGAGTCGCGGCCCGGCGAGCGTAAGCTCGCCCGGCGATGGACCTGCCGCTGATCCGAAGGCTCCTGCGCCTGCGCTTGTGGCTGACGGAGCGGCTCTCGCCGGGGGAGAACGTCGTCACCTACTGCTGGGCGGCGGCCGTGGGGTGCCTCGGCGGGCTTTCGGGACCGGCCTTCCGCGGGCTGTGCGACCGCGTGCAGTGGGTCCTGACCGACAGCCGGCTCCCGATCATGGAGGCCGCGGAGGCCATGGCGTGGTGGCAGCGGCTGCTCGTGCCGACGGTCGGCGGGATCCTCGCGGGTCTCGCCCTCCACTACGGCCTGAAGCTCGTCAGGGACGTCCCTTCTGCCGACTACATGGAGTCGGTGACGATCGGCGACGGGGAAATCCGGGCCAAGC
This sequence comes from Planctomycetota bacterium, assembly GCA_046155895.1. Lineage (GTDB taxonomy): Bacteria > Planctomycetota > UBA1135 > UBA1135 > DASYPQ01. The sequence goes on along the minus strand of JBJXFB010000088.1, from coordinate 5,114 downwards.
CGACGCTCGTCCGGATCCTGTCCTCGGTCTTCTCGATCGCGTCGGGGGGTTCGATCGGCCGCGAAGGGCCGATGGTGCAGCTCGCGGCGATGCTGTCGTCGCTCGTGGGGAGGAAGGCCAGGCTCCCGCGCGCGCGGCTGCAGCTCATCGTCGCCTGCGGGGCCGCGTCCGGGATCGCCTCCGCGTACAACGCGCCCATCGGCGGCGCGCTCTTCGTCTCCGAGATCGTGCTCGGATCGATCGCGATGGCGACGCTCGGGCCCCTCGTGGTCGCGTCGGCGATCGCGACGGTCGTGTCGAGGACGCTCATGGGCGGCGGGCCGCTCTTCGAGGTGCCCGCGTTCCACATGGTGTCGCCGCTGGAGCTGCTTGCCTACCTGGCGCTCGGCATGCTCGCGGGGGGGGCGGCGCCGCTCTTCCTGTCGGTGCTCGACTGGAGCGCGAAGCTCTTCCGCAAGTGGCGCGCGCCGGCGTGGGCGCATCTCGGCGTGGGCGGACTGATGGTCGGGCTGATCTCGGTGAACCACCCGTTCGTGTGGGGAAACGGATCCGGCGCGCTCGAGATGATCCTCCAGGTCGACTGGGCCTGGGTCGCGATCCTCGGACTCCTGGGATGGAAGCTCGCGGCGACCGCCGCCACGGTGGGCTCGGGCGCGGTGGGCGGCGTGTTCACGCCGACGCTGCTGATCGGCGGGGCGCTCGGCGCGCTCTTCGGTACGGGAGCCCACTACCTGTTCCCCACGACGACGGCCAATCCGCACGCCTACGCGTTGGTCGGGATGGGAGCCTTCCTGGCCGGAACGATCCACGCGCCGCTGACGGCGATCCTCATCGTCTTCGACATGACGCTGTCGCACGAGATCATCCTGCCGCTGATGATCGCCTGCGTGTGCGCCTACACCGTGGCGTACGCCGTGCGGAAGGAATCGATCTACACCTTCGGCCGCGGCGGACGCGGAGCGCGCGTCGAAGAGCTGCCGGCCGTGCGCCTCGAGCGCATGGTCGTCGGCGACCTGATGAAGAGGGACCCGATCTGCGTGAGCGATGCCGCCCGCTTCCCCGAGATCGTGCAGGCCTTCGTCAAGAACCGGCACCACAACCTCTTCGTCGTCGGGAAGGACCGGGAGTTCCGCGGCGTGATCCCGCTGCACGACATCAAGCCGCACCTGAACGACGAGGCCCTGGCCAAGGTCGCGATCGCGATGGACCTCCTCCACGACGATTTCCCGGTCGTGCACCCCGAGACGACGCTCAAGCAGACCCTGGCGAAGTTCTCGAGCCACAACGGCGAACGGATCCCTGTCGTGGAGCGCGGGAAGTCGCCGACGCTCGTCGGGAGCATCTCGAAGACGGATCTGCTCTTGACGATGGCGCAGAGCGGCAACGAGGACCAGGGCGGATCGGGCTGAGCGTCACTCCCCGGGCGAGAGCGCCTGCAGCAGCGGCAAGAGGCTCGACCCGAGGTAGTAGTAGAACCGCCCCTCGTCGCTCGCATCCGCGAAGGGGTTGTATCCCGCGCCGACCTGGATCCGGTCCTCCCACAGGCCGATCGAGACGCCGAGTCCCATCTCGGGGTCGTTGTCGGGTCCGAAGTTCAGGAACACGGCGTGGAGGCCGGCGGACCAGTCGAGGCTGCGCGAGAGGTACGGGTCGTCCTCGTCGTCGCGCGGACCGTAGCTCCACATCCATCCGAGCGAAGCGGAGAAGCCGGCGACATCATCGGCTCCGGCGAGCCGGTCGGCGGTGACGATCACGATGGTCGGGACGAGGTCGGCGTGCCAGCCGAGCTTCTCGAGGCGCAAGGTCGTCTGGAAGCTCTCGATCGTCTTCGTCTGGTCGGAAACGCGCTCCAGGAGCTTCGCCTGCACCAGGAGCCGGTCGCCTGCCTGGCGCGTCGTTCCCTGCAGACGGATCTCGGCGTCGGGCGCCATGTCGAGCGGGACGTCGAACGCGGCCGGATTCACGAGGTCGCTCGGCACGGAAGCGGGCGGAGCACCGGCGAGGAGATCCCGGAGACCCTCCAGGGAGTCGCGGGTCGAGACGACGAGATCCTTCCATCCCTGGAGCTCGGCCTCGAGACCGCTGGAGCTCAACACGGCGAGAAGTCGCGTGCGGACATCCTCGGACGCTCCTTCGAGCTCCGCCCGGAACAGCGCGGCAAGATCGCGCTCCAGCCCGGTCAGGTCGAGCCTCCGCAGGGCCGTGGCGAGCCGATCCGCCGCGGAAGCCGTGTCGAAGACGAGCGCGGGGAGATCCGCGCCCCCGTCGGGTCCGGAAACCGCTCGCCAGCGCTCGCGCAGGGCCTTCGCCTCCTCGATCGAGCTGGCGATCGCCGCCAGGTCCTGGCTCTGGGAGAGGAGCGTCTTGAACGAGCTCGAGGCGGCTTGCTCCCGCTCCCGCACCCACGCCTCGGCCAGCGATCGCGCTTCGCGGACGAAGGCCTCGAACGCCGTCTTCGTGCGCTGCGCGCGCGCGGCCAGGCCCTCGATCTCCGCCACCCTGGCCTCGAGCTCGCGCACGTAGGCCGATTTCGCTCCCGCCAGCGCCTCGGCGAGCGTCGCTTCGCCCTGGCGGACGCGTTCGAGCGCCGCGGCGATCTCGCGCGTCGCCTGGGCGGTCTCGAGGAGGAACCGCCGCTCGGACTCCGTGAGCCGGAGCCCCTGCCGATCGATCGTCTCGACGCGCTTCTCGTCGAGCGAGTCGTAACCCTCGACGTGCACGGGATGCGACTCCTCGGCGTCCGCGGCGGGGAGCACGAAGCCTTCGATCCGCAGCATGCGCGTCGCGGCGACGGTCTTCGCCTCGCTCTCCAGCCGCTGCAGGTCGGCCGACAGGCGGTCGACCTTGCCCTGCAGGAGGCGGCCGAGCGATTGCCTCGCTTCGACCCGGGCGGCGCCGGCACCCGCGCGCGTCGAGAGCATGGCGTCGACGACTTCCTCGACTACCTCCCGTTCGGGATCGTCGCGCGGCCAGAGGTCCCGCAACGGGCCGAGGAAGCGCTCGAGGGACTCCGCGTGGACGCGTTTCTCGGCCGCGAAGCGCTCGTAGGCGGTCGCGCGGTCGGCGGATCCGGTCGACGTCAGGCCGAGAGCTCGCCACGCGCTGGTCGCGCGCGCCTCGGCCTCCACGAGGTCCGCAAAGCCCTCGAGGCTCTCGCGCAGACCTTGCGCGCGAGCCAGGAGGTCCGTCTGGACCAGGCGGCCCGAGGGCGAGCCGAGCTCGTCGCGGCGCAGCTCGATGCGCAGCGTGCTGTTCACGTCGACCGTCGCGCCCTCGGAGAGTCGCTCGACCGGAGAACCCGGCTCCCCGTTCTCCTTCGCGCTCACGGGCCAGGGCCGGCCGCGGTCGTCGCGCTCCTCGAAGAAGAGCCCCTTCTCCAGCGGACGCTGCGGCGCGGAGCGATCGCCCGTGCCGCGGCAGGCGGGGAGAAGGGCGAGCAGGAACAGGAGCGACGGACGCCAGTTCATGGGAGCAGATCGCCCTGGTTGAACGCCCAGCGGATCTCCACGCCCGAAGGCTTGCCGCTCGGGAGCATGAGGTTGCTGATCGGCCCGCGCATCGCGACGACCTTCTTCTTGCCGCCGACCACGGCGAAGTGGCCTTCCTCCTCGAACCAGGCCTCCCGCTCCTTGGGCTTGAGCACGGACAGCTTCTTCACGAGAAAGACGCGCTGCCACTCCTTCGCGACCTCCTCGGCCTTGTCGTGCACGAGCTCGGCCACCGGGTCGGGGTCGTCGGAGATCAGGAGGAGCGTGTTGCCGTCCTCGGCGAGCGCGGCGTCGAGCTTCGAGCGATCGGTGTCGATGACGGTCATGGTTCCCTCCGGGAGGGATGGTAGCGACTGGGGATCAGGGGAGAATCTCCCTCCTCCGCAGGAACACCGAAGGCGGGAATCGCTCGCCTCCTCGCCCCCTCACCGTGCGCTTGAGGGCGAGTTCGAAGAGCCGCGGGTCGTAGCGGAACACCTCGTCGAGCGCCTCCCGCTCGCCGGCAGTGATCAGGCCCGCCTTCTCGTACTTCCCCGTCGAGATCATCACGCGGATCGCCGGCAGCGGCCAATCCGTCCCGTCCAGGAGTCTCTCGTGCAGGTCCGTCCGCTCGAGCAGCGTCCGCATCACCTCGGGATCGCGGTTGCGGAACGGCACGGCCGACAGCTCGCCGTAGAGAAGGCCCCTGTAGCGCTCCTCCCCCATCATCCGCAGGAAGAGATCGAAGGTCTGCACTCGACCGCGCGAAGGATCGTCGAGGTCCTCCGCCTCGCCCATCGACGCGCAGTGCGCGACGATCACGCGCACGCCGCGGTCGAGCGCGCGCCGCAGCCGGAGCGGGTTGCCGAGCTCCTCGGCCCCCTGAGCGAGCGCCTGCTCCTCGCCCGCGTGCGAGAGCAGCGTCATCCCGCGCTCGCGCATCCGGTCGTAGAACGCGTCGCACCGGGGATCCGCCGGATCGATCAACATCGAGTTGGGCAGCCACTTGACGATCCGCGCGCCGCGCGCGGCGCAGCGGTCGAGCTCGGCCAGCGCGTCCCTGCGGTAGGGGTGGACGGAGACGCCCGCCAGGAACCGCTCCGGCTGCTGCTCGGCGAGCCGCAGGACCATGTCGTTCGGGACGTACAGCGCCGTCCCCTCGACGTCGGCGGTCCCGTCCGGGCCGTGGTGGCGGTCGAGTGCGAGCACCACCGCCTTCCCGCGCGTCACGGAGGCGAGGCGCGCGACCATCTGCTCCGCTCCGCGCGCGACGTCGTCGACGCCGCAGGCCTCGAGGTAGATCGAGTACTGGATCCTCCGCCAGGGATGCAGCCACGAGAACATGTCGGTCGAGATCTGGCAGCCGCTCCCGTCCTGCTGGCTGCCTGCGACGTGCGCGTGGACGTCGACGATCTCCCCGTTCTCGAGGCCCTCGAGCGCGCGGGCGACGAGCGCGCGGGCTTCCGGGCTCGCCTTCGTCGCGAGCTCCTGGGGAGCGAGCCCGCTCGTGCCGACGATCGCCGTCCGGATCGCCGGCCAAGCGAGCAGAAGCGCACCGAAGGCGAACAGGAGGAGGATGAGAGCTCCGACGATCTTCGTCTTCATCAACGAGTTGTCTCCCTGTCGATCCGGCCCGCGCGGTAGGCC
>JBJXFB010000045.1:0-10104 GCA_046155895.1 Planctomycetota bacterium | reverse complement strand
GGCCGAGTACGGCCCGCCCCGAAGCCGGAGTTCAATTCAAGGGCTCGGGCCCTGGACCCTAGTTCGCCGGGCCGCCGGAGCTCGCGGCCGCCGTGCGGACTTCGTCTTCGCACTCCTTGCGGAGGCGCCAGGCCCGCTTCACGTCCGGGTGGTCGTAGCTCTCCTGCGAAAGCCGCAGGAATTTGTCGATCTCGCCGATCGCGAGGTCGGGATGTCCGAGCGCTCGCTGCAGCTCCGCGCGGCGGCCGTAGAGCTCGCCTCGGTCCGCGTCGAGCGCCACGGCCACGTCGAGCTGCTCGAGCGCCTTCTCGTCGCGCTTCAGCTCGTGGAGCACGATCGAGGCGTGGATCCTCGCCGTGATCTCGAGGTCGAGGAGGTAGCGGATCCGCTGCCGGTAGAGCCGCTCGTCCTCGACGGTGATCTCGGGACGCAGGATGTGCTTCTCCCAGAACTCACGGGTGGGACGAATCGTCGTGACCAGCCGGTCGGCGTACTCGAGGCTCTCCTCGAGGCGGCCCGAGAGCGAGGTCACGCGCAGGGCGCCGTTCATCGCGTCGATGTCGTCCTGGTGCTGTCGGATCGTCTGCTCGTACCTCTCGATCGATTCCTTCCAGGCCCGATCGCGCTCCTCCCGCAGCGCCTTCGCGCGCTCCTTGGGATCGGACGCCTCGGTGACCCGCTGGCCGGATTCGATGTCCCGCGCGGCCTCGTCGAAGGCGATCCCCTTGCGCTCCAGGCACTCGGCCAGGCCCAGGACGATGCGGTAGTCCCCGTTGGGGAGGATCTCCCGGAAGATCCGCTCGGCGACCAGGATGTCCTCCGTCGAGCCCCGCTTCTGCAGCGCCCACGCGCGGATCAGCTTGCACTTCTCGTTCTGCGGATCGAGCTCGAGGCCCTTGATCGCCTGCCCCATGGCGCGATCGAGCTCGCCCATCTTGAGGTACTCCTGGGCGGTGTCGGTGTAGCGCTCGACCAGGCTCGCCTTCTGCTTCGAGCTCAAGCCCTGCGATTGGCAGGCCAGGATCCCCGGGGCGAGGAGCAGCGCGGCGATGCACGCGGCCCGGGGGACGAGGGATCGGACGGGGGTCGTGGAATCCATGGGGCTCGATCGCGGTCTCGCGAGCGGAGAGAGGATAGCGGCGGGCGCCGCGGGCCGGGAGATCATCCTTCCGGAGGGGGCTCGCGGGACCCCAGTAACCGCCGCAGGCGGTCCGGTTGCATCCGGACGTCGAGGATCTTGCCGCCGGAGAGCTGGACGAGGCCCGCTTTCGCCCCGCGGGGCTTGTGGACCTCCTTGCGGTGGGCGACGTGGACGCGGACGCGCCCGGCCTCGCGCATCGGAGAGTAGTGGACGGCGAGGTGCGCGGCATCGATCAGCTCCTCGGAGTCGGGGTCCGCGCCCTTCTGCAGCACGAGCACGACGTGGCTCCCCGGCGCGTCGGCCGTGTGCAGCCAGAGATCGGAGCCCTTCGCGTGGCGGAAGGTGAGGTCGTCGTTGTCGCGCGCGGATCGTCCGACGCGGATCTCGCTGCCGCGCGAGGCCTCGAAGGTCCGGTAGGGGAGTCGAGGCGCGGGCTGCGCCCGTTTCTTCGGCACGTGCTCTTGCTTGGGTTCGAGCACGCCGATCTCGATCGCGCGCGCCTCGATCTCTTCGGGGCGCGAATCGGCGGCCCGGACGAGATCGAGGAGCTCCGCGAGCTCGCGCTCCTTCCTCCTCGCGAGCTCGAGCTCGCTCTCGACGCTCGCGCGCGAGCGCTCGAGCTTCTTCGCGCGCTCGAAGAGCCGCTCGAAGTTCCGGCGCGGCGTGAGCTTGGGGTCGAGCTCGATCCGGCGCGGCGGCGCGTCGGGCTCGTAGGGGTCCGCGAGCTCGATCTCCGCGAGGCCGCGCCGGAGCGCGTGCAGATTCAGCTTGAGGATCTCCCCGTCCCGGCGGATGCGCTCGATCTCCGAGGCCGCGGAGCGTCGCGCCTCGAGCCCCTGGACGAGTCCGCGCGCCTTGCCGAGGCGGCGCTCGAGACGCTCGGCCAGATCGCGCGACTCGCGCGCGCGCTGCGCTTCGCCCGCTTGGCCCCCGAGAGCCGATTCGACCAGGAAGGAGAGCGGCGCGGCTTCGCTCGCGGCCACCCCCGACGGCGCGAAGGTCTCCGCGAGGGAGGGGCCCGGCTCGCCTGGACGTCCCGGCTGCGGACCCCAGACCTGACCCGGCGCGAGGCGCGGATTCTCCTTGCCTTCCGGCGGCGGCACGAGCGTCTCGAGGATCCGGTCCCCGGGACCGAGGAGCACGAGGTTCGCGCGCCGGCCGAAGAGCTCGAGCACGAGCGCGCGCCGCTCGCCGGAGGGCGCGTCGCGCACCTCGACGATCGCGACCCGATCACTGCGCACTGGCGCGATCCCGGTGATCGTTCCACCGATGAGATCCGCGGCCAGGCGGCGGAAGAACGGCCCGACCGGACCTGGATGCCGGTCGACGCGCTCGCGCTGCAAGTGCAACCGCGGCGCGTCGGGATCCGCCGAGAGCCTCAACCGGATCACCGGGGGCCCGACACCCTCTCCGCGCTTCACGTCGAGCACGAGGAGCAGGTCGCGCGGCGGGAGGCCGTGGACGTCGCGGATCGTGGCGCCACGGACGAGTGGATCGATCTCGCGGCAGAGCTCGGCGACGTGGCCCGCCGTGAGGTTCATGGACTGACCGCGGCCGCGATCAGCGCGGCCTCAGACCTTCTCGCCCTCGACGTCGTACACCCAGCGCTCCTCGCTCGGCGTCCAGGACACGAGCTCGTCGGACCCCGGGAAGAAGAGCGCGAGCTCCTTGGTCGCGGTCTCGGCCGCGTCCGAGCCGTGCACGAGGTTGAAGGAGACGGACATCCCGAAGTCACCGCGGATCGTTCCGGGCGCGGCTTCGGCGGAGTTCGTCTTGCCCATCAGGTGGCGGGTGACCGTGATCGCGTTCTTGCCCTCCAGGGCGATCGCGACGACCGGTCCGGAGCCCATGAAGCGCACGAGGCCGTCGAAGAAGGGCTTCCCGGCATGGGCGGCGTAGTGCTTCTTGAGCAGCGCCTCGTCGAACTTCCGGAGCTTCATGCCGGCGAGCTTGAGGCCCTTCTTCTCGAAGCGGGCGACGATCTCCCCGACGAGGCCGCGTTGGACGGCGTCGGGCTTCAGGAGGACCAGGGTGCGTTCCACGGGCACGTTCTCCGCGTTCGGGGACGGGGGCTGGAGCGGCATGCTCCGGCGGCCAATCGGGCGCGAGAGCATAGCGGCCGATCTCGGGGCCGGGAAGCGCGCGTTGAGGCCCGAAGATCGCCGGAGGTTTCTTTCCGGCCCGGTTGACGGCGGGATTCGCCTCCTTAGAGTGTTCGCCCTCGACGGTCCGTTGCGTCCCTCAAGGGCCACCGCGGAGCCGCCGGGACCCGCTCTACGAAGAACCCATCCTGGTGAGCCCGATGGAGAAGAGTCCTGACGGGGATCGCAGCCGGTCGACGGCGGCGGAACTCGGACGGTACGCCGGCCTCGGGCTGCAGTTCGCCGCCTCGCTGGCGCTCTTCGGAGCGCTCGGCTGGTGGATCGATCGCCGACTCTCGACCGACCCCTGGCTGATGATCCTCGGAATGCTCGGCGGAGCGGCGCTCGCGTTCGTCTCGCTCCTCCGCGCAGTGCCGCCGACCCGGCGGGACAGAAAATGACCCTGACCACCCTCTCGACGCTCGCAGGACTCGCCGCAGCGCTCTCCCTCGCCGCCTGGCTCGGCGGCACGGAGGGGACGGGCGTGCTCACGGGCTTCCTCGTCGGCGCCACGGTGACCGGGGCCTGCCTTGCGCGTCAGCGGAAGGTGCTGCTCGCGCGGCCCGATCGCGCCCTGCGCTCGATGATCGAGGGCTTCCTCGTGAAGCTCGGCGCGGTCGTCGCGGTGGTCGTCGCCTTCGTCGCGTTCCCCGCCCTGCGCGAGATCGCCGACCTGCGCGCCTTCTTCCTGGCCTTCGCCGGGTCGATGCTGCTCCTCCTGTTCACGGGCACCTTCGACAACGCGCAGCTCCTGCGCGAGCGGAGGGCGGAGTGAGAGCTGTCCTCATCCTCGCCCTCATCATCGGCGCGGCGGCCATCAACTACGTCTACTCCACGCACCACGAGGGCGGGATCTTCCAGACGCTCTACATGCACCTGATGCCGAGCCCGCTGGTGCATCCGGTCCCGCACGGCGAGGAGCACGGCGCGGCGACGGCTCACGCGGGAGAGCCGCTGCTCAAGGTGCCGTTGCCCGAGTCCCTGTCGGCGTTCGACATGGCCCATGACGGCCAGGGCGCGTACCTCGTCGCGACGAACCTGCAGCTGTTCCAGGTCGTGGCCGTGCTGCTCATCTTCCTCTGCTTCCTCGGGGTGCCGAACCACCTCCGGACGGGCAAGGGCGACGTGATCAGCCGCATGTTCGCGGGCTTCGCGCAGTGGATCCGCGACGAGATGGTCGTGCCCGTGATGGGCAAGGAGACGGGCCAGAAGCTCCTGCCGCTCTTCCTCTCGCTCTTTTTCTTCATCATGTTCATGAACCTCCTCGGCCTCGTGCCGGGGGCGGCGACCGCGACGGCGAGCCTCTTCGTCACCGGCGCGCTGGCGCTGATCACCTTCGGGACGATGGTGATCGGGGGCATGGTCGTGCAGGGACCGATCGCGTTCTGGAAGCACCTCGTCCCGCACGTCCCGCTCGCGCTCTGGCCGCTCATGTTCGCGGTCGAGCTCGTCGGGCTCATGGTGAAGCCGCTCGCGCTGATGATCCGCCTCTTCGCGAACATGACCGGCGGGCACCTGGCCGTGCTCTCGCTCATGGGCCTCGTCTTCTTCTTCGGCTCGATGAACCCGGCCGTCGGGTGGGCGAGCTCGCCCGTCGCGGTCGGCCTGGCCGTCTTCATCATGATCATCGAGTCTTTCGTCGCCCTGCTGCAGGCGTACATCTTCACGACGCTCTCGATCATCTTCGTCCAGGCAGCCTTACACCCCGAGCACTAGGCGTTCGGGGCTCGAACTCATCCCCATCCATCCACCCCACCCGCAATCCGAGGAGTAGCTCACGAGATGAACATTCAGGACACCGCAACCATGATGGACGTCGCCAAGATGGGCGCCGCGCTCGGCGCTGGCATCGTCGCGATCGGAGCCGGCATCGGCATCGGCCGCATCGGCTCCGCGCAGAACGAGGGCATCGCCCGCCAGCCCGAGGCGGCCGCCGAGATCCGCGGCGGCTCGATCATCCTCGCGGCGCTGATCGAAGGCGTCTCGCTGATCGCCGTCATCGTCACCCTCCTGATCGCCCTGGGCGTCACGGCCTGATCGGCGACCTGCCCGAGCCCGGAGGAACGATGAGCGCCATGTTCACCACGCTGGCCGCGGTGCCGAAGGAAGGCGGAGGGTTCAATCCCCTCGACTTCACGCAGCTCGGCATCCTGATCTGGACGCTGATCATCTTCGGAGCGGCGCTCTTCCCCATCTGGAAGATCGTGATGGGGCCCGTGACGAAGGCCCTCCTCGACCGTGATCGCAAGGCCGAGTCCGCGATCGCGGCAGCCGAGGAGGCTCGCCGCGAGACGGAGAAGGCCCGGGCCGAGGTCGAGACGCGCCTCCAGGAGGCGCGCGTCGAGGCGTCGAGGACGATCGAGGCCGCGCGCGCGCGCGCCGAGGTCCGCGAGCGCGAGATGACCGCGGAGGCGACGGCCGCTTCCGAGAAGCTGCTCGAGCGCGCGCGGGCCGAGATCCGGAGCGAGCAGGACAAGGCCGTCGCGCAGATCCGCGCGCAGGTCGTCGACCTCTCGCTCGCGGCGGCCGGCAAGGTGCTCGAGCGGCGCGTCGACTCCACGGACGACCGCCGGCTCGTCGAGAGCCTGCTCGGCGCGGGCGCCGGCGCGGGCGCGAAACAAGGTCCCGGAGGGCGCTCGTGATCGTCGACCCGGTCACCGCGCGCTACGCCGGGGCCCTGTACGGCCTGGCGCGGAGGAAGAGCGCCCTCGACGCCGTGTCGAAGGACGTCGCCGCGCTCGCGGCCGAGGTGGCGCGTCCCGCGACGCGCTCGGTGCTCTTCAACCCGCGCGTCGAGCGCGAGGCGAAGCGCCAGCAGCTCGCCCCGGTCCTCGCCGGTGCGAACGTCCTCACGCGGAACTTCGTCAACCTCCTCCTCGACAAGGACCGCGAGAGCGTCCTCAAGAGCCTCGCGGCGGCCTGGAAGCGCCTGTCCCTCGACGAGCGCGGAGCGGTCGAGGGACGCGTCGAATCGGCGCGCCCCCTCGATCCCGCCGACGTCTCGCGCCTGGCGGCGAAGCTGTCCGCGCAGCTCGGCCGCACGCTCACGCTCGAGAACAAGGTCGTCCCCGAGCTCCTGGGCGGCGCGCGCGTCTTCGCCGCGAACCGCATGATCGACTGGTCGGTGCAGGGCCGCCTCGAGTCCCTGCGCCGCAAGCTCCTCGAGGCGCGCCTGCCCTCCGCCTCGCCCTCCTAGGCACAACAGAAGAGAAGACGAGAACGATGGACCTCCGACCCGCAGAAGTGACCTCGATCCTCGAGAAGGAAATCGAGACCTACCAGGGCGAGACCGCGATGCAGTCGGTCGGCACCGTGCTCTCCGTCGGCGACGGCGTGGCGCGCGTGCACGGCCTCGACGACTGCATGATGAGCGAGCTGCTCGAGTTCCAGAACGGCGTGCGCGGCGTGGCCTTGAACCTCGAGGAGGACAACGTCGGCTGCGTGCTCCTGGGCGACGCGACCAAGGTCAAGGAGGGCGACACGGTGCGATCCTCCGGCCGCGTCATCTCGGTTCCCACGGGCGATGCGCTCCTCGGCCGCGTGGTGAACGCGCTCGGCGATCCGCGCGACGGCAAGGGGCCGCTGGGAGTCACGGAGAAGGACTGGCGGCCGATCGAGGCGCCCGCTCCCTCCGTTCCCGAGCGCCAGCCGGTCAAGGAGCCGCTCCAGACCGGCATCAAGGCCATCGACGCGATGATCCCGATCGGCCGCGGCCAGCGCGAGCTCATCATCGGCGACCGCCAGACGGGCAAGAGCGCGCTCCTGATCGACACGATCCTCAACCAGAAGACGACCGGCGGCGGCGATCCGAAGAACCCCGCCCAGATGATCTGCATCTACGTCGCGATCGGCCAGAAGCAGTCGAACGTCGTCGACATGGTCCGGCGCCTCGAGGCGGCCGGCGCGATGGCGTACACGATCGTCGTCGTCGCCTCGGCGGCCGAGGAAGCCTCGATGCAGTACCTCGCGCCCTACGCCGGGGTCACGATGGCCGAGCGCTTCCGCGACGAGGGCCGGCACGTCGTCATCATGTACGACGACCTCTACAAGCAGGCGCTCGCCTACCGGCAGGTCATGCTGCTCCTGCGTCGTCCCCCGGGCCGCGAGGCTTTCCCCGGCGACGTGTTCAACCTCCACAGCCGCCTCCTCGAGCGCGCGGCGAAGCTCTCCGACGAGGCGCCGAAGGTGAATCCGCGCTATCTCAAGGGCGGGGGATCGATCACGGCTCTGCCGGTCGTCGAGACGCAGGAGGGCGACGTCGCGGCCTACATCCCCACGAACGTGATCTCGATCACGGACGGGCAGATCTTCCTCGAGACGAACCTGTTCAACTCCGGCATGCGCCCCGCCGTGAACGCGGGCATCTCGGTCTCGCGCGTCGGCGGCGCGGCGCAGATCCCGGGAATGAAGAAGATCGCCGGCGGCCTACGCCTGAACCTGGCGCAGTTCCGCGAGCTGGCCGCCTTCGCGCAATTCGGCTCGGACCTCGACAAGGCGACGCAGGCCGTGTTGACGCGCGGCGAGAGGCTCGTCGAGATCCTCAAGCAGGGCCAGTACGTGCCGATGCCGGTCGAGGACCAGATCATGATCCTCTACGCCGGCACGTCGGGCGGCCTGGACGACTTCCCCGCGCGGCGCGTGCCCGAGTTCGAGAAGGCTTTCCTGCGTCACATGCGCGACACACAGCCCAAGGTGGGCGATGGCATCAAGACGACGAAGGCGGTCTCGGACGAGGCGAAGAAGATCCTCGACCAGGCGATCGCCGCGGTGAAAGCCGAGCTCGCGCCGGCGGAACGGGCCAAGAAGTAGTCGATGGCCTCGATCCGTGAACTTCGGGGGCGAATCCGCTCCGTCGCCAGCATCCGCCAGATCACGCGGGCCATGGAGATGGTCGCGACGACGAAGCTGCGCCGCTTCCAGGACCGGGCCACGTCCTCGCGGCCCTACAGCCAGGAGATCGCGGGGCTCGTCTCCCGTCTCGCCGGCGTGCTCGGCGATGCCGTCGAGGGGCGTCCGCTCTTCCGCCACGGTGCGGGGGAGGGCACGGCCGTCCTCCTCGTCACCTCGGACCGAGGTCTATGCGGCGCGTACAACTCGAACCTCTTCCGGAAGCTGGAGACGTGGCTCGCCGAGCGCGAGGGCGCCCCGGTCGCGTGGTTCGTGATCGGCCGCAAGGGCTACCAGTACCTCCTGCGTCGCGGCCGCGAGGTCGAGCGCTACCTGGTCGAGCCGCCGCTCGAGAAGACCGACTACCGCGGCGCCGCGCACACGGCCAAGATCCTGTCCGAGGCGTTTCTATCGGGCCGGTTCAAGGACGTGGTGATCGTCTACACGGCCTTCGAATCTGTCGTGCGGTACGTGCCGACCGTCGTGCAGCTCCTCCCCGTGCAGAAGACGGCCGCGGACGAATCCGCCGGCGGCGGCGACGTGATTCTCGAGCCCGACGCCGAGATGATCTTCGACCAGCTCGTCCCGCGCTACGTCGAGACGCGCGTCTACAACGCCCTGCTCGAATCGCTCTCGTCGGAGTACGCCAGCCGCCGTGTCTCGATGAAGAACGCCACGGACGCGGCGCGCGACATGGGGAAGGCCCTGAAGGGCATCTACAACCGCAAGCGGCAAGAGAACATCACCAAGGAGCTGCTCGACATCGTCGGCGGCGTCGAGGCCCTGCGCTGAAAGCTCGAAGACCATGACCACCCTCAAGACCACCTCGAAATCGGGCTCGATCGCCCAGATCTTCGGCCCCGTCGTCGACGTGCGCTTCCCGGCCGGAAGCCTGCCGCCGATCTACAACTCGCTGCGCGTCCAGGAGCCCGCTCGCGGCATCGACCTGACCCTGGAGGTCGCCCAGCACCTCGGCAACGACGTCGCGCGCTGCGTCGCGATGTCGACGACCGACGGATGCCGGCGCGGCATGAGCGTCGTGGACTCGGGCGCCGCGATCACCGTTCCGGTCGGCGAGCGCACCAAAGGGCGGCTCTTCAACCTGCTCGGCGTGCCGCTCGACACGCTTTCGCGCGGCGAGCTGCCCGCCGGCGAATCGTGGCCGATCCACCGCCCTGCGCCGGCCTTCGACGAGCAGGAGCCGATCTCCGAGGTGTTCGAGACGGGCCTCAAGGTCGTCGACCTCCTTTGCCCGTTCGCGAAGGGCGGCAAGATCGGCCTCTTCGGCGGCGCGGGCGTCGGCAAGACGGTGCTCATCCAGGAGCTGATCCGGATCACCGCGGTCGAGAAGGGGCGGCTTCAGCGTCTTCTGCGGCGTCGGCGAGCGCACGCGCGAGGGCAACGACCTGTGGCTCGAGATGTCGGAGGCGCAGTACAAGACGCCGGACGGCAAGACGGCGAGCGTCATCGACAACGCCGTGCTCGTGTTCGGCCAGATGAACGAGCCGCCGGGCGCGCGCCTGCGCGTCGCGCTCTCAGGGCTGACGATGGCCGAGTACTTCCGCGACGTGAAGGGCCAGGACGTGCTGCTCTTCGTCGACAACATCTTCCGCTTCGTGCAAGCGGGCTCCGAAGTGTCGGCGCTGCTCGGGCGCATGCCCTCGGCCGTCGGTTACCAACCGACCATGGCGAGCGAAATGGGTGCGCTTCAAGAGCGCATCACGTCGACCAAGGACGGTTCGGTGACTTCGATGCAAGCCGTGTACGTCCCCGCCGACGACATCACCGACCCTGCGCCGGTGGCGACCTTCGCGCACTTGGACTCGACCATCATTCTCGAGCGCAAGATTGCCGAGCTCGGCATCTTCCCCGCGGTCGATCCGTTGAAGTCGACCTCGCGCATGCTTGACCCGCAGGTTGTGGGTGACGAGCACT
>JBJXFB010000044.1:0-36510 GCA_046155895.1 Planctomycetota bacterium | reverse complement strand
GCGCGCTCACCCAGGTGTGCGGTACATCAACCCCGTCCTGAGCACCTCGCCACTGGCCGGTTTTGACCCGACCACGACTGGCCGCTTTTGAGGTGATCCCCGAGGGGGTGTCAGCTACGTTGGATCCCCTGGAATCTCGCCTGATCGCCCCCGGCCGGGATGCCCACGTGCGTCCGGGCCTGGAGGGCGGGAGCGCGGGGAGCCCGACCGACTACCAACCCTTCTCGTCGAGCATCTTGCGGAAGTTGCGCTTAGGCATGTGCTCCCCGCGCAACTGCTCGACGAGCCTGTCGAACACCTGCGGCTTCCCGATCCGTTCCGCGATGCGCCGCACGCGCTCCAGGCGGCTTGTCGCTGCCCGGTAGGCGTCGTCGTTGCGACGATCGAGATGGCCGGCGATCACACGCATGTGGAAAGTGATCGCCTCCTCAGGGTGGTCCGGCTCCCACGCTTCGGCGAGCTGAGACCAGAGCGACCATGAACAGCCGTGCAGGGTCGCCTGGGACACGGCTGCCACGATGTCCTTCTCCCACACCAGAATGCGCACGAACTCCGACTGCGGCGTGTTCTCCCTGGCAAGGACGTAGGCCGGATCTCGCGTTCCCCGGCGGAATTGTTCGCTCAAGAGGTTCAGCGCGCGTTGTCTGGTGACCTCTCGCGACCCGGACGCATCTGCAGAGGAGAGCAGGGTCTTGTAGCCATCAAGATTCTGCCGGATCTCGAACGCCCTCCAAGCCAAGGCGAGTGCCTCGTCCACCTTGCCGGCGAGGGTGAAAGCTTCGGCTCCATGTTCCAGGAGGCTGAGGTCGCACTGCTCCCCGAACGCAACCAATCCCTTCTGCGTCCATTCTACGGCGAGGTCGTGACGCTCCGCGTCGAGTGCTGCGCGTACGATAGATGAATAGCAATGCGAATTAGAGAGGTCGCGTGACAGAACGGCGATCTCGTCCTCAACGCCTCCGGACAGTTTTGAAAGAAGCAACATCAGGCCCTGGAGTCGAAACCTCAGGTCCGTGTTGCCCTTGCGCTCATCTCCTGGCCCAAGAGCGCGCACTTTGGCCCACTCCGCTCCGGCGAGCTGCCGATAGGCGTCGAGCCCGTGATTGCCCAGCGCGCGGGCATGTGTCTTGACGGCATCTCGGAAGATGCCGAAATCGGAGCGGAGCGCCCACGCGAAGAGGCGCTGCGCGAGATCCACGGGATCAATCGCGCCGCGCTCGCACGTGCGGACATGCAGTCCCTGGAGTCGGTCGAGGCCGTCGCCAAGGCTGCCGTAGGAGTCGTCCACCTGCTGCATGGCCGTCTCGATGGCCGCGAGCGCGCATTCGATCAGATCGAGGAGTTCGGGGGTCGGGAGGGAACTCGCCGCCTCTTCGATGGCGTCAATCACCGAGGTTGTTCGCTGAAGGAAGCTCTCAAGGGCCGTGTGATCGAGATTGCCCCGGGTATGGATCGTGCGCAGGACCATCTGGGTCAGCGCTTGAGCCTGCGCCTGACCTTGCGGGAGCCGGGTGCCGATGAGCTGGATCTTGTGCTGCAAGTCGGGAATCTCGGCCGCCCACTGCTTGAGGTGCGCGAGAATCGCATCCCGAGGAAGCTCTGCCAGTGCCGCGAACCCCCTCGCCGTTCCGGATGGAGCACGTTGGGCTCGAGATTCGGCGTCGTCAGCCCTCTCCTGCGAGTCGATCCAGGTCAACCCAAGGGCCACGGCGTGCTCGCAAATGGGCCACTCGTTCGCCGAAGCGCAGTCGCAACGGCCTACGAGGCCTTCGGGCCCTGGCCCGATCCAGGCTTCGTGCCAACGTCCCGATCGGACGACGCCGTGTACTCCACGGTCCTTCGCAGAGAACTCGTGAACGCGGCTGCGCAGGAAGAGCCCACGACCCGCATCGAAGATCGCATCCCCTGCAGCTTCCCGGATCTCGTCGATGCTGAGCGAGACGACTACGAATCGCTCTCGGGCCATGAGGACATGGAACCGCAGCAATCGCTGTGTGGCAAGCCTCTACCTAGCAGCCAGATTGACGGAGCTACGCCGCCGCTGCCGTCGGTGTAGCAGCCGGAGCCTTCGCCCTCACAGCCCCGCGCGTCGTCCGCTTGCTCGAAGCCTTCCGAGCGCGCTTCGCCTTGCGACCGGGCCGAGCCTTGGCCTTGCGACCCGCCTTCGGCTTTCGAGCTGCCCCCCTCGCGCCGCCAGCGAAGTACATCGTGCCTCGTTTCTGTCCCGTGGTGCGCAGCTTCTTGGCCCCAACCAGGTTCGCGATCGGCCGTTTGAGCACGCCCGTGTCCGTCTTAAGCGCCTTCCCAATCTGTTCGAGCCGCTGGCCGGCGTTGGACTTCACGTAAGTCAGAACCTGCGCTGCGATCTTCTCCAGATCCTGCGCGGAGCGGCGGATGCGCTTGCCCGTGCGGACAACTGCTCGTGCAGTCGGCGACGCTGACTGACGAGGGCGGCCTGGGCCACGCGGACGGCCGGGCCCTCTGCGTTGCTGAGGAGCGGGCTCTCCACTTAGAGCTGCATGCACTGACCCCAACGCGGCCATCTTGACGAGGTGCGACAGCTCGGCAAGGAAGGATTGGATGCGATCCTGGATGTCTTGATCAAGGGTGTTGTTCTTAGCCATGGTGCTCGTGATTCAGACACACGCGCACACACAAATCAAGAGTGATCATGTCGAGTGGACGTAATAGCACTGCAGTAATCGCAAGACGCCGGCGACTCATCATCGCGCCCGGGCGAGCGCCCACTCACGCCATTTCGGCGATTCGCTGCGCATGGCGATGGTGTCTAGCCATCCTGAAAGGCGCTCGTCCTTCTTTCCCGCCTTCAGGGTGAGGCTCGCGATCCCCTGCACGGCGGGCAAGTACTCGGGGTACACCTCTAGTGCCGCTCCGTAGCTCGCGAGTGCCTCCTCGACCTTCCCGGCCATCTCCAGTGTGAGCGCGAGGTTCACACGCGGGTCGGGGTGCCCGGGCATTAGCTTCCTCGCCCACTCGAACTCGTTGGCCGCCTCGTAGAGCTTCTCCTGCTTCAGATAGAGGACGCCGAGATTGTTGTGCGCGGGACCGTAGTAGAGATCCCTCGTGAGCGCCTCGCGCAGGATCTTCTCGGCCTCCCGCTGATCCTCTCCAACCAGGTCCGCGCCCTTCCGGCTCAACGCCTCAGCCTCGACTGTGCTGCGCGAGACTTCGCTCGGCGTCTCGTAGGGCGAAGGGGCGGCGGACCTGCAACCAGCGACGGTAGTGACGCAGAACGCCACAGCCAGAAGCAGGTCAGCCGTCCGAGTGCTCATCGAATCAGCCTGGGCTCGAGCACGGGCCAGCCGTCGTCCACGTTCGCGGCGGCGAGTGCGCTCTTCGTTGCGAACCGCAGGTCCTCGAAGGTGGGCGAGCGCATCACGCTCGTGCGCAGGAACACGAAGAAGCGGTCGTGCGACACCGTCTTGCTCTGGGTCGCGAAGAGAGCCCCAAGGATTGGGATCCTCCCGAGAAGCGGCACCTCTTTGCTTGTCTTCGACTCGTTCTCGATCCGGAGACCCCCGACGACGACGGTGTACCCGTCAGGAATGCTGACCGTGCTCTGCAGCTTGTTCTCCTGCCGGGGTGGGGGAAGCGTTGGGTCGGTCGAAGCCCCGACGAAGGAAGAGAGCGAGATCGAGTACTCCAACAGGAGCTGATCGCCCTCGGTGATCTGCGGCGTCACCGTGATTTGCGTGCCGGCGTCGAGCGTTCCGCCAAACGAGGTCGTCGCGACCGTCGTCGAGGCGTTCGTGCTGGCAAAGGGGGTCTGCAACACCGAGTTCAGGCTCGCCTGCTGGTTGTTGTTGACGAGCACCTTGGGGATCGTCAACGAGCGTCCCTTGTCGATCGTCTCCAGCGCCCGGATGGCGGCGGAGAAGCTGCCTGGGTCGAGGATGACACCGCTCGCGCCGGTGCCGCT
The DNA here is from genome assembly GCA_046155895.1 of Planctomycetota bacterium. Taxonomy (GTDB): domain Bacteria; phylum Planctomycetota; class UBA1135; order UBA1135; genus DASYPQ01. The sequence continues at coordinate 32,570 of JBJXFB010000044.1, read as the reverse complement.
TGGAGCGGGCAGGGTGGCGCCACGCGCGTCCGGCGCTCCCAGGCCGAAGAGGGAGGCAAGGCGCCACTGGACGTCGCCGTCGACGCCGATCTTCTGCAGCTCGACACCAAGCGATCGCGTCTGGTCGTCGGTGAGGATGACGACCATGGCCTCGATGAGCACCTGAGGAGCGCGCGCGTCGAGCTCCTCAATCAGGTGGCCGAGCTGCTCCAGGACCCGAGCGTTGCCCATAGCGATCAGACGGTTCGTCGCCTTGTCGGCCGTGAGGATCACCTCGTCGCCGAGGCCCTTGGTCGAGAGGCTCGCCGGCTTGTAGAGGGCGGGAATCGGACCGGTGGGTCCCTGGACCTGCTCCGGCTTGGCATCGACCGGTAGGCGGTCAACGACCTCGCCGGTCGGAGTCTTCTGGACGTCGGGCAGTCCTTCGAGCGCCCCTTTGTCGAGCATGGCCTGCAGGAGGTCCTTCAGCTCCTCGACGCCACGGTTCTTGACGGGGAAGGAGCGGATCGGTCGCCGCGGCCCCTCGGCTGTCGATTCCAGGCGCTTGAAGAGGTCCTCGATCGCGGCGTGCTGGGAGGCTGAGGCCGTGACGACCAGGACGCCGGTCAGCTCGTCGGCGACAACGCGCCAGCCCTTCTTGTCCGAGCCCACCGGGACGATCTGTTCGACGAGACTGGCCGTCTCGCGGACCCCGAAGCGGCGGGGGAAGTAGTTGATGGTCTGCGAGGGTTCGACCCGGTCGAAGCGGCGAACGAGGTCGCGCCAAGTGTCCATCTCGATCGCGGGCGCGATTACCAGCACGCTCCTACCCTCGGGATGGGCGAGGACGGTCCCGGCGGGCTTCTCGCCGAAGACGGCCTTCTTCGTGGTCATGATGCGCTCGATCAAGGCCACGAGCTCGAGGGGGCTCGCCTGCTCGACGGCAATCTCGTTCACGTCCATCTCTGCGAAGTCGCCGTCCAGGCGCGCTGCGACCCGCAAGGCCTGCTCGACGTTGGGGCGCAGGTCCGCGATGAGGATGCTCTTCGATTCCTTGAAGAGGGCGGCCGAGCCGGACTTCGAGAGGACGAGCTTGACGCCCTCAGCGACTCCTTCCGTACGCTCGTGGGCCAGTTCGACCAGCACGCGCAGGAAGCCGGCCTTGGCTCCTGCGAGGCTACGGGCTTCCAGGCGGGCGAGGCCTGCGGCATCGACGAGCTTCACGACGGAGATAGAGGGGGAGCCCGGGAGCTGTATTGTTGTCAGGCCCCGGGTCGCAAGCGCGCGGTTGGCCAGCTCCCACAGCGATTCACGCGTGACAGGAGAGGGGAGCCGAAGGCCGATCGAGCCTGAGATCTCGGAGCGGTTGAACTCGATCGGCGTGGCCAACATCGCTGCGCACGCTTCCAGCAGGTCGGCGAGGTCCTCTTCGGGGGAGAAGACCTTGATCTGGACCTGGGGTTGCGGCGCCTCAGGCTCTGGCGGATTGGCGGGCTCCCGCTGGGCGGCGACTGGTCCGAGAAAGCACGAAGCGACAAGCGCGGCCACCATCAGGTGGTGCGGTGACCACGAGAAGCGAAGCTCTCGGCGGCCGCGCACGGACTGGCTCTACTGAACCCCGGTCGCCGTGTTCCAGGACGTGGTCACGGAAGGGAGGTTCGAGTCGAGGCTCGTGCGAGCGGCGACGACACCCTGCTCACTCCGGACGCTGGCAAGGAGAGTCTGGGCCGTCTCGCTCAAGGTGTCGGGATACTTGATCGCCTGCTTCTCGTTGGCGAGAGCGTCACGCAGCGCCGTCCACTGAACCTCAGTCCGGCTTGCCACGAGGAACTCCACCGGGAACCCACTGGAGTGATCGACGGCGCGGTTGGCTCGGATCTGCGTCAGGGCGGCACGCTGGGGGGCCGTGAGGTTTGCCGTCGCGGCAGTGAAGACCGCCTCCAGTGCGGCCTGACGGGCCGTTGACGCCGAGGCCAGGTTCGAGGTCGCGCTCTGGTAGGCCGAGATCTCCTCCTGGGAGGCCTGGCCGGACTGGATCTTCACCCGTAGGCGGTCGCTCTCGACGCGAGCCGCGACGAGACTCGCGTCGGCGGTTGTGAGATCGCTCGGGTGCGCGTTCAACTGGTCGGCCGCCGCCTGGAGGACGCTGATGATCGTGCCTGAGCTGACGCCGGCGGCAGCGAGAGCCTCCGCGCCGAGGCCTGCGCGCAGGAGCTTCACCTGAAAGTCGGCCGGGACGACGAACGGTGAGTGCTCCGCATCGGAGTCCGAATCACCGAGGCTGCGGCTGCCCCACCACAGCGGAATAGCAAGGAAAAGCAGGGCAATTCCGAAAACCGAAGTGTGCGTGCGGGCGCGGCGGGACATGATCGAACCTCCTCGAGTCTCTGTGCGGACCTTGCGAATGGCTCTCGCGAGCGCCCACAGTCTAAACCCGTGAGTCGTAGTTGAATGGACCGCGACAACGTTTTTCTACGGCGATTGTAGCGAAATCTGCGAGTGCAGGAGGGTGCATATTTCCCATCTCTACGAATCGCTCGCGGCGAATTGCACGATCGCTAGATGAGTTATCCACACAGACCCCACGGGTTGACTCTGCTGGACGAACCCACACCGTTCATCGCCGTAGGAAGTTTCAGAACGGCGAAATGGGGATAGATCAGGATTCCGAGAGCGATCGCGAAATGAGGGCGCGATTTGTCTCGGATGTTTGTCCGCCACGAAGAGAGTTCGAGGATGCAAATCATAACCCGAGAAAAGAGCGCCTCGTAGACCCCCCTGGGGGCCGGCCACCCCCTCCCGCTCTCTCGGGATCGCGCTTATGGTCGCGCCCTCGCGGCAGGAAATCCTTCTGCCGGTCAGAAGAGAGGAAGATCAAAATGCGCGCGTTCATCCCGTCGTTCGGCGTCCTCCGCGTCTCCCTGCTTCTCGCCCTGCTCCCTGCTCTCACCACGAATCGCGCGAGCGCACAGACTTCCCAGATCCTCGAGATCGCAAGCGATTCTCTCACGAGCTACCGTTACACGGGCAACACGGTCGTCCAGGGTGTGCGACCCCAGTACAACCAGCGGGGTGTGACGATCGATGGGGCCATGCGATCGGCGCCGGCCTATCCGATGGTCCTGGCCGGCAACCCCTTCGAGAACGCCTGGACGGGCAGGGAGAACTACGGCGGGATCCGCGCCGACCTCGGCGCCTACGCGCCCCAGGACATCGACATCGCTATGCCGACCGACGGGATCCCCTGGGTGATCGGGCGGACGTACAACGCCCGGCAGCTCGACTCAGGCGGCAGCGCCATGAACTCGAACGGCTACCAAGGCAAGAACTGGTTCCAGACGAGCCAGCCAGAAATCCGGTTCTACGACGACGCGACCAATACGAAGGATCTGATCTACATCGTCTACGGGGCGGACCGCTACGTCGAGTTCGCGCGGGCGGGAACGAGCTCGAACCAGTTCAAGGGGAAGAACGGCGCGGCAGGATGCGTGAACTACGTCTCAGGGTCACCGGACACCTACGTCTACACCGACCAGAATGGGAACGAATGGACCTTCTTCGGCTTCAACACGTCGGGCAACACGACGGACGGGCAGTTCTGGAAGGTGACGACGCCGAACTCAAAGACGAGTTTTGTCGGCGACGCCACGACGGCCTCGACGGCTATCTCGAACGGCTACTCCGGCGGCAAGATCACGACGGCGTACGATGCTAGCGATCGGCGGTTCACGTACACCTACACCACGCTGAACGGCACGTCGCGCCTCACGCAGGTGAAGGCCGAGACGAAGACCGGTGGCACGTGGGCTTCATCCCCCACTGGCGTCGCGACGGCGGTCCAGGTCGATTACACGTATTACGCTGACGAGAGCCACGGCGACATCGGGGACCTGAAGCAGGTCAAGATCACGACGCGCTTGAACGACTCTGCCGGCGAGACGATCGAACAGGTCAAGCGCAAGCACTATCGCTACTGGGAGGGCTCGGCAGATGACACGGCCGCCTACAACTCCTCGACGAACCCCGGCTACCCGCACGCGCTCAAGTACGTCTACGACTTCGAGGGCGTGCGCGTCTACGACTGGTCGGACTCGACCTTCGATGAAGACCACCTCTCGGCGACCGACTCCGCTCTGGAGAGCTACGCGTCGGCCTACTTCGAGTACGAGACAGGCCGCAAGGTGCGCGAGGCGTGGTTCGATGGGCAGTGCGGCTGCGGAGGGGGCTCGGACGGGACGTTCGCGTTCACGTACGGCTCCAACGGCAGCTACTCGAACAACTCCGGCTACGACACCGCCTGGTGCGTCCGCACCGTCGTCGAGCGGCCCGACGGCAGCTTCCTGACGCAGTACTTCGACGAGGTAGGGCAAGGGCTCTCGCAGGTGACGAGTGATGGAGATCCGTCGGGCTCGCCCAACCACTGGGTGACCAAGGTCGCGAGAGATTCGAGCGGACGCGTCTCTTCGGTCTACACGCCCGAAAGCGTGACTGGGTACACGCACGACAGCGGGGGGAACCCAAGCGGCGCGATCACGATCTCGACGAGCGCCGGACTGATCCACACTTACGTCCGGGCCACATCGGGCGACATGACTGGATTCGTGCTGGATTGGAAACACATGAAGGGAGAGCCAAATCCGATCGTCGCCAGCGATGTCTTCTTCGACGGCTCGCACACGTTCACGAGCTTCACGAAGACGATCACCGATGTGATCGTCGTGCGGCCCCTGATCGCCACGAAGGTCGTCTACTCCCAGGAGATCTACACCGGCTCATCGGGCGCGTACACGACGAGCTACAGCTACACGAGTTACTCGGGGTCCAGCCAGCCGCTCGCGATCGAGAAGATCACGCAAACCAACCCCGTCGTCTCGACGGGGAACAACGGCTCGAACTCGGCGACGACAGTTGATCGGCACTACCGCAAGGACGGCAGGATCGACTTCCAGAAGCACGAGGACGCGACGATCGAGTACTGGGAGTACTCGCACGGTCAGATCTCGAAGCACTACGAGGATGTGGATACCTCTCACGCAGACCTCTCTGGAGTGACGATCCCAACTGGGTTCGACAGCACGGGAACGGAGTTGCATCGCAAGACCACCACGACCTACACGTCGCAGGGCTTCGTGAGCCAGGTGGTCACTCCCGAGAGCACCGCCGTCACCTACCTCTCGCGACTGGCGGACCATCGCCTCGTGACGATTCAGTACGCCGACTACGCAGCGGGGCCCTACTTCTACGGACCGGCGCGCTTCTCCGTCAGCAATCAGGCCGGCAAGAGCGAGATGGATGGGCTCATCGCCTACTCGAGCAATGTCACAACCTCGGCGCAGGACAATCACATCGACGAAACTGATTCGGACCCCCTCTTGGCAGTCGCAGTGGGGTCAGTTGCCAAGGCGAGGACGAGTGTCTATTCCAACACCGGGAACGAGTTGAGCGAATCGCGGACGTACTTCTCGGTTCCCGGCTCGGGCGCGGGCACGGAAGGCACGCACTATGACGCAACGCGGTACGCCTACGACGAGTCGGGGAGACGGATTCGCACCAAAGACCCGACTGGTACGATCCGGCGAACGACCTTTGACATGCTCGGGCGGCCATCCGAAGAGCGGATCGGAACGAACGACAACGGCCTTCCAGGGGGCGACACGAGCGGAACGTCAAACGTCCTCAAGACAATCGAGCGCGAGTACGACGGTGGATCTGCCGGCAAGAACTCTCTCCTCACCAGGACGTCCGGCTACAAGGACGGATCGGCCAAGGACGACACGACCCTTACCTACGACTATCGCGGGCGGAAGATCCTCGATTTGCCGGCCTTGGCGCCCTTCTCGGTGCACAAGTACGACAACATGGGCAGGCTCATCGCTACGGGTCTCTACAGCTCGTCGAGCGGCCTAACGAATTCAACCGACCCCACCTCTGCCACGACGAACCGCATGGCCCTGACCCAGACCTTCTTCGATGAAATGGGAAGGGTTTGGAAAAGCCAGCGGCACAAGATCACGCAATCGACTGGGGCCGATGCCGACAATCTCCAGACGCTCAACTGGTACGACAGCGTCGGACGGCTCGTGAAGACGGACGGCCCCGAACTCGCCAAGACGAAGTACGACCGCCTCGGGCGCGTGACCGACGAGTACGTTTTGGCGAAGGATAACGACACGGTCTACGCCGACGCGGACGACGTCGCCGGCGACATCGTGCTCGAAGAGCGCCAAACGCGCTACGACGCGACGACGGGCACGGTGACCCTGCGAGCACGGATCGACCGCTTCCACGACGACTACAGCACCGGCGAGACCACTGGAGAGCTCGACACGAACGCCGACGGGCTCCCGCTCAAGCTCACGTTCGCAAACCTAGAGGGACGTGCCCAGATCACGGCCATGTGGTACGACGACCTGGAGCGTCTGCAGGATCAGGTGGAGTACGGGACCTACGGTGGCTCGGACTTCAACCGCAGTGGCTTGTCCGTGCCCTCGCGCTCGGATACGGCTCTGCGCACGACTTGGACCTACAACACGGACGGGACGGTAGACACGATCACCGATCCCAAGGCGCTCGTCACCAAGCGCGTCTACGATGCCGAGGGCCGCGTCACGAAGGAGATCAAGAACTACGATGCGGGGGTCAATAGCGGCGACCCTTCAGGCACCGACGACAACGTGACCGTTGTCTACGAGTACACGAAGGGCCTGCGCACCAAGATCAAGGCCGATCTGCCGAGTGGCGAGACAGATCAGGAAACGATCTACATCTACGGCACGACGAAGGACACGCCCTCGCAGATGAAGATCGCGACCGGGCACCTGTTGCGAGCGGTGAAGTATCCCGACACCACAAACAGCGGCACGACAGTCGCCAACATCGACTCCGACGCGAGCGATGTCGTGAGCCATGCCTACGACGCGCAGGGCCGCGAAGTCTACAGGAAGGACCAGGCCGGGAACATCTTCGAGACTGACTACGATGCCAACGGCAGGTCGACGCAGAAGCGGGTCACGACGCTCGCTGGCGGCTTCGATTCGGCGATCCGGCGCATCGCCACCACCTACGATTCGGTCGGACGAACCTCGGAGATTGTGCAGTATGACAACGCCACGGTTGGCAGCGGCACGGCCAAGGATGGGATCAAGTGCACCTATGACGACTGGGGACAGCTCGCCACGTACGCAGAGGATCGAGACTCTGCCGTCAGCGGCGGCGGCAACCAGTACACGACCTCGTACACCTGGGCGAAGGCAACCACGGGGCGGAACACGCTGCGGATCACGGCATACACCCTGCCAAGTGGTCGGGCGATCGACCTCCAGTACCGAACGGCGGGGGGCCTCCTCGATGGGGCGGCCAGTCGCGTGACCATGATTGCCGACGGGGCTACGGTCCTCGCCAGATACTGGTACAACGGGGTTGGGCAAGTCGTGGGTCAAGAGTACGACCAGCCGGATGTGATGTGGCGAATGTACGGGTCTACCGGAACCTATCCGGATCTGGATGGTTTCAACAGGGTCGTGAGCAGCCGTTGGACGAAGGACCTGACGACGGACGTGGATTTCTACGACGTCGATCTCACGTACGACCGCAACTCCAACATCACCTCGGCCGAGGACAACGTCCACTCGGGCTTCGATGTCCTCTACACAATGGACGACACGAACCGGTTGACGCGAGCCGAGGAGGGTACGCTCAGCGGCGGCTCGATCTCGAGCAGGAAGCGTGACGAACAGTGGACGCTCGGCCACACGGGCAACTGGGAGCTCGACAAGGTCGACCTGAACGGTGACGGCGACTTCGTCGACGCAGGCGAGCTGAACGACGACCGGACGCACAACACGGTCAACGAGCTAACGGCGCGCGACACCGACGACAACGGCTCGGACAACTACACGCTCACGTATGACGCCGCAGGGAACATGACCGACGACGGCAAGGACTACGAGTACGAGTACGATGCGTTCTATCGGCTGCGCAAGGTGAAGAACACGTCGAACCAGGCGCTCATCGCCGAGTATCGATACAACGGTCTTGGGCACCGAATCGGGATCCACGAGGACACCGACACCGACGGGGACGTCGACGCGAACGACAAGTGGTACTACGACGCATTCGACGAGCGGTGGCGCCACTTGGCGCGGTTCCGGGAATCGGACAGCTCGCCCAAGGAGGACTTCGTGCCTCATCAGGCCGGGCTTGACGGATCCGGGGCGTCGAGTTACATCGACTTGGTGGTCTGCCGGAACAAGGATGCCAGCACAGCCTGGACCAGCGCCTCGGACGGAAACCTCGAGGAGCGTCGCTACTACTGTCAGAACTGGCGGGCGGACGTGAGCGCGATTGTGACCGATGTCGGCACGATGAAGGAGTGGGTCAAGTACTCGGCGTATGGGGTCCCATTTGGGCTGCCTGGAGGGGACACGGACTCGGACGGGGACTGCGATGCCACGGATGTGACGCAGGTCAACACGTGGCGAACAGCGGGGCCACCTTCGATCTACAATGTGCGAGGCGACATCGACCTTGATGGGGATGTCGACGCGACAGACGAGAGTACGATTCAGGGAACCTATAGCGGCACCGCGCTTGGGCGGTTGGCGTTATCTGCAGTTGCTGTTTCAAATCTACGAGCCTATGCCGGATATGAATCAGATACGTTCACTAGCCTTCTCTATCATTGCCGGTACCGTGCCATTAACGTGAGCGTGGGCCGATGGAACGTCCGCGACCCACTCACTTATGTTGAAGGGTCTAGTGTCTACGAATATGTTGGCTCCCGTGCAGTAATAGTCACGGACGCCCTTGGCTTGTGTGGCATATGTGGCGCAGGTTCCCCTCAGGTCGATGACGAGAGCGGAGATCAATCCGCACGTTGTTGGACTGTCTTGCATTGGCCTGCCAGCGTTCGGCCAGCAGCTCCGAACTATAGGCCGGACACACTGAATTCGGGTCATTGCTGTGAAGGTGGAAACGCCCCATGTTTCTGGAAGATCTATCTTCAAGTAAATATCGAGCCAAAGCCTGGCACCAGCGGAGATCCCGAGTGCCGTCGACAACACGCGAACCAAAACGGAAATTGGCATCGGAAGAATGGTTCCGTGGAATGGGAGACTCACGACTCACCCACTGGGGTGAGTGTTCCTCCGGGTAGCTCGGAGGGAGTTTACGAATGCGTAGCCGCGGCAGCTTGCGGTCAGGAGGCGACATGTTCCATACAGGCTAACGGTAGGCCCGGATCTGTCTCGCTAACCATTAATCTTGCATGCGGGGCATGCCCGCTAACTACACTGGTGCATCCGAGTCCACACTTCTGGGAACCTCCTCCCCCTCCTCCGGAGCGCTAGCTCCATCCTCGCTCTCGATAGACAGGCTGCAGAATGGCATATCTAGTGACCTTCGCCTGCTTCCTCTTGGCGCCTTGTCCCGGTATGCAGAACATCGAAACCTCGGCCGTAACCCTTGAGGCTCGTCAAGTATTCGAGACCGAGTTGGCGGTGACACCTGAAGACTTGATCAACTCATTACAGTTGTCGCGTGGGGACGGTGGTTGTGCCACCTCGCCAATACTCGTTGGGTTAATGAATCCATCCCGAGTCATCTTACTATCCTGTACTGCAGGGACCGTTCTTGCCAAGGCGAATACAGGTGTTGGGCTTGCTGAATCTGGCATGGCCTGTGAATCACTCGATGGCCATAATCCGATCGCGCGCATCTTGTGCCAGACGGTTGCCCTAAGAGCGGAAGACGTAGGCTCCAAGTATCGTTATGAGGTGAGAGCAGTTGCCGCTGACGACGGGGCGAGCGTGTACCGTTTTATTGGAGATGCGGCCCAGGATTGTGCAGGATACGACATCTGCAATGTCGGAGATACCAATGGAGATGGTCATGAAGACTTGATCGTTGGAGCGCCGCAACGTGGCGCGAGCGTTGTCGAAAGTCCCGGGCCTGGTTATGTCGTATGTCTATCCGGACGATCCGGCAAGGTACTATATCGAGTGCCTGGGGACCAACTTGGAGCGGCATTTGGATGGTCGATAGCCCGCGCCGGAGACCTCGACAAAGACGGAGTTATCGATTATGTCGTGGGAGCTCCAGGGATCAAATCATTGAAACGTGGGGACCAAGCGCTACAGGGATATGCTGATGTGTTGTCGGGCAAAGACGGACATAGACTGTTCAGAGTTAAGGGGCCGACACAGGAGGGTACGGCCAACCCCCAAACCCAGTTTGGTTGGTCCGTTGCCGCCGGCAAAGATGTGGATGGCGACGGTGTCGGTGACATAGTGGTTGGAGACCCAGGTGCTCAGTCTAATGTGGTGGTCTTTTCGGGAGCGACTGGAAAGAAACTGTACTCCATTGAGTGTCCTCAGAGCCAGGGCGCAGATGTGGTGGGATTCGGCAGAGCAATTGATCTCGCCTCCGATATTGACAATGATGGCCGCGCAGAACTTCTTGTCGGCAATCCGAATGCGGATGGCCTTCACAGAGATGAGGGAGCAGTGTTTGTATTCTCAGGAAAAGGTGGTTCAGAGCTGGGCCGGATTTCAGGGAAAGCCGATGGGGAACAGATCGGTGAGCTGTTACTGACGTGTGGGGGCGGCTTCGCCGGCGGGGAGGTAATGTGTGCTGTTGCTACACCAAGGAGTGTGCGCGGCTATGTCCTTACCATGCGCATGGTAAAGCCAAAATGACATGTTGATGGCAGTGCCCTTATGTTCAATGCCAATGAGCAGAGTCCAACAGCGTGTCTGCTTTCGAACCGAGGCCTTAGATCGCCATGTGTGGACCCGCTCTGACGCGAAGGTGGATAATCGCATGTGTTAGTAATGATAATCAATGAGTGCAGTTACGACTATACTGGAGTAGCTCGCTAAGCCCAGGGCCAACGGGCGTCGTAGTATGGAGGCAATGCGACGCTGACCTGAGCCACTTCCCCGCAGGTTCGCCGAGTCCTGGCGCTGCGTCGCATTTCCGGTCGCATGGGACGTGCACGATTCAAAGGTCCCCAAAGTGTCCCCGGAACGTCCCCAAGATCCGACGTTGATCGCGGGACGTTTGGTGGGCTTCTGATGCGTTGACCCGCCGCGGACAACCACTTGCGGCGATCCGTCGATGTTCCCGATCGGAGGCCGTCCGGAGGCGAGGGACGTTTGAAGGGGAGTGCCTATTCGGTTCCTCAATGGTTCACTGTGGTGCGTGCGAGATGCCACTGGGTCTCCCGCCGACCGGGTTGAATGAGCGCGACGGCCCTGGCAAGATCGAGATCACCTCGGCAATCAAATCCAAGGGGCGGCGTTCGCCCACCAATTCCAAGTCTCCGCTGAGGCAACCCACGATGCCGGCATTCCTGCCGGAGGGGACTTGGTATGGACTCAGGCGCCGCTTCAGAATCATCGGGGACTCGTAGCGATCACGCGGCTCCTCTCGTCATCCGCCGTGTGCCGATCGAATCGCTGCACGTCGATCCCGCGAACGCGCGCTCGCACCCCGAACGGAGCCTCGACGCCATCAGGGCGAGCCTTTCTCGCTGGGGCCAGGCCGAGCCGCTTGTCGTGCACCGGCCCACCCAACGCGTGATCGGGGGCAACGGGCGCCTGATCGCGATGCGCTCGCTCGGCTGGACCGAGGTCGACATCGTCGAGCTTGAGATCAGCGGGATTCAGGCGACTGCGCTCTCGATCGCGTTGAACCGCGTAGGAGAGCATTCCGAGTGGTCGCTACCCGCACTTGGTCGGCTGCTCGAAGGCCTCAAGGCCGAGGATGCGCTCGACGGCATCGGGTTCGATGCGGGCGAGATCGATGAGCTCGTCGCCGGCCTCCTCGATCACGACCCCAGTGAGATTGTCGAGGATGAAGTACCTGAGCCCCCCGACAAGGCGACGTCGCGTACGGGAGACCTGTGGATCCTCGGGCGGCATCGTCTCCTGGTCGGGGATAGCGGGTCCGCGGCGGACGTGGATCGGCTCGTGGCGGGGGCGCCGATCCATCTCTTGAATTTGGATTGCCCCTACAATGTCAAGGTCGAGCCGCGCTCGAACAACGCGATCGCGGCCGGGCTCTCTTCGTTCACCGGGGTCAAGCACCATCAGAAACTCGATCTCGCGCGTGACCCGAGCAAGGCCAAACCCACGACGAGGAAGCTCCGCGCCAAGGACCGTCCGCTTGCTAACGACTTCGTTACCGACGAGGACTTCGCGCGACTGTTGCGGCTGTGGTTCGGCAATGCCTCACGGGTACTGCTCCCAGGGCGCGGGTTCTACGTCTGGGGCGGCTATGGGAATCTCGGCAACTATCCGCCGGCCCTCGCCGAGAGCGGCCTCTACTTCTCGCAGGGGATCGTGTGGGACAAGCAGCATCCAGTCCTGACGCGCAAGGACTTCATGGGCGCGTTCGAGATTTGCTTCTACGGATGGAAGGAAGGCGCTGCGCACCAGTTCTTCGGCCCCAACAACGCGACTGATCTGTGGCCGATCAAGAAGCTGAACCACACAGCAATGATCCATTTAACGGAGAAGCCCGTGGAACTGGCAGCGCGCGCGATTCACTACTCTTCTCGACCCGGAGAGAACGTCCTGGACCTGTTCGGAGGAAGCGGTTCGACCATGGCTGCATGCGACCAGACCGGTCGAAAGGCCTTCCTCATGGAACTCGACCTCCTCTACGCCGACGTGATCGCCCTGCGCTACCAGCGCCTCTCGGGCAAGAACGCAGTGCTGGAGGAAACTGGAAAGACCCTTGCGGAAATGGCCACGCTGCGAGGTGTGGCGTGAGCGCCAAACTTCCGGCAACGGCATTCGAGGTCTACGTCGGCATGGGGGAGTCCCGCACCTATCGCGGTGTCGCAGAGCACTTCGAAGTCAGCCTGCGCGCGGTGACAAAACGCGCTTCCCGCGATGATTGGAAGCGGCGCCTGGCGAGTCTCGAAGCGCGCGCACGCCGAGCCATGGATGCGCGACTCCTGAGTGCCGAGGTCGCTCGTCGCAAGCGTCACTTCCAGGAGCTGCTCGGCCTGCAGGAGCGATCGCTGAAGGCGATCCAAGACTTCCCGATTCGCTCGGCAACGGAGGCGCTCGATGTGATGGCGAGGGCGATCTACCTCGAGCGAACGATACTAGGCATCCTTCGAGCGGACGTGCCCACTGTGGATTGGCGCGAACGGAGGGGAAGATCTCGTGCGCGGAGTACGCCCGTCCCGACGAGCGAGGTCGCCCATAGGGAATGAACCGGAGAATCGCTCCCAACGCCTTCGAACTGTACGTCGAGCTCGGGCCGGGTCGCAGTCATCAGGCGCTCGCGGAGAAGTTGGGCGTCTCGAAGAAGGCTGTGTCTCGCTGCGCCAAGCGCGAGAAATGGCAGGAGCGCCTGGAAGAGGTTGAACGCAAGGCTCGGGAACGCACCGATGAGAAGCTCGTCGAGGAGATCGAGGAGATGAACACTCGCCACCTCAAGGTGCTGCGGTTCATCCAGGGCCGCTCGATCGAGACGATGAAGTCGCTGCCCCTGACTTCCGCCAAGGATGCGGTGCAGGCCTTCCTGCTCAGCATGGAGAAGGAGCGGGCGGTGCGGGGCGTTGGCGGGGAACCCGAGAAGGACGTTCAGATCATCATCCAGTAGGGGCGGCGGGTTACCGGCCCGACTAACACGGTGACGACGACCCGGGCCCCATGTCCTTATCGTCGACGCGCCTCGCAATCGCATCGCAGGTCTCGCACAAGGGCGGCCTTCCGACGTCGCGCTGGAACCCTGCGGCCTCGCGCGGCGTGATCGCCTTCCATCGCTCCCAGACGAACGTGTCGCTGCCGGCGTAGGGCGCGTGGCCGGGAGTCGCGCAGCCGATCTGGCCGCGCTCGCTCCAATAGAGGACGGGCTTGGTGGTGGTCGCGTTCGTGGTCGTCATTGGAATGGTCTCCTGGGAACGAACGCGATCAGGGCTCGACGCGCGGACACCGGCAAGACGAATCCGCAGTAACTGGAGTCCGCGCGGCGCCGCATGCAGGACGTGTGCCTGCCCTGCGCAATCTGACCGCTCCCTTTTCGTAGCGATTCCTCCAAGCACAACCGAAGCATTGGAATCGCGGCGAGCCTCCTCCCTTCGTTCGCACCTGGAGGCCTGATGCGTTCCGCCTCGATGGTGAGGCGATTTCAAGGAGAACGCAGATGGGCAAGAAGAAGACGAAGACGAACACCACCACGAACGAATCGACGACCGGGACTCCGATCGAGACGCAGGTGGAGGCGGCGACCCAGCAGGCCGTGGCAACGACGGAGGAACCCGCGCCCGAGACTGAGGCGCCGAAGAAGGGGAAGCGCAAGAAGAGCGTTTCGGGCGTCGCCACGCTCATCGACTTGGCATCCGCCTACGCCACGCAGATGGAGGAGGATGGCAAGTCGGACGGCACGATCGCGAGCTACAAGATGGAGCTGAAGACGGCCATGACCGAGCTCGGCGAGGAGACGCCGCTCGCGGATCTGACGCCCGAGAAGGTCGGAGCGTTCTTCACCTCCAAGCGCGTGATGAAGCTGCGCTCGGGGAAGAACAAGTCCCAGCTCTCGATCGACAAGACGCGGCGCGTGTTGCGGCTCGCGCTCGTGTGGGCCGAGGAGCGAGGGATCGTGGCGAAGGCCCCGCTTCCCGAGACCGAGCCCGCGAAGAGGTGATCCCCGCGTAGCGCGCAGAGGGCCGGTCCACCAGCGGGTGGGTCGGCCCTTCGCACATGAGTGGAGGCACCAATGAAGATCGAAGAGGCCCTGGCGCGCTACGTCACGCAGCTCGAGGCGGACGGACGGTCGCCGCACACCATCCATCAGTACCAGCGCCACATCGGGCTCCTGGCCTCGTGGCTTCGCGGGAGCGGGAACAACGGGAACGTCGAGGAGATCGACCACGAAACGCTCGCCACCTTCTTGGCATCTTCAACTGCCAGATCCCGTCCTGACGGCGCAACCAAGAAGGCGACGAGCGCGAACGCCCTGCGCACGAGCCTCAGGACATTTTTTAGGTACGCGCACGAGGCGGGGTACACGCGATCGAACCCGGCGCGCCTTGTCCGCCGCGCGCTCTGTGGCACGCCTCCACCACGGGCGATGAGCGACGAGGAGCAGGGACGGTTGCTCCTGGCGTTCGGCGCAGGCGTCGGCCCCGAGGCGAAGCGTGACCACGCGCTCTTCGCGCTGATGCTCGGTTCAGGGATTCGCCTCGGCTCGGCCCTCGCCCTGGAGACGCGCGACGTGGACCTCGAACGCGGGGAGCTGGCGCTGCGACGAACGAAGGGCGACGTGCCCACGTCGCTCCCGTTGTCGCGTGCCGTTCGCGAGCACCTGCGTAGCTATCTCGAGGGGAGACCAGACGGCCCGCTCTTCACGGGACGCGGCGGACGCGCGCTGTGCGCGAGGCACGCGCAACGACGGCTCGGGATCTGGTGCCGCAAGGCAGGCGTTGAGCGCCGCACTTCTCCCCACGACCTGCGGCACTCGTTCGCCATCAGGCTCTACAAGCGGACGCGCGATCTTCTGCTTGTGCAGCAGGCGCTGCGCCACCGCTCAATCGCCAGCACCACGGTGTACGCGAGGTGCGACGAGGGGCGGCTGCGGGAGGCTCTAGTATCGTGATGGTTGGTCGGGGACGAAAGGTCGCCACACGCTAGATCAGGGAGCTGCGGGTGCGACGCTCGCTTTGGTCACCGCTGCCTCCCTCGTTGTGATCGGATCGGGGGCAGGCTTCCGAAGGGGAAGCGGAGTGACCGTGTACTCCGTCGGCTCCGTCTTCCAGGCCGAGCCACTGATGAGATCCACGGGGATGCTGATGATGCCCCAGTCAATCAGGATGCCGAGGAACATGCACCCGTCGAGCGACTCACCAGTCTCCTCGGTTACCGTCTGACAGCCCTTCTTCTCGACACGGATTACGTGCTTCTTCCCGCGCTTGACGTCCACGCTGACGCAGTCCTCTCCTCGGAGAGCCCCATCAACGAAGACTCTTGTGCCGGGTTCCAAGGAGTTGATCGTGATCGTGTCCCGCCCTCCACTGAAGATGGATGCGCAGGACGAACCTAGGAGAGCGAAGAGGATTGCGCAGCGAGCCTTCATTTGATGCTCCGTCGCCGAGGGAATGACGGGGGAGAGGTGCAGGCAGGTATCGGCGCGGAGCAATCTGGATCTGGACTAGCGCCTTCAGGCCGCGAAGACCGGCCTGTCCGCTCCTCGTCCAGCAGGTGAGCCGAAAGGCAACTCGACCCCGAGCGCTGCTGCGAAGAGGGACGGCTGCGCGAGGGGCTGGCGTCCTAGCCCCCGCGAGAATTCCCGGGCCCCAGTCGCGTAGGTCGCGCCGGAGGCCCTCATGTTGCCCATGTCCCCGTTCCGGACTCTGCGCGCCTTGCGGTTCCTGATAGGCGCCCCCTTCATCCTGGTCGTACTCGCGATCGTTCAGGCGGCGACGTACGACGGCCACCTGTGGATCGGCTGGGCCGCGCTCGGGATCGGGATCGCGTGGGTGGCGTGCCTGACCCGCGTTCTGCGCACGGCGCTACTTGTGGGAGGCGTGGCCGCGCTCGTCGCGTACCTGACCGGGAGAGAGCGGAGCGCGCGCTCTAGGTGACAGCGGTGGTGCTGCGCCACCGATCGATCGCAAGCACGACGGTCTGCGCGAGGTGCGACGAAGGACGGCTGCGGGAAGTACTCGCCGCGTAGGGTCGGAGCGTTCGTGGATGTGGCTAGCGTTCGACTTGCGGCGCAGTCTCGCTTGGCATCAGGACAAGTTCTGGTCGAACATCGCCGGTCCGCCCTCCACTCTCCGGGCGATCCACGGTCCAGCGATCGACAACCCACAGATCCACGAACCCCGCGCGGATGAGTTCTTGGACCGCGCTGGCGTTTTCGCGCGCCTCACTCTTCATGTCCACGATTCCACCATCAACCGGTGAGAAACGGACCATCTCGTCCATGGCGACGTTCCCGAACTTGGACGTTGTGATGTGTCGCAGAATCAGCCGAGCGCGCGCGGAGAGATCAGCCATGGCGGCACGAGGTTATCACGAGCGTTGGAGAGGACGCGGCAGAGAAAGATGTCGGAGGGCCCCGATGACCGCATCCGCACCGCTCTGGGCAAGGCCCGATCTCTTCTAGCCTCGGACATGGTTCCATGAGCCAGGTCGCGTCTAGACCTGGACCACGACAACCGGCGCGACCGCTCAGCCCTTTGCCTAGTCTTGGGCCGCGCGCATGTATCCCGGTACGGATTGGATATCAGCGTCAGGAAGTTCAAGGTGCGTGGGAGGGTTTGGCAGGCATGTGACCTTTCCCTCCATGCGGCCCGTACCAGGCCGAATCCAAACCACGGTCACCTCGTCGCCCGGCTTCATCTTGAGAACCTTGCGATAGTGCGGAGAACGCAGGAACCCATCACGTTTCAGGACAGGCGATCCCGCCACCGACACGACGGTGTCTCCTTCGAGTAGGCCGCTCTTTCGAGTGTCCTCATTGATGGCGACCACCATTCCGTCTTCGTCAAACCAGAAGCCGAGACGCACGGGGGACAACCGGTAGCAGCACGTACTCATCGCAATGGCATATTGGTTCGACGAGTAGGCAGTGTTGCCGGAAAAACTCGTCACAGTCCCTGCATACACGGAGGTCGTGTCTCCCATGTACACAAGGTCGGCGCCCAGCTTTGTCCCCTCGTCAATAGATTTCTTCATGCAGTAGTACTGGTCGTTGCCCGCCGTCACGATCGCAGCGTAGGGGATCAACGCTGGCAATTCCTCGACCGGCGTCTCGCTCGCCCAGACGTATCGCGTAGGGCCGCAAGGCTTGATCGCCATGCACTCATCGTAGGTTGGGAGCTTGTGTATCCGCTTCTGTGCAACACAAGATGACATCGAAAGCATGGGACACAGCGAGATCACAATGGCGAGTAGCTTGTTCATTCTCTTCCTCTCTGATCGATGGGGGTTGCGCGAGCACCCCAGGGCAACACGAACTCCTGCGGTTCGAGCCAGGGATACTACGAGTTATCTCGCGATCCTGCCCCAAGCTTCTGCCCGACTCTGTTCGGCTCGACGGCCAAGAGGACGAAACGGCCCCCCCCGGGTGATCCGGGGGCAATGCGGACGGGGCGACAAGGTCCGATGTAGCAGGGAATCGGACCCCTCGCCTCTCCCTGAACCCGCGAGGTGCTCCTCGTTCAGCAGGCGCAGCGGCATCGGTCAATCGCATCGATGCCGGTCTAGGCGAGGTGCGACGAGGAGTGGCTGCGTGAGGCCATTGAATCGTGAAGGAGTATGGGCGTCCCGTGCGCGGCGATACCATCGCAGTCGAAACACTCACAACCGCCACAGATCGGTTGACCGACTCCGAGGCACTTCCTCTTCGCCCCGATGCCTGAGAACCCCACTCGCAAGACTCCTGCAGCTCCGATCGGGCCAGACCCCATGCCCGTTGTCGAGGTCCTGTCATCTGAGGCGGAGGGCTTGCTGCAATCCGTCGAAGAGACGGCGAAGCGCGCATCCGCCACTCGCGAGCACCTGGAGAAGTTGGGCCAAGTCTACGGACTCGTATGGCGCTGCACACGTCATGGATTCCCCAGCGAGTTCCAACCTTGGAAAGTCCGAGAGAACTGGGCTGAGTGGACTGCCCGACTCGACCCTCGAGCTTATGCACATGCTTGGCTATCCAACTGCATGGTGCCCGCGGCTCATGCACTCCTGGAATGTGCGGATCAGATTGGAATGGAGCTCGAGCGGTTCGTCGAGCGCCCTGCGTTGCAGGGGGAGTCAGACAGGCTTCGACGAGAGCGATACATGCGCTCAGCATTCTGGCGCCTGTTGGAGAAGGTGGACGATAAGGGTGTCGCGAATTCTGTTGCAGAAGAGTTGGGGATCGTCCTGGACCGAGATCGCGGAGCGTGGACCCAGTACCACGACTTCTTCGAGGGCATTGCAGTACGAATCGAGGAGGAGCTTCGACGCGTTCAACGCGGACACAATCCCGGTTCTGTTCGTGCCACGGTGCCGCCCCCTGCGAACGCATCACTTGCTGGAGAGACAAGTGGATCTTCTCACAACTCATCAGCTGGGGCAGCTCAGGAGACGTCTTCCAATAGGCAGTACCTGAAGACTGAATATGTCGATCGTCCTCTGGTGAAGCAGGCCATCTTCACCCTTCGACTTGTCCACGGGCCGCAGGGCGTACCCGTCGAGTGCAGCATCAAGGGAGCGACCCGGGCGTGTCTCGCGAGGATGATCCTCGCTCAGCCGAAGCAGCATCACAGTTGGAAGGATCT
This sequence comes from Planctomycetota bacterium, assembly GCA_046155895.1. GTDB lineage: Bacteria > Planctomycetota > UBA1135 > UBA1135 > DASYPQ01. The sequence goes on along the minus strand of JBJXFB010000044.1, from coordinate 13,312 downwards.
CTTGGCCCAAGGACTGAAGGGTGGCTACTGGAACATCACCAGCCCAGCCAGCCTGGAACGCACCGGTCGCCGGATCAGAGACGACATCCTTCCTCCCAGCCTGCGCGGCTACTGGGAACAGGACTGCTCCGGCGTGATCTGGAACCTGGACTGACCAGCTTGTGTCCGATCCGGACACCTCCTCGGGAGGAAGTGTCCGAATCGGTGTCCGGCATCTCTGTGGAGCGACTGTTACTCGTCGCTCGACGGAGGACGCCAGATGAAGCTCCCAATCTCGACCGGCCAGGCGGCCCGGCTGCTCAACACCACCGAGCCGCGCCTGGCTGAGACCGTGCGGCGCGGAAAGGTCCAGCCCGCTCCACCGATCCTGGCAGGTCGACGGCTCTGGGATCTAGTCCACCTACTTCAGGCTGCCGAGAACTTCGGTGTCCTGCCCGACGAACTACACCGCCGACTCGGCGAAGAGTTCACGAGGAGCCAGAACGAAGTTCCAGTAGTCAAAGGGCGGGTGGGCCATGACTGAGCCCGCGGCCGCACCCATCGTGCCGAGCACCAGCGACCGGGTCGTTGAGGCTCGCAAGGCCCACGCGCGTGGGTGGGCGATGACTCCATTGCGCGGCAAGCGACCGATCCTCGACGGTTGGGCGCAAGCCCCAAAGCCGGACTTGGCAACCGTTGAAGCCTGGGCGCGCGAGGGAAATCTTGGACTGCGAACCGGCGAGGTCTCCGGCGTCTTCGCAGTCGATGACGATACGACAGACGGTTCCGGGACGGCGCCGTTCAACTTGCCCAAGACGCCGACGGTCATCACCAGCGGCGGCAAGCGACACTTCTACTTCCGATATCCGGCGGACGGAATCAGGAACTCAGCATCCAAGCTCGCCCCCAACGTGGACATCCGTGGCGAGGGCGGGCAGGTTGTCTTCCCCGGGTCGCTGCATCCCGACACTGGCGCACCGTATCGGTGGGCACCAGGGCTCTCGCCGGAGGAGGTCGAGCTCGCAGAGCCTCCCTCGGCGCTCCTCGATCTCTTGCGAACCCCGAGGAAGGGCTCTTCCCCACCTCCTGCGCCCCCGCCTCCTCGTCGCTCGTCCACTCCAGGCTCAGCACCCCGCCGCAAGCGGCGCACGAGCATCGCGTGCTTGGCAAGACCACAGCTCCTGGTGGCCGCGTCGGCGGTCTCCAACGCGGCAGAAGGAACGCGCAACGAAACGCTCAACAAGTGGGCCTTCGTGATGGGCGGCTACATCGGTGCTGGCCTGATCGAACGTGCCTTCGTCGAAGAGGTCCTTGGGACGGCCGCAGCGGAGTGCGGGCTTGAGGATACGGAAATCGAGCCGACCCTTCGCAGTGGCATCGAGGCGGGCATGGAGAATCCGATCACTCCTCGGAGGGCCAAGCGCAAGGTCCGCAATGTCGGACAGATGGCGAGGCCCGGGACGTCGCCTACTTCATCATCCCCGGCCGCTGACATCGACAGTTCCGAGCCGTTAGATTCGAACGGCTCGGGGTCGCTTCCTCCGGAGGGCGAACAGGCTAGGAGCGGATCGCCAGCGGCTCGCCGTCGGCCCAGGATCGTTATCCACGATGGTGGTCTCCCCGACTGCGTGACGAAGGGCGAGCAGGCACTGCTCGACGACCACGACGGCGACCCGATCTATCAGCGCGGCTCGTTGCTAGTGCGCGCAGTCCGCGTTCCGGTCCCGACAGTTCGACGTGGATTTCGCGGAGCGCAAGGGGCGCTCCTGCTTCGTCCGGTGACCCTTCCCTACCTGATCGAGCGCTTCACGATCGCGGCGGAGTGGGTTCGGGTCAGGGCCGTTGGAAATGAGATAGTCGAAGAGAATGTCGACTGTCCGACCATCGTCGCCCAGACGTATCTCGCGCGCGAGGGCCACTGGAAAGCCCCGGTGCTCCTCGGCGTGATCGAAGCACCCACGCTGCGCCCTGACGGATCGATTCTCGCGACGCCGGGCTACGACCCAGAGACTTGTCTCCTCTTCGATCCTGGCTCCACACAGTTCGAGCCGATCCCGGAAGAACCCACACTCGAAGACGCACGCGCCGCGCTCTGTGAACTCCTAGAGATCCTGAAGGGGTTTGCTTGGGTCGCGCCTTCGGATCGTGCGGCAGCACTGGCGGCCATTCTCACTGCCCTCATTCGGCGCTCTATTCGAACAGCGCCGCTGTCTGGGTTTCGCGCTCCGACGATGGCGAGCGGCAAGTCACTCTTGGCTGACATCGTCTCGATGATCGCTACAGGCCGCGTCTGCTCGGTGATGTCGCAGGGCAAGGATGAGGACGAGGAGCGCAAGCGCATCCTCGCGATCCTGATCGAAGGCGAACCCGTCGCGTGCATCGACAACATCGAGCGGCCCCTGGGTGGCCCCGACCTCTGTTCGGTGTTGACGCAGGAGTACTACAAGGGACGACTCCTCGGGAAGTCCGAGATGGTGCAGGCGCCCACGGCGATCACCTTGCTCGCGACCGGGAACAACCTCGTGTTCACCGGGGACCTCGTCACCCGCGTGGTGCCCTGCGACTTGGACCCGCGCTGTGAACGACCCGAAGAGAGGCGGTTCGACGTCAACCTCCACGAATACGTCCCGGCTCATCGCGGTCGGCTTGTCCGGGCAGGCCTAACGGTTCTGCGCGCTTACCACTTCGCTGGGCGGCCGAGTCAAGGCTTGTCCGTCTTCGGACGATTCGAAGAGTGGTCGGACTGGGTGCGCTCGGCGCTCGTCTGGAGTGGCGAGGCCGATCCCTGCGAGGGTAGGAAGCGGCTGAGTGAGAGCGACCCGGTCAGTCGGCAGTTGCGAGCAATGCTGTCGAGCTGGTCGTCGGTCTTCGGGCGTCGCGTGGTCACCGTCGCCGAGGTGATCAGGGCCGCCCACGACTGCGGAGAGGATGCTGCGCACGACCTCTGGGACGCGCTTGTTGAAGCTGCATGTGGTCAGGACGGGAAGCCCAACGCCCGCCGGCTGGGGAAGTGGCTCTCGTCCTACGAGCGGCGGGCAGTGGACGGTCTTCGAATCGAACGGGCCGGCGATCGTCAGGGCGTTGCGCTCTGGCAGGTGGTCCAGGTCGGGGAGGGGGACGGGTCCGTGGGTTTGGTGGGTTTGGTGGGTCTTGCCGACCCAACCCCGCGTACGCCCGAGCGCGCGCCCGCATGCGCGCACACGGACCAGGAGCCGGGCGGAACCAACCCACGTAACCCACCAAACCTACCGTCAGGAGAAGGCGGCGACGACAACACTGGCAGCCCTCCCGTCCACGAATCGCTGCCTGCGTCGCTATCCACGCTCCCCGGCTCACCTGGGCCGTCGTTGCCGTGCCGACTGTGCCGTGGGATGCGGTGGTGGAGTCTCCGGGGACGCTGGAATTGGATCTGCGAGCGTTGCCATCCGCCTGGGGTGCCGCTCGAACAGGTCGAGTTCTGGGATCAAAGCGAGGACGGGCACATCGGTGAGGAACTCCGCGATGGCTGATTCCTGCCGCCTCGGTCGCATCGTCTTCGCGCCTCGCTCGCCTGTCGAACGTCGTCATGGCTTTCCGGGTTGGCTCGGTTCCGAGTTCACGGACTGCCTCCGTCTCGACGGTCTTGCCCTGATCCGCGGGCGAGACCTGCAGAAGGAGTGGGAGGCTCCGGGGTGAATCACTCCATGGTGGTCTCCGACGTCCGTCTGACTGACGCTGCGTCGTACGACGTGCGTCGCGGCCTCATTGGCTTTGTCTCGTGCGTCCTAAACGACACCGTGCGCCTTGAAGGGCTCACCCTCCGTCGCACACGAAAGGGCCAGACCGCAATCTCTTTTCCCACGAGGCGTGATGCCCACGGACGCGAGCACGCGATCGTGAGGCTCTTGCGTTCCGATGACCGCCGTTCGATCGAGGCGCAGATCTTCAGCGCGCTCGGGATCGAGCAGAAGGCCGCGCCGTGACCGCGCCGCAGGAGTCCTTGGCCAGGATCCTCACCGACCTCGCCGAGGTGGGCAGAAAGCTCGTCGAGACCTCGGAATCAGCGCTTGCGCTCCTCGAAGCCGGCGAGGCTGAGTGTGGTCGGGACGTGGGTGAACCCGCGCCAACGGATCCGATGACGACCACAGAGACGAGCAAGGCGGCCTCCCTGATGACCCGCGTCGAGGTCTCCGCGTTGCTCCGAATCGACCCGAGGACGTTCTCGCGGCTGCGCAACGATCCCCGGGCGAAGTTCCCCGCGCCGTTCCGGCGCGCCCGTGCGCTGCGGTGGCGACGGAGCGAAGTTGAGGCGTGGGTCGAAGGAAGGCGGTCGTCATGACGGATTGGTTGAACGAAGAGTGCAATGCGGCTCGAGAGTCCAAGGCTCACTTCGACTCGGAGACCCCGCTTCGCGAGGACGAAGCAGCCTATGCATTGGGTTTCAGTCGAACGAAGCAGTTTCACAAAGCCTGGTTGAACGGACGTGCGCCGAGACCAGTCAATCTCGACGGGGTGCTCCGTTGGCGGGAGAACGACATCTACACGTGGCTCGTGCGGGACGCCAATCGGTGATCGCCACCCGGCTCGGACGCGCGCTCGGCGCGGGGCGACTCTCTCGTCAGGGGGCGATGTGGACCCTGGACTGGAAGGACGCCCAGGGCCGACGTCGCCGTCGGGCGCTCTCGCGGGACCGTCGCGTGGCGGAGCGGATGCGAATCGAGATCGTCCACCAGCGCGATCTGGAGGTTGCAGGGCTCTCGACCGTGGAGGGCCAGAGTCGACCGCTCGTCGAGATCCGCGGTCTCTACCTCACTGACCTCGCCACGCGCTCGTGTCCGCGGCATGTGGTCAATGTTACGGCCTCGCTCGATCGCGTCCTTGCCGACATCCCGGCGAAGCGCGTGCGCGACGTAAAGCCGTACGATCTGATCTCGTACCGGGCCGCTCGGCTAAAGGCTGGGATCTCAGTGCGCTCGGCAAACCTCGGCTGCGACGTGCTGCGATCGATGCTTCGGTGGGCGGAACGCGCCGGCCTGATTGCGCAGTCGCCCATCGAGCGCATGCCTCGGCTCCCCGAGACGGAGGCGACGAAGCGGTACCGGAGGCGGGCGATGACTGAGGAGGAAATCGCGAGGTTCTTGGCTGCGGCCAAGGCCGACGACCGGCAGAACGAGTGCGCGGCGCGTGGCTGGTCGCGAGCTAAGGGGGCCCTCCGCGCCTTGGGTGCGCCACGTCCGCGTGTTCCCCAAGCGCCGCTGTTCCGCTTCTTGCTCGAAGCCGCGACGAGATACGGCGAGACTGTTCGCGTCACGTGGGCGGACCTCGACCTGGATGCGTGCACCGTGACGCTGCGGGCAGAGACGACGAAGGCGGGTCGTACGCGGGGGATCCCGATTTGCGGGGACCTCGCTCGCGAGCTAGGAGGGCTGCGCGAGGTGCATGAGGGGGTGCTCGGGCGCGAGGTTGGCCAGCGCGACCGGGTCTTCAGGACCCCCGACGGCGCCGCGTGGTGCGGACCGACGAACAACATCATGCGCATCTTCGACCGGATGCTTGTGGCTGCCGGAATCGCGCGGGTCGACGACCAGGGACGGAAACTGGACATCCACTCGCTGCGCCACACGGCGGCCTCGCGTTACGCCAGCCGCGGCGTCGGTCTCGTCCACCTTCAGCACCTTCTTGGGCACCGCGATCCGAAGCTCACGGCTCAGGTCTACACCCACCTCGGGGTCGAGGAGTTGCGCGATGCCCTGGAGAAGAGCGCTCCGTCGGGGCGTGAGGTGAGGCGCGACGCGAGCTAGAGCCGCAAGCGACGAACCGCGCGTCGTCGTTGAGCAAGGCTAGTGATTGCCACCTTCCGATGGCCCTTGGTCGCACATAGCTCTAGGGTCGCTCGTCCAGGTACGGGTCTCCTTCATCCGCCCGAGGGCTCGATTCCGCATTGCTCGATTGCTCCCGGATTAGGATTCGAACGGAGCTAACGGCGATCTGGGCTTGCTCTTCGGAGACAGCTAAGCCAAGGTCGAGCTGCCGTTCCGGGTGGATCAAATTGCGGAACTCTCTGATCGCGTGGCTCAAATGAGAATTCGCGCCCCGCAGAATTCCGCGCTTCTTGGCTTCCTCGACCAAGTCACTCAGTCGAGCCCGTTTCGGTTGTTTCAGTTCTGGAGCGTCCCTTTCGTATGTGGCCGATACTGCATAGAGCGCATCGTACAGGATGCCCTCTATCACAGATCCACAGAGCACGGTGCATGCTTTCCATGCCTTCACCTTCAGAACTCGCTGAACTTCTTGCCAGTCTGACCAGAGCTGCCTCCGAAGCGCCGGGTCTCGTACGAACCCGAATTGCACGTCCAGTTCAGAATGTTGGCTTCGCATGAATTGGTAGGAAGCGCGTTTGGTGTGTTCTATGGGCCGATTGGGATCGTAGCCATCGCTGGCACTCATCCGTACGAACGCGCGCAGGTCGTCGGCTTCAAGCAGAACATCGATCAGCGGTTCCGGAATATCTACTCGCCATCCGTGTGACGAGGACCCGCCGCCGAGATTCAGTTGGGTCGAGTCTAAACGGAAGGCTCGTTGCAACATCTCAAGGCAATCGCCTCCGAAGTCTTCCGTACCTGCCAGTTCCTGGGACTGGATGCTCCTGACCGTCTGATCTTCAAGGATGCGGCTTCGAGCATGCTCCAGAAACGTCGCCAGTGCGGCTTCGATCCGCTCACCATCAGTCGTGAGGAGTGCACCCAGTAGCGTGAGCCAGTAGGTGGCGGGTTGATCACCTGATGGAGGATTCTCGTACACCACGCTTCCGCCTAGCCCGCCGAGTAGCGCTTGCACTCTAGTCGGGCTACCTTGTTTCAAGTGGAGCGCGGTCCTTGAAAGAGACTGGCCAGTGGTTCGATACTCCGCCCAGATCTGGTCCAGCAGCTCTCGCTGAGCCCGGCTCACCGTGCTTCTCAGCCGCTGGACAACGTCGAGTTCCGCAACGGGCTTGGCCGCCGCGTTGAGATCTGCCCCGCTACTCATGCTCGCGTGGTCATGCGCAGGTGGCGATGCAGGCGTTTCTGGCCGTTGCTCCAGTGAGTACTTGTCGGCCGCGATCTGGAAGTCGCGGACAGCAGCGGAGACGACACGGTTCAGATCCTCGGTGAGAGCAACCTGCAGTGCTACTGCTGCAGCAGCCGGGTATCGCCCGGGTGTAGAGACTTCTGCAACAAGGCGATTGCTGTAGAGGTGGCCGTGGTGGTTGCACAAGTTCCGGAGTTCTCGTGCTACACGCTCATGGACCGCGCAATCGATGGGCGCTCGACACCCTCGATGGGCATCCACGATGGCAGCGACCTTGGCCTTCGAAAGGCTCTCGAGGTAGTTCGCCAACGCGAGTCGTTGTTCGTTGAGTCGGGCCGACGAGGGATACTGCCCCTTCGTCCGGAAGTCCTTGTCGATCTCCTCAGCTCGTCGTTGCATCGAAGCGGTGAGCCTGTCCACCTCCTTCTGGAAGACGTTGTCTGCTAGCCGTTGTGAAGTGGCGTCCATCGGCATCGGAGGAGTCGCATGCTCAGGTCAGGATCGGCGAAGTCCGGATGCTGAACATGGTAGCCCTCCCATGGGCCGCACAGTGACCGAGTGGAGTCGTCTACCCCTTCCTGGTTACGAAGTAGGCCAGCCCCTGCCCGCACGCGGCGGCCCAGTCCTCCAGCTCGACGAAGTCCACGCGTCGCTCACCCAGCTCGCACTTTGAGACCCAGGTCTGCGGGCGACCGAGCCGCGCGGCGACCTGCTTCTGGGTCAGGCCGGCCTCCTCCCGAGCCAGCCGGAGACGAGCAAGGAAGGTGCGGTACCGCTTGGTCTGGAGCGCCTTGGAGGAGCCCATCGGCCCCAAGCCTGCACCCCGGAGCGGAGTACCCCGCAGCGGGGTAGGCTACTTGGGCCCGGGAGATCCCTCGTTGTCGCCGCCGCCATCCCGGTCGGTCTCCGACCGCCATCCGCCCGACTCCCCACTGGTCCTCCGACTTCATGGCTCGTCACAAGCAGCTCGTCTGCCAGCACCTGGAGCGCGTCTCGCGCGAATTCCTGCAGAATCACCAGGCTCTCATCCGCGCGCACGTTCGCGACCGGCACGGGGTCTACGCCCTCTACCGGGGCCAGCGGTTCTACTACGTCGGCCTCGCCTCGGATCTACGGAGGCGCCTGAAGCACCACCTCAACGACCGCCACCGTGACTCGTGGGATCGGTTCAGCGTCTACCTGACGATCGGTGAGGAGCACATGAGGGAGATCGAAGCCCTCGTCATCCGCATCGTTCGGCCCCGAGGAAACACTCAGGTGGGGAAGCTCAAGCGGTCGCAAAACCTCGCCCAGGCGTTGCACGCGGAGTACAAGGAACGTCAACGACTGCTCTGGCAGCGACTGATCGGGGAACCGGTTCGTCGGGGCCGGCGGACCGACGCGCCCAACCCATCCGGCGCCGGCACGAGGCCGCGGAAGAGGAAGGGCAGGCGGCCGGTTCTGGCGGAATTCATCGAGGGCCCGATGGCCATCCGAGGGCGAACTGGAGGGAAGACTGTACGGGCGCGCGTTCGGAGCGACGGATCGATCCGCTACGCGGGAAAGGTCTACAACTCGCCGTCGTTCGCAGGCAGAGCAGCCCGTGGGACGAGGGCGTGCAGCGGATGGGAGTTCTGGAAGTACGAGCGGGCGCCGGGGGACTGGGTCAATCTCGAAGAGCTGAGGCGGTAGGTCACCGCCCTGCCGCGTACGTTGCGCGCAACCGCAGGTCTATCTAGTTAGTCTTGTTCACAACCCGTACCAGGGGTTGCCCCGCGACTCCGTGACCGACGACGAATGGCACTCTGACCTCTGTGACGCGAACGAGGGCAGGAAGATGCGCGGCCACATGTCGTGCGGAGGCGCTTGACGGCGACGCCTCGATGTCCGCGATCCAACGATCGACTGCGGCGAGGACGTCATTCATGAGGCATTCAACATCCACATGGAGGCAGCCCGCCTCGAGTCGGAAGTGATCCGTGAAATGTGAGGAGGGGTGCCCGAATGCAAACCGGTCATACCGTCCCATCCTGTCCGCCTTCGCACGACCCTGATGCAGAACCCTGCACCTTATCTGGTAGAGCTCGTTGCCGGTGAGCCAGGGTTCATTGACGTACTTGTCGCACCAGGCCTTGTATCTCTTTCCTTTCGTCTCGCCATCCGCGGATTCCAACGCGGCACAGATGTCGGGGAGGCAAAGAACCACGTGCAGGAGACACCACCAGGCACCCGCCTTCCGACAATTATCCATGTCATCGAAGTACACCTTGAACGCGGTGTGAAGCTGTCCGCTGGATGTCATCTCGTTGGTACCCCCAGGAGCATGGCGGTTGATCGGAGATCGATGTCACTATCCCGTGTTCAAGATCGAGGGTCCGAAGCGTTCCAGCATCCCCGACCAGAACTCTTCCACTTCTCTAGCTGTGGGATTGCGCATTTTCCGGATCTTCTCGACGTGTCCACAGAACGGCTTGCGAGCGTCTGTCGCCCATCGAGAGTGCCCGGACAAGTCCTCGACGACATGTTCAAGTACCGCTCTGCTACATCCGTAGATCCGGTGTCCAGCCCATGCCGCGATGAACTTGTTGAGAGTCCGAGGAGTCGCTGTTCGAAATCTGGCAATGGAGTCCCGATGCCCGCCGACCAGAACACGACGCTTGGTCAGTGGGCAAATCACAACGAAAGGGCCCTTTCGGGAGGACTTCGTGATGAGCACCGGGTTATCGGACAGGACGACGGGCTCGTCCGCGGGGAAGGACAAGGAGGCCCACTTGAAGTTGGGTCGCGAGATCATGTCCTGCATCTGGGAGTACCAACCGAGTCGGATGCTATTGGATGCGAGGTGGTTAATGATCGCCGCGGCTGGGTTGTCCTTCAGAGCTGCAGCTGTCGATGCACTTACGATGAATGATGTTCTACTCAGCATGCTGGCGATCCAATCCACAAGCGCTGCGCCGGCGACTCCATCGCTGACCCTCCGCCTCGACGGCGCTTCCACGAAGACTGCGTAATGCCGAGCAAACCTCTGCTCGATCCTTCGGAAGAAAGGGTCGATGTCTCCTCCAATGTCCTTGTAGTAATCCTGGGCAAATAGAATGCCCTTCGGGGGCCGCCACTTTGTCCCAATGATCATGTCCGGTTTGCGAAGTTCCAGGAGTCCGCGCCGATCGTCCGAGGCAAAGCGGCGGATCATCTGAATGGGGACGTAGTGATCGTCACTCATCAACGCGACAAATGGCTGAAAGTCTCATTGGAGGGGGCCGCAGCGTCTTGGCAATCAAGGTGAGCGTTCGCAGCTTTGTGGCGGCGTAGGCAAGCCGACTCCGAACGCGAAGCCGCACAGGGCAATGTTTGTTGGGGGTCTGGGGTGCGTGAGTCCGTGTTCCCACCAGGAGTGGGATCAGGCGTCCGAGGTCCATGATAGGAAGGGTAACCCCGGATTGCGCGGACGAGAGGCTTCGCGGGACCGACCGAGGCTCTTGGGCTGCCCTTAACCGGATTCGCCGGTAGACGTGCGGATCACCGGACAGGACGATCGAGATGGCGGTGGTGATCTGACCGCGACTCCGACTGGCAGCGAAGGAAAGCCTCGGGGATCACCTCAAAAGCGGCCAGTCGTGGTCGGGTCAAAACCGGCCAGTGGCGAGGTGCTCAGGACGGGGTTGATGTACCGCACACCTGGGTGAGCGCGCAAGGGGGTTCGGTGTCGAGAGCCGGGACCGTCGAGCGCGAGCGTGGAGGGGCGAATGCGGTGTGGGTAACTCCGGCCGTCACGAGCCAGGGAGTTATCCACGCCGCGTGAGCCCCTCCACGCGGACGAGCACCGTGATCTACGCGCGCGCGAGTTCGGCCCGCTCGTTCCCCTTGCGCTGCATGCGCCAGCTCCGCGGTCCGCACTGGACCACGTGAGCGTGGTGCAGGAGCCGATCGAGCAGCGCACTGACCGCGGTCGTGTCGCCGAGGAGCTTGCCCCATTCATCCACGGGCCGGTTCGAGGTGAGGATCGTGCTCGTGCGCTCGTAGCGGCGCATCACGAGCTCCAAGAGGTCCTCGGCGGCGGTGGCGGGCAGCTTGCGCAGGCCGAGGTCGTCGATGATCAAGAGCGGCACCTTCTGCATGCGGAGGAGGTAGTCCTTGCGCGTGCCGTCGAGGGTGGCGTCGGCGATCTCCTCCAAGAGCACGTGGGCTTCCCGGTAGGCGACCATCCAGCCCTGCAGAATCACCGAGCGCCCGATGGCCTGGACGAGGTGGCTCTTGCCGGTGCCGGGCGGCCCCTGGAAGAGCGCGTCCTCGGCCTTGGAAAGGAAGCGCCCGGTGGCCAGCTCGAAGACGATCGAGCGGTTCATCTTCTTGTTGAAGTCGAAGTCGAAGTTGTCGAGGGACTTGTCGGGATCGCGGAAGCGGGCCTGCTTGACGCGCCGCCCGACCAGGCGATCGGCGCGTCGCTCCAGCTCGTCGGAGACGAGGATCGAGAGGAAATCCAGCGGCACGAGGCGGCTCGCCTGCGCTTCCAAGAGGCGGGTCTCCAGGTGCTCGGCCATTCCCGAGAGGCCGAGCTTGCGCATGGCACGACCGATTTCGACGAGGTTCATGAGGACTCCGTGGCAGAGGTCAGTTGGAAAACGAGATCGCGGTACAAGGAGAGTTCGCGGATCAGGGGATCGACCTGACGCAGCGAGATCGGCGCGGCGGGATGGCGCGCGAGCCACTTCTTCACGAAGCGGTACTCGGGCACGCCGACTTCCAGCGCGCATTGACACGCCGCCTCGGCGCTCGCGGCACCGTGCTTCTTCACGAGCGAGAGGACCCCCAGGATCCGTCGCACGCCGCCCTCCTCCCGGCGCGCATGGATCTCCTCGCACAGCTTCCCGACCGAGGCTCCAGCAGCCTTGGCGCGAGCGAGGAGCTTGAGCGTGCTCATCGGTGTGCGCTCGGGCCGGTCGCTCGGATGCACTTGCCGCCAGCCGCGAGGTTTGTGCCGGTGCTCGCGCAAGAGTGTGCCGCCCTTGGGATCGAGCAGCCGCACGCGCACGCCGTCCCACTGCACGAGGACCTCGCGCCCGATCCAGCCCGGCGGCGCGCCGTAGTACGCCGCCTCGACCTCGATGCAGCCGTCGAGGTGCACCGTGCGTTTGCCATGCTGGTAGTAGCGGAAAGGCTCGGCGGGCAGCGGGCCAAGATGCGGCCGCTCCTCGGCGAGCATCACCGCCACCTGGCGCTTGGTCGTGCCGTGGATGCGGTGGTCGGCCCAGCGCTCGGTCCAGCGGTCGAGGTAGGCCTGCGCTTCCTCGATGCTCTCGAAGCGCTGGCCCTTGATCGGAGTTTTCTGCGCGTAACCGATCGAGCTCTCGACCTTGCCCTTGCGATCGGGGTGGCCGACGCGCGCGGGCAGGGCGACGACACCGTAGTGCGCGAGCATGTCGCGGTAGAGCGGATTCAGCGTCGGCTCGTACACGTCGGGCGCGAGCACGCCCTCCCGGAGGTTGTCGAGCACGACGACCTTCACGACGCCGCCGAGCCGCCGGAAAGCCTCCTCGTGCAGCTCGCACCAGATCCGGCTGCTCGACTTCCAGGTCAAGAGCCACACCGCCTTGCGGCTCCAGCCCAGCGTCATCGCGAAGAGCCGCGTGCGGCGGTACTTGCCGCTCGCGGGATCGCGGACCATCGGACCTTCGCCGTAGTCCACCTGGGCCTCCTCGCCCGGAGCCGTGACGATCGTCGGGTGCGCCAGGCTCACCGCGCTACCGTGCAGCTTGCGCACGTAGCGCTTGACGCTCTCGTAGCCGCCGGGAAACCCGTGCTCGTCCGTCAGGTCCTGCCAGATCGCCTTGGCGTTTCGGCCGTGCTCGAGCGCGCCCGTGATCCGCTCGCGGTAGGGCTCGCAGGTGCTCTCCACCCGGATGCAGCCCCGGCCACCGGGCCGCTCCAGGTCGGTGGTCGCCGGACTGGCCGCTTTTGAAAACGCCCCGGGGTCGGTGGTCACCTCACTGGCCGGTTTTGAATCCACACCGGGGTCGGTGGCCACCGGGCTGGCCGCTTGTGCTTCCACGAGCTTGCGTCCCCGCGGCGGCCGGACCCTGATCCCCGACCAGCGCAGGTAGCGCGCGATCGTCTCCCGGCGTACCCCGGTCGCTTCCTCGATGCGCCGCAGCGACCAGCCCAGGCGGCCCAGCGCGCGGATCTCTTCCTGCTTCTCGTGCTTCAAGACGTTGGCCATCCGGCCGGGAGAGCAGGGCTCCCCAGCGCGGTCAACGTCCCGAGCGGTTCCTCACGACTGGCCGGTTTTCAGGCGTTCCCAACTGGCCGC
>JBJXFB010000029.1:0-2664 GCA_046155895.1 Planctomycetota bacterium | reverse complement strand
CCGCAGCAGGAATACATCCAGATCAACACGCGCAACATCCTGTTCATCTGCGGGGGCGCGTTCGACGGGCTCGAGCAGATCGTCGAGAGCCGTATCGGCAAGCGCAGGATCGGGTTCGCGGGGGGCGATATCACGAAGGAGGGAAAAGAGGGCAACGTGCTGCGGAGCGTGGAGCCGGAGGACCTGCAGCGCTACGGCATGATCCCGGAGATCGTCGGCAGGCTCCCCGTGACGGTGCCGCTCGACAGCCTCGACGAGGAAGCGCTCATGCGCATCCTGCAGGAGCCGAAGAACGCCCTGGTGAAGCAGTACGACAAGATGTTCGAGCTCGAGGGCATCGGCCTCACCTTCGAGCCCGCCGCGATCAAGGCGATCGCCAAGGGCGCGCTCGCGCGTGGCACGGGCGCCCGCGGACTGCGCTCGATCATCGAGACCGTCATGCGCGACGTGATGTTCGAGATCCCCTCGCGGCGCGACGTGCGTGAGGTGGTCGTGACCGCCGAGTCGATCGACCACGGCGTGGCGCCCCTCCTCGTGCTCAATCCGACCGAGCGTAAGCGCGAGGCGTGATTCTTTATTTAACTGAGGCGTTGTAGTCCAGCCGACACTCGCTTCCGAGATCGTCGGCGTCCTGCCTCACGTCTGTCGTGCGACCGTGCGAGCGCGTACGATAGCGTATGCCGCTCCTCATCCGCGCCGAAGACCAGATCGACATCCCCGAGCGCCTGCCCGTCGTGGCGCTCCGGGATCTGGTGTTCTTTCCCTACGTCGTCCTGCCCATCCTCATCGGGCGACGGCGTTCCGTCGCGGCGCTCGAGGAGGCTCGCGACACCAACAGCCTCGTCGTCCTGGTCGCGCAGAAGGACCCCGGCGTGGACGACCCCGGTGTGAACGAGCTCTTCCGCGTCGGCACCGTCGCCCGCCTGGTGCAGATCGCGCAGCTCCCAGACGGAACGTCCCGGGTGGTACTCGAGGGGATCGGACGGGCGCGCATTCGCCGGCTCACCACCACGACCGAGGCGCTGCGCGCCACCATCGAGCCGCTCGTGGACCGGGAAGCCGATCCCGACGGGGAGCTTCCGGATCGCGTGGACCTGTTGGCCCGCTCGGTGGTGTCGCTCTACGGGGAGTACGCGAAGCTGCACGAGCGCATCCCCGAGGAGCTCGCGAACACCCTCTCGGCGGACGGCGACCGCGTGAGGCTCGCCCACCTCGTGGCGGGACACCTGATCCTTCCCTCGACCGAGAAGCAGGAGATCCTCGAGTCCACCGATCTGCTCGGCCAGCTCGAGATCCTGAGAGAGATCCTGGTGAGGGAGCTCGAGATCCTGCGCATCGAGCGGAAGCTGGACCGGCAGATCCAGATGCAGCTCGGGGGGAAGGAGCCGTTCGACTTCGGGCCGAACTTCAAGGCGATCCACCGCGAGCCGGCCAAGGAAGAGCCGGACGAGTGGGCGGAGATCGGCGAGACCATCAAGGAGGCCGACCTCCCGCCCCACGCGCGCACGCGCGCGGAGAAGGAGCTCGGCCGCCTGAAGAAGCTGAACCCCGTGGCCCCCGAGGCCGCGGTGATCCGGACGCACCTCGACTGGATCGTGTCGCTGCCCTGGAGCGCGCGCTCGAAGGACAGCATCGACGTGCGTCGCGCGGCAGGCGTGCTCGAGGCCGCCCACTTCGGCCTCAGCGAGGTGAAGGAGCGCATCCTCGACCACGTGGCGGTCCTGTCCCTGGTGCGCGAGATGCGCGGCCCCATACTCTGCCTCGTGGGTCCACCGGGCGTGGGCAAGACCTCACTCGGCCGGAGCATCGCCGACGCGCTCGGCCGGGAGTTCGTGCGCGTGAGCCTCGGCGGCGTGCGCGACGAAGCGGAGATCCGCGGACACCGGCGCACGTACGTGGGCGCGCTGCCGGGACGCGTAATCCAGGGGATGCGTCGAAGCGGCACGCGTAACCCCGTCTTCCTCTTGGACGAGGTGGACAAGCTCGCGCGCGACTTCCACGGGGACCCGGCGGCCGCGCTCCTCGAAGTCCTCGACCCGGAGCAGAACCGCACGTTCACCGACCACTACCTCGAGCTCGAGTTCGACCTGTCCGACGTGCTCTTCGTGGCGACGGCGAACACGCTCCAGGAGGTGCCGGAGCCGCTCCGCGACCGGATGGAGGTCATTCGCCTGCCGGGGTACCTCGACACCGAGAAGCGCGAGATCGCGTCCCGATTCCTCTGGCCCCGCCAAGCGGAACGACACGGGCTCGAGACGAGCCCCGACCTCGCCCCCTCGGCGATTCACGACATCATCGAGCGCTACACGCGCGAGGCCGGGGTACGCGAGCTCGAGCGCCGGCTCTCACGCATCGCGCGCAAGCTCGCGCGCTCGGTCGCCGACGGGAGGCCGATCGCGGACACCATCCGCGCGGAGGACCTCAAGGAGCTGCTCGGCCCCCCGCCCTACCAGCCACCGGACCGCGATCAGGAAGGCGAGCGCATCGGCATCGCCAACGGGCTCGCCTGGACGGCGGCGGGCGGCGAGGTCATGGATGTCGAAGTCGCCATCGTTCCCGGAGGCGGGAACCTGCGCCTGACAGGGACCTTGGGCGACGTCATGAAGGAGTCGGCCCACGCCGCGGTGACCTACGCGCGCTCCCGCGCGCATCTCTTCGGGCTCG
>JBJXFB010000014.1:0-37489 GCA_046155895.1 Planctomycetota bacterium | reverse complement strand
GCGTCGCCTCGTCGGGGACCTTCCACAGCGACGTGATCACACTGCGCGCACCCGCCATCTGCAGCGCCTTCTGCAAGGACGCGACGCCCTGACCCGCGCGGCGCTCGCCGACGTTGGTGTCGCAGGCGGACAACACCGCGAGCTCGCAGATCGAAAGGTCGAGCGCTGCGATCTCCTCGGCCGTGATCAGACCCGGTACGCGGCCGAGCTCGTTCTCCGGGAGATTCGCGCCCGCGAGCGCGAGGCCGCACAAGAGCATCGGGCTCATGCCCTTGACCTGCTCCTCGCCCGAGAGTCGCAGGCCCAGGCCCGAGAGCTTGTCCAGCGGTTCGGGATCCTTCCACGAGCGGATCGACTCGATCGCGAACCACCCGTGCGTCGCGACGTGCAGCCAGCGCGCTCCAGGGGCGAGCTCGAGCCATCGCTCTCGCGTCGCCTCGCGGCCCTCGAGCACCGTCACTGCTGCCGACTCCCCGTGTTGCTCGCGGAACGCGTGTGCGATCGCGCTCGCTTCGACCGCTGTCGCGGGCAGCGGGACGAATCCGCGCGACCAGGAACCGCCGCGCAGGACGCCCGCATCCTCGTCCCGGCGGCCGTCCACGGACCCAGTGCCACCGCCGCCGGGATCGTCCGCAGCCGCCCTCGGGCCGTATTCGACTCCGCCCACGGCGACGAAGCTCCCTGCCCGATCGCTCGCGCGCCCCGGCGCAAGCATCTCCGCCAGGGTCACGCGCGTCTCGACTCGCCATCGATCGCCGAGCCGCACGGGCTGCTTCTCCGAGCCAGCCTCGTCCAGAGCGAGCGCGTCGAGTGGAACCAAGTGCAGCACGTCGTCGAGCGCGACGATCAGCCGCTCGCACGCGCTCGAATCGGCGAGCACCGGATCGACGACCAGCCGGCGGAGCTTGCGGGAGGCTTCGAGCGATTCGCCGGTGGGTTGCGGATTGCGACCCACCCCGACGCCGCGCGAATCGCGCCCCACGCCCAGGCCATCGCGCCACGCGGTCACTGCACCCGCGATCGGCTCGATCGGACCGAGATCCACGCAAGTGAGCACGGCGCGTCCAGCTTTCTCCCGAGAAGTCCCTCCTCGTGAGCGCACCACGAACGCGTACAGGCTGTCGACCGGCTTCCAGATCGGCGCGGCCCCGGTCGAGGGAGTTCCATTCGCCGTCGCGTCGTCCTGCTCGCGGCTCGCGATACTCGAGCGCCGGTAGGCCACGACCGCATCGCATTCCCCGAGGCCGACCGCCAGCGCATCGAGGTCGAAGTCCAGCCCGATCGCCTCGCCGCCCGAGAGCTCGCGCGCGAGTTCTGCGAGCTCCTGCTCCGCGGCCTCGCGACGAGCGAGCGCCTGGCGGAAGCTGTCGCTGGTCGCGCCCTGCTGCACGAGGCTCGCGAGCTCCGCGCTGCGCTGGCGCAGGTCCTCGCGCAGCTCGGAATAGCGCGGCGTCCCCGCCGCCCCCCGCGCCAGCGCGGCCGAGCCAAGAGCAGCGCTGCGGGTCGTCTCGCTCAAGATGAAGGACGCCCGCTCGAGCTCGGGGATCGGCTCGAAGACGCCCAGTCCGCCAGCGAAGGAGAGCGAGGTCTCGAGGCCCCTGGAGTGCGTCTCGCAGCGCGCTTCGGCTTCGCGCGCCGAGCCGCCGAGCAGCGCGGTCCGCGCGGCAGACGTATGCGCCAGACACAGCGCGCCGACGAGCTCGGCGCAACGCTCCCTCCCCCGCTCTCTTCCTTCTCCCGCATCTCCCTTTCCCCCAGGCGAGCGGGCGGCGCGCTCGTGGTGGAGGGCGATGGTCCAGGCGAGGTTATCCCGCGCTATCTGCAGGCCGGGGTGGTGCGCGGGCAGGGTGCGGGAGTAGACCTCGAGCACCTGCTCCTGGAGCGCCTGCGCGCCCGGGAGGTCCCCCAGCGCCTTGATCGTGACGGCGAGGTTCCCCCGCACCGCCTGCAGGTCGGGGTGGTCCGCGGGCAAGGTGCGCGACCCGACCTCGAGCACCTCCTCCTGGAGCGCCCGCGCACCCGGGAGATCGCCGAAATCGTACAGGGTGTCAGCGAGGTTCAGCCGCGCCCGCTGCAGATCAGGGTGGTCCGTGGGCAGCGTGCTCGAGAGGACATCGAGCACCTGCTCCTCGATCGACCGCGCGCCAGAGTAGTCGCCCAGCGCCCTGATCGTGGCGGCGAGGTTCCCCCGCGCCGCCTGCAGGGCGACGTGGTCCGCGGGCAGGGTGCGCGAGCACACCTCGAGCACCTGCTCGAACAGCGCCCGCGCGCCCGGGAGGTCGCCGAGGGCCAACATCGTGCCGGCGAGATTCCCCCGCGCCGCCTGCAGGGCGGGATGGTCCGCAGGCAGGGTGCGCGAGCAGACCTCGAGCACCTGCTCCTGCAGCGCCTGCGCTCGCGGGAGGTCGCCGAGCTCCCCGATCGTGACAGCGAGATTCGCCCGTACCATGCGCAGGTCGGGGTGGTCTGCGGGCAGAGTGCGCGAGCGTACTTCGAGCACCTGCTCCTCGAGCGCCAGCGCGCCCCGGAGGTCGCCCAGCATCTTGATCGTGACGGCGAGGCCCTGCCGCGCTCGCTGCAGGTGGGGGTGGTCCGCGGGCAGAGTTCGCAACCGAACCTCGAGCACCTGCTCCTCCAGCGCCCGCGCGCCTCGGAGGTCGCCCAGTGCCTTGATCGTGACGGCGAGGTTTCCCCGCACTGCCTGCAGTTCGGGGTCGTCCGCAGGTAGGGCGCGCGAGCAGACGTCGAGCACCTGCTCGAACAGCGTCCGCGCGCCCGGGTAGTCGCCGAGCTCGTACAGAGTGCCCGCGAGGTTCATCCGCGCCTTCCGCAGGTTGGGGTGGTCCGCGGGCAGGGTGCGCGAGAAAACCTCGAGCGCCTGCTCCTCGAGCGCCCGCGCACCGGGGAGGTCGCCGAGCGCCTTGATCGTGAGGGCGAGGTTCAGCCGGGCCGCCTGCAGGCCGATGTGGTCCGAGGGCAGGGTGCGCGAGCGGACCTCGAGCACCTGCTCCTGGAGCGCGCGCGCGCCGGGGAGGTCGCCGAGCGTGAATCTCGTCTTCGCGAGTTCCCCCCGCGCCGCCTGCAGGTCGGGGTGGTCCGCGGGCAGCGTGCGCGAGCGGACCTCGAGCACCCTTTTCTGTGCCTTCTCTGCCGAGCGGAGCTCGCCGCAAGCCTGCGCGAGGCTCCCCATTCCGTTCAGGAGCTCGACTGCCGCCGCGTCCTCTCGCTCCCCGATCTCCGAGAGCGCCCTCTCGATCGCCGCGGCGATCCGCTCGCGCGCGCCGGCGTGGTCCTGCTCTTCATTCGCCTGGCGCGCTTGCTCGAGAAGACCGCGCAACGCCTCCAGCTCGGAATCCTGCGCTCCCCCGGCGGGCGGCGGCGATGCCTGGACCTCGGGAGATGTTTGCGGCGCGCCGGTTCCTTGCCCCTCCGCCGACGTGCGAGCGAGCGAGCCCAGTGCAAGGAACGCCGCGCAGAGGTTGCGATACATGGACGACCCGCCGATCCCCGAGCGGGAAAGCAGCGGCATGGTAGCTCCTAGATGGGAGCGCGTCGCAGGATCGAAGCTCGCGCAATCGTCCAGCGTGCTTTTCGACGGTTGCCAGACATGCCTCAGCCTCGAGCAGGCATTCCCGCACACTTTTCCCTCGCCACGCGCTCGACGATTTCGAGGTAACGGGGCACGACCACGTCCTCCGACCAGCGCTTCCGCCAGGCTTCGCGGCCGGCGCTCCCGAGGCGCGCGCGGAGTGCGGGATCGGCCGCGAGGCGATCGAGGGCGGACCGGAGCTCCGCCGGTGTGCTGAACACGAGGCCGCCGCCGGAGCTCTCGACCATCTCGGGCAGCGGGCCGATCTTGCGCGCGACGACCGGCAGGCCCTCGCGGAAGGCCTCGATGACCGTCAACCCGAAGGTTTCGTACCCGGCGGACGGCACGAGCACCGCAAGCGCGTGCGCGTAGCAAGCGGCGAGCGTCTCGTCGCTCACGCGGCCGAGGAACCGGACGTTCGCCGCGCCCGCGGCGATCCGCTTGAGCTCGTGGGCGTGCGTTCCGTCGCCCACGACGAGCAGGTCGGCGCCCGCGAGGCCCGTGAAGGCCGGAATGACGTCGTCGAGGCCCTTGATGCGCTCGAGGCGCCCGACGAAGAGGAAGTAGGGCCGCTCGTGCGGCCTGGGCGGCGCCGCCGCGCGCGGTCCCTCATCGGGCAGGAAGTACGGGAGGACCTCCATCTCGCGCGGGAAGCCCATCTCCGCGTGCTTCCTGCGGCTGAACTCGCTGGCCGCGAGGAAGAGATCGACGTGGCGGAGGTTCCGCTCGAGCATCCCCGTCGAGCGCCAGATCTGCGGGGGGCGCCGGTACACGAACTGGCAGCGAAGGCACTGCCTCTCGACGCACGGCTCGCGCTGGTGGCGCCAGAGCACGTGCGTCGGACAGACAAGCCAGTGCTCGTGGGCGAAGTAGAGTTTGACGACGCTCGGCCCGCCTCCCATCGCGAGCAGCCTCGGTCCGCCGATCTGCGAAACGTTGTGGTAGTGGATGACGTCGAAGCGGCCCTGCGCGAGCAGGCGTTCGATCGCGGCGCCGTGCACGATCGGACGGCCGAATTGCTGGGTCAGGAGGCTGGAAAGCACGCCGAGGCGAGAGGAGAGCCCGACGACCTCGAGGCCGGGCGGCTCGGGCTCCGGTTTCGGGTCGGGCTTGCCCGAGAGCGCGCGCCAGGTGTCGACGTCGTGGACGACGGTGACTTCGTGTCCGCGCCGCACGAGGGCACGCGCGAGGCGCCGCACGCCGATCGCGTCGCCGCCGAAGTGGAACGGCGGGTAGAAGGTCGTCAGGAAGCAGAAGCGCAGCGGCTTCAACGCGCGGCCTCCTCGATCGCGTCGAGCGCGGCGCGCGCGGCTCGATCCCAGGAGAGCTCGCGAGCGCGCGCGAGCGCGGTCCTCCCCATCGCCGCGCGGGCCGTCTCGTCGGTCGCGAGGGTCTTCAGGGCGGAGAAGAGGCCGTCCTCGTCGCGGGGCTCGACGAAGATCCCCCCGCCGCGGAGGAGCTCCGGCAGCGGGCTCTGCGTCGTCGCGACGACGGGCGTACCGCACGCAGCCGCTTCGACGGCCGGGAGGCCGAAGCCCTCGCACTCCGAGGGCAGCGCGCAGAGCAACGCGCCGCCGTGGAGCAACCGCAGCTCCGCGTCGGCGACGAACCCCGTCCAGTGGACGAGGTGACCCGCTCCGCCGGCTTCGATCGCCTGCTCGATCGCGGCGTGGCTCGTGTGGAACGCGTCGCGGTCGCGCGTGCCCACGAGGAGCAGGTGAGGCGGGTTGACTATCTCGCGCGCGAGCCGCGCGTGCGCCCGCGCGAGCACGTCCACGTTCTTGTGCGGATTGAAGCCGCCGACGTAGATGATCCAGCGCGCGCCCCGCGGGAGCTCCGCGCGTTCGGCGGCCGGCGCACCCGGCTGGAACGCGGGGGCGGGCGCTTCGCCGCTGACGCGGATCTTCGCGCGGGGAACGCGCAGCACCGTCTCGATCTCCCGCGCGGCGAAATCGGAGACCGTGAGGACGAGGCGCGCCTGGAACAGCGCGAGCTTCACCTTGAGCCGCCAGAAGAGCCGCGCGCGCGCGGAAGGCAGCGTGAGCTTCGTGAAGCGCTCCGCGATCGCATCGTGGACGGTGACGACGACGGGGATGCCGCGGGGCGCCGGGAAGTACGTGTACACGGTCGGGTAGAAGAGAACGTCCGGCCGCTCCTCCTTCGCCGCGCGGCGCATCGCGAGCATGTCGCCGATCGAGCGATTGCCCTTCGCGGACGCGGCCTCGGTCGGGCGGTTGCCGAGTGCGACGCCGCGCACGCGGACGTTGGGGCCCGCGAGGCGCAGGAGCGCCGCGTCCCGCGCGTCGACGAGGAGCACGAGCTCGTGCCGCGGGGCGAGCGGCGCGAGCGCGCTGAGAAGCTCGCGCGTGAATCGTCCGTACCCGCGCTCGTTGAACCACGGAGTCGCGTCGACGGCGATCCGCATCAGGTCCGGGCCTCCGGCTCGATCTTCTGCTCCTCGTGGTACTCGAAGTCCGTGTTGACGGCCCACAGGTCGTGCCCAGCGCCCTGCATGTTCTCGACGGCCATCATCGCCGTCAGCATCGAGTGGTCCTGGTTGTTGTACTTGTGCAGCCCGTTCCTCCCCACCAGGTGCAGGTTCGGGATCGCGTCGACGTGCTCGCGGACCAGGTCGAGGTGCGCCCGGTAGGCTCCGTCGTAGATCGGGTAGGCCTTCTCCATCCGCACGACCGACCCGTCGATCACCTTCGCGCTGTCGGCGAGCCCCAGGATCCCGAGCTCTTTCTTCGCGAGCTCGATCAGCTTCGCGTCCGGGCTCGTCCACAATCCGTCGCCCTCGAAGCAGAAGTATTCGAAGCCCAGGCAGGTCCGCCCCGGCACCGGCACCATCGCGCGGCTCCAGTTGTTGAAGTTCTGCACGCGCCCGACCTGCACTCCCGGCGTGTGGATGTAGATCCAGTTGTCGGGGAACAGATCGTCCCCCTCCAGGATCAACGCTACGACGAGGAAGTCGCGGTACCGCAGCCCCTCCCCGCTCGCGCGGATCGACGGCGGCACCGGCGGATCGATCGCGCGGACCAGCTCGCGCACGGGCATGCTCGAGATGCAGTGGTCGGCTTCGATCCTCGCCTCGCCCTGCGGCGTCTTCGCGCGCACCGCGACGACTCGGCCTTCGCGCACCTCGATCGCCGTCACGAGGTGCTTGTGCAGCACCACCGTCCCCTTCTCCGCCAGCCGGTCGCGCGTGCGCTCCCACATCTGCCCGGGACCCAGGCGCGGGTACCTGAACTCGTCGATCAAGCTCTTGATCGCCGTCGACCGCCGCTGCACCGAGGCCGCGTTGAGGATCGCCTGCGCCAGCGAAAGGTTCTGGATCCTCTGCGCGGCCCACTCCGCCCGGATCTCCGTGCAGGGGATCCCCCACACCTTCTCCGTGTAGGTCTTGAAGAAGATGTTGTAGAGGCGCTTGCCGAACCGGTTCGACACCCACTGCTCGAAGTTCTCCTCGATCCTGCTCGGTGATACCTGGGCCCAGAGGTACGAGAGCACGCACCGCACCGACTCGAAGATGCCGAGGCTTGCGAGGACGTTGCGCGCGCGCAGGGGGTAGTGGAAATACTTCCCGCGGTAGTGGATGCGCGAGAGGCGCGGGACGGAGATGAACTGGTCGCCGAGGATCTCCTCCCAGAGGCGCTGGACCGGCGCGATCTTCGTGAAGAAGCGGTGTCCGCCGATGTCGAAGCGGTACTCCTTGTAGACGACCGTGCGCGAGATGCCGCCGACGACGGTGTCGCCCTCGAGGACGGTGGCGGCGTGCCCGGCGCGCGCGAGCATCCAGGCCGCCGTGAGACCCGCCGGGCCGCCTCCGATCACGACGGTGCGATCGCCAGGGCGCAGGCGAGAAACGGTTCGCGGCGCGGGATTCGCGGCCGGGGTCATGCGCTAGTCCGAGGTCCCCGCCGGACCGGAGCCCGTTCCTTCCAATCGGAGGAGACAGATCTCGGGCGGACAGTTGAAGCGGATTCGCGGCGCGTGGTTGCCTTCCATGCCGAGGCCCGCGCAGACGTTGAGCCAGTGATCCCCCATGCGGAACAGGCCGCGCGCGTACTTCCGCGGGAGCTCGGTCAGCGTGATCGGCGGCCCGAACCACGGAAGAGCGATCTGCCCCCCGTGCGTGTGGCCGGCTAGGTGCAAATCGGTTCCCGATCCCTCCAAGCGTTCCGTGACGTCCGCGTCGTGCGT
Source organism: Planctomycetota bacterium (assembly GCA_046155895.1). GTDB lineage: Bacteria > Planctomycetota > UBA1135 > UBA1135 > DASYPQ01. The sequence continues at coordinate 29,697 of JBJXFB010000014.1, read as the reverse complement.
TGCGACGACGAGCGCCGTGCCCGGGGGACGTTTCTCGCGCGGCAGGCGCAAATCGGGCTTGAAGGGATCGAGGCCGGCGACGCGCAGCTTCCGTCCGGCTCCGAAGTCGAAATCCCGCGCGGCGTCCTCGAGGTAGGTGAGGTCGAGGCCGTCGAACACCCGCTGGCGGACGTCCTCGCCTTCGGAGTGCCCCGCGACGACCACCGTCGGCGCGATCGCGCGCATCGCGGCGAGGAAGGCGCGCGCGGCTTCCTCGGCCGGCCTCGTGTCGAAGAACGGTCCGGCGACGTAGTCGCCCGTGATCACGATCAGGTCGGGCGCGAGGCGGCGGACCTCTTCGACCGCCTTGCGTTCGCGATCGCACGCGCCGACGGTCTGGAGATCGGAGAGATGCGCGAGGAGGACGGCCGGCGAGCCCGAGGGCCACGACTCGAAGGGAACGGTCTCCTCGCGCACCTGCAGTCGGTTGGGCTCGACGAACAGGGCGTGGAGGGACACCGCCGGCACGGCCAGGGCGAGCGCGAAGGAGACGGGGCGCGCGCGGGTCCCCCTTCCCTCCGCCCGAGAGGCACCGACGAGTAGGAATGCAGGGATCCAGATGCCTCCCGAGTAGAAGAGCAGCGCGACGACGATGAAGAGGCTCGCGATCGGATTCTCCGCCGCCGCGAGCGCGAGGTAGAGCAGGAGGGCGATCGCGGAGACGCCGCCGAACGTCAGCCACGCGCGCGTCAGAGGGTGGGCCCCGGGCGCGAGTCTTTGCGCGGCCCACGCCACGCCCGCGGTCAGCGCGAGCGAGAGGGCGGCGTAGGCGAGCTGAAGCTGCAGGAAGGGAAGCACTCCACGGGAGTCTGCCAGTGCCGCTCGGGCCTAACAAGGCGGGCGCACTTGGAAGATGGCCATCGGGTCGAAACAATCTCCGCCTGCTTCCCCGATGGATCGAGATCGAAACGTTCGAGGGTCGTCGGCTGCTTTCGGATTCCTGACCGCGATCGGAGTGGGGCTCGCCGTCCTCCTCCGCGCGATCGAGGCTCAACGCAAGAGCCTCTGGCTCGACGAGCTGCACTCCCTGTGGACGGCAGGCGGCGAGAGCGTGGCGCAGGTGATCGAGCGCGTCCGCGTCGACTTCCATCCCCCGGTCTACTTCCTGCTCCTCCACGCGGTCGACGACTGGGACCCGCACTCCCAGCGATGGATCTCGATCGCTTTCAGCCTCGCGACGCTCGTCCCGCTCCTGGCGATCGCCCGCTCGGCGGGACTCTCTCCGCAGGCGAGACTCGTCGTGCTCGGACTGTTCGCGACGTCGCCCTACCAGATCCTCTACGCTGCCGAGCTGCGCGCGTACGCCGCGCTCGGCTTCTGCGCCACGACGATGGCGTGGGCGGCCTTCACCGACCGCGCGCCCGCGAAGTGGCGGTTCCTCGGCTTCGCCGCCGCGCTCGGGATCGGCCTCAACGTGCACTACTTCGCCGGGATCGCCGCGCTGTGCTTTCTCGCCGCGCAGCCCCTGATCCGCGGGGGCCAGGGCGCCGGCGCGCTGCCGTGGAGGAAGCTCGCGCTCGCGTTCGCGCTGGGCCTGTTCCTCTTCCTTCCCTGGCTCCTCACGAAGGAGCGCTGGCTCTTGAGCGACCCGGGCAAGCTGTGGCGGCCCGAGGTCATGCGGTTGAAGAGTCCGAAGCCCGAGATCGCGACGGAGAGCCGCCTGCGGCCCGCCGATCTGCTCAAGGCGGCAACGATGCCGCTGCGGACTCATGTGCCGATGATCTCGACGCTCGGCCGGCCCGTGTCGGGGCCGGCCCAGCTCGCCGCGGTGTCCTTCTTCGCTCTCGCGCTCGCGGGTGTCGGTTTCCTCCTCTTCGGGCTCGCGCGCGGACGATCCCCGCCGGGCGGGAGGAAGCTGTGGGCGGTGATCGCAGCGGGCGGCCTGACGTACCTCGCCTGCATCGTGCTGTGCTTGTCGCTGTGGAAGGGCTTCCCAGCACAGTACTTCACGATCGGAGCGTGGGTCCTGCCGCTGCTCGGCGCGGCGCTCGTCGATTCGATCGCGTGGCCTCGCGTCCGTTCGATCTTCGCGGGCGCGCTGGTCCTCGCGAGCCTGGCGAGCGGAAGCTGCCACGTCCTCGGCCAGAGCCGGGAGAACATGCGCGGCGCCGTCGGGACCGCGATCGAGCTCGGGCGCCCGGTCGGGGCGATCTACACGGCCGTCCTCTGGCAGCCGACCTGGTATCCGCACGCTCTTCCATTCGAGTTCTACGCGCCGGAGGTGGAGCGCTTCGAGCCGACGCAGGTCCCGCCCGCAGGCGACGGCGAGAAGCGACCGGTGGTCGTGATCACGCGCCACGTGTCGCTCTCGGGCAAGATGGGCATGCCCGAGGAATGGAAGTCGATCCGGAAAGGACGGCGAGTGACCAAAACCGTGTGGATCGACCAGTCGATCGGGGTGGTCGTTTTCGAGCCGGAGTGAAGCGCCGCCTCACCGCACCCGCAGCACCACCACGTCCCCGTCCCCCACGCTCCCCCGGAAGCGCGAGATCTCGGTCCCCCGCTCGTCGAGGATGCGCGCGATCTCGGGACGGCGCGAGCGCAGGTACACCGGGAGCGTCGTGATCACGAGAGCCTCTCCGTCCGCGAGCTCGCGCTCGAGTTCCTCGCGCGAATCGACGGGCGTGAATCCGCCGCCGTAGTAGGCCTCGTAGGGGAAGGAAGCCAGGCCGACCGTCAGCACCTTCCCGCCCTCGGTGCGCGCGGCGAGCGCGAAGTCCCGCGCGCCGGCGAAATCCTGCTTGGGCAGCTTCCAGATCGGCGGGAGCAGCGTCAGCGCGACGACGACGGCGGCCGCGGCGAGCGCGTCGGCGATGCGCGGCAGGATTCGGTCGGCGAGCGCGAGGAATCCCTCGGCCCCGAGCAGCGCGAGGAATCCGGCGGCGAAGAAGAAGGAGCGCGGCCAGAGGTTCCTCCCCATCGCGACGAGGACGATCGCGCACAGCGCGAAAGGCACGACGGCGATGCAGGCCGCCTCGCGGTCCCGCTTCCACAGGCTCTTCGCGCCGATCGCCGCGACCAGGACCCCGGCGGCGATCGCGGCGAGACCGGGGACGAGGCCGACTCCGAGGCTGCGGGCGGCCTCGGCCGCAGTCCAGAGCGGGCTCGACCACTCCGCGGGTGCCTTGTACGGGTTCACGTGGTCGAAGAAGAAGTACTTCATCTCCTCGAGCATCGGCGCGTGGAGCCCGAACGCGAGCAGGGCGCCGAGCGCGACGCCCAGGAGCGGGCCGCGGCTCGCCGGACGTCCCGAACGGGCTGCGATCGCGGCCGCGACGAGCTGCCCGGCCGCCGCGAACGCGCCCGTGAGGTGCGCGTAGCAGGACAGCGCCAGCGCGATCCCCTGCCGGACCGGCTTGCGGGCGAGCGCGGCTTGGCTCGCGACGAGCGCGAAGAAGAGCGTCACCGTGTACCCGCGCGCGTTCTGCGAAAAGGACACGTGGTGCGGCGACACCGCGAGGAGCGCGCTCGCGAGGATGGCTACGCGTTGCGGCGCGACCTTGGACGCGAACAGGTAGAGCGCCGGGACGCTCGCGGCGCCGAACAGGAGCGCGGGCAGCCGCAGCGACCAGGGATGCTCCCCGAAGATGCGCACGCTTGCCCACGCCAGCAGCGTGTAGAGCGGATGGTGGTTGTCGGTCGGATAGGTCGCGACGATCGTCGCCAGCGGCTTCCGCACGAAGTCGACGAGCATCCAGACCTCGTCGAACCACAGGCCGAGACCGATCCCGGGCACGCGCAGGACGAGCGAAACGACGAAGAGCGCCGCGCAGATCCGGACGGCCTGCCGGGGGCTAGCTGCGCCCACGTTTCCCCTCTCCGGCGGCCGCGGCGAAGACTCCGGCGGCGAGGCTGCCGGCGACGAGGACGCTCTGCCACACGAGCGACTGGGCGACGGCGATCTCGCGCGCGACGCCGAGCGGCGCCATCAGCTCGCCGACGGCGACCTCGCGCACGCCGATGCCTCCGAGGCTCAAGGGCAGCATCGCCGCGATCTTCGCCAGCGGCACCACGAGGAACCAGGCCGCGAGATCGAGATCGATGCCGATCGCCCCCCCGATCCAGGCGTTCAGGAGGATGAAGCCGGACTGGAGCGCGAGGCAGAGGAGGAAGCCCAACACGGCGGGCCCCGGCCGGCCCCGAAGCGCGGCGGCGGCTCCGCGGACCTCGCCCATGACCTTGGCGAAGCGGGCGGAGAGGCGGGTCGACGCGCTCGCGCGCAGGAGCAGCACGAGCGCGACGACTCCGGCGAGAAGGAGTCCGACGAACGCGACGACGATCGTCGCCGGCGAGATGGACCGCTGCGCGAGCGCCTCGCGCGCGGACGGGGAGAGCGCGGCGGCCGCCGCGGAGAGGATTCCGAGCGCGAGGAGGTCGGCGAGGCGGTCGGCGAGGCTGCCGAGGACGACAGCCTCCTTCTCCTTCGAGGCGCCGAGCGCGAGACCGGCGCGGACGACGTCGCCGCCGATCATGGTCGGCAGGCAGAGGTTCGCGAAGAGCCCGGCGGCGTAGAAGCGGAGGGCGGAGCGGACCGGCAGCCGGCCGGAGGTGGGCGACGCCAGGGAGAGGAAAAGGCGCCACTTCATCGCCCCGCCGGCGTGGAGGAGGACGAAAAGGGCCAGGGAGCCCGCCCAGACGAGCGGAGAGCGGCGGACGAAGTCGGAGAGGCGGGCGAAGATCTCCCCACGGTCGAGGAGGGAGGCGAGGACGCCCAGGACGAGGAGGCTCGCGACGATGCGCAGCGCGAAGCGGCGTCGTCCGGAGGACGCTCGCGGCGGGCCGGAGGGCGCTCGCGGCGGCGCCGAGGGTGAGCTCGTGGGAAGGGACAAGCCGGGTCCGAGATCGCGCGCAGGCTAGCATACTCATCGGTCGAGATAGGGACGTACGATGAGGGTGGAGGAGATCCGCCCTCCGCCGAACGACATGGGAATCGCACGACGCATCCAGAGACACCTGCGGCTCTCCGCGAGAGCCGCGGAGTCGCAGCCGTCGGCGACGCCGCCGTTCCTGATCCTGTTCATCAACTCGATCTGCAACCTGGAGTGCGAGCACTGCTTCTACTGGAAGGAGCTGAACTCGCGGGACGATCTCTCGAAGGACGAGATCTTCGCGCTCTCGGACAGCCTGGGGCCGATCGAGAACCTGAACCTGTCGGGGGGCGAGCCGTTCATCCGCAAGGAATTCGCGGAGATCTGCGCCAAGTTCGTACGGACGAACGAGGTGAAGCAGATCTACTGCCCGACGAACGGGTGGTTCACGGAGAAGACGATCCACCAGCTGCGGGAGCTCTTCCGCGAGAAGACCCTGGACCTGTTCGCGATCGAGCTGTCGCTCGACGGGATGGAGGAGTTCCACAACAAGTTCCGCGTGAACCCGAAGAGCTTCCAGAAGGCGATGGAGACCTACGACGCGCTCGCGAAATACCAGGAGGAGGAGCCGCGGCTGCAGATCCACGCGATCTCGACGGCGACGGGCGAGAACGTGGAGGAGATCCGCGGGCTGACGACCTACCTCTTCGAGCGCTGTCCGAAGATGACGCACCACAACATCGCGATGCTGCGCGGCGAGCGGAAGCGGCCGACGCTGATCGGGCCGGACCTCGTGAAGTACCGGGAGCTCGCGGACTACGTGGCGCGCTTGTGGCGGGACCGCGAGAAGAGCCGGTTCGGGCACGTGGTCGACCCGATGCTGCACTGGGGGAAGATCAAGATCGCGGAGGCGCAGGCGCAGGCGATTCCGTGCCGCGCAGGGTGGATGTCGGGCGTCGTGTACGCGAACGGCGACGTTTCCGTGTGCGAGCAGCACGCGCCCATCGGGAACATCCGGAAGAAGAGCTTCCCCGAGATCTGGCACTCGAAGGAGGCTGTGGCGCTGCGGGAGTCGATCGCGCGGAAGGAGTGCTTCTGCACGAACGAGGTCTTCCTGTGGCCGAGCATCGTGTTCCAGCCGAAGGAACTGGCGAAGGCGTTCCTGGGAAGCCGGGCGTGGAAGACGCCCGAGCCGCTGGGGAACGGAAACCGACCCGACGGGATCCAACCTCACGACGAAGGCTGACGAGAGTCGACGAGAGGCATGGCTCGCCCTGGATCCATCTCGAGAGTTCCATGAGCCAACAACGGCCTCCTGCCTCCCGATGGCGCCGAGCGACTCCGCGCTCCTGGATCCTGGTGGTCTGCGCGCTCCTCGGCCTGGCCACGAGTTGCGGGTACGTCATGGCGGGCACCTGGGAAGACGATCCCGAGAACTGGGACCGCTACTTCGAAACGACCAAGCCCGGCGATGTCGTGGTCGTGCACTCGAAGTACTCTCGCTTGCCCCACTGGACCCTCGAGTTCCGGTGCTTCTTCGAGATCGTCCCGACAGCCGAGCTGACGAATCAGCTCTTCACCCAGAATCGGCTCAGGAGACTCATGGAGAGCGAGATCTCCGAGGCGGAGTCCCTTCTCGGGGGCGAGGATGTCCCGGGCTGGTTCCCCGAGGATCTCTCTCGACTCGAGGGGTGGAAGTACGAGGGCTATCCCGGGAGCAACTTCCGCTTGTTCGTCGATCCGGCGACCGGACACCTCTTCATGACGGATGAGCAGATCTAGTGTCGTGCGAACCGACACTCATCGGGTAGCGGCGGTGTCCGTCGCCACCGTGCGGCGGACGAACTACAGGCAGCCTCGACTCAAGGACACGGCCCCACCCGCACCTCGTACGGGATGAGATCGTCCCTCACCATCGTCGTGCCCTCGTAGTGCCCCACCTCGACCCACACGAAGGCGTCCGCCGACCCGTTGAAACCCGTGCGGATGCTCAACGAGCCGGGCGCGTTGTTGCGCTCCCGGTTCGGTGCGATCGGCAACCCGCCTCCTCCGTCCGCCGGTCCGTTGAGGACATTGCACGCGGAGTCCAGCACCCGCAGGAAGATCCGGTTCGGCCCGAAGGCATCCACCGCGCCGATGTTCCGATTCGTCTCATTGAAGAGTACGCGGGTCCCCAGCGGCACCGTCAGGGCGTAGTTCCCCGAGCAGTGCGCGACGACCACTGCGTCGTCGAGGATCGCGAGCGGAGTGTTCAAGCCCCCGGGGAAATACCCGAGGATGAAGCCCGTGTCCCACTTCTTCGCGCCCCCCGGCGACCCGTTGTCGAAGGGCTGCACGGTCGCGCCGCTGTCGTCCGACTGGATCGCGTAGGACTTCTCGCGCAAGTAGGTCGGGATGGCCGCCGCGGCCACCGGTAGCGTCGACCCCTCGACGGAGAAGGTCCAGCCGTCGTGGTCCGTCACCGGATCGATCCCGAACGACTCGGACGATTTCAGGAGGAAATGGTACGTGCCCGGCGTGAGCACCACGTCGGGCAGCGTCACCCCGAACCAGTGCGAGCGCTTCAGGTACACCGGCTCGGTGTAGTTCGCGGGGAGCATCGTCGCGACCACGGGCTGGAACTGCGGATTGCCGGGACAGGTGATGACGAGCTTCAGCGCCCCGAAGGGGCGCGGGAGATCCGAGGACTGGCAATTGGGATTCGTGGGGGGACAGCCCTCCGACGGCGGACAGCCCATGCCGCGCACGAAAAACGAGGCGTAGTTGATGATCTGGGTGGAGTCGATCGTGATCGCCTGGCCGAATTGATTCCGCCGGGAGATCGTCGTCTCCACGTGGGAATCGAAGGGCTGCCCGACGAGCCCGGAAGGTCCGAGGTCCAGGGCGAAGATCGGCGAGAGGCCGACGGCGAAATCCCCCTGCACGAGGAAGTCGCTCACGTTCGGCGCGCCCGGGGACATCATGACGGCCAGGGCCGGATCGAACGGAGACTTGACCGCCGTCCCTTGCCCGTCTGTGGCGACGTAGGGGATCGGGCACTTCGAGCGAGCCGTCACCAGGGCGATGCAGTTGCTCGGATCGACGACCGTGCTCAACGAGGCACTGATGCGGAGGTGGTAGACGGTCCCGGGTGTCAGGTACTGCACCGACTTCAGCGGAACGTACTGCCACGCCGGGCCGCCGGTCGCGGGCAGGGTGGCGAACTTGGTCCTGCCCAGGGAGCTGCCCGGCCTCCCGTTGACGTCCGTGCGCAGGCTGACCTCGTAGATCCGCTGCCCGCCCAGGGTCTCGTAGTAGAGCCAGACTCCCAGCGGATTCTGCGCCGCGATCAACGTCGGCGAGAGGGTGAACCGGTAGCTGGCCTTCTTGTCCGCCGCGTCGAGAACGAACACTCCCGGCGTGACCGCGGGAGGGTGGCAGCTGAACATTCCGCCCTGGTCGCCGATGTGCGCCCAGGCGCAGCGGTTGTACATCACGAAGTTCGGGTTCGTGGGGAGGCCGCAGGCCTGCGCCTGGAGCGCGGCCGGTGCCGGCGCGGGGGAGGCCTGGACCTCGCTGGATGGAGCGGCGAACATCACGCACAGGAACGCGAGAACTCGCACGGCAGGAGCCGACCGTGACATACGCATGGATGCAGATTCCTGAAAGGGGCCGATCCCAGCGTATCCGACCCCCCATCCCTGTCAACGCGGCTTGGCTGGAGTAACCTCCACGCTCGGCTCATGGCAACTTCGTAACCGGCGCTCGAAAGACGTCCGCACGCGCGCGCGATGCCTGTCGGCCCTTCGGAGGCGGTGGTACGCTCGACGAGACAGCGGCGGGTACCACCCCCTGTCCGTCGATGGAACCGACGAGCGGCAGGATCCGTCCGATCCGTGCACGGATCCCGCGAGACCCCTGAATCGAGAACGAGTCCAAGGACCTCCCCACCATGCGCATGCGCCCCCGATCGCTCCTCCTGACCGGCGTCATGGCCGCCTCCGGGCTGGCCGTCGTCCTCACGACCCCGCAAGCCGCCTCGGCCTGGCCGGGCATCCTCATCGAGTGGCAGAACGTCTACCCGGGCTCGTCCAGCGACGACAACTTCCTCAGCGGCGGCAGCGTCACGGCCTGCCAGGTGTGCCACGTCAGCGTCAGCGGCAGCGAGCCCTGGAACGGCTACGGGTGGGAGATCCGCCGGCTGATCCTGAGTGGGTTGAGCACCAACGCCGCCATCCTCAAGGCGGAGCTGTGGGACTCCGACGACAATCCCTCGAGCTGGGCGAACCTCACCGAGGTCAATGGGAGCACGCAGCCCGGTTGGACGGCCGGCAACAACAACACCCACTACTTCGCCAACGGCAGCACGACGGTCAACCACGCTCCCCCCACGATGGTCAGCGGCACGTTGGATCCGGCCGCCAGCCCGATGACTCCGCTGTGCGACCCCGGCGTGGGAGGCGTCATGGCCTGCCCCTGCGGAAACCCGGCTGAGGGCGTCAATCGGGGCTGCGACAACTCCTCGACCACCAGCGGGGCCGCGATGACCGCGACCGGAAACGCGTCTCTCGCCGCCGACACGCTCCAGTTCAAGACCGCGGGCGAGAAGCCGACGGCGTTGAGCATCGTGGCCCAGTGGAACATGGTCAACGCTGCGGGCGTGCAGTTCGGACAGGGCGTGCGCTGCACGGCCGGCTCGCTCAAGCGGCTCTTCAGCGCCAGCGCCGTGGGAGGCAGCATCACGGCGCCGACCGGAGTCCAGCCCTCCATCTCGGCGCAGTCCGCGATCAAGGGCGACACGATCCTCGCCGGGCAGAGCCGCTGGTATCTCGTGTACTACCGCGACAACACGGTGCTCGGAGCCTGCCCGCCGCTCACCAATTTCAACGCGACACAGACCGGCCAAGTGGTTTGGGGACTCTGATCCGGGTCGATCCGTCGAGACGGGTCTGACGGACGAACCCTTCTCTCCCTGCCGGCCGCGAGGTCACACGACCTTGCGGCCGGTTTCGTTCACGCGTCTATACTCCGCGCGTGGACGATCCCGCGCGCAGAACCCGCCGGCCGCTGCTCGCCCGCGTCGCGCTGCTCGTCGCGGGCGCACTCGTCGCGTTGCTCCTGTGCGAGATCGCTTTCCGCTTCGTCGAGTCGGTCCAGCTCGCGCGCGCCGGCGAGCTCTGGGCCGTCCACGACGAGGCGCTCGGCTGGCGCCCCAACCCGGCCTACGGCGACCACAACGCGCTCGGCCTGCGTGATCGTCCCGTCGAGGGGAAGAACGGCCGCACGCGGATCCTTTTCCTGGGCGACTCCGTCCTCTACTACGGCGACAGCGTGGACGACACCCTCGTCGGCCACCTGCGCGCCGAGCTTCATCGCGAGCACGGTGCGCAAGCGGTCGACGTCGTCAACGCGGGCGTCAAGGGCTACACGAACTGGCAAGAGCTCCAGTTCCTGAAACTTCGCGGCCTCGAGCTGGAGCCCGATTTCGTCGGCGTCGGATTCGTCCTGAACGACTGCTACCGGATGCTGCACCAGTTCCGCGTCGAGGACGGGAGGATCGTCGGCCAGAGCTACGAATTCAGCGAGGAAGCGGTGGAAAGCGAAACCTGGCTGAGGCGGTTCCTTCGCCGAAGCCGCTTTCTCGTTTGGCTGCGCCACCGCTTCGCCTCGATCGAGCCCGTCCCCGAGAGTGGATTCACCTTCGATCACCGGCCCGACTTCCGTTCGGCGTGGGGGGACGAGCCGTGGATCGCGGTCGAGTCCCAGCTGCGCGAGATGACCGAGCTCGGCCGTGCGAAGGGCTTCCGCGTCTTCCTCGTCGCTTTCCCCTTCGGCGACCAGTATCGGCCCGAATACCTCGCGCGCGATGCGGAATACGTGATGAAGCCGCAGAGGAAGCTGGCGGAGATCTGCGCGCGCCTCGGGATCCCCCAGCTCGATCTGTACGCGGTTCTCGATCCCGCGGCCGACTTCGACGCCGACCGCATCCATCTCACCGAGGCGGGCCGCGGGCGCGCCGCGGCCCGGATCGCCAGGTTCCTCGGCGAGGCGGGGCTCCTCGCCCCGCGATGAGCGACACGAAAAGAGCCTGGGTCCTCGGACTGGCCGCATTCCTCCTGCTCGCTCCCGGGGCATTCTTCGATCTCCCCCCCGGCAAGCTCGTGGTCGGCGCCACGCGCATCCTCGAGGGCGAAGTCCCCTACCGGGACTTCTGGACGATGTACGCGCCGGGATCGCTCTACCTCACGGCGGGACTGTTCGCTCTCTTCGGGCCCGAGCTCTTCGTGCAGGGGCTGGCGTCCTGCGCGCTCACGGCGGCCGCGTCTTCCGTTCTCTACCTGCTCCTGCGCGACGCCGCGGTCGAAGGCCGCATCGCCTGGGCCTGCGCGCTCGTCCTGGCGCTGGCGCGCTGGCACACGGGGATCGAGCTCTCCTCCTACGAGCCCGCGTTCCTCCTCGCGGCCCTCGCCTGGCGCGACGCGCTCTCGGGACGCCTCGCGCGCGCCGGAGTCTTCCTCGGCGCCGCGGCCCTCTTCAAGCACGACTTCGCCGCGTACGCGGCGGTCGGGGCCGCGCTCGCGGTCGTCGTCCGGCGCGGAAACCCGCTGCCGATGCTCGCGAGCTCCGTCGTCCTCGTCGTTCCGGCGATCCTGTGGCTCGCGTGGAGAGCCGGCCCGGAGGCCTGGCGTGATCTCGTCGTCTTCCCCGCGACCGATTTCAGGCTCGTGCGCGGCGAGCCCTACCCCCACTTCGTCCCGCCCACGGGGCCCCTCGTCGCGTGGGTGTCGCCTCCGACCGGAATCGTGCAGACGCGCGACGCCGTGCTCGCGGTCAGCCGTTATCTCGGCTGCTTCATGCCGCAAGTCTTCGTCCTCGTGGGCCTGGCGGTCGCGCTGCGCCTCCGCCGGAACACGCCGCAGGCCCTGGTGCTCGCGCTGGTTCTGCTCCCGCTCTTCTGGATGGCGGCCCACGTCCAGCAGAACACGCACATCTCCACGATGGCAGCGCTCTCGGCCATCGTCTTCGCGACGGCGTGGAGCGCGCGCGCGCTGTCGCGCTGGGCGCTCGGCGTCGCGGGTGCGATCCACGCGGTCGGCCTCCTCCTCGCGCCCGCGCTGGCGATCTCGTACATGGCGCGCGAGATCCCCGCAACCCGCGTGCTGGACGTCCCCGGCGCCGCGCTCGTGCTCGTTCCGAACGAGACGCACGCCGAGATGAACCCGATCGCGGCCTTCGTGCGCGGGAGGGTGCCCGCCGACGAGCCGATCTACGTCGGGCTCGCGCGCCACGACGCGACCGTGATCTCGAGCCCGATCGTGTACTACCTCTGCGATCGCCGACCGGCGGTCCGGTACCACGAATTGCACCCTGCCATCACCGACCGCGAGGACGTGCAGGGCGAGATGCGCGCGTCGATCGAGGAGCGAGGCGTTCGCTGCGTGGTCCTGTGGCGCTTCGGATGGCCGAGGAACCGGCTCGACGCGATCCGCGACCGGAATCGAAGGGCGGTGCCGGGCGCGGGCTGCGAGGAGCTCGATCGCTGGATCACCGGACGATTCGAACGCGTCGAGTCGCACGGCGAGTTCGACGTGTGCTGGGCGCGGGACTAGGGCGGCAGGAAGAGCTCGAGGCGGACGAGGAAGTAATTCGATTCGCGCGCCTTGCGGCGTTGGCCGAGGATCTCCCGAGCGCGATCGACGCGCGCATCGTCGACGGGGACTCGCTCGTAGGTGAGGACCCACAGGCGATCGCCGCCGATCCGCTCCGGTTCGTCCAGCGACACGACGTCGAGCTCCGGTCCGTCGGGGTGGTAGACGGGCCACTCGAGCGGCACGTCGCCGAAGGGCAGGAAGAGCACGCGGTCGCCCGGGCGGACCTCGACGGAGAGCTCCCGCAGGGCCCCGCGCCAATCCTCCTTGTGGGGAATCGTGTACAGCGCGCGCACCGATAGCGCGGACCACGCCACGATTCCGGCCAGGAACGCGGTCCGGGCGGCGAGGCCCAGCGACGTGAGGCCGCGCGCGACCAGGACGAGGTACGGGACCGCGCAGAAGAGGACGTAGCGCGTCGCGAACTGGATCTTCAGGAAGCCGAGGACCAGGAGGCACGCCATCGGCACGAGCCAGAGGAGCGCCAGGAGCGCCGTGCCGGCCTTCTCGTCCCTCGTCGCGGATCGCGAGACGAGCGAGCGCAGCCCGAGCAGCGCCGGCAGCGCGAAGAGAAGCGCGCCGGCGGGATAGGTCCAAGCCGGCGCGCGGGCGAACAGACCCTCCATCCTCCCGCCGTGGAAGTCGTCCATCGTGCGGAGGAAGGTCCAGAGGTCGACGGAGAACCAGGGCGCGACGTGCTCGAACTGCGCGACGGGCTGGCTCGCGGCCGAGGCGATCACGCCGCTCGCGAGCCAGGGCGCCAGGAGCAGCGCGTAGAGAGCGGTTCCCGCGAGGAGACGCCGCGGCGGGATCGCCTTGCGCGCGCTCGTCGACACCGTGAAGAGCGCGAGCGCGAGGAGGAAGAACACCGCGTAGTAGTGCGTGAGCGTCGCGAGCGCCGCCAGCACGACGAAGCCCCACCAGGTCCGTCCGCGAGCTCGCTCGCGCAGCGCGTCGACGTACAGGCACGCCGTCGCGAGCAGCAGGGCGAGGAGCACGGAGTAGCAGCGCGCCTCCTGCGAGTAGGCGATCAGGACCTGCGAGATCGCGGCCAGCAGCGCCGCGAGATGAGCCGTGCGTACGTCGTAGAGCCTGCGAGCGAGCCCGTGCACGCCGAAGACGGCCAGCGTGCCGGCTATCACCGAGACGAGCCGCACCTGCCAATCGCCGGCGCCCACGAGGCGCACCCAGGTCCAGACGGCGGTCGGGTAGACCGGCGGATCCCAGGCCTCGCGCACAAGGAGCGCGTACATCGCGCCGAAGGTCCGGCGCGCGAACCGCAGGGTGAAGGCCTCGTCGTACCACAGGCTCTCGCGTCCGAGCCAGGCGATCCGGAGCACGAAGGCCAGCAGAACGATCGCGAAGAGGACGAGCGGATGGCCCGAGCGCGGCCTGCCAGACGAGTCGAACATCCCGCTGCGCATCGGATCCGATGGCCGGGCTCCGCTCAAGGAGTTCCCGGGGAGGCCGGGACTTCAGGAGGCGCGCAGGATTCCGAGGGCGCTGTCGGGGTCGCGCGGCAGCGTGAGGCCCGTGATCGAGCACAGCGCCTTCCACGCGGCCTCCTTCACGTCCGCGTCGGGATCGCGCAGCCTCTCCGACAGCTCGTCGCAGGCCGCGGACGAGCCGAGGTGCTCGAGGACGATGCAGGCGAGGAGGCGGAGCTCGCGCTGCGGATGCCGGAGGAGGACCGTGACCTCGCGCGCGAGCTCGGGCCGGCGCGTCCGGCGTTCGGAGTACTCGCGCAGCGCGGCGGCGACGCGGCTCACGTCGTTCGAGTCGAGCTCGAAGCGCAGGCGGGGACGGCGCTGCTTGTGCCAGGTGTCCTCCGACTGGATCCAGGCGCGCCAGGTCACCGGATCGGCCGGGAAGCCGAGGCCCGAGAGCCTGCGCAGCCCCCAGAGCGCCGAATCGCGCGAGCCGGCGTCCTCGTCCTTGAGGTGCTCGATCAGCGTCTTGACGTTCGTCCCGTCGTCGATGGTGCCCAAGGCCTGGAGCAGCGAACGCGCGTACTCCGGACGCGCGTCGGGCAGCTCGGAGACGATCCAGGCCGTGAAGTCGGAATCGAGCTGGGGATCCGACGAGCCGCCGCAGGTCGTGGCGAGCGCGGCCGCCTGCGGGCCGAGGTCGCTCTGCCAGAGCGCCGCCGAGAAGAGCACCGAGAGAGCGCGCGGCTCGCGCTGCGTCGCGATCGCGCCGAGGAGCGCCCGGCCGGCCTCCGAGTCGACCTTGCGCACGAGCTCGGTGAGAGCGAACCACGCTCGGACGTCCTTGCGCAGGATCGAGGCGCAGGCCGAGCGGACCGTCTCGCGCGATTCCTTCGTCAGCGTCTCACCCTCGTCGTCGCGCCGCGGGGCGAGCTCGACGATCCGCACGAGATCCGCGCCTCTGCCCACCGCCCCGAGCGCGTGGATCGCCGCCAGGCGCGCGCCGGCTTCGAGCGGATCCAACTCGAGCCGGGCCCTGATTTCGGCCCGGACCTGGGATTCCGACGCGCGAGAGAGCAGGGCGAGCACGAGGTCGCGTTGAGGAGCGCTCAGGACTTGCGGGGCGTCTTCAGGCGACGTCTCGGGCACCCGGCGGCGCGCGAGGAGGTCGATCGCTGCCGCCGGCGCGCCCGGACCGGCGCCCAGCATCCGCTGGACGAGCTCGGCTCCCGGCGCGGCGTCCGCATGCCGGGACTCGCGCAGCGCCTGCGCGATCACGAGATGCTCGGGAGTCGTCGGCCAGCTCCACGCCGGGAGCCTCGGGTCGGAATCCTGCGGCTGCGCAGGCCGGGCCGCGAGGGCCAAGCACAAGGCCGCCAGAGTGAGGACCTGGATCATGGGTCAGTTCGCCGGACCGCCGACGAATCCGGACGTCCCGCTGCCGTAGCCGCCGACCGGGCTGAATGCCGTCTCGCGCCAGGCGATCGTCTCGAAGGTCGGGATTCCGTTCGCCGTGGCGTTCATCAGCGCCTCGTCGAAGTGGAACCGCGCGTTGCTGTCGATGTCCAGGCTGCGGGCCATCAGCGAGCCGAACATCTGGAAGTTGCTGTCGATCTCGACGTGCGCGTTGGGCGCCAGGACGCAGCCGTGAATCTGCGTGTTCGAGTCGAGCACGACCTCGTCGAGCTGGACGCTGACCTCCGGGTTGATCACGTTGTCGCTCAAGAGGTTGATGCGCAGGTTCGCCGGCACGGAGTCCGTGGGCCGGAGCTGCGCGTTCGAGTTCATGATGAAGTCGTCGATCACGTAGAAGGTCACGATGCCGCCCGTCGGGTCCACGAGCAGGCTCGAGTTCGAACGCAGCTCGAGGTTCGTGCAGACGACGTTGGCCGGACCGGTGATCGTCAGCGTCTTCGACGGGTTGACCCGCAGCGTCGTGAAGTTGTAGTTCCCCGACGCGAGGGTCTGGTTCGAGTTCACCGTCAGGGCGCCCGAAGACGCGTAGGACGGAACGTTGATGGTCGGCATCGTGACCAGCGCCGTCGCCGGCGTGGTCGTTCCGGTCACCACGGCATTCCCGAGGATCGTCGTGGTGTACCCGGGGCCCGCGATCGAGTCTCCCCAGATCGTCCCGTTGACGTCCATCGTGATGTGCCCGTTCGAGCCCGTGTCCCCGTTCGTCCTCGCGTGCTGCCCGTTCCCGCTGCCGTTCGTGGCCTGGGACGCGTAGGTCCCCAGCGACGAGTCGTAGCTGTCGATGCGCGCGTTCGAGTCCATGTGCAGGTGCTCGCGGCCGAAGGCCCCGTACATCCAGATCGTGTTCGGCACGGCGCGGACGGTGAGCTCCTGCGCGGCGCCGATCCCGTTCTCGACCCCGTTCGCGCGCAGGCGCGTGATCTGCGCCGTGACCGGAAACTCCTCGACCCAGCACAGCGATCCGTTCCAGGAGACGGGGTTCGCCTGCGTGCCCACCGCTCCCGGCAAGCCGCGCTGCTTCTGATACATGGCCTGCGAGAGTCCCGCCAGGCACACGTAGGAGGACCGCATCTCCCTCCGCTCGCCGCGCTGCTCGGAGCTGTCGCCGAGGCTCGCCGCCATCAGCGCCATCGAGATCGCGGCCATCCCCAGGAGGCACAGGAGCATCGACACGAGCGCCGTTCCCCGCCGCCTCTCATCCACCCCGCGCATTCGACCGATCATGTTTCCCCTCCGAATCCGTCAATTGTGCAGAACGATGGACGTCTCCATGGTGGCCGTCGCCACCTGCCCATCTCCGAACGCCTGTTGCACGCTCAGGCGCACGGTGAGGAGGTCCCCAGTCCTCCGTATGTTGAATCCAGCCTCGTCGGTGATTCCGTTGCCGTTGTCGTCGAGCCCGTTGACGGTCTCTCCCCCCATCAGTTCCGGGATGCCGTTGCAGAGCGTCGTCGAGCGCTGGCTCCCGGTGCCGACGTTGACCGTCCTCACCAGCCGCCGCTCGTCGGCCAGCCCGTCGCCGTCGTCGTCGATGCCGTTGTCCGTCTCGCGGGGATCGAGCAGGATCTCGATCCGCGACGGCGTGTCCCACAGGACGGCGCCCGTCCCGGACACGCCGGAGGGGTGCTGGAACGTGGCCGTGCTCGAGCCGAAGGGTGTCGTCGGATCGGGGAAGAGCAGCGTGCGCCCGATGCCGGTCAGGTCGGCCGCGACCCGATCGAGGGCGCGCCGGAGGCGCGCCTCGGCGGACGCACGGGCGAGCGCCTCTTCCGAGGCATTGTTCCCGCGCTCCTGGATCATGGCGACGAGCCCGAGCAGCAGGCCGAGGACGGCCAGGCTGACCGCCATTTCGACCAGGCTGAATCCGCAGGCGCGGCCGCTCTTCCTTCTGCGCGTGAGCATGCTCAGAAGTTCCCCACCATCGTGCGCAGCTCGACCTCGCCAGGACCGGAAGGACCCGTCCAGCGGATCCGGACCCGCACCGGCAGGATCGTGTAGGTCGAGGCGTAGTTCGCCGTCGTGCTGATCACCCCGTCGCCGTTGAGGTCGCGCGGCGTGCCGAGGCGCGAGTCGACGACGTTCTCCATCAACGCGCCCGGTTGCCCGGCGGGCGTCGGGAAGATGACCTCGCCCGGGAGGCCGTCGGGATCTCCCTCGCGCGCCGACAGTCCTGCCACGGCGAAGTCCTTCCCGATCGCGGTCCCCGGGCCCCCCGGATCGTCCGCGGGGTCGCCGTTGAACGAGCGGAAGGCTTCCGCGAACGCCTCGGCCTGGATGCGCTCGAGCATCTGCCGCGCGGCCTGCGTCGCCCGACCGATCTCGCGATTGCGTCCGTGGCCGCGCTCGAGCATCACCATCGTCTGCGCGAAGCCGAGAATGCCCGTCAGGAGGATCACGATGCCGATCGAGATCTCCAAGAGAGTCATCCCGGCCCGGCGTCGCCGCCGCGCCCCCGCTTCTCCACGTAGTTGATGCATGCTCCCGCCTGCCAGGACGGTGGTTCTGCCCGGCGGAGTGGATCGGCCGGGGGGGAACCCGGCCTGTAGACAATGCAACTTCGATCAGACCGCTTACGAACGGCCTACGAAACAGGCCTGATCCGCCCGGCGTGCCAGGCGATCGTCTCGCGCAACCCCGCCTCGAGCCCGCGCGCGGGCCGCCAGCCGAGCCGCTCGCGCGCCCTGGCGCAGTCGAGCACCTGCCGGGGGATCTCGTTCTCGGCCGAGGCCAGGATCTTGGGCTCGAGATCCTCGCGCTCCGCGAGGCGCAGGATCGTCCGCACGAGCTCGAGCACGGCCAGCGGACGCTCCGAGCCGAGCTGGAACGCCTCCCCGGAGATCCCGGACTCTCCCGCCCGCTCGGCGAGCGCTAGGTAGCCGTCGACGGCGTCGCGGACGAAGAGCCAGTCGCGGACTAGCTTTCCGTCGCTGCGGATCACCGGGCTCTCGCCGCGGAGCACCGATCGGATCGTCCCGGGCACGAGGCGGTTCCAGTTCAGATCGCCGGGACCGAACAGGTTCCCGCAGCGCGCGATCGCGACCGGCAGCGCGTAGGTGTGGAAGTAGCTCGCTGTGATGAGGTCCGCGGCCGCCTTCGACGCATCGTAGGGGAACTTCGCCCTCAGCGGCGTCGCTTCGGTGTAGGGCAGCACTTCGTGCTCGCCGTAGGCCTTGTCGCTCGACGCCACGACGACGCGACCCACGAGGCCTCCCGCCCTGCGGCAGGCCTCGAGGACGTTCCAAGTCCCGCGCACGTTGCTCTCGAAGGTCGAGACGGGCGACCGCGCGGCCGTCCCGACGATCGTCTGCGCTCCGAGATGGAACACGGACTCGATCTCGTGCTCGTTCACGGCGCGCTCGAGGACGGCGAGATCCTCGAGCTCCCCCCGCACCTGGCTCACGCGCTCGATCCAGCCCTCCTCGATCAGGCGTGCGCGCGGCTCCCAATCGCGCACGAGACAGGCGACGTGGGCCTCCCGCGACAGCAGCGCCTCGACGAGATGGCCGCCCAGGAGGCCCGTCGCGCCCGTGACGAACACGCGGCGGTCGCGCCAGAATGCGTTCATGCGGATGCGATCCACGGCGCCCGGCCGCTGCTCCACAGATCCTCGAGGATCCGCTTCTCCCGCAGAGTGTCCATCGGCTGCCAGAAGCCCGCGTGCCGGAACGCCATGAGCTGCCCCTCGCGCGCGAGGCGCTCGAGCGGATCCCGCTCGAGGATCGTCTCGTCCCCCGCGAGGTAGTCGAACACGCCCGGTTCGAAAGCGAAGAAGCCGCCGTTGATCCAGCCTTCGCCGGCCTGAGGTTTCTCGGAGAACTCGCGCACCCGCTCGCCGTCGAGCGCGAGGGCGCCGAAGCGCGAAGGCGGGCGGACCGCGGTCACCGTCGCGAGCTTCCCGTGCGCCCGGTGGAAGCGGACGAGCTCTCGCACGTCGAGGTCGGCCAGGCCGTCGCCGTAGGTCGTCAGGAAGGTCCCCTGGCCGAGTCGTGGGCGCAACCGGAGGATCCGTCCTCCCGTCATCGTCTCGGGGCCCGTGTCGACGACATCGACCTGCCAGGCTTCGTCGAGGGAGTGGGACCAGCGCTCGATCTCCTCCCCCTTGTACCCGCTCGCGACGACGAACTCCGAGAAGCCCGCGCGCGCGTAGATCGACATCACGTGCCAGAGGATCGGTCGGCCGCCGATCTCGACCATCGGCTTCGGCCGGAGGCGGGTCTCCTCGGCGAGCCGCGTCCCGGCTCCCCCGGCGAGGATCAAGACTTTCACGCGAGGATCTCCGGGCGCGGGATGGGGACGATGAAGCGCCCGCCGCGCGCCAGCCAGCCCGCGTGCTGCACGCGCATCTCGTCGAGGAGATTCCAGGCGAGCAGGAGCGCGTAGTCGGGCCGGCGCTCCTCGAGCGCGGTGACGGGGAGGACGGGCAGGTGCATTCCGGGGGTCAAGGATCCCACCTTGAGCGGATTCCCGTCCACGGTGAATTCCACGAGGCTCGTGCCGATCCGCGCGTGGTTCAAGAGGGTCGTGCTCTTCGCCGGCGCGCCGCAGGCCGCGATCCGCGCGCCGCCCTGTTTCAGCTCCTTCAGGAGGGCCGCGAGCTCCTGACCGTTCCGTTCCACGTCCGCGGCGAATCGTACGAGCCGCTCGAAGCAGCCGGGACCGGCGAGGCCCATCGCCCGCTCGTTCTCCGCCCAGACCCCGGCCACCTCGGCGTGTGTGCGCGGACCCGTGCGTGCGGAGGCCCACACGCGCAGCGACCCGCCGTGCACCGGGACGTGCTCGATGTCCTCGATCACGAGGCCGGCCGCCTGGGCGATGCGCAGGAGGGCCGACACCGAGAAGTAGCTCTGGTGCTCGTGGTAGATCGTGTCGTACGCGAGGCGGTCGACCAGATCGCCGAGCCAGGGGACCTCGAAGACGATGGTGCCTCCGCCCGTGCCGTGGGCGGAGCCTCCCGCGCCCTCGACGAGCTGCCGGCAGCCCGCCAGGAACTCCGCGGGCTTCTCGACGTGGGCGAGCACGTTGTTCGCGACCACGGCGCGGAATCCACCGCGCTCCGAGCGCAGCATCGAGGCCTGCTCGCGGTCGAAGAAGTGCTCGATCGTCTCGATCCCCTTCTTCCGCGCGACCGCGGCCGCTTCGCGCGCGGGCTCGAGGCCGAGCGCCTCGACGCCTTCACCGCGGAAGCACTCGAGCAGCGTCCCGTCGTTGCTCCCGATCTCCAGGACCACGTCCCCGGGCTCGAGGCCGACCCGCTCGACCACGCGACGTGCGAAACCGTGGAAGTGCGCGCGCATCGCCGCGGAGATCCCCGTCAGGTACGGTCCGCCGCGGAAGAGGGTCTCGCGGTCGACGAGGTCGCGCGTCTGCACGAGGCCGCAACCCTCGCACAGGCACACGCGGAGCGGATAGTGGCTCTCCGCGGCGTGGTCGCGCGTCGTGCGCAGGAACGCGTTCGCGAGCGGGAGGGATCCCAGGTCGAGGAAGTCCCGCAACCCCGCGTCGTTGCACACGCGACAGGTCGCGCGCCGCTGATGGCTCATCGGCGAAGGCTCATCACGGCTCGGTCGGGGCGGGCACGCGCCGGATCGCGGCCGATCTTCCCCCGGCCCAGGAAGCGGTACGCGAACAGGTGCCGGGCGAATTCCAGGCAGGTCGCCGCGCGCACGTTCGACCGCCCGCCCTCGCGGGCGTGGCCGGCGACGTCGACCTCGACCACCGGCAGTAGGAGGCTGCGCGCCTTGAGGAGGATCTCCGCGTCGAGGAACCAGTCCTTGGAGACGAGCTGCATCCGCTCGAGCGCCTCGCGCGGGAGGATCTTCGGATTGCCGTTCACGTCGATCGAACCGATGCCCGGGAAGAGCACCGTCATGAGCCCGTTGTAGAGCACGGACACGACCTTGCGGCGGAGCCCGTCGCGGCGGAAGCGCCGGCGCACCTTGAGGAGCCTCGGGCCATCCTCGGGATCCGCGAGGGCGAAGAGCCGCGCGACGTCCTCGGCGGCGACCTGGCCGTCGGCGCACACGAAGCCGACCCAGGGGGCGCGCGCGAGCGCGAGGCCCGCGAGGACCCCGTTCCCGTAACCCTGGTTCACCTCCACGCGCGCGACGACGAGGCGCTCGTCGCGCCGCGCCAGTGCCGCGAGGATCTCGCCGGTTCGGTCGCGCGAGCCGTTGTCGACCGCGACCAGCTCGAGGCGCCGGCCCGCCGCGGTGAATGCGGCCAGGAGATCGGCGCACGTGCGCTCGACGAGCTCTTCCTCGTCGTAGCAGGGCATCACCAGGGAGAGCTCGGGGATCAGGAGGCCCACTCGTGCTCCAGCTCGCGCACGGCGCGTGCGATCCCGTCCTCGAGGTCGGCCGAAGGGGCCTCGCCGCAGAGCTCGAGCAAGCGCGCGATGCTCACGGTGCCGTGCGACATCTCCCCCGCCGGCTCCCCGAAGCGCAGGCGGCTCTCGTCGAGGCCGAGGATCCGTGCGGCCGTCAGCGCGAATTCCCGCACGCTCGTCAGGCGTCCCGTCGCGACGTGGACGACCTCCCCGGGACGCGCGGAGGAAGCCGCGAGCCGCAGCAGGCTCTCGGCGACGTCGTCGACGAAGGCGAAATCGTGTTGCTGCGTTCCCGAGCTCAGCGCGAGATCGCCGCCCTCCCGTGCCGCGCGCACGAGCGAGGGGAAGAGGCGCGGAAGCCGCTCGCCCGGACCGTACACGTGGAAGAGCCGCGCGGTCAGCGCGCGCACGCCGGTCTCCGCCGCCGCCGAGGCCAGCGCCCGCGTCCCCGCGAGCTTCGTGCGGCCGTAAAGCGTGGTCGGGCGGCATTCCGCGCTCGCCGATCCGGCACGGACGACTTGCGCGCCCTTCCAGTCCGAGCGCCGATCGACGGGCCATGCCCGCACGATCCACTGGGGAAGCCGCGCGTTGACGCGCTCCGCGAGCTCCGCGTCCTGGTCCTCGCGTCGCACGCCGTAGCCCGCGAGATCGAGGACGACGTCGGGACGAACCCGCGCGAGGAGCCCGGCGACTTCGCGCTCCCGTCCGAGGTCGACCGCGTGGAGCTCCGCGCTCACTCCCGCGCGAGCCGGATCGCGGACGGCGCCGTGGACCTCGCAGCCGAGACGATCGGCGAAGCGCGCGACGCGGCGGCCGAGGAAGCCGCTCGCGCCGAGAACGAGCACGCGCCTCCCCTGCCACACGGCCCCGTCACCTCCGTACGACTTGTGCATGGCCTTCCTACGGTCGTGAGCGTACTCGGTCACGCCCCTTCGATGACAAGTTGACCGGAACCGGCGGGTCCTCTTGTGGAAAACAGCGGCACCCGTCGATACTCGGTCGGGCTCGCTGCGGAGCGCGCTCGAGGAGGAAGGCGATGAGGGGTGGGGATCCCGGAGCAATCCGGTGGCTGGGTTTTTTCGCGTGCGTTGCGCTCGCCAGCGGATGCACCGGCGGCGGCGGTGGAGGCGGCGGGAGCGTCGGACCTCCTGGCCAAGGCGATACGACTCCGCCCGAGATCGAGGTCTCCTCGCCGAGCGGAACTTCGGAACTGGCGGGCACGACGGTCCTGTCGGCGGTCGCGACGGACGAGACCGGCGTCGTCACCGTTCAGTTCTCCGTCGACGGAGCGGGCGTGGGTCCGGCGTTGACGCAGCCCCCCTGGCGCGCCACGTGGAACACATCCTCGGTCGCAGACGGCGTCCACGAGATCACGGCGGTCGCCTTCGACGCCGCCGGCAACCGGGGCACGTCCGATCCCGTGCCCGTGCAGGTCGCGAACGCCGCGATCACGCCCGCGCTCGACTTCGCGTCGTTCCTCGGAGCCCTGGGCGACGATTCCGCGCGCGACGCGGCCTTCGACCCGAACGGGTTCCTCTACGTCGCTGGCGGAACCGCATCGGTGACCTTCCCGACGACGGTCGGCGCGCACGACCGTACGTTCAACGGGACGCACGACGCGTACGTGGCCAAGTTCGCGCCGGATGGTTCCCTGGTCTACTCCACGTTCCTGGGAGGGCCCAATTACGATCGCGCCTACGCGGTGGAGGTCGACGATCAGGGTCGCGTGACGGTCGCGGGCCGCTGCGGAGCTTGCTTTCCGACGACCCCCGGGGCCCTGCAGACCTCGTTCGGCGGAGACACCAGCCCCAACCCGCTCTACGGCTCGCAGGACGGCTTCGTCGCCCGGCTGTCGGCTGACGGATCGACGCTGCTCTGGTCCACCTACTTCGGCGGGGACGGGTCGGACAGCCCGCGGGACATGGCGCTCGACGGCGCGGGCAACGCGTACCTCGTCACGGGCGTCGACCGGCCGAACCCCTACGTCACGTCGGGCGCGTTCGATCCCGTCTTCGACGGCCCGTTCGAGGGCCTGGTCGCCGAGATCTCGGCGGACGGGACCCAGTGCGCGTGGGCGTCCTATTTCGGGGCGGCCGGACAGGATGGAGGCACGCCGTCCATCCGAGTTTCGCCGACCGGAGCCGTGTGGCTCCTCGGACACACGCAGTCCGCCAGCTTCCCGGTCACCCCGGGCTCCTACCAGACCTCGGCGGGAGGAGGCATCGACCTCGTGCTCCTCAAGGTGCAACCGGGAGGAGGGAGCCTTGCCTTCGCGACGTACTTCGGCGGCTCCGGGAACGAGTTCACGGAAACACACGGACTGGCGCTCAACCTGGGCGAGGCGATCGTCGCCGCGACGACGACTTCGGCGAATCTGCCGCTCGCGCCCGCTTCGATCGCGCCATCCTTCCAGGCTGCCTACGGCGGCAGCGGAGGTCCGACCACGGGCGGGCTGACGAACTACCCGGGCGACGGATTCGTGGCGCGCTTCTCGGCGGACGGATCGGAGCTGCTCGCGTTCACGTATCTGGGCGGTCGGTTCGGGGAGGGCCTCGAAGGCGTCGGCCTCGACGCGGCCGGACACGTGCTCGTCGGCGGGGCCACGTACTCGCCGGACTTCCCGGTGACCGCCGGCGCGTTCCAGTCCGCCAAGCGCTCCCTCGCGGACGCGTTCGTGGCGCGCTTCTCGCCCGATCTCTCGACGCTCGAGTTCGCCACGTTCCTGGGCGGGAACGGCGAGGACTACGGCCGCGCGATGGCGGTCGCCCGCGACGGGCACGCCGTGTGCGTCGGGATGACGGCGTCGGTCGACTTCCCTTCGACCCCGGGATCCTTCGAGCCGGACTACGGCGGGGGCGCGCTCGACGCGTTCTACTTCGGCTTCGAGTTCTGAACCGGGCCGTCCTCGTCCTCGCCGCCGGCGTACCCCGTGCGCCGCAGGGCTTCCTCGCGTTCGCGCGAGGTCGGCCTGGCCTCCAGTTCGACGTGCTCGCCGGCGGGATGCGCCGCGACCCACTCCGCGAGTCCCGCGCGCAGCTCGAGGACGACCTCGGGGTGCGCGGAGGCGACGTCCTGTTCCTGGCGGGGATCGCGCTCGAGGTCGTAGAGCTCGATCTTCCCGAGCTCGTCCTCGTGGAGGCGCCAGCGGCCGCGGCGGATCGTCCGCAGATCGGACTCGAACCGGCCCTTGTAGACAGGTTGGAGGAGGAAGCCGTTCGCCGACGCGTACCACTCGGAGATCGCTTCGCGTTCCTGGCCGCGCAAGAGCGAGACGCCCTGGCACTTCTCTGGAATCGGCAGGCCGAAGTGCTCGAGCGCCGTCGGGAAGCAGTCGACGACCTGCACGGGACGCTGGCTGCGCCCGGGAGCGACGCCGGGGCCGCGCAGGATCAGCGGGACGTCGACCACCTCGTCGTAGAGCAGCGCGGCGTGGTCGATGAGCTCGTGCTCGCCGAAGTGCTCGCCGTGGTCGGAGGTGACGATCACGAGCGTGTCCCCGGCGAGATCGGGCTCCGCGAGACGTGCGAGGAGCCGGCCGAGCTCCCCGTCGAGGTGCTGGAGCTCGCGGTCGTAGGTGTTCACGAGGCTGCGGCGGACTCTCTCGTCGATCGGCTCGCCCTGCATCACGCGCAGGAGCTCGGGGAAGTACCTCGGCACGTCGATCTCGTCCCCGGGAGGAACCTCCTCGGTCGGCGGGCGCGAGTTCGGCCGGTGGACGTCGAGGTAGTTCACGAAGAGGAAGAAGGGGCGGCCGCGCAGGTCCTCGATCGCCGCGAGCGCGGCGTCCGTGACGAAGGTGTCGCGGACGTAGGGCCAGGCGAGAACACGGCTCGCCTCGCGGTCGAGCTTCTCGAGCAGGAATTCCCCGGGCGGGAAGCGGAACCCCGGCCGGGGCGGATCGACGAGGTACTCCGCGAAGCCCTGGTCCGTCCCGAAGCGCCGGTCGAGGTAGAGATGGTTGGCGACGACGCCGACCGTCGCGATCCCGGAGCGCGAGGCGATCTCGGCCAGGGTGTCGCACGCTTCGGGCAGCCGGTAGGTGCTCTCCGTCGGCTTCGCGCTCTTGTAGCCGTGCGCGCCGTGGCTGCGCGGATAGAGCCCCGTGAACATCGAGGCGTGCGCGGGCAGCGTCCAGGAGCTGACGCTCGACGCCTGGTCGAAGACGAGGGCGTTCTCGGCCCAGCGGTCGAGGTTCGGCGTCGTCTTCCGCCCGTAGCCGTGCAGCGCCAGGCTCGACCGGCGCAGCGTGTCGAGCACGACGAGCACGACGGAGCGGTTCCGCGCGGGAGCGGCCGCGGTGGGGACTGGGATCTCTCCCAGCAATCGCGGCCGGGGATCGATCGCGCACCAACCCAGGGTCACGATCGCGAGGACGAGCCCGACGCCGGCGAGCGGGCCGATCCTCGGATCTCTCCGCACGAACCAGAACACCGCGACGGCCACGACGACGCCGGAGAGCACGCACACGGCGAGATCGTAGGGAACGTGCACCGGCGCGTAGGGACGCCAAGTCCACCGGCGAGCGAGCGTGATCGCCGTCGCGAGAACCACGCCCCACGCCGCGCCGGCGAGAGCCGCTCGCCCCAGCCGCTTCATGGACACAGCTTCTCCTCGAGCAGCCGTTCGAGGAGGACCCGCTTGGCCAAGGCGTGGCCGTTGGCGGTGAGATGGACCTTGTCGCGGTAGAGCGGCCGGGTCCCTGGCTCGCGGAGCTGCGCCTCGAAAGCGGGCTCGAGATCGAGGAAGGGAATCCCGTCCTCCGCGCAGATCGCGGCGAGCCGCGCTTGCGGCCCGAGCACGTACTCGCGTTCGCGCTCGAGGAGGCGCGCATCGAGTTGCGGCTCGTAGGGCACGGCCACGACGAGCAGCTTCGCTCCCGCCGCGCGCGTCAGGCGGTGGATCGCGCGGATCTCCTCGCCGACCGCCGGCCACGTCTCCGGCTTCCATGCGGGCCCGAAGTCGGGCTCGCTCTCCCAAGGGCGCATCTCGCCCTGGTCCCGCGCGCGCGAGAGGAGCCGCTTCCTGACCTCGAAGGCCAGGTAGCTCCAGCGCGCGACTCGTGCGAGGAGCCCGCCGCCTTCCGGCAGGAGCGTGGCTCGGGCCTCGGCCGTCAGGAGCCACCCGCCGTCCTCGGTCAACCGATGGAGGAAGCGGTGGTTGTCATTCAGGCAGTATTCGAGCACGACGACGTCGGGGCGGAGCGGGCCGATCAGGCGTTCGAGGAAGACGCGTTCCTGGTGCGTCGTGTACCCGGGGATCGCCGCGTTCAAGACCTCGACGCGCCCCGGCACGCGCCGTTCGAAGGCGTCCGCGAGCATGGCGACGAATCCGCTGGCGTCCCACGCGACCGAGTCCCCCATCACGAGGAGGCGGGTGCGGCCCGGCGTCTTGCCCAGGGTCGGCTCGGGACCGCGGAAGGAGAGAGCGTTGAAGCCTTCGGTCTCCGGATTCAGCCGGTATCCGAGCTCGGGATCGTGGACGAAGAAGCCCTTCGTGCCCGGATCGACGGGCGCC
Source organism: Planctomycetota bacterium (assembly GCA_046155895.1). Taxonomy (GTDB): domain Bacteria; phylum Planctomycetota; class UBA1135; order UBA1135; genus DASYPQ01. The sequence continues at coordinate 2,480 of JBJXFB010000014.1, read as the reverse complement.
GAGCCGGCATCGAAGAAGGAGGACAGGCCGCGGACGAGGCCGCCCTCGCGCCAGCAGCGCACGAAGGTCTCCGCTCCGAGGAGCAGCAGGACGACGATCGCGAGTTGAGCGGCGAGGATCGCGGCCAGGCGCTTCTTGCCCCTCATCGAGATGACGATACTGGCGTCCGTCGCCTCGGCCAAGCACCGCGCCCGAGGTCCTGCCCCGGGCGCGGCATTCGGATCGGCACAGCCGCGAGATCGCGGATCAGGTCCCGGAGATGACCGGGATCTTCTTCAGCGCGGGCTTCGCCTTCGGGACGCTCACGCGCAGCACGCCGTCCTTCATCGAGGCCTGGATCCCGTTCGGATCCGCGTGGGCCGACAGCGCGAAGGACCGCTGGTAGTCGCCGCGATCGAACTCGGCGTAGGCGCGACGGTACCCTTCCGGCACGACGTCCTGGGTTCTTCCCGTGATCGTCAACGTGTTCCGCTCGAGCGTCACTTCGATCGATTTCTCGTCGACGCCGGGCATGTCGGCGACGAGGACGACGGCGTCCTCGGTCTCGTAGATGTCCGTGCGCGGCGTGTAGACGGGTCGCTCCCGCATCCGCTCGACCGATTCGCCGGTGGCCTGTTCCCGGGTTTCTTGCACCTTGTCGTTTTTCATCTCTTCCAGCTCCTTTCTAGGCGTTCTTGATCGCGATCTTCTTCGGCTTGTCGGACGCGGCGCGAGGCAGCTCGACCTCGAGCATCCCGTGCCGGAACCGCGCATGGACCGCGTTGCTCTCCACGGGGAAGGGCAGCTGGATCGTCCTGACCCATTTCCCGACCTCGCGCTCGCGGCGGTGGTAGGCGTCGTCGGCGACGCCCCGGGAGTCCTGTCGCTCGCCTTTGAGCGTCACCGTGTCGCCGACCACGGAGAGATCGATGTCCGAGGCGGAGACCCCTGGCAGTTGCGCCCGCAGCTGGATGCCGTCCGCGCTCGTCCACAGATCGATCGGCGGGTATTCGCTCGCGGCGAGCGCGTACGGACCCGCGAAAAGCCGGTCCATCTGGCGGTGGAGGTATTCCAGCTCGCGCATCGGATCGGCCACAGTTCCTCGCATGAATGCATTCCAGACCATGTTGAGTCCTCCGTCGTCACTCTCGATGGATCCGCTCGCCCTCGAGCGGACCGCGAAGTGCAAGGCAAGCGAAATGCCAGCCCTCGATCGGTTTCTCGGGGCCGAGGAGGGCCGCCCGCCCGACGACGATCTGCCACGGTGGCCGGAACGTTGTCATTTTGACAGCATGCCTTCTCGGGAGCCTCGGCCTTGAGCGTCAAGTTCCAGGACTACTACGCCACACTCGGTGTCTCTCGCGACGCGAGCGAGGAGGAGATCCGCCGCGCCTACCGGAAGCTCGCCCGCAAGCACCACCCCGACGTCGACAAGACCGCCGGCGCCACGCAGCGGTTCGCGCAGATCGGCGAGGCCTACGAGGTGCTCAAAGACAAGAAGAAGCGCGAGCGCTACGACGCGCTCGGCGCGAACTGGAAGGAGGGCCAGGATTTCACCCCCCCCTCGGGCTGGCAGGAGGTTCGCTTCGGTCGGGGAAGCGAAGGCGGATTCGAGGGCTTCGAGTTCGGCTCGAGCGGCTTCAGCTCCTTCTTCGACACGTTCTTCGGCAATCTCGAAGGCCAGCCCTACGGCCGAGCTTCCTCGCGGCGCGGCGCGGGCGGCGCGCGGGCGCGCGCCCCGCGCGCCGGAGCCTCCCTCGAGGCTGTGCTCGAAATCGGGCTCGAGGACCTGCACTCCGGCGCCGCGCAGACGATCACGCTCCAGCCGCAAGGAGGCGACGGGAGTTCGCGCACCTACGACGTGAAGATCCCGCCGGGCACGCGCTCGGGCAGCGTGATCCGGCTGCGCGGGCAAGGCGGCCCGGGCTCGAACGGAGGCCCGCCCGGCGATCTCCTGATGCGGATCGAGATCCGGCCGCACCCGCGCTATGCGCCCAGCGGCGAGAGCGACCTCGCGACCGTGCTCCCGATCGCGCCGTGGGAAGCCGCGCTCGGCGCGAAGATCGGCCTGCGGACGCTCGACGGCGGCGAATCCCTCCTGACCGTGCCTCCCGGATCCTCGAGCGGGAAGAAACTGCGCATGAGGGGAATGGGGCTCCCGCGCGAGGGAGGAACGCGCGGAGACCTGCTCGTGGAGCTGCGGATCGCCGTGCCGGCGAGCCTGTCGGTCGAGGAGAAGAGGCTCTTCGAGGAGCTCTCGCGCGCGTCGAAGTTCGATCCGAGGCAGAGCTGAATAATACTGCCCGGCTTCCGTGTGGGCGCCTTGCTCCGGAATTCTCGGAATCACCTGCGACCGGAGCGCCGTGCGCGAGTCGTGAGGTCGAGCAGGCCCTCCTTGGCCTTGCTCGAGGAGAATTCTCATGTTCACGCCGCCGCGTTGTCCCTACTGGTCCTGCAGGGCTCACCTGCAGCCCGATCCCTCCCTCCTGCGCCCGCACGGG
>JBJXFB010000012.1:0-66711 GCA_046155895.1 Planctomycetota bacterium | reverse complement strand
CTCCTCGGCGACCTTACCAGGTCGCCTGTGGTGGCCTCGGTCGCCTTCCTTGCATCCACCGGCATTTGCGTCGTCTCGCTCGACCCGTGGTGAGAGATGCGGGCTAGAGCCAGTAGCGGAACTGGTAGAGGAGCCATTCGAGCACTCTCTCCCAGCGGGAGCGCTTCATCCATTCCTCGAGCGTGACCTCGCGGCAGATCGCGAGGTCCTTCTCGAACTGCTCCTGCATCTGCGCGCCGATACGCCGGTCGAGCGTGACGATCCCGATCTCGAGGTTGTGCACGAGGCTGCGCCGGTCGAGGTTGTAGCTCCCGATCGTCGACCACACGCCGTCGATCACTCCCGTCTTGGCGTGCATCATGCGCTCGGGCCACTCGAAGATCCGCACACCCTGCCGCAGGAGCCGCTCGTAGAGGTGGTGGCTGGCGTAGTAGACCGCGCGGACGTCCAAGGCCACCGGCAGGATCACGCGCACCGAGACGCCGCGTGCCGCGGCTCGGGCGAACTCGCGGCGCAGACTGCGGTCCGGGATGAAGTACGCGTTCATCAAGCTGATCGTCGTCTGCGCCCGACGAATCGCATGGAGGTAGGACCTGTGCATGCGCCAGCGGCCTCCGAGGCGCGCGTTGCTGATGGCCTGGACCTGCGCCGTGTGCAGGGATCCTGGTTCTCCCCGCCACTGCGCAGGCTCCGGGATCGGAACCCCGCCCGATCGCTCCCAGCCCGTCCGGAAGATCCGCGCGAGGTCCATCACGACCGGGCCCTCGACGCGCACGTGCATGTCGAACCAGCCGCCGCCGCCGTCCTCCTCCGGCCGGTACTCGTCTCCGATGTTGATCCCTCCCGTGAAGGCGACCTCGTCGTCGACGACCAGGATCTTCTGGTGATCGCGGCGATTGAGGCTCCAGCGCGCGCGCCAAGGAACGAGCGGGTGGTATTCCACGGTGTGGACACCGGCCTCGCGGAGTTCGTCGAGGTACGCGACGGGGAGACCGAGGCTCCCGAGCGAGTCGTACATGAGGCAGACGCGGACGCCGGCCCGGGCGCGCTCGACGAGCGCCGCCTTGAACTCGTTGCCGGTCCGATCCGCGCGGAGGATGTAGGTCTCGAAGTGGACGTGGCTCTTCGCGTCCGAGATCGCCCGGAGCATCGCGGGAAAGGCCTGCTTCCCCGCGCGAAGGGGCTGAACGAGGTTCCCGGGACGGACCTGCTTCCTGCGCAGGACATAGCTCCAATCGCCGCCGTCACGACGAGTCTTGCGTCGGAGGAGGAGCGGAACGTCGGGGAAGTGGACGCGCATGGGCGCGGAAGCTCGGTCGTGCTACCGATCGATCTCGATCAGCTTCGCGAGCACCTCGCGCGCACCGCCTCGGTCGAGCGCTTCCGTCGCGAGGTCGATGCCCTCGGCGAGAGTGAACGCCTTGCCGGACGCTTTCAGGATCACGGCGGCTCCGAGGAGCGACGCGGACCGCGCGGGGCCGCCGTCGCCGGCGAGCACCGCGCGCGTGATCTCTCCGACGCATCGGACGAGCTCGGGGTTGTCACCCGTGCCTTGGCTCTCCGAAGGCGGACCGTAGACGGGGAGGTCAGGCTCGTTCGCGCACTCGAGGCCGAAATCGCCCGGCTCGACGTTCAGCGGCATGAGGTGCCGTTCTGCCATCTCGATGCCGCGCGTGCGCTTGCGAACGGAGGGGATGACCCCGCCCTCGGGGCCCTGGAGCGCGATTCCTCGCGGGTGGCCGAGCGCCTGGATGACCTCGACGGCGGAACCCAGCACGGGTCCGCCCTGCGCACCCAGGACGACGGCCGCGCTGGACGGAGCGAGCAGCTTCTCGACCGTCGCGAGCGGCGTGCGGATCGCGACGTCGCCGCGAACGCGCCGGAGCTGCATCAAGGCCGGGAGCATCCCCGTGACGGAGCAGGCTCCGAAGCGCGTCTTCGCCACCCAGCTCTCGGCTTCCGCGGGATCCCAGGTCATGCTCGCCCCCAGCGCTTCGAGCACGCTCGCTGCGGTCAGGCCGCGCTTCGGAGGGACGCACCGATCGGAGAGGATCAGGACGCGCGCGCCCGCCGCCGCCGCGATCAATCCGGCGGCGACCTCGAGAGGCGGCGTGCGATCCATGCCGTCGTGCGGCGGACAGACGCACACGAGTCCCTGCACGTCCTGGCACGGGATCGTCGCGCGTTCGCGCGCCGCGCGCGCGAAGGCCAGGAGTTCCTCGACCGTGACTCCTTTCGTGCGGAGGAGCACGAGAAAGGCCCCGATGCGGATCTCGCTCTCCGTGCCGGACAGGATGGCGCTGAATCCCTCGTAGGCCTCCTCGTGCGTGAGATTGCGCCCGTCCTTGCGGCCCGGACCGAGGATGCGCATCAGATGGCGAAGGGTCATGCCCGCCGGCGGCTCATCGCTGCGCTCGGAGGGGCCAGGATAGCCCTCGCGGGGAACGTGGGCAATGCGGCCGATTCGTGGGTGAACCAGGCCGATAACCCTGCCGGGAACACCCTCACTTCAGCTTGTCCGCCAGGAGGGAATCCAAGATCGGCGCCAGCGCCTTGCCGATCGCCTGCTGCGCGGTCACGTCGATGTGGTGGTCCTCCAGCCAGTAGAACCGGTGCGGCTGTCCGGAGAAGACCGCTCTCGCATCGAGCGTCGGGATCTCCCGCTGGGCCAGGAAGGCCAGGAATTCATCCCCCATGCGATCGTGCACGCGAGCGTCCTCGGGGGAGAGCTCGATCGCTTCGTACAGGCGCTCCGCGAGCCCTTGGAGATCCGGATCCGTGCGCCCGCTCCGGCGGTACGTATCGAGCATGCCTGGCAGGTAGACGAAGACGGGCTGGATGCCGCGCGCCTCGCACAGCTCCTGGATGTCCATCGCGGCTTCCTTCGCCGCGCGAAGAGCGACAGCCACCTCGTCGGGGTGCTGCTGGAAGTACTTCAGGGAGAGCCCGTCCTGGGCGAGCCACGACTTGTCGATCGCGAGCGCCTTCTCGACGAGGGGCCAGTACCTGGCCGCGCCGGGCTGGCGCGGCGTGCCCTCGAAGTAGTGGTAGGGCGGGAGGACCTCGGCGAAGTCGTTCGGTCCATACACGGCCACCACGAAGGCGTCGGGATCGAGGAAGAGGAACTTCTCGAGCTGCCCGAGGTAGTTGTAGAAGTTGAAGCTGCCCTTCCCTGCGTTGAGAGCCTCGATGCTCTTCCCGGGGTGCATTCGCGCCAGCTCCCGCTGGAGGACGTGAGGAAACGACGCGTCGTTCTCGCACACGCCGTCGGTGTGGGAATCCCCCGTGACGAGGATGCGGAGGTCCGGTTTCTCCGCGAGCGGCTCGGCGTCCTCGCGCAGGCCGAGCGAGTTCGTCTTCATGGCCCAGACGCCCTTCGGGACCTCCTTCATGAAGATCGGGTCGTTCCGCAAGGGGATGTGGCGGAGGTACGAGAGCTCGTCCCACGGCTGCTCGCGGACGTTGATGGGGAAGAGCTCGCGCGCGACGCGCTCGGGGATCGGGAAACGGATCAGGTGCCGACGTCCGGGAGGAGCGTCATCCGGCTTCCATGCCGCGGCGAACTGCGGACGCTCGGCGTAGATCGCCGCGAGCGGCGAGTTCGAGTGCTGCAGGACGACGTTGGTCGTGTTCCCGGAGCGCCGGTAGAAGATCCAGCCGACGATGCAGGCGATTCCCACTCCGAGGAGGAGCGCGGTGAGCTTCGCTGCCTGGGGAGCCGGAGATGGACGGGCCCGCGAAGCGGTCTCGTCCCCGCTAGCTCCCATCGTCCGGAGGCTCCTCTGCGTCCTGCTCACCGTTCTCGTCGCCCACCTTCTCGTCCTTCTCTTTCTCCTTGTCCTCTTCCTTCTTCTCGTCCTTGCCGTTCGCGGACTCGTCCTTCTCCTTCTCCGCGTCCTTCGGATCCTCTTCGGCTTGGGCGGGCTTCGCCTCCTCGGCGGTCTCGCCCTTGTCGAGCTTCTTCTCGGCCTCGGGCGGCGCCGGCCGGGGCCGGATGTGCGCGAAGAAGAGCTCCTTTTCCTTGTCGTAGGCGAGCTTGCCGTCGACGACCGCGTACTGGACGAAGGTGCGGTAATGCAGGAGATCGCCGTCGGTGACGATCGCGTCGCAATCCTTCCCGACTTCCAGCGTTCCCACGCGGTGGCTGACGCCCAGGATTCGAGCCGGGACCGTGGTGATCGAGGCCAGCGCCGCATCCTCGGGCAGCCCGCCCCGGATGGCGAACCCGGCCTCGATCGTGATCGCCTGGATGTCGCGGCCCACGATCCCGCCCAGGTCCACGCTCTCCGTGGCCGGGGTCACGGCGACCTGGACTCCGGAGCGATGCAGGATCGCGGCGTTCTCGATGCTCGATCCGCCGGCGCTCGTCAACTGCTCGTCCTTCGCTCGGCGATCCCGCGGCGTGACGATCGCGAAGGCCCCCGCGCGGCCGAGCTCGTCGGCGACGGTCCAACCCTCGATGCATCCCTGGATCACGGGACGGAAACCGTACTCCCTCGCGATCTGCGCGATGCCCAGCAGATCGTCGCGGTCGTTCGCGACGAACTTGGCGGTCGTCTCGCCCTTCAGGACGGAGAGGACCGCCGTGTCGACGCCCTTCTTCGAGGGCTCCTTGAGCTCCTTGTCCTCCTTGACCTTCTCCTCCCACGCCCGGTACTTGCGGAGGTAAGCCGACGCACCCGCGAGCTTCTCGCGCAGGCTGCGCTTGCCGGAGGGATTGCGGTTGCTCCAGGAGAGCGACGTGTAGATCTTGTCGCGCAGGAGCACGCCATCGACGGAGAAGCGCTTGAGCTTCGCGGCGCTGCTCGAGAGCCCCGTCGACGTGATCCCGGCGGCCAGCCCGAGCGTCATCCTCGAGTTGAACGGATCGATCGTGTCCTCGAGATCGCTCGAGGAGCTCCCGAGCAGGCCCTGGGACGACACGGCGACGATCCCGGGGTAGACGCGCATCCCGCGGACGTCGAGAGTCTTCGCTTCGGCCGGGACGAAGACGTCGAAGCCGATCTCGGTGATCTTCCCGTTCCGGGCGAGGATGGTCGCGCCCCGCAGGACCGCTCCGGTCCCCGTGTGGACTTCGCCGTTCAGCAGCGCGAACCAGCGCTCGACGGCGTCCTTGTCTTCTTCCTCCTCGTCCGCGGCACCGGCTTCCTCGCCGGAACCCCCTTCCGTGGAGCCGCTTTCCTGCCAGGGAGCGGCGAAAGAGGGAGCGCCGAGCATCGCGGACATCGCCGCGCACGTCGCCAGAGCCAGAAGGCGCCGGAGGGAGTCCTGCACGAGTCGATTCACAGGTTCACCTCGCCGAACACGAAGCGGCCGTCGAGCATCACGGCCTGGATCCTGGTGGCGGGCTCGAAGGGATCGCCCGAAAGGAACACGAGGTTGGCGTCCTTGCCCTTCTCGAGGCTGCCGAGACGATCACCGACGCCGAGCAGCGCCGCGGCTTCCGAGGTCAGCGCGCGCAAGGCGGTCTCCCGATCGAGGCCGGCCCCGACCAGCTCGCCGACGTCCGAGAGCCAGCTCTTGTATCTCGAGAGATCGTCGTCGCGAGGCACGAAGACCACCTTGGCGCCCGCGCGCGAGAGCTCCATCGGCAGATTCCGCTGCCGCATCGTCCCGGGATGGAAGGTCAGCAGGGGCTCGAGCACGACCCGGCACTTCCGGTCGCCGATCCCGTCGACGTCGAGGTCGTAGGTCTTCTTGTCCGCGATGTAGAAGATGTCGGACTCGCGGGACAGCGGGATCCTCAGGTCGAATTCGATCTTCTCGTCGTCGAGTGCGTCGAGCAGGTGGAGGTACTCGGCCGCGCCGGAGACGCTGAAGAGTGCACGGAGCGCGCCCGAGCGGAGGTCGAGGAAGGGCTTGACTTTCGGATCCGGGACGGGCGGGACGAAGACGTCGTCCTTCGCGGCGGATTTCTCGTCCTTCTTCTCCTCCTTCTTCTCTTCCTTGTCGTCCTGCGCGGTGGAGCTCTTGTCGCCGTCCTTCTTCTCTTCCTTCTTGTCCTCGGTCTTCTTCTCGTCGGCCTTCTCGTCCTTCTTCGCGGGCGACTTCTTCTTCTTTTCCTGGTCCTTCTCCCATTTCTCGCGGGCCTTCTTCTCCTTCTCGCGGTACTCGTCGGCCTTCTTGAAGCCGTCGCGCAGGAGCTTCTTCGAGGAAGCGGTCGCCCGGAGGATGATTTTCAGGTACGCGGGGTCGAGGATCACCATCTCCTCTCGAGTCTTGCCGCGCGGGCGGATGGCGACCGCCTGACCCGTGATGCCGTTGCCCGCGGGATAGAGCCCGAGCGTGGTCACGCCATACTCGACGACCTTCTCGTAGACCTCCGCTCCGGGATAGATCTCGTCGGAAGCCTTGACCTGGGCGCTGTTGTCGTCGCCGCCTTCGCCGTCGAGCCCGAGCCTGGAGTAGGCGTCGACCAGGCCCGGGATGACGACCCACTTCGGCTTGTCGAGGATCGGGATGCCGCGCTCGACGGGGAGGTCTTCGCCGATCGTCACGATCCTGCCGCCCTCGACGAGGATGACGGCGTTCTCGATCACACCCTTCGTGGCGGTCTCGGCTCGGCCCACGCGGATGGCGAGGATGCCGCCCGCGGGAGGAAGAGGTGTCGGGTCGGCGGACGCACCCAGAGCGAGAAAGAGTGCAAGCATGCTCATGGCCGTTCTCCTGTCGCGCTCACTAGAACCACCGTCCTTCCCGGGCGTCGTACTCGATCCCTCCGTCGATCAGGACGAGCTCGACGCGCGCCCGCGGATCGAGCGGGTCGCCGCTCCAGATCACGATGTCGGCGTCCTTGCCGGGCTCCAGGCTCCCGACGCGGTGATCGATGCCGAAGACCCGGGCGGGGTGGATCGTGCACGCGCGCAGCATCGTGTACGAATCGGCTCCCAGGCGCGCTGACATCGTGCCCTGGAGGAAAAGCTCCTCCTGGGGCACCACCGGCGAATCCGTGTTCACGGAGATGTTCTCCGCGCCGGCCGCGAGGTAGCGGTCGACCGTTCCCGTGATCGCACCGTCGCGCGTCACGATGTAGTCCATCGTCCGCGGCCCCGCGTTGATCGCGGCGCCCTTCTCGACGATCCACGGAGCCGTCGCGTGGGCGTCGAAGCAGCCGTGCGAAAGGACGCAGCGGGTCCCGTACTTCGCCTTCCACATCCGCGCGGCGGCCGCGAAGCCGTCGCTGCCGGCGCAGTGGATGAGGACGGGGAGCTCGCCCTTGTGAACGCGCTTGAGATTCTCGAGCGCCAGGTCGAATCGGTCCTCCCGGTTCGCGCCGATCGCGCGGTCGTTCACGTCCTCGAGGGCGTACGCGAGGCCGGCGCGGGTGAGCCCGAGATCGCCCGAGCGCCGCTCGGGGTTGTAGGACTGGGCGATCTTCATGCCGCCCGGGTCGGCGACGACGACGTCCTCGTACGTCGCGTTCGTCTTCGACTTGTAGATCACGCCGAAGCCGCCGTTGCTCGTCCCGCTGCCCGGGATCCCGAAGAGCGTCGTGACGCCTCCGGCGCAGGCGACCTTGATGAGCGGATTCGACGGGCGCAGCCCGGCCGACGCGCGCAGCTCGGGGTTCACGGGGATCACCATGTCGTTGATGTCCCCCCAGCCTCCCGTGTGGATGTGCGAGTGCAGCTCCACCATCCCCGGAGCCGCCCATCCCGATCCGAGATCGAGCCCACGGTAGCCCGCCGGCACCGCCACGCGCTCGCCGACGTACACGAGCTTCGAGTCGCGCACGAGGATCATCCCCGGCGTGAATACCTGGTCTTCGTCGTCGACCGTGAGGAGCTTGGCGCACAGGACGGCGACGCCTTCCTCCCCTTCCGGCAGGTCCTCGAGCGAACCCCGACCGACCGAGGAGCACGACGCGAGAGCGATCAGCGCCGACGCGAGCGCTGAGTTCGCGAGACGTCTCTCGGCCGGCCTCGTGGCGCGCATCACCACCGACGGGCCTCCTTGGCCGAATCGTAGACGGATTCGCCCTCGATGAAGACGCGTTGGACGACGTTGCGCGGATCGATCGGGTCGCCGGTGACGATCAGGATGTCGGCGTCCTTCCCGGGAGCCAGGCTGCCCACGCGATCGGCGATGCCGGCCGTCATCGCCGGAACGATGGTCAACCCGCGCACGGAATCCATCTCCGAATCGTCGAAGCCGTAGTGCACGCTGACGGTTGCCTGCACGGGGAGCTCCTCCTCGGGAACGATCGGCGAGTCCGTGTTGAAGCCGATCATCTTGTGGCCGCCTTGCTGGTAGCCCGCGGCGATGCCGACGAACTTCCCGTCCGCGCTCGGGCTGAGGCGGGGAATCGTCCCATCGAGCTCGCGCGGGCCGATGATCGCCTGAACGCCGAGCTCTTGGGCGAACTTCGCGGTACGCAGGCCGTCGAATTCCCCGTGGTCGATGTACACGTCCAGCCCGAACTCCTGGCGGACCATCGTCAGCGTGCGCAGGACGACCTGGTACATCTGGGTGTGGGTCGAGACCTGGGTCTTCTTCTCGAGGAGCCACGGGAAGACGTCCCATTCGACGACTCGGTCGAGGTCCGGGCCGTCCTTCGCGCCGTTCCCGACGCCCTTCCCTTCCGCGGCGCGACGCTTCGCGTAGGCGAGGCCTCGTCTGAAGGTCTTTTCCGTGTTCCAGTTCATGAGGGCCCGGCCGACTCCGATCGCCCAGCGCTCCGGATTCCCCGCCTGGGCGAGCTTCAACGAACCCGGGTTGCGGATCTCCATCCGCTCGTAGGTCGGCAGCCCCGTCTTCAGCAGGACGCCCTGCCCGCCCATGTTCGTGCCCGAGCCCGGGATGAAGAGCACGCTCGTCACGCCGCCGGCGACCCCTCGCAGGAGATCCGGATTCCCGGGCCTCACCGCGGCGCTGGCGCGGAGCCCGGGATTGGTCATGTAGACCATGTCGTTGATGTCGTTGACCATGAAGCTCTGCCCGGCGACGTGGCAGTGCAGGTCGACGAAGCCGGGGCAGATCCAGCTGCGCCCGCAGTCGACGACCTCCCAGCCTGCGGGGATCTCGATCTCGCGCTCCTCGCCGATCCGGAGGATCTTGCCGTCCTGGACGAGGAGAACGGCGCGGTCGATGACGCCGCGGCCGTCCTCGCCGACGACGAGCGCCTTCGCGGCGCGGATCGCGAAGCTCTTCGAACCGGGAGCGGACCCGGTCGCGGGAGCGGGAGCCTGCGGAGCGGTCTGTGCCGGGAGGAACGAGCTCAGCACCGCCAGAGCGAGCAGAGCCGTAGTCATGGATTTCATCGAACCTCTTCCCCTCCGGCCCAGACGCGGAGGACACGCGTGGAGACGTCGAGCGGGTTGCCGTCGAGGAGCGCGACGTCGCCGTCGCACCCCGGCGCCAGGCGGCCGACACGCTCGTGCATCGCGTACATCCGGGCGGCATCCGAGGTGAGCGCGCGCAAGGCCGCTTCGGGACCCATGCCCTGCGAGACCGCGTACGCGGCGATGGTCGGGAGGTCGACGGCTCCCTCCTCGGCATCGCTGTGGAACGCGATCGGGATCCCGGCCGAGACGATCTCGGCGTAGCGATTGCGCCGGCGCGAGCCCGTCTTCGGGTCCGTCGCCGCGATTTCCTGGTCGAGCAGCACGCCGGCGATGCGGCCGCGGATCTTCTCGGCGACTTTCCAGGCGTCCGTCGCGCCCAGGAGGATCGGCTTGATGCCTGCGTCCTCGAACGCGTCGACGCACGCGAGGATCTCGTCCTCGCGCTCGACGCCGACGACGACGGCGCCCTGACCCTGGATGGCCTTGCGGAGCGGCTCGAGCTCGGGGTCGATCCCAGGCGAGCTCGGCTGACCCTTGATCTCCTTCTTCTCCTCCTTGACCTTGCGACGCTCGGACCGCTTCGCCACCTCGTACTCGGTCGAGGTCTGCTCGAGGGTGATCTCGACGCTGGCGGCGCCCTGGACGAGCTTGCCCTGGAGCTTGCCGTCCTTCTCCTCGAGGGTGAGATCCACCCTGCCCCGGTTCGCCTCACCGGAGAGGCTCACTTTCGTCTCCTTCCGCTCTCCGGAGATCTCGATCAGCCGGTCGGAGAGCGAGCTGCACCGCAGGGAGCCCGAGATCTTCCCTTCCTCGTCGAGCGCGTAGAGGCGAAGACGGGCCTTCTCGAAGGGCGGGACGGCGACATGGGTCTCCCACGCGCCGGTGATCGGCTTCGGCGGCTCCTTCTCTCCCTTCTTCTTTTTCTTCTCGTCCTTCTTCTCCTCTTTCTTTTCGTCCTTCTTGTCGGCTTGGGCCTTGTCGCCCGACTCGTCCTTCTTGCCCTCGTCGGACTTGGAATCGGACTCCGAACCCTTCTTGTCGTCGCTCTTGGCTTCCTCGGGCTTCGGCTCCTCCTTGGGAGGCGTCCACGCGGCCAGCTTCTTCTCGTACTCGTCCCACTTCTTCGCGTAGGCGACGGCCTTCGTCAGGATCTCCCGCAGCGACTGCCCGGACTCGAGCCGATTGCGGTCGGTCCACTGGAAGCGCAAGGCGACCGGATTGCGCACGAGCATCCGGTCGTAGTCCGCGACCGCGGGCTTGTAGGCCATCATCGGCGCTCCGGACCGGCTCGCGCCGCGCGGGGAGAGCACGACCGTCGTGACTCCCGCGCGCGCTACCCGTCGCTCGGACAGCTCCGCCGGAGCGACGATGCGGGACAGGTCGAAGCGCGTCGCCGGAACGCGAGCCGACCCGGACAGGCCGAGGTGCCCGAGCGCGTCGATCATGCCGGGCATTGCCGCCTTTCCGCGAACGATCTCGGCGCCGGCCGGACGGCCGACGCGACGGCCGACTTCGCGGATCTTCCCGTCCTGGATGAGGACCTCGCCGGGACGGAGGATCTCTCCGTCTCCCACGAAGAGCTCCTCGACGGAGAGCACGACGGCCGTCTTCTCGCGGACCCGCTCGTGGACCTTCTTGCCGTCGACCCAGGTCGCGATCGCGCTCGTGCCGGGCTCGAGCGGATGCCCGTTGAAAACGGCGAAATCGGCGTCCTTGCCGGGAACGAGGCTTCCCAGGCGGTCCGAGACCCCGAGGATCTCGGCCGGCGACAGCGTGATCGCCCGGAGCGCGGCAGCGCGGTCGAGGCCGCCGCGGGAGGCGATCTGCGCGGCGAAGCGAAGATCGCTCGCGGCGGCGTCTTCGGAAGGCGCGATCGCGAAACGGACGTGCGCGCGCTCGAGGCTCGCCGCGACGTCGAAGACCGGCTCTTGCGCGTCGCGGTCCTTGCCGAAGTCCCTTCCGGTCGCGTTGGCGAGAATCGGAGACTTGACGATGACCGGGAAGCCTGAGTCGGCGATCTCTCCCGCCAAGGAAGCCGCGCCGGAGGCGCCATCGATCACGAGCGGGAGCTCCTTCTCCTGGAAGAACCCGAGCAACGCGCGGATCTCGGGTGTCGAGGAGGCGCCCATCCGCCACGGTCGCCCGGCCTCGATCAGCTCGCGGAGTTGCGTCGCGGTGTCGGGGCCGTACCGGCCGTCGTCCGGGCCTCCGCGCGCGAGCTCCACGAGTTCCCCGAGCGCGGTGATCGCGCCCATGAGCGTCCGGGGAAGCTGCGGCTCCTCCACTCCCATGCCGACGTCGACCGTCGCAGGAAGCGGGGGCTGCCAGTAGCCCGGCGTCCTGCGGGCCTCGGTGCCGACCGATCCATGGATCGCGACGCTCTCGCGGAGGATCCGGCCGGCTCCGCCCAGGTCGTTGTGCCCGGCGAGCTTCACGAAGGCACCCTGTCCGGCGATCAAGCGCCCGCGAGCCGGAGGCACGTAGGCCGAGGTGACTCCCTCCTGGAGCGCAAAAACGTACGAGGCGAACGGATCGAACGCGTCGGCGGCCATCACGGCGGGATCCGCCGTGCGCTCCGAGGGACGCAGGGCCTGGAAGCCGCTGTCGGCGGCGACGAGGCCGGGCGCGATCACCGCGTCGGGCCCGTAGTCGACGACGTGAGCACCGCCAGGGACGTCGAGGTCCGCACCGATCGCCGTAATCTTGCCGTCGTCGATCAGGATCGTCCCGTTCGAGAGGATGCCGTTCTCGACCGTGAGGATCGTGCCCGCCCGCACGGCCACGACCTCGCGCGGCGCCGACGCAGGCACACGCACGGGGAATGCTGCCGGGACCGAGCCGGCGAAGAGGAGGATCGCGTGGATCATCGGGGGAGCTAGCGGTCCTCGCCGCCTCCTTCCTTCTCCTTTTCCTTCTCGTTCTCGTTGTCCTTCTCGCCGACGTCCTTCTTCTTCCCTTCCTCGGCGGGCGGTTCGTGCTCGTCGCCGTGGGGATGCGCCTGCACCTCGACACCCCGGGGAGCCGTGTTCGGCTGCTCGACACCCTCGATCAGGTGCTTGACCCGGACGTCCTTGCTGCGGTCGTACACCAGGTCACCGCCGAGGACGACGTATTGGACGGTCGTCGAGACGGAGAGCGGATCGCCCGAGAGCAGCAGGACGTTGCCGTCCTTGCCGGGTTCGAGGCTGCCGAACCGGTCGCCGAGGTGGAGGATGTCCGCAGGCGTGCGCGTGATCGCGTCGAGGGCTTCCTTCCGGTCGAGACCGTGTCCCACGCAGACGGCGGCCTGGTACCAGAGGGACTGGGCCTGCGGATTGAGCGACTGCAGCGCGAAGCGCACGTTCTTCTTCTTGAAGACGCCGGGGACGAAGGTCTCCTTCTCCTTGCCGGTCACCGGATCGCGTTCAACGTGGATCAGCGCCGAGCCGAGGATCACCGGCACGCCCGCCTCGGCGATCAGATCGGCTGCCTTCCACGAGTCGCCGTCCAGGACGAGCGTCGTGTTGGCGAGGAAGCCGTTGTCGCGCGCGATCTCGAGCGCGAGAGGCACCGCGGCGGCCGCATCGCAGTAGACGAACGCCGGGATCTTCCCTTCGACGAGGCGGAGCAGAGGCTCCTGCTTGTCGTCGATCTCGCCGCGCGGGATGTCTTCGAGGCCCTTCACCTTCCAGGAGGCGCTGCCCTCCATGGCGCGACCCTTCCTGTTCTCCTCCTTGTCGAGGTCCCGGCCCTGGTAGATCGCTTCGCGCCGCGCGGTGTCCTTGCCGTCCTTCTTGTCCTGGACGACCTTCTCGAGGTGCTGTCGCAGGTCGGTGAACGCCTTGCGCAGCGCCTGCGCCTGTGTCGCGCGCGACTTGCCGGCCTTGGGCGCGGCAGAGATCTTGATCCCGGATCCGGGCTTCACGAGCATCTGCTCGATGGTCATGCCGTAAGGCTTCACGACCATGCCCTGCGCGCCGATCACGCATCCGCCCGAGCCCGGAGCCGGCGGACCGTGCTGGACGTTGATCGTGAGCACCCCCCAGCGGAGGCTGTCCTCGAAGTAGGAGCTGATCGGATCGATCGAATCGCGGACGTCGAGGAAGGGCGCGACATCGACGTTCTCGTTCGGCCGGTCCATCCCGCGCGTGTTGTGGGCCTCCACGTAGCCGGGGAAGGCGACGAGCTCGGGATGGTCGAGCAGCTCGGCGTCCCACGGGGCCTTCTCATCCGGGCCGACGGACCGGATGCGGCCGTCCTCGATCACGATCACGCCGTTCACGATGTCCGGACCCGCCTGCGTGATGATCCGACCGACCCTGATGGCGATCCGTCCCCCAGCCAGCGCATCCGGCGCCGCCGCGAGGAGGACCGCCGCGCTGGAGAGAAGGAACCGGGTCCGCAGCATTCGACTCCGCATGGATTGACTCCGTCTGTTCATCGCCGATTCGGTCGCTCGAGCGCTCTCGCCGCGCTCACTCGATTCCTTCACGTGGATCCACCTCGAGCACGCCGTCGACGAGGACTCCGACGACGCGCGAGCTCGGTTCGAAGGGAGGCCCGTTCCAGAGAACGAGATCGGCGTCCTTGCCCACCTCGATGCTCCCCACCCGATCCTCCACGCCGAGCATCTTCGCGGGCTGGATCGTGACGGCCTGGAGCGCGGACTCGAAGTCGAGACCGCCGCGGATCGCGTACCCCGCCTGCATCGGCAGGCGGTCCTCGTAGCCGACCGAGCCGTGACTGGAGAGCGCGATCGGAACGCCGCGGTCGTGCAGCAGCTTCGCGACGTTCCAGGCCATGAACGCGCCTTCGCCCGAACGGCCGGCGGCCGGGAACGGGGGCAGGACGACTCCGACCTTGCTCCGCACGATGAGCTCGGGGTCTTTCCAGGCTTCCGCGGCGGCATCGAGGAATACCCGCGGACGACCGGCGAGCTCGCGCTCGATCTCCTCCTTCAGGAACACCGCCGTGCGGATGTCCTGCGTGGTCCAGGCCTGGATCGCGAGCGTCAGATGTCCGTCCAGGGCGCGCAGCATCAGGTCGCTGCCCGGGTAGGCGCGCTCCTCGTCTCGTCGGCTCGCGGCAGCCTCGTAGAACGCATTGCGCCATTCCCACTCGACGCCCATGCGCGTCGTCGGGCGCCGCGAGAAGAAGTCGTTCGGCCGGCCGAAAGCCGGGTGGTTCCCCGCGCTGGGCTGGAAACCCATGGCGCCGCGGAGCACCGCGTCGGCGCGCACGGTCCGGGCTTCGATGCTCTCGGGTCCCGCGGTCTTCAGCACGATCCCGAGGCCGCCGACGACGGCGAAGTCGGGCGGATTCGAGAGGACGGTGGTCACGCCGCTCCGGACCTGCCGGTCCCACTCGATCGAGAAAGGGTCGAGGCTGTCGGCGACGCGCACCGCCGGCGAGATCTCGGAGGACTGCTCGACGGACTGGATCTTGGAGTCGATGCGCGCGCTCGCATCGATGAGCCCGGCCGTCACGGAGTGCACCTTGAGGAGCTCGCTCTGCGGCGAATCCTCGCGACCGGGACTCACGAGGGAGATCTTGCCGTTGTTCACGAACACCATGCCGTTGGCGATCGAGCGGCCGGTCGAGGTGTGGATGTGATCGGCGAAGATGGACCAACGACGCTGAGGCTCGTCTTCGCCTGCCCGAGCGGGCGCGGAGGCCGGCAAGGACGAGAGCGCGGCCGGGAACGTGATCAGGAGAGCATGAATCGGGATCACTTCTCGTCCTTCCAGGCGAGCTTGCCGTCGACGTAGACCGCCTTCACCGTGCTCCCGAGATCGAGCGGGTCCCCCGACCAGAGCACGATGTCGGCGTCCAGGCCCTTGGCCAGATCGCCGATCCGGTCCTCCGCGCCGGCGATCTTTGCGGCGGTCGACGTCAGCGCGCGCCAGGCGGTCCCGCGTCCGAGCCCCTCGCGCATGCACATCGCGGCTCCGGCGCGAAGCATGACGGGATGGTTCGCCGGAGCGTCGAGCGCGAACCCGAAGGGCACGCCCGCCTTCTCGAGAGCCTGCACGGCGAGGAGATCCCGCCGCTCCTCGCCGACGCGGAACGGACCGCAGACCACGGAGAGTTCGGCCTCGTGGAGCCGCTGGGCCAGCTCGCCCGCCCAGGCCGCGCCCGAGACCGTGCCGGCGAGATCGTGACGCTCCGCGAACTCGATCGCGCGAGCGACGTCCTCGCGGCTCGACACCTCGAAGAGAACGGGGATCTGCTGCTTCGCGGCTCGGGCGAAGACTCCCGTGGGCTCCTCGAACAGTCTGTCGAGCTCGGTGATCGCCCCCCCGAAGCTGGTGGGGAAGCGGTTGTTGCGCAGGGAACGCGCCGAAAAACCGAGCGAGAGCTGAGCTTCGCTCCGGACGACCACTCCGCCGGAGGTCTTGACCAGGGCGCTGGCGCCCGCGCACAGCGAGCCGGGCAGGGGGGACAGGACGAGGCTGGTGATCCCGGCCCGGAGCGCATCGGCGAAGTCCCCCTTCGCCGGATCGAACGCAAGGGCGACCCGCGCGTCAGGCAGGACCGAGCGCGTCGAGTCGAACATCTCGCCGGGCGCTCCCGAGTACGAATGCAGCGCGACGAGGCCCGCGCTCGCCGTGCCGTGGTGCTCGACGAGGAGCGCCGCCTCCGGGATGTCCAGGCCGATGCCGACTCGGACGATGCGCCCGTCCTCGACGAGGATCACGCCTTGCGCGAGGGACTGTCCGTCCGCGCGCAAGACCTGGTCGGCACGGATCGCGAAGGGCCTCGACTCGGGCGGGGCGGGGATCGCTCGAGGCTCGGCGAGCAGGCTCGAGGCGGCGGAAACGGCCAGGATATGGATCATCATGCTCAGGATCCCGGCTCGACGACCAGGCGGCCTCCGGTGACGACGTAGCGGACGCTCGCGGCCGCGGTGAGAGGCTCGCCGTCGAGCACGAGGATCTCCGCTTCCTTGCCTTCCTCGAGGGTCCCGAGCAGGCCCGACGCGTCGAACGCGCGCGCCGCACCGAGAGTCAGCGACTCGAAGGCCTTGGAACGATCGAGTCCGTTCCCGATCGCCAGAGCGGTCAACAACGGCAGGTCGCGGCTCGCCGCGGGGTTCGAGCCGCCGGTCCCAAGGAGGATCTGCACTCCCGACCGCGCGAGATCGCCCGCGAGCGACAGGGAAGACTCACCGAGGTCGTTCGTTCCGTCCTGACCCCGGGGGACGAGCGACAGGAGGACCGGGACTCGGCGTTCGGACAGGATCCGCGAGGACCTGAGGGCCCCCGCACCGCCCGCGAGGACGAGACGCAGACGGTCGTGCTCGGCCGTTCCGGCCAGCAGGCCGCGGATCTCCGCCGAGCGGTCGGCCTGCACGAGCAGGGGAATGCCCCCATTCGCCACCTGCGCGAGGACCTCGCTGTCCTCGTCGAAGCGGGGCGGCTGGGGCCGCTTGTCCTCCTTGTACTTCTTCTCCTGGAAGGGCTTGTCCTTCTCCTCCGCCTCCTTCTGCTCCTTCTCGCGGTCCTTCTTGGCCTTCTTGGCGTCCTTCTCGAGCTCCGCCTCCTTCTCGGCGATCTTCTTCTCCCACTCCTCGAGGTCGTAGCGGTGCTCGATGCGCGCGAGCAGATACGTCTTCCCGGTTTCGACGGCCGATACCACGCGGTCCAGATCGGCGATCCGTTCGAAAGGATCCCGGCCTTCGCCATCGGGAGCGCCGGCCTTGCCGATGCTCATCGCGACGCTGCAGTCCGCGAGGACGATCGCCTCGCCGGGAGGAAGGTCGGGAGCGACGCGGACGAGGGCTCCGATCCCGCCGACGCGAGCATCGCTTCCGGCCTGCACGCGCACGATGGTCACGCCCGCGCGCAGAGTCTCACGCCGCAGGTGTTCGTCGGCCCAGGGATCGAGCCCATCGGCTGTCCTCGTCGCGGCGCTCGTGCTCGCGTCGCGGAGCGAATCCATCCCGAGGCCGAGCGCGCCCCAGGCGTCGATGTAGGCGGCGCAGACCACGGCCCCCTCGATCTCCCTCGCGTCGTCGGGCTTTCGGAGGTCGCGGCCGACTGCCATGATCCGGCCGTCGCGGACGAGGACCGCGCCGTCCTGCAGCTCCTCTCCCGGCCGCAGGATGAGGCGCTTGCCCCGGATGAAGAGTGCTGGGCTCTCGCCGGTGGCGACTGCAGGGCCGGCGAAGATCCCGGCGCAGAGGCCGAGCTGCAACCAACTCGTGAGGGCGCGCATGCCTTTCTTCCTCATCATGGGGTGCCGGGTACGGATCGCGCCGCGCCTGGAGGCGGGCCGCGCGAGCGCCGAAGTTCGCTCGAGGGGATCGCCTGAAGGTCGCTCGGGGGCTGCCAGGATCCTCTCGAGCCCCGAACGGGGCGAGCATCATATGGAAAGCGAACGAAGCGTGACCAGGGCGTCGAGCGCGCCGGCGGCCGCCCTTACCACCTGCTTACTGCTCTTCGACCCGTCGGGACTCCACGACTCTCGCGCCCGCAGCGGGAAGCTGGCAATAATGCAATTTCCTACATCGGGCGTTCGGTCGGCGAGTGGATTCGGCTGGGCTGCTTCGTGCCCAGTCAGAAGAGACGTCCGCCTCACCCCTTGTTGCTCGAGAGTGGGTATTGGCGTAACAGGTTGCAGACACTACGGTTAGCTCGTCCATCTGCCCTCTACACGCCGCGCCCGGACCTCTCCTCGCCCCCGGTCAAGGTCGAGGAGTTCCGGGTCAAGGCGCACGACGGCCTGCGCCTGACTGGGCTCCGGGGCAGACGGTCCCTCGAGCTGGCGGGGTTCCGGATCCGCCTGCGGCTCGTCTCCGAGGGGGGGCAGCCCGAGATCGATCAGAAGGCCGTCGCAGGCGGTGTCATCGAGTACGCGCTCCAGTTTCCTGCCGGCCGGCGACTCGAGGACCGTGTGCTCGATGTCGTGCGGATCTGCCAACTCGCCGCGGCGAAGGACGGCGTCGAGCCGCGTGAAGTGCAGCTCTACTCTCCCCCGGGCAGTCCGAACCCGGACGAGTTCCTGATCGCGGCGGAGCTGCTCGCAGCCCCCGTCGAGGCCGAGTAGGTCCCCCGCCGTTCAGCGCTCGTCGAGCGCTCGTACGACGCGCGGGACTGCCTGTGCGAGGAGCGATCCGAACTGTTCCGTCACCGACGCCCCCGCGCGCACGACCTCGTCGTGTGAGAGCCCATCCGGGCCGAGGCCGGCGGCGAAGTTCGTGATGCAGGAGACGGCCACGACACGCAACCCGGACGCGCGCGCCGCCTGCGCCTCGCGGACCGTGCTCATCCCGACCGCGTCCGCACCCATCCATGCGAGCATCCGGACCTCCGCGGGCGTCTCGTAGGACGGCCCGAGGAGGCCCGCGTAGACGCCCCGTGCGATCTCGATGCCCGCCGCCTCCGCGGCCCGGTCGAAGGCGTCACCGAGAATCGCGTCGTAGGGCGACCCGCGACCTCCTCTTCCCGGCGCCAGCGGTGTCGATCCCTGCAGATCGATGTGATCGACGATGCGCATGAGGATCGGAGGCTTCCAGGTCGGGCGGAGCCCCCCGGCTGCGTTCGTCAGGACGAGAGCACGGCAACCGAGCTCCGCGAAGGCGCCCACGGACGCACACAGGTCCCGAACGCTCCAGCCTTCGTAGAGATGAACGCGCCCGGCCTGCACGAGCACGCGCTCGCCGTCGATCGTGCCGATCACGAATCGTCCGGCATGGCCGGGCACCGAGCTTTCCGGCATGCCCTCGACCTCGGCGAACGGAACCTCGCGTTCACGCTTCAAGCAGCGCGCGAGGCCTCCGAGGCCCGAGCCGAGGACGACCCCGACCCTCGCGCCCGCGAAGCCGAGCTCGGTGAGGGACCGGGAGATCCGTCGGGAGCGCATCGTCCTAGGGTAGGCCAATCCGAGGAACGCTACACGCGGCCGAGGACCAGAGGCCCGGTCGTGGCGGATCCTTCGACTCTCACGCACTCCTCCAGCAGGACCTTGGCTCGCGCGAGCCCCCGCCCTCCGCGGTGATGGATCTCCGCCACGGCCTGGCCCGCCCGAACCGGCTCGCCCGCGGCGATCCGCCAGACCAGACCCACAGCGTGATCGATCGGTTCGCCGGGTTGCTTGCGACTCCCCCCGAGCGCGGCCACGGCCATTCCAACCTTGCGGCAGTCGGTGAACACGAGGAATCCGTCCCGCGGAGCGAGGAACGGTTCGACCGAATCGGCGCCGGGGAGCCGGGAGCGATCCTGGATGATGCGCGGATCGCCTCCCTGCTCCCGCACGACGAGCTCGAAGACGCCGAGAGCGCGTCCCGAGTCGATGGCCCCGGCGATCTTCCTTCGCCCCTCCTCCGTCGAGGTCGCCGCGCCGGCGAGTACGAGCATCTCGCCTCCGAAGAGGACCACGAGCTCACGCAGGTCGGCCGGCCCCTCCCCCGCCAGGCAGTCGATCGAGTCCGCGATCTCCAGCGCGTGGCCCACCGCGCAGCCGAGAGGGCGATCCATGGCCGTCTGGAACGCGGTCGCGCGCACGCCGTGCGCCGCCGCGAGCCCGAGCATCGCGCGGCCCAGTTCCGCGCCGCGTCCGGGTTCGGGAAGGAACGCCCCCGAGCCGAACTTGACGTCGAGCACGAGCGCGGAGATCCCCTCCGCGAGCTTCTTGCTCATGATCGAGCTCGCGATCAGCGGAATCGAATCCACGAGATCGGACGCATGGCGCAGGGCGTAGAGCCTTCGATCCGCCGGAACGAGATCCCGGGACTGGGCCGCGAAAGCGACGCCCGTTCCGTCGATCGCGCGGTGGATCTCCTCCTCCGACAGATTTGTCCGGAAGCCGGGGATCGACTCGAGCTTGTCGAGCGTTCCACCGGTGTGGCCCAGGCCCCGGCCGGAGATCATGGGAACGCACACGCCGCACGCGGCCACGGCCGGTGCGAGCGGGATCGAGACCTTGTCGCCGATTCCTCCCGTCGAGTGCTTGTCCGCCTTCGGTTGCGGCAGCTCCTCGAAGGAGAGCGTCCGTCCCGAGTCGATCATCGCCCGGGTCAGGTCGGCCAGCTCGCGCTCGCCCATCCCGTCGCGGTGGATCGCGGCCAGCAATTCGACGACAGGCGCGTCCCCGATCGATCCGTCCGCGGCGCCGGCCACGAAGGAGCGGATCTCCGCGGTCGAGAGCTCCCCTCCACCGCGCTTCGCCTTCACGAGCGGACGGATGTCCATGGTCAGAGGCGCGCGAGATCGTCGAGGAAGGATCGTCCGGGACCCCGCGAAGGAAGTCCGAGCGCCCCTTCGACCGTAGCGCCGATGTCCGCGAACGTGTCGCGGGTTCCGAGATCCACGCCGCCCCGGAGGCCAGGGCCGGCGGCGAGCACGGGCACGTACTCGCGCGTGTGGTCCGTCGTCTCGATCTTCGTCGGGTCGTTTCCGTGATCCGCCGAGAGGATCAACAGGTCGCCGGCACGCAGCCGTGCCTCGAGCTCCGCCAGGTCCGAGTCGAATTCCTCGAGCGCCTTGCGGTACCCGAGTGGGTCGCGACGGTGGCCGTAGAGCATGTCGAAGTCCACCAGATTGACGAAGACGAGTCCGTGCTCGACCTCGCGGGCGGCCTTGACGGTCGCGACCATCCCGTCCCGGTTGCCCGCGGTGTGAACGGATTCGCTCACGCCTCGTCCCGCGAAGATGTCCGAGATCTTCCCGATACCGATCACGGGAACGCCCGAGCGAGCGAGCCGGTCGAGAACCGTCTCCCGCGGAGGAGGCATGGAGAAGTCGCGACGGTCGTAGGTTCGCTCGAAGGCGCCCGGCCTGCCGACGAAGGGCCGGGCGATCACGCGCGCGACGCCGAAGGGGTCCAGGATCTCCCTGGCGATCCCGCAGATCTCGTAGAGCCGCTCGAGCCCGAAGCTCTCGGCGTGCGCGGCCACCTGGAAGACGCTGTCGGCGCTCGTGTAAACGATCGGCTTCCCGGTGGCGAGGTGCTCGGCCCCGAGACGCTCGAGGATCTCCGTGCCCGAGGCCGGGACGTTCCCCAGCACGCCGGGGATGCGCGAGCGGCTCACGAAGGGATCGAGGATCTCGGGCGGGAACCCGCGCGGGAAGACGGGGAAAGCCCGGTCGAGCGGGCAACCCATCATCTCCCAGTGTCCGGTCGACGTGTCCTTGCCGGGCGAGGCTTCCGCAGCGCGTCCGAATGCGCCCGCGGGCCGGCTCGCGCGAGGCAGGGACTGGACGCCGGGGATCGATCCGAGCCCGAGCTGAATGAGTCGAGGCGCGTCGAGGCCACCCGCCGCTTCGACCAGGTGATCGAGCGTGTGCGCTCCGTCGTCCCCGAAGCTCGCCGCGTCCGGCAGGGCCCCGATGCCGAGGGAATCGAGGACGAGGAGGAAGACGCGCTTCATGGAGCGCCAGCCGTTCAGGAGCGCTTCGAGGCGAGTGCGCGCTGGATCGTCTCGCGGATCTTGCGATCCATGTCCTCCACCCACTCCCGGCCGAAGTCGCGCTCGAGCAGGTCGAACTCGGAGAACTCGTACCTCCCCGACCTGGGATCGAAGTCGAACTGGTAGTCGTGCTCGCTGCCGTCGTCCTCGGTCACCATGACGAGAACGATGTGGTTGGGGGCGTCGAGTTCGACTCGGAAGCTGGCCATGGATTGTCCTCGTCAGGGACCCGGAAAGGCCGGAGGATAGCGCGACGGGACGATCCCGCCTATGAATGGAGCCATGCACCGGGCCGAAAACACCGGAGGAGCCGCGCGGGGGATCCGCCGGGTTCTCGCCGTCGTCCCGCTGGTTTTCGCGCTCTCGGCCTGCAACTCCTGGCGCACGGTCGCCCGGTACGACGGCTGGACGCTCTACAGCGAGTCGGGCGAGGCCGTCGAAGCGAGTCGCTTCGAGGCCGCGATCGGTCCGGCGAAGTCCGCGGTCGAGGAGATCTTCGGTCCCTTCGAGAGGTCCATCCGTGTTCACGTGTGGGACGGCGAGGCAGGCCCGGAGACGGAAGGCGCTCACGTCATCTTCGACGGCGAGGGCGGGCCGGTGCAGGACGTCCCCGGGATCGGTCCGGCGCGGGTGCGCGCCTACCACGCGCGCGGCGACGACCTGTTCGGCTCGCCATCGGGGATCTACCTGGCCGCCCCCGAGTGCGGAACGGCCGCACACGAGCTCGTGCACGCGCGCATCGCGGAGGACCATCTCGAGCCCCCGCTCTGGCTCGAGGAGGGGGTCGCCTGCCTGCTCGGCGACGGATTCCTCGACGGAAAGCGCTGGGTCGTCGACGGGCTGTCCTGCTGGCCTCTCCGGGAGCTGCAGACTCAGGAGATCTCCGACGCGGATCTCGCGCGCATCCTCTCGCTGGGCGCGAGCGATCCCTCCTCGGCGCGCGAGAACGTGCTCGCGCATTTCGTCGGGTGGGCGATCGCGTTCGATCTCTACCGCGAAGCCGGCGGGATCGACTGGCCCGGATGGCACGGACGATTCGAGAAGGGCATCCCGCTGGCCGAAGCTCGCACGCGCATCGAGCGGACCCTCGACCCGGCCACGGCGCTCGCCTGGATGGATCGCCTCCGCGATCCGCGCCGCGAGGTCCGTCTGGCCACGGCGAAGGGCGTGTGGAAGCTGCGGTCGACTCCGATCGCGACCGCGCTCCTCGAGGCGCTCGAGGATGAAGAGGATCCGGAGGTGCGCGTCGGATTCGCGATCAACCTGCTCGCCTGCGCCGGCGAGGTCCAGCTGCCGGGGGCCCTGACCGGGCGCGTCTGGCGCGCGGCTTGGCCAGCGCTGCGTCGGGCCCCGCTGACGGATCCGGCGGAGAACGAGGCCGCGCGAGACCTCATGCGCTCGTTCCGGTTCCGCTCGAACCGGAGCTCGCAGGGGCCGCTGGTCGGATTGCGACGCTTCTGGGCGGAGTGAGCGGTCTGGGCCCTAGTCGGGCTGCTTGAAGTATCGGGCGGCGTCGTCGATGGCCTGCTTGGCGGCGGCGAGCGAGGCCTTCAGCTCCTGGAGCTTCTCACCCGCTTTCTCGGGCGGGGCCGAGGCAAGCCCGGTCTTGTGCTCGGCCAGCGCCTTGCGCTTCCCCTCCAGGTCGGCGAGGGCCTTGTTCATCTCGGCCTGGGCGGACGCGCCCGCCTCCTTGGCCTTGACGCGATAGACGGCGATTCGATCATCGATCTTCGAGAGCGTTTCGTCGGAGGACTGCTCGAACTCGGCGATCGCCTTGGAGATCGCTTCCTTGGCCTGACCGACGCCGTCGGCTGTCCTCGTCTTCAGATCCTCGGCCGCCGATTCCATCCTCGCCTGGGTTTCCTCCCCGCAGGCGGACAGGAGCGGCGCGAGGGCGAGGATCGGGATCAGGCTTCTCATGGTTTCCTCGGGATCGAAGGCTCGCAGTCGCCCCTCCGGTCCGGATACGAGCGAGAATCATCCTACCGGGGCGGCGTAGCGCGCGGCCCTTCCGATCCCACGTTTCCGGCCGAGACTTCGAGGACCCCATGCTCGTCATCCGAAACCTGGTCAAGGTCTACCCCGGCCCGGTCACCGCCCTCCAAGGGATCGACCTCGACCTCGGAACGGGCATGTTCGGGCTCCTAGGTCCGAACGGCGCGGGCAAGTCGACGCTGATGCGCATCCTCGCGGGCCTGCTCGAGCCGACTTCGGGCAGCGTGGAGCTCGACGGGGAGGACATCGTGGCGAAACCGGAGCACGTGTGGTCGCGCCTGGGCTACCTGCCTCAGGACTTCGGCTTCTACCCGCACCTCACCGGGCACGCGATGCTCTCGCACCTGCTGCGGCTCAAGGGCGTCGACGCGCCTGGAGGAGTGGCGAAGCTCGCCGACGAGCTGCTCGAACGGGTGAATCTCTCCTTCGCGGCGAAGCGCAAGGTCAAGTCCTACTCGGGCGGCATGCGCCAGCGCCTCGGGATCGCGCAGGCGATCGCCGGCGATCCGAGGCTGATCATCGTCGACGAGCCGACGGCGGGGCTCGATCCCGAGGAACGCCTGCGCTTCTACCACCTGCTGACCGAGCTCGCGCAAGGAAGGATCGTGGTGCTCTCGACGCACATCGTGGAAGACGTCGCCGTCCTGTGTCCCCGATTCGCGGTGATCAAGAACGGACGGCTCGTCGCCCTGACGACTCCCGCGGAGGCGCGCGCGGCGATCCAAGGGGCGATCTTCGACGGCTCCGCGAGGAAGGAGGAGCTCGCGGAGCTCCGGGGATCGCGCTGCGTCACGCAGGCCATGCTGGTCGAGGGACGCCACCGCGTTCGGATCTTCGATCCCTCGGGCAGCCCCCCGCCAGGCTTCGAGCCGGCGCAAGCGACGCTCGAGGATGCCTACCTCGTCCTCATGCGCACCGGCGCGGGCGAGCGGATCGCCGAGCCGGCGTCTGCTGGAGCGCTCGCGTGAGCTTGCGCCGCCTCCTCGAGGTCTTCCGCCTCGACTTCCGCCATCACCTCACGCGCCCGCTGTTCTGGATCCTGCTGGCGATCCTCGCCCTGATGGCCTTCGGGCTCTCGACGGGGAACCTGCGCATCGGTTCGGGGGATTCCGACGTCGGCGGACAGAAGGCGTGGATCACCTCGGACTTCTCGAACGCGAGGATCCTCGCGCTGATGACGGCGCTCTTCTTCTGCTTCTTCGTCTCCGTCGGCGCCGGCATGGTGGCGATCCGGGACGAGGAGACCAAGGTCGGCGAGGTGCTCCACTCCTCCTCGCTGCGCCCGGGCGAGTACGTGTGGGGGAAGTTCCTGGCGATCGCCGGGACCTTCCTCTTCGCCCTCGTCCTCCAGCTCGGCTTCCACGCCTTCTCGAACCACGTTCTCACGGATGCCGAGAGCGCCGAGTTCGTCGGACCCTTCCATCTCGCGAGCTACTTGCGCCCCGCGCTGTTCTTCGCCGTGCCGACGATCGTCTTCTTCGCGGGGACGACCTTCGCGATCGGAGAATGGACGAGGCGGCCGATCCCCGTCTTCTTCCTCCCGGTCGCCTCGGTCCTCGTAGGAGCCTTCTTCCTCTGGTCCTGGTCGCCCTCCTGGCTCGATCCTCGGATCAACCGCGTCCTGATGCTCGTCGACCCTTCCGGGTTCCGGTGGCTGACCGAGACCTGGCTGAAAGTCGACCGCGGAGTCGAGTTCTACAACCACACGCCGGTTCCCCTCGACTCGGGATTCGTCGCGAGCCGGCTGGGATTCACCTTCCTCGGCCTCCTCGCGGTGTGGATGTCGCAGGTCCACCTGACGGCCACGCTGCGAGGTCGACGGGCACGGAGCGGCGATCGGAAGATCGACCGCTCCGCAGCGGCGCTCCACGGTTCAGCTCGAGAGGACTCCGGTCCGCTCGCCGGGCTCGGAATGAAGTCCCGCAAGCCGGGGTTCGTGCGCGGAGCGCTCGAAGTCGCGCGCGTTGAGGCCCGGGAGCTGCGCGCCTCGGCCGGCTTGTATCTCTTCGTGCCGCTGATCCTCCTCCAGACCATCGGCACGGCGACGATCGAGCTCGGCCCTTTCGACACGCCGATCCTCCACACTTCAGGCCTGCTGGCCGTGCAGAGCATGAACACGCTGACGCTGCTGGTCAGTCTGCTCCTGCTCTTCTACACGACGGAATCTCTCGAGCGGGAGCGCGCGCGTTCCCTCTCCCCCATCCATTCGGCGACTCCCGTGCCGACGATCTCGATCCTGCTCGGCAAGGCGCTCGCGAACAGCCTGGTGGGAGTCGTGATCCTGCTGGCGGCTTTCCTGGCTGACCTGATCGTGCTCCTCGTCCAGGGGAAAGTCGGGCTCGAGCTCCGACCCTTCGTGCTCATCTGGGGTCTCCTCCTGGTCCCGACCTTCCTCCTGTGGACCACGTTCCTGACTGCGGCGTACTCGATCACGGGGAACCGCTTCGCCACGTACGGCATCGGTCTGGGCGTCATGATCCTGACCGGGTACGGGCAGACGCGCGATTGGATCACGTGGGTCGACAACTGGAATCTCTGGAGCGTCGTCCAGTGGAGCGACCTCGGCACCTTCGAGCTCCTCCGCCAGGAGCTCTGGCTGAACCGACTGCTCGCCCTGGCGCTGTCCGCGATGTTCCTCGCTCTCTCCGTGCGGTTCTTCCCCCGGCGCTCGGCGGACGCTTCTGGTGTCCTCGCGCGGTTCCAGCCGCGGAGGCTATTCGGATCCGTGCTTCGCTTCTCTCCCTGGCTCTGCGCGCCCCTCGTGCTCGTCGGCTGGCTCGAACGATCCGTCGAGAACGGGTTCCAAGGGGACGCCGCGAAGAAGCGCGCGAAGGACTACTGGGCCAAGAACGTCCGGACCTGGACCGATGCGCCGACGCCTTCCGTCACGGACGTCGACGTCGAGCTCGAGCTGGAGCCCTCGCGCCGGTGGTTCAAGACCGGCGGGACCTACACGCTGCTGAACGATCGGCAGGTTCCCTTGAGGCAGATCCCGGTCACGCGCGGGTTCCACTGGGAGAATTGCGAGTGGACGATCGACGGCCAGAAGGTCGAGCCCGACGATCGCGCTGGCCTGTGCGTGTTCACGCCCCAGGTCCCGCTCGCGCCGGGAGCGAGCTTGAAGCTCGGCTTCCGCCACGAGGGTGTGCTCCCGAAGGGCGCGACGAAGAACGGTGGCGGCGCGTCGGAGTTCATCCTTCCTTCGGGCGTGGTCCTCACGAGCTTCGGGCCTGGCATCGTCCCGACGATCGGCTTCATAGAGGGCATCGGTGTCGATGAGGACAACGACAGCGACGCGAAGGTCTATCCCGACGACTTCCACGAGGGGATCACCGAATCGAGCTTCGGCAGCAACAGGCCGTGCACGACCCGCGTGCGCGTCAGCGCCCCGGAGGAGTACACGATCAACTCGGTCGGGATGCTCGTCTCGGACGAGGTCATCGACGGCCGGCGGACCGTCGTGTGGGCGAGCGACCACCCTGTGAATTTCTTCAACGTCGTCGCCGGCCGCTGGGCGGTGCGCAGAGGAGAAGGCACGGCGATCTACTATCACCCCGAGCACACCTACAACATCGACGAGATGATCGGCTGCCTCGATGCCGCGCGCCGGTGGTATTCGGAGTGGTTCCGGCCGTACCCCTGGAAGGAGCTGAAGCTCTCGCAGTTCCCGGGACTCGCCAGCTACGCGCAGGGCTTCCCCACGAACATCACCTTCTCCGAGAGCATCGGCTTCCTGACGAAGAGCGACCCGAAGTCGCCGGTGGCATTCATGGTCACCGCCCACGAAGCCGCGCACCAGTGGTGGGGCAACATCCTCGCGCCGGGCAAGGGGCCCGGCGGCGACATCCTCTCCGAGGGCATGTCGCACTTCTCCACGATTCTGCTCATGGAACAGGTGAAGGGCCTTCGCGGACGAATCGAGTTCTGCAAGAAGATCGAGAGCCAGTACGGCGATCAACGCCAAGTCGACTCCGAGAAGCCGCTCGTCAGGACCGACGGCTCGCGCGAGGGAGACACGACCGTAATCTACGACAAGGGCGGATGGGTCTTCTGGATGCTCCTGAACCGGATGGGGCGCGACCAGAACCTGGCGGGCCTACGCACGTTCATCCGCAAGTACGAGAACGGACCGGACCATCCCGTGCTGCAGGATTTCGTCGCGACGATGCGCGAACTCGCGCTCGACAAGGAGTCGTACGACGACTTCGTGAAGCCGTGGTTCTTCGAGGTCGTCGTGCCCGAGTATCGACTCGAGGACGCGATGAAGACCCGGATCGTCGCCGCCCGTCCCGCGGACGACGGACTCGGCCGGAGCGACGCGTGGGAAGTCCGCGTCCGGGTCAAGAACGTGGGCACGGGTCGGATGCCGGTCGAGATCGCCGCCACGCGCGGAGAGAGGTTCCCCGACGACGCAGAAATGGAAGCGGACGCTCCGGAGAGCGGTCTCCAGTCGTCGCCGGGCACGGTGCAAGCCGCTGCACCGACGGGGATGAACCCCAAGGCCGCGCAGCGCTACGAGGACGCCCGAACGACCATCACGCTCGGCGCGGGCGAATCGCAGGAAGTCTCGATTCGCTGCCAGTTCGAACCCGAGCGCGTGCTCGTCGATCCGGACGCGCTCGTGCTGCAGCTCCAGCGCAAGCTGGCGGTGCACCGGTTCTAGCGGGCCGCGCGTTCAGCGTGGGAAGTAGATCCGCACCGGCTCGGCGCCCACCGCGAGCGTCTCGGACGCAAGCCAGGTCTCCCCGTCCCACAGCTCGACCGAGTACGAGCCCGGGACGAGCGTGAACCTCATCGGATCGCGGTCGCGGCATTTCCGCTCGGCGACCGGCAGGCCCGAGCGCGTGCGGATCTCGAGGCGTGCCGCCGGGAGCGGATCGGCTCGGAGGCGCACCGCGACCGGCGTTCCCTTGGACACGCGGATCTCCAGGTCCGCGGGGGTTCCGCTCGTCGTGTCCGCCAGCGCGGGGATCGACACCCAGCCCCCCTCGTTCGCCACGATGAGGTAGCGGCCTCGTCCGACGCTGTCGATCTCGAGTCGTCCGTCGGCATTGGAGCGGAAGAACCTCTTGCCGAGCGTCTCGCGCGTGGAGGCGTAGCGATCGAAAGGAAACACGTTGAACTGCACGCGGGCCGGCTCACCCGCGTCATCGACCACCTTGGCGCGGATGAGGGAGAAGGGCTGGAGTCGGTAAACGCCGAGATCGGTCACCCCACCCGGTTCGACCAGGACGCGCTCGGCGACGACCTCGCGGCCCTCGGCCAGAATCGTCAGGTTCACGCTACCCGGGAGCACCTCCTCGAACACCACCTCGCCGTTCGGCTCTCGACGCGTGCCTCGACGGCCGGCCAGGCGCTGTCCGAGATTGATGTTCACCCAAACCGGAGGCGCGTCCGTATCGCCGTCGACGACGCGCAGCCGGACCTCGCCAGGGAGCTTCTCGACGAGGTCCCTGGGGATTTCGAAGGTCACTTCGTGCGCTCCCGGGGGTACGACACGCGTCTGGATCGCGAACTCACCGAGCACGAGGCTCGCGTAGAAGGGGAGCGGCTTCGACAGGACGAAGGCGCCGACGTAGGGGGGCGCGAGATCATCGACCGTGCTGCCGTCGGGGAATCGGACCCGAAGTCGGGGAGATTCTTCCTCTTCCTCGATCGCCTCCGGGCCTGATCCGGGGGGGCGGCGGTGGGTTCGCTCGACGAAAACCCCCACGCCAGCGCCTCGCGCATCACTGTCCGAAGGGATCCAACCCGCAGGCTCCTCGAGAGTCGCGATCGGCTCCAGCCGAGCGGAGGCATCGCCCGAGCGCACGCGCCATGGAATCCCGGTGAGATGGAGGCTGGGCTGCCCGAGAAGCTTCACCTTCACGATGTCGCCCGGCGTCATCACGAGGTCGAGGCGGTGGTCGGGCTGCTCCAGGGTCAATTCGATACTTCGACGAATCTCCCGGTATCCGGGCGCCTCGACCAGGAGCTCCCAACTCCCCGGGTGGAGATCCTCGAACAGGAACTGCCCTGTTTCGTCCGCATGCTCGATCCTGGCTTCCCAGCCCGAGTCGACGAGGCGGAGCGACGCGACGCGGATCGTGGACTGTTGACTCTCGTAGGTGATCGATCCGAGCAAGCGCAGACTCGGTCCCGGCGGCGGTTCGACGACCTCGGGTTCGGACGGGAGGGACGAGTCGATGGGCTCTCGTGGTTCACGGACGAGATCGGCGGGGCCTCCGGGACTCGCCGCATCGTCCTCGATGGGTGCGGACACCTCGGCGCCCGTGCCCGGAGCACCCTTCGGGGCCGCAGGCCCGCCGGAGTCGATCGTCCTCCACAGGATCCACCAGACCGCGACGATGCCGAGCGCGAGGGCGACGATGCGGAGTTGTTGGCTCTTCGGCCTCATCTGGATCCGGAGCCCATTGTGCTCCCGGCCGGGGGCCGTGTCATGCCGCATCGCCCCTCGAACCGGCTCGGTGCCCTACCTTCCCATCGCGATCAGCACCGGCTCCGTCCCCACGTCGACCATCCGATCCTCGTGGGGCTCCCCGTCGAACTCCATTCTCACGCGGTAGCGTCCCGGATGGACTCCGATCCTCGCGCATCCGCCCGGCAGCACCGGACGCTCCCCGACCGGATGTCCGTGCATGTCGTGCACGAGCAGCCTCGAGCCGCGCTGGACCTCCGCGCCGAAGTCCACCGTCAGCGTCACGCCGCGAGCGACCTTCAATCTCACGTTCTCCACGGGGCCGTCGCTCGCGTCGACGATTGCGGACTCGCTCGCCCATTCCTCGTCGTTGGCGCGCAGGAGGTAGCGCCGCCTTCCGGCCGGCTGGATCTTGAACTGCCCGTCGTGGTCCGCGTACCAGCAGAACTTGTCCGCGATCCGCTGCGAGGCCTCGTAGCGCTCGAGCGGCCACACGCTGATCCAGGCGCGCACCGGATCGCCGTCCTCGTCCACGGCTGTCCCCGCGATCGAGATCGGACGGTTCAGCCGGAGGACTCCGAGGTTCGTCTCCAGCCCCGCATCGATCCACACCTGCTCGACCACCCACTCGTAGCCGCGGCACACGACCGAGAGATGCCGGGGTCCCGGAGGCAGATCGGCGAACTCGACGGTGCCGTCCTGCTGGATGATCGGGTCCCCCATCCCGAAGTTGCCGTTCGCGTGCAGTCCGACTCGTCCTTCCGTGACCGGCCGTCCGGTTTCCGCGTCGGCGATCCGCAGCCGCAGCGAGCCGCGCGTCGCGCGCACGTCCTCGGGCGTCAGGACGAACTCCATTTGCTCCGTTCCCGACGGCGCGAATTGCGTCGTGAGCACGACGTTCTCGACGCACACGCTGACGTAGACCGGCAACGGCCGCGGGAGCTCGAGGATGCCGGCACGCGGCTCGTCCACCTCGGCCTCGGTCTTCCAGCCGCTCGAAGGACGCCACTTTCCGAGGCCGTACTCCTCGTAGCCGTCCTCGAGAGTCGCACCGAGCCGATCGCGCGGCGGGCTCATCGTCGCGACGACGACGATGTTCATCCGAGCGACGGATCCGCTCGCGGTCCGCAGGGCCTTCATGAACGGCTGCCCCTGCGGGGTGATCATGTTCACGAAGATGTGCGGCAGCCGCGTCATCGTGAAATCGATCCGCTGCTCGCGCGGCTCGGGCACGAGGTCGATCTCCTGCGACAGATTCTCGTAGCCGAGCTGCTCCGCCGACACGATCCACTTCCCCGGCGCGAGCCGCGGCATCAGGTACTCGGCGCCGATCGCGATGGTCTCCTCCGGGAAGCCGCCTCGACGGAAGACGAGCTTCGTCGGCGGCAGGTTTTCGCGCGCGCCACCGACGACCTGGATGGAGCCGTGGAGGTCGACGCCGGTCGCTCTCTCGCTGGCGTCGACGATGCGCGGAGCGACGGGAGCGCGGTCGATGCTGGCTGGATCGGGCAGCGGCTCCGCGGCGGACTTGCTCCAGCTCGCGAGCGGATCGACGAGCTCGGGAGCGGCATCTCCCGTAGGAATCGACGCTTGCGACGCGCGCGCGACACTGGGAGTCTCGGCCGATTCGACGTCCCCGATCGCAGTCCAGACGGCGACGAGCGAGAGCCCCGCGAGCAGGGCGAGACCGCCGAGGACGAGCGAGCGCGACATGGAAACCGAGCAGGAGGAGAAGGGCGCCGCGAGCCCCCCATCAGGGCCCGCGACGCGAGGATAGCCCCTCTACTCGATTCGGGCACCGCCTGTTGGCGGCGATTCCAGCGTCTGTGCTGCTCGAGCGCCTAGCGTTTCTCCTCCAAGGGCTCGTCGCTGACGATCACCGCGCCGGATTGCACATGGATCAGCCTCGTCCACAGGGCTCCCGGCCCATCGACGAGCCTGGCCCGGTAGGACCCGGGCCCGAGGCTGGCCTCGAAGGGCTTCCAGCCCTCGCACGGCGTAGTTCGGATCGGTGTCCCGTCCGCCATCTCGAGGAGGTAGTTCGCGTCCGGAGGGGGCTCGATCGGGAACATGACGCGCACGGTGTGGCGTTCGCTGGCGCGGACCACGACGTCCGTCGCCTTCCCGCGGCGCGTGTCGACCCTGATCGGATCCGCGATGTTCTCGACCCACAGGAGGTGCAGGCCGCCGCCGACGTCGGTGAAGCGGAAGGTGCCGTCCTCCGCGCTGTCGGTCATCCCTTCGAATGGCATCATCGACCCGAGGACGAAGCGATCGACGGAAGCGAGCTCGAGGCTCACTTGCAGAGGATTCCAGGACTCGTCGACGACGCGGCCGGAGATCTCGACCGGATGGTCGAGGGAGCGGGTGCCGAGGTCGGTTCGCGCGCCTGGCGCGACGTCGATCCACTCCTCGCGCCTCCCGTAGCCAGGCGCCTCGAGCACGAGGAGCCCGCGGCCGGGCGGGACCTTCGCGGTCTCAACCGCTCCGGAAGCGTCCGAGGCGACCTCGGGAAGCTCTCCGATCCACGCGACGACGCCGTGAAGCGGCAGACCGTCCTCCTTCGAGACGACGCGGAGCGCGACCGTCGCGGCGAGCGCGCGGATCTTCTCGGGAGCGATCACGAAGACGACCTCCTCCTCGCCGGAGTTCACCATCCGGGTCTCGAGGACGAAGCCGCACGCGGAGACGCCGACGAAGAGCGGGAGCCGATCGTGGATCTCGAGGATCCCGGAGGCGTCGCCCAGCGTGTCGTCGGCCAGGTCCGACTTTTCCTGCCAGCGGCCCGAGCCGTAGCGGCGCGAGGGCTCTTCGCTCAAGTCGCGAATCCGCTCGTTCGGGCGCAGCCGGCGAGCGAAAGGAACGGGCGCGAACAGGAATGCGGAATCGTCCCCGGCGAGGAGCGTTTCGCGCAGGTCCTTCCCGTCGGGCGTGACGAGCTTCACGCGCAGACGAACGATGGCGTCGAGCGCGAGGTCGAGGGCCTCCTCGCGTTCACTGGACTTGATCTCGATCTCCATTCGCCTCGACTGGCAGCCGGGAGCCTCCGCGAAGAGCTGCCAGCGATCGGGACGGAGGCCGTCGAAGCGAAAGGCACCCTCGCCATCGGTCGAGGCCTCGAAGGCTTCGCCCGCCGCGTTCGAGAGCACGACGCGCGGTTGGAGGCCCAGCGAGTCCTCGGGCGCGAACGAGGACTCGACGTAGAACTCGCTGACGAGCGGGATGCGCTCGAGGATGAGCCCTTGCGCCGCCTCCGCGTAATCGAGGCCGTCGACGACTTGTGGCGAAAGAGGGGCGGGCTGGGCTTCGGAAGCATCGACGGGTGTGTACTCCTGACGCACGCGCATGTATGCCTCGCCTGCGAGGGCGGAATCGATGGCAGCCGGGGCCGAGGGCCCCGCCGATTCACTCGACAGCGCCGCGTCTTCGCCGAGCGCCAAGCGGTAGCGCATGTAAGCCGATTGCGGAGCGAGCGGCTGGCCGTCGGGGCCCAGGAGCCGGCCGCTCAAGCTGCAGCGGACGCCCGAGTCGCCCGACGAGTCGGTCCCGGCCGTGCTCGAAGCGCGTTCGCGAGACTTCCCGATCTCGGCAGGCACGAGCTCGGAGGCCAGGTTCGATGCGGAGGAGCTCCCGGCTCCCGATTCTCCGGTCGTGGCAAGGTCCGACGAGAGCGAAGAGCCGCCAGATGCCACTGCGTCCGGCTCCGAAGTGCTCCAAGTCCACGTCAGCACCAAGCCGCCTGTCGCGAGCAAAGCCGCGGCCGCCAATCCGATCTTCTCCACCACGAGACCACCTCCTGTCGTTCCGTTCTTCGGGATCCACTTCGTGACGCCACCCGACCCGTTGCCTGATCCACTCCGAGGTCCGCCATTCCGAGACCCGTCGGCCGGGCCGCTCGTCCCGCCCGGCACGGACGGAATCGCGCGGATCAGTGGAAGGACAAGGACGCAGCGCTGGCGCCACGTGGCGCCGAGATCGCGCTCGAGACGCTCGCCGAGCAGCTCGAGGCCGCGCTTCAAGCGATTGCGGACGGTCGAGCCCGGCACGCCCTGAAGCCGAGCGATGTCCCGCGGCTCGAGGTTCTCGTAGAACCGCAGGAGCAGCGTCGTGCGGTACGGCTCGGAGACATCGAGAAGAGCGCGAACGACCTGCGCGCGAGCCTCCTCGCGCTCGACGACGTCCGATGCGGAGGGAAGCCTCTCCTCCTTCGCTCCCGCGCGCTCACGAGCCGCGCGACGGTTGTCGCGGTCGAGACGCTTGAGCGCGAAGTTGCGCGCGACGCGCGCGACCCAAGCTCGCAAGCTCGCGCCTTCGCCCTCCGTGCGCGGAGGACGAGTGAGCGCGGCGAGCCAGGTCGATTGGAGGACGTCCTCCGCCCCGCTCTCGTCGACGCCGAGCCCGCGGACGAGCGAGCGCACCCAGTCGGACTGGGAGAGCAGCGCTTCGGCACGCGGCGGAAGGCTCTCGGATCGGGTGTCCACGCCGGAAAGATCCCCTGGATGATGCGCGCGTCGCGGGAATCTGGGAATACCGGGTCGCGGTCGTGCACGAGCGCCGGCCGCTACCGTGCTCCGCGCAGGTCGAGGCGGTTATAGTGTCGTCTGGCCCGAATTCGGCGCTCCCCTTGGGCATCTCCCCGCATGCAAACCCTCCAGAAGCCAACGTTCGAAGCCCTCTCCCCCCACTTCGCCCAGTGGCAGAAGGTCGGCGACCTGATCGATCAGTCGATCGATCTCATGCTCAACCTGCGCCAGTCGGGGCACCCGGGCGGCTCGCGCTCCAAGGTCCCGCTCATGGTCGCCACCACGCTCGGCGGCGTCATGCGCTGGGATCTGCGTCATCCCGAGCATCCCTTCGGCGACCGCTTCGTCCTCGTCGCGGGTCACTGCTGCCCGCTCGTCTACGGCATGCTCGCCGTCTACAACGAGGCGCTCCGCATCCGCTACGAGCGGACGAAGGACAAGCGCTACCTCGTTCCGAACGCTGGTGAGCGCGCGCTCTTCTGGGAGGATCTCCTCTTCCTCCGCCACAACAAGGGCCTCCCGGGCCACGCGGAGATGGAGGGCAAGACCCTCTTCTTCAAGTTCAACACCGGTCCATCCGGCCACGGCGCTCCCGCCGCGCTCGGCGAGGCGATGGCGCTCAAGCACGCCGGCGCAGGCGAAGTGAAGGTCTTCGCGATGGAGGGCGAAGGCGGTCACTCCGCCGGCACGCACCACGAGGTCAAGAACTCCGCGTGGGGACTCGGCCTCGACAATCTCGTCTACCTCTTCGACTGGAACGACCACGGCATCGACCACCGCGCGCACTCCACCGTCGTGCACGGGACGCCCGAGGAGTGGTTCAAGCCTTACGGCTGGCGCATCGCGGGCACGGACCAGGGCGAGGACTACTCCGCGATCACGAAGGCGTTGATCCGCGTCGTCCACGACTCCGCGCCGCACGGCCGGCCGGGGATGGTGTGGGTCAAGACGCGGAAGGGCCGCGGCTACCACAAGTTCGACGCTCCGAGCCACGGCAAGGCGCACGCGCGCAACAGCGAGCTCTTCTGGAAGTGCCGCGGGGAGTTCCAGGGACGTTATGGGGTGAAGTTCGACGGTTTCGGCGACACGAACGACCCGGGCGAGAAGGCCGGGCGCGAGCAGACACGGAAGTGGTTCGAGACGGTGTTCAGCGTCCTGCGGGAGGACACGGAGCTCCTCGAGTATCTCTCCGATCGGCTCGTCGAGATTGGAGAGTCGATCCCGAACGAGCCGAAGAGCTTCCGCCTGAAGGCGACTCCGAACTTGGCGGAGGATCGCTCCTGGCTCGCGCTCGACAAGCTCCCGATGGGACTCTTCGCCGCGCCCGGGACGAAGATCGCGAACAAGGAGGGCTTCGCGAAGTTCGGCGCGTGGGTCAACGAGCTGTCGCGCGAGAAGATGGGCAGGCCGCTCGTGCTCGCGTGCTCGGCGGACCTCGCCGAATCGACTTCGATCCACGGCTTCTCGATCGGCTTCGAGCAGAAAGAAGGCTTCGGCTGGTACGAGCGCGACCAGAATCCCGGCGGTTCGCTCCTCCCGCAGCAGATCACGGAGTTCAGCAACAGCGGCCTGATGGCCGGGCTCGCGACGGTGAACATGTCGAGCACGCCGGAGAAGACTTTCCTCGGCTACTGGGGCGCGCACTCGACGTACGGATCGTTCTCGTACCTCAAGTACGGTTTGATGCGGCTCTTCAGCCAGCTCGCGCAGGACTGCCCGCTCAAGGTGGGCAAGGTGATCTGGGTCGCGGGCCACTCGGGTCCGGAGACGGCGGAGGACAGCCGGACGCACTTCGGGATCTTCGCGCCGGGAGTCGGGCAGCTCTTCCCGGACGGACACGTGATCAATCTGCACCCGTGGGAGCACAACGAAGTCGCTCCGATGCTCGCCGCGGCGCTCGCGAGCGACGCGCCGATCGTGATCCTGCACCTGACGCGGCCGAACGTGGCCGTGCCGGACCGCGCGAAGCTCGGTGTCGCGCCGCACTTGGACGCAGCCAAGGGCGCGTACGTGATCCGGCCGTACGATGCGAAGAAGCCCAAGGCCGGCTGCGTGATCGTGCAGGGGACGAGCACGACGGATTCGGTGTACCAGCTGCTGCCGAAGTTCGCCGAAGCCGGCGCGCCGAACGTGAAGCTCGTTCAGGCGACGTCGTGGGAGCTCTTCCAGCGCGCGGACGCGGCCTATCGCGAGAAGATCCTGCCTTGGAGCGATTGGCTCGACTCGACGGTGATCACGAACGGCGCGCGGCGCTTGATGCACGACTGGCTCGCGCACAAGGTCGCCGAGGAGTACGCGATGTCGAGCGACTGGGACGACCGCTGGAGGACCGGCGGGAGCGTCGAAGAGCTCAAGGTCGAGGCGCACATCGATCCGGACCACTTGTGGGAAGGCATCGGGCGCTTCGCGAAGGATCGGGAGAAGCGGTTGGCGCGTCTGCGCGGCACTTGATCCCTCACCGGTGGACCACCGTCCTCCGCGGCCCGATGACCGAGGTCATCGTCTGCCGTGGCCTCCTCGAGTCGAACGGAATCCCGACGCACGTTCTCGACGAGAACATGAAGGTCATCGATCCCTTCATCACGGGCGCCGACGTGTTCAGCGTGCAGCTCCAGGTCGCCGACGATCGCGCCGCCGAGGCAAAGGAGATCCTCGACTACCGGCCTCCGCCTGACCCGGAAGCCGAGCCTGGCGATCCTGTGGAGGAGCGCGTTCGCCAGCTCGGCCTCCGCATCCGCTGGGCTTCGGTCGTGATCTTCACGGCTCCGTACGCGCTCTGGCTCGCCTGGCCCTATTTCTCCGCCGCGAAACGCCTTGGCCGGCGGCCCGCCGAGCACGGCTGGACGATCGGGGCGATCGTCTACAGCGCCGTGCTGATCTTCGCGATCCTCAGCGTCGTCCTGACCTGACCGACTTGGGCCCCGCCCCTCCCGCTCGAGCCGCGGAGGCAGCCGGTTTCGCGCTGGATCCGAGCTTCAGGCCTTCGAGTCTCGCGCGCACGGCCTCCGCGTGCCCCTTCGACTGCACCTTCTTCCAGTGGTGCGCGACGTTGCCCTTCGGATCGACGATCACGGTCGAGCGGATGACACCCTTGAACTTCCTTCCGTAGAGCACCTTGTCGCCCCACGCCCCGTAGGCGGACATCGTCTCGTGCTCGGGATCGGAGAGCAGCGTGATCTTCAGCCCGTGCTTCGCGATGAACTTCCGGTGGCTCTCCGGCGAGTCGCCGCTGCAACCGAGGACGACCGCGTCGAGCTTCGCGAATCCGCGCACGCCTTCCGTGAACTCGCACGCCTCGACCGTGCAGCCGGGCGTGTCGTCCTTCGGATAGAAGTAGAGGACGACCCACTTCCCTCGGAACTCCGAGAGCTTGCGGGTCTTGCCGTCCTGGTCGGGCAACTCGAAGGCAGGGGCGGGCTTTCCGACGGCGATCATGGACTTCTCTCCTCGGACTTCGGGGCGGTGCGGGAGACAGGAGCGTAGCGTTCCACGCCGCCCAATCGCTCCAGCAGACTCCGGACCTGAGCCTCGATCAGATCCCGGACGCCGCGGAACTCCTCCGGAGGCATCTCGCGCGGGTCGGGGATGCTCCAGTCCTCCCGTACCTTCGCGCGCACGTTCGGACACGCGTCGCCGCATCCCATCGTCACCGCGGCGTCGAACTCGACAGCGGGTAAGTCGGTGAGCGCCTTCGATCCGTGCTTCGTGAGGTCGCAGCCCTTCTCGCGCATCGCCTCGACCGCCCGGGGATTCACGCGACCCGACGGCCTCGAACCCGCGCTGAAGGCCTCCACGCGGCCGCCCCCGATCTGGTGCGCGAACGCCTCCGCCATCTGGCTGCGGTTCGAGTTCTCGATGCAAACAAAGAGGACTCGCAGAGCGGGAGTCTTCTCACCGCCGGTCATGGGCAGGCTCCCTCCCCTTCCGCCTGGCCGCAACATCCCGGCGCCTGCACGAGCCTGCACGTCGGGACCGCGAGCAGCGCGCCCGCGATCGGAGCGACGAGGTAGATCCACAAGTCGTCGAGATGCCCGGACACGAGAGCTGGACCGATCGAGCGCGCCGGATTCATCGACGCTCCGGAGATCGGGCCGCCGAACAGCGCCTCGAGTCCGACCACGGCTCCGATCGCGATCCCGGCCATCAGTCCGCGCTCCTTCGAGCCGGCCGAGACGCTCAAGATCACGAGCATCAGGATCCAGGTCATCACGATCTCGAGCGCGAGCGACTGCAGCACGGCGCCGGAAGGCAAGGTCGCCCCGAGAGTTGCATCGCCGGGGAAAAGCAGGCGCAGGCAACCGCTGGCGAGGATCGCGCCCGAACACTGCGCCAGGATGTAGGACCACGACGAGCGAAGCGGAAAACGCTTCGCCACGACGAATCCGACCGTCACGGCGGGATTCAGATGCGCTCCGGACACGTCACCGAAGGTCTGGATCATGGCCAGGACGACGAGTCCGAAGCACAACGCGACGCCGACATGACCGATCATTCCCGGCAAGGAGGAGTCGACGACGATTGCTCCAGTGCCCGCCAGCACCAGGACGAACGTGCCGATCCCCTCGGCCAAGAGCCGTCTCATCCGCAGCAGGCCTTGGCCGCCGCGGGCTTGCGCGCCTCGACGTCGAGACTCGTCAGGAATGCCTCGGCACCCGTGCCCGCCGGCAGGTGCTCGACGATCTTCCGGTAGAGCGGGTCCTCGAAAGTCTGGAGCGCGCGCACGTACTCGGGCTTCCGCCGCAGCGCGACCTCCGTGAGACCGGCGTCTCTCGCCATGCGCTCCGTCTCGTCGACGAGGACGGCGCCAGCGATGCATCCGATCCAGGCCTCGACCATGCCGACGACTTCCCTCGGCAACGGTCGCAGCAGCGCCAGGTCCGACACAGCGACGCGACCGCCGGGCTTCAGCACGCGCGCGATCTCGCGCCACACCTGGGGCTTGTCGGGAGAGAGATTGATCACGCAGTTGCTGATCACGACGTCGACGCTCGCGTCCGCGACCGGAAGGTGCTCGATCTCACCCAGGCGGAACTCGACGTTCCGAAGCCCGGTCCGCCTCTCGTAGGCGGCGAGGTTCGCGCGCGCCTTGGACAGCATGTCCGGAGTCATGTCCACGCCGATCACGCGCCCGCTCCGGCCGACCTTGGGTCCGGCCAGGAACGCGTCCATCCCGCCGCCGCTGCCGAGGTCGAGGACTACCTCTCCTTCCTTGAGGCCCGCAATGACCGTCGGATTGCCGCACGACAGGCCCATGTTCGCGCCCTCGGGCAGCGCGGCGACTTCCGCGGCGCTGTAACCGACGCCCTGGGCGAACTCGTCGGCCGTCGTGGCTCCTCCGCAGGAGCTCGCCGGCCCGCAACAGCTCGTCCGCTCGCCCCGCGCGACCTTCGCGTATCCCTCGCGCACCGCGTCGCGCACGTTCTCCGTTCCTTCACGATTCTCCGTCTTCATCGCCGTTCCATCCTTTCTAGTCGCAGCAGCCTCTGGCCTTGCGCGCCGCCAGGACGCGCTTTTCGTCACGCGGAAACTCCGGGCATTCCGACGAGCACTCGCTCAAGCACTCGAACAGCCGCAGGAGCAGGGCCTCGGCACCTTCCGCGAGACGGTAGTGCACCCACAACCCGTCCCGGCGCGTGCGGACGAGCCCCGCGCGCCGCAGCAGCGCGAGATGGCGCGACACCGTCGGCTGGGGCGCCCCCACGCCGTCGACGAGGTCGCAGACGCACCGCTCCCCGCCTCGCAACAGGTTCAGGAGCCGCAGCCGGGTTCGGTCGGAGAGCGCGGCGAAGAGCGCGCTGGGGTCGAGGATCGCCGTCCGGGCCATGGGCTCCTTATATTCGCATCAGCGCATATAATCAACCCCCCGCGTCTCGTCTACCCGACCTTCTCCCCCTTCACGACGATCTCGCGCCTGCGCGCGTTCGACCCGGTCTTGAAGAACCCGAGATCCAGGAGGAATCCAACGACGACCGCGGCGATCCCGACCGGGGTCCACGCCTGCGCCCCGTAGTTCATGGCGAACGCGTAGGCGAGCGTCGTCGTCGGGAGGACGAAGAACCCGAGCAGAGGCCAGATCGTCGTCGCGTACGCCCGGTCGAGGTAGTCGCTCGTGAGCCAGACGAGGATCAGCACCAGGCGCGGCATCGCCAGGGCCAGGCAGCCGAGCAGGCAGGGCATGGCACCAGTTTCGGCCTTCGGGGAGGCCCCGGCAAGGCGACGACCGACGAAACTCCCCGCCCGCGTCTTGCACCGGGCGGGCCGTTTCGGCACACCCGAGATCACGATGAAGCTCCTCCCCGCCTGCGCCCTCCTGCTCCTCGCGACCGCCGCCTGCCGCACGACGCCCGACTACGGTCGCGCGCTTCCGCCCGGCGCCCCCGCATTGATCCCGCTCGCGCCCGGCGAGGCGCATCCCGACTTCGGACGCCAGTGGGCCGACCGCTGGGAGTTGCTCCCGCCGATCGAGCAGTCGATCGCGTTCATGCAGAAGAAGTCGTCGACGCGCTACTTCCCGATCGAAGGCGTCTCGCACGCGCGCGCGCTCGCGAGCCTCGAGCGCTTCCGCGAGATCCTCGCCTCGTCCCAGAGCGAGGCAGATCTCTCGAGCGCGATCGAGGCGGAGTTCCAGGTCTACAAGAGCGCCGGCTGGGACGGGAAGGGCGGCGGCGTCCTCTTCACGGGGTACTGCACGCCGATCCTCGACGGACGGCTGCATCCCGATGAGGAGTTTCGGTACCCGCTCTACGCGCTGCCGCCGGATCTGATGAAGGGGCCCGAAGGCGAGATCCTCGGCCGGAAGACCGAAACGGGCGCGGTGGAACCCTACCCGACGCGCCGCGCAATCGAGGCCGGAGCGATGCTGGAGGGGAAGGGCTTGGAGCTCGCCTGGCTCAAGGACCCGCTCGACTCCTTCATCGCGCACGTGAACGGATCGGCGTTCATCCGGCTCGAGACCGGCGAGCTCTATCGCCTCGGCTACTCGGGAAAGAACGGCCAGCGCTACACGTCGCTCGGCGGCGAACTCGTCAAGGACAAGAGGCTGAAGAAGGACGAGCTCTCGCTCGCTTCGATTCGCCGCTGGGCCAAGGCCAACCCCGGGCAGGTCGACGAGTACCTCCTGCGCAACGATTCCTACGTCTTCTTCACGCCGATCGACGGGAATCCGCGCGGGTCGCTCAACGTACCCGTGACGGAAGGCCGGAGCCTCGCGACCGACAAGGCGCTCTTCCCCCGAGGAGCGATCGTGTACGTCGAAGGCCGGATCGGGCCCGGCTCGGAAGCGGCCGAGGTGAACCGTCTCATGCTGGACCAGGACACCGGCGGCGCGATCCGCACGGCGGGCCGCGGCGACGTCTACCTCGGGATCGGACCGGATGCGGAAAGGC
Organism: Planctomycetota bacterium; assembly: GCA_046155895.1. Classification (GTDB taxonomy): domain Bacteria; phylum Planctomycetota; class UBA1135; order UBA1135; genus DASYPQ01. Next base: position 24,718 of record JBJXFB010000012.1, on the reverse strand, counting down.
GAGCCGGTGCGACGCGCGTCGAGGGACAGCTCTACTACCTGTTCCTGAAGGACGAGCCCGAGGCGCTGCCCTAGGGACCAGGCCGCCGGCCGGATCCGGCGGTGCTAGACTGCGCTGGTCTCGAGCGCTCGTTCATGCCGTCCGACGAGAAGGAAATGCCGCGTCCGAGCGAGGTCGAGCACGGCGAGCGGACGTTCTTCTCCGACACGCAGGACCGGATGGCGCTCCTGCCGAACTACTACCGCTGGATCGCCCGCGGCTTCCGCGGTCGCGTTTCGGGTACGGTGCTCGAGCTCGGCTGCGGGGCAGGATTCGTGCTCCGGCACTACGCCGACCGGGTCGACCAGGTGATCGCCGTCGATCTCGACCAGAACCTCCTCGACGGGATCGCCCGGGAATGGCCGCCCGAGAAAGTCCGGCCACTGCGGGTCGATCTGCTCGGCGACTGGCGCGAACTCGCCGATGTGCGCGCCGACGCGATCGTCGCGCTCGACGTGCTCGAGCACTTCGAGGACGACGCCGGGTTCGTCCAGAAGCTGAAGCGCCATCTCCGCACCGGAGGGAGGGTCGTCCTCAAGGTGCCGGCACAGGCGCGACTCTACGGCGACATCGACCGGAGCTCGGGGCATTTCCGGCGCTACGATGACGCCGGACTGCGCGCGCTGATGGAGGGCCAGGGCTTCCGGACGATCGCCTTGCGGCACATGAATCCCGCCGGGGCGTGGGGCTACAGGTTCAAGAAGGGCGAGCGGTCGAGCTACTCGCAGACGTTCTCGCCCACCAAGCTCAAGATCGTGAACGCGCTGATTCCCGCGCTGGCGCTGCTCGACGGCGTGCCGGGGCTCAAGGGCTTGAGCCTGATCGGCGTGTTCGAGCTCCGCTGAAGGGCGCCGTCCCTCCACTCAACGCGGGACGCGCTTCGCGACGCCACAGCGTTCGATCAAGCCCGCCAAGGCCTCACCCGCGATCCTGTTGCCTCGCGCGTTCCAGTGCGTATCGCGCACGTGGTAGACGTGCCGGCTCCCGTCCTCGAGCGGCGGCGCGGCGCGGAGGAGCGGGAGAAGATCGACGTAGGGGATTCCGTGCTCGTCGAGCCAGGAGCCCACGATCCTCTGCGGGAGGTCGCGCTCGGCGCGCTGGGCGATTCCGGCCCATTCGACGTCCCGCCAGAGAGCTTCCTCGACCTGGAACTCGTCCGGGATCAGCAGACAGGCGATCGGGACCGTGCCCGCCGTCTCACGGATCAGCCGCAGCTCGTCGAGGGCTTCTCGGAACTCCCCCGCCTTCTCGGGCAGGGTGATCTCGGCGCGCGTCGTCTCGACGTAGGCGAAGCGCTCGACGGAGAGCGTCGGCGGCTCCTGGAGCGGATCCGATAGCCACGGCAGGCGCTTCTCGACCTCCGCGGGAGGCAGGTGTTCGTCCGCGGAGAGCCCGAAGCTCGCAGTGGAAGGACCCGAGCCCGCGATCGCGGCTCCCAGGGATTTCTCGGCGGCGAGCGCCCACAAGCGCTTCCCGACCTGGAGGACCAGGATCTCGCCTCGGTCCGTCCAGGCCTTCAGGGGCGTCGAACTCCGCCGGCGCGCGTCGGTGATGTCGTTTCCGAGGAAGAGCGCGACGACGATGAGCTCGGGTTGGACCGCGAGGCCGTCAAGCTCGAGCAGCCGGCGGTACTCGCGAGGCCCGGAATTGACGACGCCGAGGTTGTAGACCTCGAGGTCCTCGAAACAGCTCTCCGCGACCGTGGTGTAGTGCAGGTGGTGAGGCACGACGCCGACGCTGAAGGAGTCCCCGAGAGCCACCACGCGGTGCCGGCGCTGCAGGACTTCGCTCGTCTCGACGTCCACCATCCCCTCCGCGTTGACCGGAAAACCGAAATGGTGGTACCCGGGGCGCAAGCGATGGGCCCGGAGCCAGGCGTCGAGGTCGGTGCCGCTCGTCGCGAGCAGCGGGATCTCGGCGACGGAGCGCGTCACACGCAGGGCGATCTCGCCGAGCACGATGCAAACCGAGATCTCGAGGACGAGGATCTCGAGCACGCGCACCCAGCGCGCCCGCGGGCGATCGGGACGCAGCGCCGACCACGCGACGCCCGCGCACCACAGGGCGGCGGCGCCCGAGAACGCGAGCTGCGCGTCGTACAAGAGCGTCGGGGGGTCGATCGTCCAGAGCCAGACCCAAGCCAGGACGAGACAGGGCAGGATCCACCGCAACGGCGCCCAACTCGTCGATACCCAACGCCCGGAACGCGCCATCCCGACGAGCACGAGCAAGGCGATCGCCGCGATCACGGCGAACGCTGCGAATCCCGCGAGTCCCCAAGGAACGCGGAAAAGCCACTTGCTCGAGAGCCATTCGCTCTGGAGCCAGGCGTTCCCGAACAATCCCCCTGTGGCCAGGCATCCCCCGCCGGCGAGCACCAGGAGGACCGCGTGATGCCGTGATCGAGTGGTCATGCGTGCGCATCACACCATCACAAGCGGGCGCGGGCGTACACTCCCGGACATGAAGGCGCTTCGATTCCTCCGGGCGGTCGTCGGGACGATCCTGGTCCTCGCTTCGGGTTGCGCGGGCCCGCGCGAACCGGCCGAGCCGGCCGCTGCCTCATCCTCGCCGGAGCCCAGGTCCGTCGTCGCGGCCCCCAATCGCGACCATCACGGGGACCACGACGTGGCCCGATACATCGAGCGGCTGCAGAGCGAGGATCGCGTCGCCGATCTCCAGGTCGATCTCGTCGTCGAGAAGCTCGCGCTGCCGGCCGACGCGGTGATCGGCGATCTGGGCTGCGGACCGGGACTCTTCGCCGTCGCCTTCGCCCGAGCCTGCCCGCAGGGCCTCGTCTACGCCAGCGACATCGAGCCGGCTCAGCTCGATCGCGTGCGCGAGCGCATCCGCGCCCACGCCCTCGGGAACATCGTCCCGGTGCTCGCCTCGGCGGATGATCCGCATTTTCCCCGCGCGAGGCTCGACCTCGTCTTCGTGGCCGACACGTACCACCATCTGCAGGATCGAGTCGCCTACTTCGAGCGCTTGCGCTCCGTGCTCGTGCCCGACTCACGTCTCGTCGTGCTCGAGTACAAGCCCGGGAAGATCCCGGTCGGTCCGCCGCCCGACCACAAGCTTCCGGCGGGGGTGATGCAGGCCGAGCTGGAACAGGCTGGATACGTCCTCGTCGAGAAGTTCGACACGCACCTGTGGCACGACTTCGAGGTCTGGCGTGTCGGAAAGCCCGCCAAGTCCGGCCGATGATTCGGGCGATTCGGGCCCCGCACGGATAGGATCTCGACTCTCGCGCAGCGCTTTCCGAGGATCACTCGATGTCGAACTTCACCGTCGTGAGATACACCGTCCTCCCGGTCGAGGGCGACGACCAGATCGAAGTGGTCATCCACGCCTCCGACGGGAGCAAGTGGGAGTACGGGATCCCCTTCAGCCGCTCCAGCGGCCGCTACATGTTCGAGGAGATCGACGTCCTCCGCATGGACTTCGGAGACGAATTCGCCGACGAGCTCGCTTCCCGGCTGGATGCGCTCGTCGATTCCCTCGTCAAGTAAGGGGGGGCGCCGAACCCGGGTGCGTCCCGCTCAGGGGGTCTCGTCGTTCTTCTCGAAGGGCTCGAGGAGCTTCTGCAGCGCACGACGCCGATTGCCGTCCTGCTCCAGCGCCAGCGCACGGACGACCATCTCGCGTGCATTCAGCTCGTCACCGTGGTTCGAGTACAGGATCGCCAGGTTCGTGAGTGCCATGAGGCACCCCGGATCGATCTCCACGGCACGGCGGTAGTGCTCGATCGCCTCCTCGCGGCGGCCCATCTCCTCGCACAAGACCCCGAGCTGGAAGTGCGCGCGAACGCACTGGGGATCGCGAACGGCGGCGGTGCGGAGCCAGGTGCACATCTGCTCGCCGGATTCAGGGTGGGCCTTGCGGAACGAATCATCGAGGAAGAGCGTGGCCGCCTCGACGAGGTCGTCGACCGTGCCTGGGCCCATCGAGAAGGCCTTGACCCAGGACGCATACGCTTTCGGCGCGAGTCCCGATTCGCGTTGAGCCTTCGCCAGGAGCCTCAACGTCTCGAAGTTTCCCCCCGTGATGTCGACGGCGCGCTGGAGCGGCTCGACAGCCGAGCTCTCGAGGCCCAGGTCGATGCGGAGCCTTCCGAGCGCGATCAAGGCGTCGACGCGTCGGGGATCGACGCGCAACGCGCGCTCGTAGGACTCTTCCGCCGCGCGACGGAAGCCCAGCGCCACGAGAGCCTCGCCCTTCAAGGTGAGGAGCTCGGGATCCTCGGGATGCGCCCCCAGTCCCAGGTCGAGGAGCTTCGCGGCGCTCTCTGGATCCTCCAGCCGGATGAGGGCGCGTGCCGCTTCGCGACAGGCCTCGACCGGACGCTTCGGATCCGCGAGGAAGAGTGCGTGCCAGAGGCTCGCGGCCTGGCTCCAGTCCTCGACACGCGTCGCCGCCAGGGCTTCCTCACGAGAGTGAGTCGGGACAGCGGGCCCGCGCCCCGGCGATCCGCAAGCGCTGGACGACAGCGCCAGGATCAAGAGTCCCCGGCACAAAAGCCCCTGCCGCCCTCCGACGCAACTCCGTTCCCTCATGTTCCTGCTGCCCGCTCCCATCCCTGATCCCCGTCTGTCACACTCCCGGGACCGCCACGGCCGGAAGGGTCCAGTCGCCACCAACATGGTCCTCCAGGCAGTCTTCTTCGACGCCGGCAATACGCTGCTTTACGAGAAGCCCTCGCGATTCGAGATCTACGCCCAGGCGGCCCGCCGGAGGGGCCTGGACATCGCCTCGGAGGGCATGCGCGACCTCATGGTCCGCGCCCACCAGGAGCTGCCTCGCGAGATCGATGGCGCCTACCGTTACAGCGAGGTCTGGTTCTCCTCCTACATCCGCAAGATCTTCCACCAGGAGCTGGGATTGTCCAGCCGAGACCTCGCGGGCGTTTCGGAGGAGCTCTTCGCCCGCTTCTCGGATCCATCGACCTTCGCGCTGTTCCCCGGGACGATCGAGCTCCTCGAAGGTCTGCGTCGGCGCGGCTTGGCGGTCGGCATCATCTCGAACTGGAGCCAGCGGTTGCCGGGGATCCTGGACCGCATGGGCGTCTCCGCGAGAGTCGATTTCGTGCTCGCGTCCGCGATCGAACGCGTCGAGAAGCCTGCCGAGGAGATCTTCCGCCGGGCGTGCGCGCGTGCCCAAGTCGAGGCGCGCGACGCCCTGCACGCGGGCGACCATCTCGAGAAAGACATCGCGGGTGCACTCCGCGCCGGACTCCGAGCCATCCAGGTCGTTCATCGGTCGGAGACGGAAGGAAGCGGCTGCGGCAGCGATCCGAAGGGCTCGATCGGATCGAACGAGGAGGGAAACCGAAGCGATCCTGCGACCGGAGCCCTTCGTGTAGGTAGCCTCTGGGAACTCGCCGGCGCGATCGCGCAGGTGCCGTGAATGAGCTCCGAGACGACGTTGGAACGCGAGATCGCCGACCTGCGACTGGGCGTGGATGCGGTCCGCGCGGCGGTCGCGAAGCGCTTTCTCGGCTACGAGGAAGAAGTCGAGCAAGTCCTCCTGGGGCTGATCGCGCGCGGGCACGTTCTGCTGGAAGGCGCTCCAGGCCTGGGAAAAACGACCCTCGCACGAAGTCTGGCCGGCTCGCTCGACCTCGTCTTCGGCCGGATCCAGTGCACACCGGACTTGATGCCCGCCGACGTGCTCGGAACGCGGATCCTCGAGGAGGACCCGCGCGGCGCGCGGCGGTTCACGTTCCAGAAGGGCCCGGTCTTCTGCAACGTTCTCCTCGTGGACGAGATCAACCGCGCGACGCCGCGGACGCAGTCCGGGTTGCTCGAGGCGATGCAGGAGCACCAGGTGACCGTCTTCGGCGAGACGAAACCGCTCGACGAGCCGTTCTTCGTGATCGCCACGCAGAATCCGATCGAAATGGAAGGGACGTACCCGCTCCCGGAAGCCCAGCTCGATCGGTTCCTCCTCAAGATCCAGCTCACCGCGCCCGGACCGCGCGAGTTGGAGGTCATCTTGAGGGAGACGACGCGCCCCGAGCCTTCCTCGAATGGCGCGGTGCTCACGCGCGATCGTCTGATGAGGCTCCAGACGCTCGTGCGCGAGGTGCCCGCGAGCTCCGACGTCACCGCGCTCGTCGCGCGGCTGGTCGTCGCGACACACCCCGAGCAGCCTGCGGCGCCCGACTCCGTCCGCCGGTTCGTCCGTTGGGGGGCGAGCCCGCGCGGAGGCCAGGCTCTGCTGCTCGCCGCCAAGGCTCGAGCGCTCGTCCGCGGACGCCTGTTCGTCGCCGAGGAGGATCTCGGCGCGCTCGCCGTGCCAGCGCTCCGCCACCGACTCGTCCTCTCGTTCGAGGCGGAAGCGCAGGGTGCTCGCGCTGACGAGGTCGTCGCGAGCGCATGGGAGAGCGCCCGGCGCGGTTAGGGTCCTCCGGACGATATCCTGTCGGATCGATTCCCATGGACTGCCGCATCCACCTGGCCCAGGTCGAGCCGACGCTCGGCAACCTCGACAAGAACCTCCGGGACCACCTGACCGAGATCCAGGCCGCCGTCGAAGCCCGAGCGGAGCTCGTGGTCTTCCCGGAGCTGTCCCTGACCGGGTACTTCCTCAAGGACCAGACTGCCGAGGTGGCGCTCGCGCTCGACGCGCCGCCCTTGAGGCAGCTCGCGGAGCGCTCGAAGGACATCTCGATCGCTGTCGGGTTCGCGGAGCGCGCGGTCGACGGCCGCGTCTACAACTCGATCGCCTTCCTCGAGGACGGGCGCGTCCTCGGCGTGCACCGCAAGGTGCACCTCGTCCATTACGGCATGTTCGACGAAGGCCGCGACTTCGCCGCGGGCGAGTCGTTCGTTCCGATCGAGAGCCGCCTCGGGAAGTTCGGGTTCCTGATCTGCGAGGACATGTGGCACCTCGCCGCGAGCTGGATCCACTTCCTCGCAGGGGTCGACGCGATCGTGGTGCCCAGCTCGAGCCCGGGGCGCGGCGTGACGGAGAAGGAAGCGCGGTTGCGCTCCACCCAGGTCTGGTACACCTTGCAGGACGCGCTCGCGCTCTTCTACCAGACGTGGATCGTCTACGTGAACCGCGTCGGCAGCGAGGACGGCGTGTGCTTCTCGGGCGGATCGCGCATCGTCGATCCTTTCGGACGAGAGATCGCGCGGCTGGATGGCCTCGAGCCGGGACGGCTGGGCGCCACGCTGACGACGGACGCGCTGAACCGGGCGAGGATCTCCACGCCCCTCCGCCGCGACGAGAAGCCGTGGATCGTGCAGCGCGCGCTCGCGCCCTACGGGTGCGAAAGCGGAGGATGAGCGAGCTCGATATCCAGCCCGCGCTGGTCGAGGCCATCCTCGTCAAGTTCCTCCGGAGCGAAGCGGGGAAATTCGGCTTCACGCGGGCCGTTCTCGGCCTCTCGGGCGGCGTCGATTCGGCGGTCGCCGCCGCGCTCGCGAGCAAGGCGTTCGGACCGAAGAACGTCCTCGGGGCGATGCTTCCGTACCGGACGTCGAACCCCGATAGCGAGAACGACGCCCTGCGCGTCGCGGATCAGCTCGGAATCGAGTGGCGGAAGATCGAGATCTCGGCGATGGTCGACGGCTACTGCGGCGCGAACCGCATCGAAGACCGGACCCGCCGAGGAAACGTGATGGCGCGCGCCCGGATGATCGTGCTCTACGATCTCTCCGCCGAGTGGAGGGGCCTCGTGATCGGCACCAGCAACAAGACCGAGATCCTGCTGGGCTATTCGACGCAGTTCGGCGACTCCGCGAGCGCCCTGAACCCGATCGGCGACCTGTACAAGCACCAGGTATGGCAGCTCGCGCGGCACCTCGGCTTGCCCAAGAGCGTGATCGAGAAGGCGCCTTCCGCCGACCTGTTCGCGGGGCAGACCGACGAGGCCGAGCTCGGCTTCACTTATGCCGAAGTCGACCGCCTGCTGGTCAAGATGGTCGACCAGCGCTGGTCGCGCAGGGAACTGCTGGATGCGGGCTTCGACGCGGCGTTCGTGGACAAGGTCGCCCGGCGAATCGCCCTGAATCAGTACAAGCGCCTGCCGCCCGTGATCGCGAAGCTCTCCGAACGCACCGTGAACCACGACTTCAGGTACCTCCGCAGCTGGGGGCACTGAATCACGGAAGCCGGGCGGAGATGAGCGGGCCTGCTTGCGGCCCTAGCCGAGGAGCCGCTTCGCGAGCTCGTCCAGGTCGCAGCCCGGGATCGCGGTCGGATCGATCGGCGGCAGCTTGGCGAACTTCTTCTTCTCGTCGTTCGTGGAGAGGTCGGAACCGGTCCGTCGGGGACCCTGCACAGGGCCAAGGGACGGTTTGGCCTCCTTGGCCGGGGTCTGGGGAGTGATCGCGGGCGGCGGCGGCGCCTGGAAAACGGCTTGGCGGCGCTGTAGCGCGAGCCGGGCACGCACGCAGACCTCGAGCGTGCTCTGGAGATTGGCGAAGATCCGCGTCAAGCGCTCGGAGTCCTTGGGTGACCCCGCCATGTTCTTGCGGACCTTCGCGGTCGCGACCTCGAGGACCGCGATGAGGCAGTTCAGCTTCCTCATGAGCCTCTCCCGGTACTCGGGAGAGGCGAGGTGGGCCTCAGAAAAGGGCTCTTCCTGGGGATTCTTCGCCACGGGGATCTGCTCGGGGGGGGACCGGACGGATCGCCCGTCCGGCACCCGAAGACTACCCCTGAATCCGAAGCCTGGCCGTACCGCCGGGCATGAAAGACCGGGACATGTCGGCAGGGCCGACCTCGATGACCCACGCGCTGACTGGGCCCGGCGCGCGCGGATCCCGGCCCCTCTGGAGGGCTGGATGGGCACAGGGAAGGCGAGGGGCCCTCCCCTCCACGCACCAGGGCATCGATCAGTGCATCGAGGACTTGAGCATCCGCTCGATGGCGCTCGAGTCAGCCTTGCCGAGGACGAACACGCGATCGCCTCCGGACCTCAGCTGAAGGACGGTCCAGGGCCCGATGCGGTAGCCGCGAACCACCTTCGGGCCCACGTTGAACTCGCCCGGAGGGGAGACCCCCACTTGTGCCTGCGGATCGAAGCTCTGCAGGAAGAACAGCGAATCGACACCATCGGTGTAGGTGAGGATCGCCCAGGTGTTCGTTCCGTCGTTCGTGGTCTCTGCGCGTGCGAGCCGGTACCCCGCGGGGAGAACCGAGGGGGGACGAACCCGGAATCCGAGTCCCGAGACCGTGCTCGTGCTCAGATCCAGGGGGAAGCGTGTGAATTGATCGCTCTCCAGCCGGAGACCCGCGGTGTCCGGCGAGAGTTCGAAGGTGAGGAACTCCACGGAGCTCGCGATCTGGTTGCCCGCACCCCGTTCCTCGGAGCGCATCACGAGGGCCGTGCGGGGATCGATCCAGGCTCGGTACCAGGGGAGAGTGCCGTCGATACGGCGGAATTCGAGAACGGTGGTCGCAACGCCCGCTACCGTCTCCTCGAGTCCGAGGTCTCTCACGCGCCAGTTCTGCAGGAAGACCTGGAGGTCGCGGATCCTGAAGTCGCGGTAGCGGTAGAAGAAGCCGTCGCGGGCCTGCTGCAGGGTCCTGAAGAGCTCGAGCTCCTCGGTCGTCATGCTGGGCTGCACGACCTTGCCGGGCACGATCGAGAATTGGCCCTGTCCGTCGGACCAGACTTGCTCGTCGTATTCGAGGTGCGCCGGAACGCCCCCGATCGAATAGTGGATCTTGACCTGGCGTTTCCCGCCGTACGAAACGGTCATCGGCGCAGTCGCGATCCGATCCAGGAAGGCCAACCCCTGGCTGCCGGCCTTCGCGTTCTCGGTGGAAGCGCCAGCGCCGATCGTCTCGCTCGCAGGCCTGTCGCAAGCCCCGAGCAAGGACACGGCCAGCGTGAGAGCCGCGAGAACGCGCATGCGCGCGAGGCGACGGACCTCGAGAGGCAGGCGCAGCTTCACCTCGCCCCTCCATCGGTTTGGAGCCCGGACGAAGCGTGGACATCGACGACCCCTCCGGTGAGGCCTGCAAGCAGACCCCTTGCCATCGGATCCATCGAGCCCATGGTGGATTCGTACACGACCTGGAAGCCGTCGGTGGCCTCCCCGACTTGGGAGGACCGTTCGCCGAAGAATCGCACGCCGACCAAGACGAGCAGGGCCACTCCGGCTGCCAGCGGGAGGATTAGTCGCAGCCTGCTGGGAGGCAGAAAAGCCCGGACCGTGCCTGCGACGCGCTCGCGCAGCGCGCCAGGCGCCCGGCGGCGGTCGAGCCGACTCGCGAACCTCCGGGAGATCGCCGCGGCGGGGTCACGGAGTTCCTCGTCGACGAGTCGATCGAGGACCGCCGGGGCCCTCGCGCCGATCGGATCGAGGCGGGACCGCTGCTCGTCGACTCGCTCCTCGTCGAACGCGACGATTTCGAGATCGGAGGGGACGGGCAGCCGCGAAAGCGCGCTGACCGCGTTGGCGGCGCGCTCTTGACGGTGACCGGCCTGTGTCGCCGCCACGACGAGACCCGCAAGCTCGGCCGGAGCTGGCCGACGCGGAAGGGCGGAAAGGTGCGCAACCAGCGCCTTCGTCCTGCGCGCGAACTCGGAGCACTCGGGGCACTCGTCGAGGTGAACAGCGAGGCTGGGATCGTTCGACCCCGTGTGACCTCGGCACTCGAGGAGCATGTCCCGAACGGCCGTGCAGGTGAAGGTCATGTGTCGCGCCTCCTACCTGAGATAGTGCCGGTCGAGAACAGGAGTCAGCTCGCGGTCGAGCGCTTGATGCGCCCGAGACAGCCGCGACTTGACCGTGCCGATCGAAATGTGGAGCGTTTCGGCGATCTCGTCGTAAGAGAGGTTCTCGACGTAGCGCAGAACGGTGATCGCGCGCATTTTTGGCGAGAGCCGGGAAATGGCCTGCTGGATCTCCTCCTCGAGCTCGTGCCTGGACGCGGCGGCGGGAGGCAGCTCGGTCCGTTCGTCGCGCAGATCCAGCCTGGGGATCTCGAGACCCTCGGCTTCGCGCGAACCGTCGAGCGAGGCCAGCCAGCGGGCCCCCGAACGTCGCTTGATGTCGATGCTCGCGTTGACCGCGATCCGATACACCCAACTCGAGAACTTCGATTCGAAGCGGAACTCCCCGATCTTCCGGAAGGCGATCCCGAAGGTCTCCTGGGAGGCGTCGAGCGCGTCCGTCGCATTGCCGGTGATCCGGTAGCAGACGTTGTAGACCCGGTCCTTGTAGTGCTCGTAGAGGGCACGATAGGAGCCTTGCAAGCCGCTCGGTGCCGAGGCTTGGCAGGACTCGACGAGCGTTCGATCCGGGTCGTTTCTCAAGGGGAGCCGCTCTTCTCGCGACTTATGACGGTACCCGAGTTGCGGTAGTTCCGCGGTCCATTGCAGATCCGACAGCCTTTTTCGCCTCTTTTCCCCTCGGACATCGGGATTCCAGACTGTTCCCCAGTGAGAACGCCGACGTGGGGCGACCGAGAGACGGACCCCCTCCTGGGAGTGGCCCCTCCCCACTCGACCGGCTGAGCCCCAGGAGATCGATGGCGCCGGGGAGGGGTGGCTAGCCGCCCACCAGGATCACGGGGTCCAGAGTCACGTACGTGGAACCAACGGACGAGCTGCAATCGGGCGGACATGCGCCCTCCCATCCGCCCTCACACTCAGCGGAGGAGATTTCGTGGACGACGGTCGCGCCTGCGACCATGACGGTCTGCGATGTTTGGGAGCAGACTTCTCCGAGAGTCCATCCCGAGGGGGGCTCGCCGTTCGACAGCGTCAAGGGCTTGAAGAGGGTGGTCGGCCCTTGAGGTGAGTCTGCGGATCCCTGGGGCGGCACGTAGCTGGGATCGGGCATGGCAAGCACGATCACTCCGCCCACGTTGAAGAGATCCATGCTGGCGGCGGCTTCGTTCCTCCCGGTTCCCTCGAGGGAAACCGTGGCGAAGAGCGTCAGGTGGCCTGTCGCGTCGACCCAGCTTCGCGGGAACCGGACATCGAGCAGCGCCACCGTCGAGCCCGCCACTGAACCGGCCACGAATTCGATCTGGGTGTGCGCGTTCAGATAGGACTGGCGCAGAAACCGTGGACGGATGCCGACAAGCCTGCCGATGTTGACGTCCAGCCCCCGATAGTTGCTGTCAGGCACGTAGACCGCCACGAGGGCGTGCAGGCCGTCGCGATCGCCCCGCGCGGTGATTCCCAGTCCGATGGCATTGCCTTGCGGATGAACCAAGGCGTTCACCGGGGAAGTCTTGCGCGCCAGCTCTTCGGCGTCCCCGAACCCGTCGAGGTCGCTGTCGGCGGCACTCGGGAGCGTCTCCAGGATCCGCTCGTGCTTGAAGAGGAGTCCGTCGCCGTCCTCGTCCATCGGGTTCGAGCTCATCGCCGACAACCGCGACGGAGCGGCCGAGGAGATCCCGAAGGGATCGAGCAGGGCCGCCGTCACCAGGAGCGCGATCACGGGAGACACCACGTACGCAACCGCGTGGTGAGATGCGCCGGACTTGGTTTTCTTCATGATGTTCGACTCAGCCGGGCAGCCCTGCCGGCAGGGACCAAAATGACCGCAGCAATCGTAAGCCCAATCCAAAAGAACCGTCAAGTGAACCGGGGAACGGCTCTTCGCAGGGCGCCCGGTCCGTGCGGCTTCCGCACACTGCCCCGGCACCCCCGGCGCGGGGGCCGATCGGATCCTGACCGCCCCGCTGCTAGAATGCGCCGCTCCAATCGCGCCCGTAGCTCAGCTGGATAGAGCGACGGCCTCCGGAGCCGTAGGCCACAGGTTCGAATCCTGTCGGGCGTACCAATCTTCCGGTAGTTCCAGGCACTTCCTGGCACTCCCTGCGGCCGCAGAGCGAGGCGTGGCGCGCGCGGCGCGCCCTGAGGGGCTCCTCCCCCGAGGTTGCCTGGGGGATGCCAGACGGAGGCAGAGACAATCCGCCGCACACGCAATCGGCGGTGCGAGGTGAGGCGAAGACGCGGAGGTGAACGCGGCGTCATCGAGCGGCGCTCCAGGGGAACGGATCGCGGCGCGGGAAACAGGAAGCCGGGCCGAGCCGGACCGGCCCAGGAAGCGAACCGGGAGAACCGGCGAAGTGGACGAGAATCTTCACCTCGCGGGTGAGAGATGGCGCGTAATTCATTTCCCCTGGTGCCCGGGAGGCTCGAGTCGCAGCACCGAGCGCGCCTCGGCGCTCGCCGGCGGGCGTTGAGCCGCTGCTCGTTCGAAAGAACCAGAGGAGACCGGTGCGGAGTCCTCCGTGCCCCGAAGCTGCGGGCAGGCACCGCGCGGAGGCCCGAACAGGCTGGTGGCTGAAGGCCTGAGCGGGTCGCTGGTCACCCGTGGATTCGACTCAACACCTTCGTCGAGGCGTCTCGCGCGATCGCTCTTGGGCCGCGGGCGACTCGAATCCCTTCGACTTCGAATGCGCCCAGCACTTCTCGATGTACTCCACGGCGTCCGGCGTCTTGCAGTACGTGTCTCCGTGGTCGATTTCGACCTTGCCGATGCGCTTCGCGGCCGCGATCGCCGCCTTGCGCAGTCCCTGACTCCGGCATCCGATCGCGATGACCGCCTGGTTCATCCCCTCGCGTTCGGCGTTCGGCGCGGCATGGATGCTCCTCACGATCTCGGCGAGACGCTTCTCGAAGAAGGCATCGGGGGTCGTCTCGTCGCGCTGTGCCAGCTGGCCCAGGAGCGACCAACCGTGGCAGCGATCCTTGTCGTCGCCCGATGCGAGCCACTGCGCGACCTTCTTGGCCCCGTGCGGACCCTCGGCCGCGATCATGGCGACGTAGCCGCAGCACATCCGGGCGCCCATCTCGCGAGCCCAGCGGTCGAGATCGGCGGATGTCATGCGCACGGGATCCACGATCTTGAGGGCGAGGTTGCGCGCGTCGAAGTTGCGAGTGTCCCACAAGGCGAGCGCCAGCTCGTGATCGACGCCGATCCGCTTCATCAGCACCTTCAAGGTGGCGAAGCTGACGCCGAACATCGGCTCGAGAGCGCCGTGACGGGTGTAGGTCTTTTTCGCTTGCGCGGATCCCGCCTTCTTCAGCTCGCGCATGACGTCGGTGACGCTCATCCGCGCTTTGACTTTCGAGGGTTTCGGGGTTCCGGGCTTCTTCGTCGAGACCTTGGTGGCAGGCATGGCGGAATCAGATTATCGGGCGAGGCGGCGAAACGTAAGGTGCCGTCTCTCGTGAGCACGCGGCCTCTCGAATGGGCGCCGAGGCGCTGGCGTCTTCCGGCGCGCCCAAGAACACGGGAGAGCCCGGCGCGCCGAATCTCGAGCGATCCATGGCGGGGACGAGCGGGGTCGTGGCAGGTCCTGCACGCATTCCCGACCGGCTGCCGATGCGCGTCATCCTCGCGTGCCGGATGCGCGCCGCAGAGCCGCTTCGACCTTGGGAAAGACCGCGTCGCGGCGAAATCTCTGGCTCGAGGCCAGCCCCGCCGTCCGGAAGCGCGCGCGCAGCTCCTGATCCGACAGCAGCCTGGAGAGCGCATCGGTCAACTCCCCGGTCTGGCGCGGATCGACGAGGAAGCCCGTTTCGCCGTGGGACACCACTTCCGGGTTGCCGCACACGTTGGAGGCGACGATCGGAGTGCCGAGGGTCTGCACCTCGATCAGAGTGTGCGAGAGCCCTTCGTACTCGCTGTTCAGTACGAAGACCTCGCTGGCGCGGATCAGGAGCGGAATGCGGTCGTGCGGCACGTTTCCCAGGAAGTGCACGCGATCGGCCAGCCCGAGGCGCAGGGCGAGCTCCTTCCACGACTCGAGCATGTCACCGTCCCCCGCGACGAGGAGTTGCACGTCGGCGGGCAGCTTCGCAAGCGACTCGATGATCGCGTCGACGCGCTTCCAGACCACCAGGCGGCAAATCGTGAGCAGGTAGCGCTTGTCCTCGGAGAGACCGAGCGCGGAGCGCGCTTCCGCCGGAGTCTGACGAACGGCATCCGGCGGTGGACCGGAGTAGGAATTGTGGACGAGCTCGACCTTCCCCGGCGGGACTCCGTAGGTGCGGATCAGGATCTGCCGCAGGAACTCGGAGCAGGCGATGATGTGCGTCGCGGCCTTCCACCAGCTCCTCTGGAGCCTGCGAGTCAGCCCCACCTTCCATCCGTAGGACCGACCCTGGAACTTGACGATGTCGTCGCCGCCGCACCAGCCGTAGCGATGCGCGATCTCCCAGGCACCGTCGACCATGATCCGGATCACGACGGGTTTTCCCGCCAGCCGCGCCGCGAGCACGTGGAGGAGTGCGAGATGCTCGTTCACGTAGACGACGTCGCAGGAACGCGCCTCGCGCCAGACGGCGAAGAAGGCACGCCCGTACCTCATCGGGATCGAAGCAGGCAGGATCGAAACGACCTCGAACGGATAGCCCGAAGGTTTCGGGTCGGAGCAGAAGGCGACGACCTTCACTTCGTGACCGCGCTCGACGAGCCAGCGGGAGATGCTCGGCACGTAGGTCGCCGGTCCGCCGAGATCCGGCGGGAACACCGGTGAGGTGATCAGGACGCGCATGCTGCCAGACTCGGGTGCGCCGCGGTCCGAGTTCGCCGCTTCAGGCCCCGCAGGACACCTCGTCCCGGTTCGTCTCGCGGTCGTTTTCGATCGCCAGGAGCTGCTCGACCGTCACGTCACCGGTGGGGTACTCGCCCGTGAAGCAGGCATTGCAGAACTGCTCGATCTTCGCGTTGCCGGCGCGAGCCGCGGCGTTCATGGCATCGCGGTCGAGGTACATCAGGTAGTCCGCGTCGATCTGCGTGCGCACGTCCTCGACGGATCGGCCGGTCGCAACGAACTCCTTCTTGGTCGCCATGTCGATCCCGTAGGGGCAGGGAGCGACGAGCGGCGGACAGCAGGCGGCTACGTAGACTTTCCTCGCGCCGGCATCGCGCGCCATGCGGACGATGCGCTTCACCGTGTTCCCGCGCACGATCGAATCGTCGACGAGGAGCACGTCCTTGCCCTCGAACTCCAGCGCGATCGGATTCAGCTTGCGCCGGATCGACGACGTCCGGCGCTTCTGGTTCGGCATGATGAAGGTCCGTCCGATGTAGCGATTCTTGACCAGGCCCTCGCGGTACGGCACGCCGAGCTCCATCGCCATGGCGAGCGCCGCATCGCGGCTGGAATCGGGGATGGGAATGATCGAGTCCGGCATCGGCGCGCCCTCCTGGCGCCACTGCCTGGACAGCGCTTGTCCGAAACGCACCCGGGTCTTGTAGACGGAGACGTCGTCGAGCAGCGAATCGGGGCGCGCGAAGTAGATGAGTTCGAAGATGCACGGGCGATGAGGCTTGTCGGAGAGCTTCTTGCGCATCACCTTGCGGTCCTGGCCGACGAAAACGGCCTCGCCGGCTTCGAGGTCGAAGCTCCGCGTGTACCCGTTCACGTCGAGGACCACCGTTTCGCTCGCGCAGGCGAACCACTTGCCCTCCGAAGTCTCCTTCTGGCCGAAAACGCAGGGCTTGATCCCGTAGGGATCGCGGAACGCGACGAGTCCCCCGTCGGCGATCGTCGCCACGACCGAGTAGGCGCCCTTGACCTGCGCGTGGACGGCAGCGACGGCATGGAACACGTCGTCAGCGGTGATCTCGTGGTTCGGCCGCATGCGCTCGTTCAACGCGCGGGCGAACACGAAGAGGATCACCTCCAGGTCGCAGGAGGAGTTCAACCGCATCCCGCTCCTCTTGAAGTACTTCTCGCGGAGCTCCGCGAAATTCGTGACGTTGCCGTTGTGGGCCATCGCGACTCCCACGGGGAACGTCACGTGGAAGGGCTGCGCGTCATCCTGGATGCCCGATCCGACCGTGGGGTAGCGCACGTGGCCGAGGCCGAGATTGCCCCGCAGCCGCGCCATGTTCGTCTCGTTGAAGACCTCCAGGACGAGCCCGAGCCCCTTCTTGACGTGGAACGCGTCCGTGAAGGTGACGATTCCCGCCGCGTCCTGGCCGCGATGCTGGACGGCGAGCAGGCCTTCGTAGACCTCGCCTGCGACATCGACGCCGTCCGGCCCGTAGATACCGATGAATCCGCACATGCTCGACTGGTCCCTCGCGCTTCCCGATTCCGCTCGAAGCGATCCAGAGGTCCGTGCTTCCCGGCGCAGCTCCCTGGAGGGCGGAAGATAGGCCCTGCCCCACTCCGCGGCAAGTTCGACCAAGGCGGAGCCCGGGTCCGGGTGATCGTGCGCGCGCGGGGGGTATGATGACCGGGAGCAGCCGTGGGTACTCCGAGCACCAGCGTGCCGATGAAGCGGCTGCAGCAGGCCGACAAGTTCCTCGGGCTGCTCGCCTGCGCGGCGCTCCAGCCGCTGAAGCTCCTCCGGGCCAGGCGTCCGCGCGCTTCCTCGCCCGAAAAGGTCCTCCTGGTCAAGTTCTGGGGCATCGGGAGCCTGCAGCTCCTGACTCCGGCCGTGTCCACGCTGCGGCGCGATCTGCCTCGCGCGCGCCTCGTTCTCCTCACCCTGCGTCAGAACGAGGACTTCGCCCGCGGGCTGCGCGTCTTCGACGAGGTGATGGCGCTCGACGTGCGGGTCTCGCACGGCCCGCGCGGCTGGTGGAAGCTCTTCGGGCGGTTCGCGGCCCTCGTCTCGAGCCTGCGGCGCGAGCGGTTCGACCGCGTGTACGACTTCGAGTTCTTCACGCGGTTCTCGGCGGTGATCTCCCTGGCGACGGGAGCCGGGACGGTGGTCGGCTTCGCGGCGCCCGGGCTGTGGCGCGGAGGCTTCCACACCGAGACGATCCACTTCAACCGCTACTGGCACGTCTCGCGCAACTTCCGCGCGCTCGCGGGAGGCGAGAATGGCGAAGAGATCGACATGCTCACTCCCTACCCGACGTGCAGGAAGGAGGCGCTGGCCCTCGACGAGCGGCTCGAGCGCGCCGGCGTCCCGGCCGGCCGGCCCATCGCCGTGCTGAATGCCAACGCGGGTTCGCTGGCGCTGGAGCGGCGCTGGCCTCCCGCATCTTTTGCGACGCTCGCACGACGCCTCGCTCTCGAGGATGGCACGCCGGTCGTCCTCGTCGGCTCGGAGGAGGAGAAGGCCTACGTCGCGGCGATCGCGCGCGCGGTCGGACCCGCGCCGCGCGGCCTGCTCGTCGATCTCTCCGGGCAGCTCACGATCGGCGAGCTGACCGCGCTCCTCGCCCGCGCCGCCGTGCACGTGACGAACGATTCCGGTCCGATGCACGTCGGCGCGGCTCTCGGGACGCCCACGGTCGCTCTCTTCGGACCGGAGACTCCGGTGATGTACGGACCCGTGGGCCGGCGCTCGATCGCGATCTGGCGGCCTCCGCCGTGCAGCCCCTGCATCAACGTGCACGACAACAAGGTGCTGAACTGCGTCCGAGGCGTTCCCGAGTGTCTGACGAACATCCCCGTCGACCTCGTCCTGTCGGAGGCCCGCGAGCGCCTGGCCGACGACGTCCTGGTCGTTTCACGGGATCCTCTGGTCGCGGCGCACTTCGCGGAGGAAGCCAGCGCGTGAAGGTGCTCCTCCTGAACCCGCCCGGCTCGGAGACGTACATCCGCGATTACTTCTGCTCGAAGACCACGAAATCCAACTACCTCTTCCATCCGATCGATCTGCTCGCGCTGTCCGGCACCCTCGCCTCGCGGCACGAGATCCGGGTGATCGACGCGATCGCCGAGCGCCTGCCGCCGTCGCGGACCCACGGACGGATCGACTCGCTCGCGCCCGACGTGATCGTCTCGCTCGTCGGATCGGTCTCGTGGCCGGAAGACCGCGACTTCCTCGCCGAGGAAAGCCGGCGCGGCCGGCGCGTCCTCGCCATCGGCGACATCCTCCAGGAAGCGAGCGAGCAGCGCCTGGCGGAGGAGCCGTGGCTCGAAGCGGTGCTCCACGATTTCACGAACGCGGACGTCCTGGCCTATCTCGACGGAGAGCTCTCCGGCCTCCTCGAGATGACGATCCGCCGCGCGGACGGCAGCCCCACGCGCATCCGGCGCGGCGCCCGCACCGGCGAATACCGCATTCCGAGGCCGCGACACGAGCTCTTCCCGCACGCCGGCTACCGCTTCTCCTTCGCTCGCGAGGAACCCTTCGCCACGGTCCTGACGGACTACGGCTGCCCCTACCCGTGCACGTTCTGCGTGATCGGGACGCTCGGTTTCAAGACCCGGCCCGTCGAGGACGCGCTCGAGGAGATCGACGAGCTGCGGTCGAGGGGCGTGCGCGAGATCTTCTTCGTGGACCAGACCTTCGGGATCCGGCGCGAGCGCGCGCTGCGGCTCTGCGCGGCCCTCGAGGAGCGACGGGATCTGTCCTGGACCGCGTTCACGCGGCCCGACACGGCGGACGAGGGTCTCCTGGAAGCCATGGCGAACGCGGGCTGCCACACCGTGATCCTCGGCATCGAGAGCGCCGACGACGGTCGCCTGGCGAGGTACCGCAAGGGCTACCGCGTCGACGACGTGCGCGCGGGCGTCGCAAGGGCGCGTCGTGCGGGCCTGCGCACCGTCGGAACCTTCATCGTCGGGCTTCCCGAGGACACCGAAGAGTCCCTTCGGGAGACGCTCGACCTCGCCATCGACCTCGAGCTCGATTTCATGAGCCTCAACATGGCCGTCCCGCGCTTCTCGACCCCCTTCCGCGCCCACGCGCTGGAGCTCGGCCTCGCGCGCGCGGACGACCTCGTCATGGATCAGGGTGGAGCGAACGCGTTCCTGCCGACCGCGGCGCTCGATCGGAGCCGGATGCTGGCCCTGAAGAAGTCGATGGTCCGCCGCTTCTACGCGCGTCCCGCCTGGATCGCCCGGCGCATCGCCGGCGTGCGTTCCGCGGGCGAGCTCGCCCGCCAGGCGCGCGAAGGCTTCGCGCTCTTCGCGCGCAATCTCTAGCCCGATGTCGAAGCGCACCTTCTGGCTGCTCTTCCTGCTCCTCTTCCTGACGCGCGCAGCCCTGGTCCTGTCGATCGCCGACGTCTTCTCCTACGGCGACGAGATGCCGAAAGGCGGCGCCGCGAAGGCCCTGATCGATGGAATCGGGGTCCCGAGCTGGAAGTTGACCTACGTCCAGCACGAGGGCGGCGGCTTCCTCGTGATGCACCTGAAGGCGCTCGTCTTCCTTGTCTTCGGACCGAGCGTCCTGGCGCAGAAGATCACGGCCTTCCTGACGACAGCCCTTCTGCTGTGGGTCGGCCTGCGCTTCGCCTGGGAGCACTTCGGCGCGAAGGCGGCGGGGATCTTCGGGCTGCTCTTCGTGTTCTGCCCGGAATCGTACTTGCGCAGCTCGATGCTCGCCCTGGGCACGCACTTCGAGAGCGCGATCCCGATCGCGCTCGTCTTCCACTACGCGCTCCGCGTGCTCTTCCAGGAGCGGGCGCGGCTCGCGGACTGGTTCCTGCTCGGGATCTTCGCCGGCCTCGGCGCGTACTTCTCGCTCCAGACGGCTCCCGCCCTCGCGATCGTGGCGGTGGCAGTCCTCCTCCGGCTCCGCGCGAGGATCCTCGGCGCGTTCGCGGGCGCGGCGATCCTGGGATTCGGTCTCGGCGCACTCCCGCTCTGGCTGATGATGGGGCACGTCGGTCTCGGCGCGCTGCTCGTGCAAGGCCGGGAGGGCTTCGCGTCGGGTCCGAAGGGGCTCGACGCCCTGCGCGAGATCGGCTTCCACCTCCTCGAGGGCGATCCTGCGGCTTTGGTCCAGACGCTGGGCTTCGGGATCGTGATCGTCGCCGGGCTCGTGCTCGCGAGGGGCGCGGAGGGTGGAGCCCTCCGCCGGCGATCTCTGCCGATCCTCGCCTACCTCGGCGTCTTCATCCTCATCCTCGTCCAGAGCGGGTTCCTGTTCCCGAACCGCGGCCACTGGTTCTTCTGGCTGCGATGCTCGCCATTCTGGTTCTTCTCGGCGCTGCTCTTCGCCGCCTGGGCTGCTCACTGGATCGACAACGCGGCTGCGGCGCGGAGACAGATCGCGCTCGGCGCGGTCGCGATCGTCCTCGTCTTCGGCGTCACGGCCTTCGGAGCTCTCGTCCTGCAGGGGCGCACGGGGTCCCTGCTGGGGAACGGGGAGTTCCTCGCGCGGGCGAAGGGCTACGACCTGCAGGGCTACTTCGACCGCCTCGTCCACCGCCTCGAGGGCCCGATCCCCGATCGCTTCGCTGTCCTCGAGCGAATCCGGGACGAGCCCGACCTGGTTCTTCCGAGCGCGGCCCATTCGCTGTTCGAGAAGTCCGGCGTCACTCTCGCCGAGGCCGTTGCGATCACGCGCGCCAGCTCCGGCGAGCATTGGCGGACGGCGTTGAAAGGCCTCGGCCTAGTCGCGGCTCCGGACTACGGGCACGACATCCGGGCCGCGTTCGACCGGATCGAGACCCGTCCGCTCGAAGAGCGCGAGCCACTGGCGGAAGCGCTCGGCCGCGTCGCCCTCGGGATCAAGATCCTGCCCGAGAAGATCGACATCCAGTGCCGTCTCGAGGTCCCCGATGCCCTGCGCGAGCCCTTCCTGCGCGGCGCGGGGTGGCGAGTTCACGCGCTGTACCCGCTGCGGGACGACCTGGCTCTCGAGCTGATCGGCCGCCAACCCGAGGACGCGGGGCCGTCGATCCTCGCGGGCTACCGCGACGCGCAGAGAACGAGCACGCTCAAGTAGCCCTCCGCGGCGGATAGAGCCCGCGCAAGCGGTAGCTCGTGACCCGGGCCACTTCGGAAAGGACTCGGAGATAGGTCGCGAATCTCACCGTCCCGCCGACCTTGTGCTGACAGTGGATCGGGATCTCGAGGACGTCCCATCCCAGGCGCCGGGCCAGGAACAGCACCTCGAAGTCGAATCCGAACCCGTCGATCCTCGAGAGTGCGAACAGCTCCTGGGCGACGTCCGTGCGGTAGAGCTTGATCCCGCACTGCGTGTCCTTGAACCCGCTCACGACGAAGAGCGAGATCATCGACTGCCCGATGCCGCCGAGGAGTCTGCGCGCGAGCGGGTACTCGATCTCGCTGCCGGGAGCGCGCTTCGAGCCGATGACGATCGGCGCGCGATCGGCGTGGGCACAGAGCGCGAGCGCTTCCTCGATCGGGATCGAGAGGTCGGCGTCGACGAACAGGACCCAGGGCTTCCGCGACGCGAGGATCCCGGCGCGGACCGCGGCCCCCTTGCCCCGGCGCCGCGGCTGCCGGAGGACTCGCACGCGATCCCCGAAGCGGGCCTCCACGAGTTCCGCCGTGCCGTCGGTGCTCCCGTCGTCGACGAGCAGGACCTCGCTCGACGCGAAGTGCGCCGGGAGGAAGGCCAGGATCTTCTCGAGGGAGGGCCCGATCCTCCGCGCCTCGTTGTAGGCGGGAACGACGATCGTGATTTCGCGGACGAGCGCGGAGGCGGGCATGCGCGCGGGCTACGCTAGGAGCGCGGCTCGGGAGGCGCAACGGCGCGCGGCGCGTTTTCGATCCAGGCCGCGATCTCCTCGGCGGCGCGCGCTGGATCGCTCGCGTCGATCGAGGTCGCGTACCGCCGCCCCTTCTCGCTCCGGCGGTAGAGCGGGTCGTAGTACCTCGACAGCAGGAGGCGGACGAGCTCGTCGACGCGGCCCGACTCGAGCAGCGAGGCGAGCGAAGGCGCGTCCGCGGGCAGGTCCATGCGCTGCTGCACGAGCGGGAGCTGACGGAAGAGCTGCTCGCGGCTCCTTTCGCTCGCGAGGTAGTCCGCCTCCAGGACTTGAACGCGGCGCTCGATGGGCGCGGTGAGCTCCACCGCGACGCCGCCGGCCATCGCGCGCCAGATCCCGGACGGGAGGATCACGTCCCCCACCTTGCGGCTCTCCCCCTCGACGACGAGCCGGTCCTCGAACCCGCGCCGGATGCGCGACGCGAGCGCGCTCTCGAACGCCTTCTGCGACCTGGGCTCTAGGCCTACCATGCCGAGGAGCGAGCTCCGGTGACCCGCGAGCCCCTCGAGATCGAGCGTCCAGCCGGGCCGCAGGCGCTCGAGCTCGCGCAGGACGAGCGTCTTCCCCACGCCGGTCAGGCCGCACACGAGGACGATCGGCGGCGGACGCCATGCGGCGATCTGACTGGCGACTTCGGTCCGGTACGCCTTGTAGCCGCCTTCGATCATGTGCGCCCGCTCGAGGCCGAGGCCGCGCAGGAAGGCGACGACGCTCCGGCTGCGCAAGCCGCCTCGCCAGCAGTGGAAGATCACGGGATCGCGATGGAGGAGCGTCGCGGGCTCGCAGGCGATCGACGACTCCAGATGGTCGATTCCGCGGGCGGTGAACTCCTCCAGGCGTCCTTCGAGGTCGGCCGTGTCCAGGTCGGCGCCCACGGCGCCGATCACCTCCCCGACGAAGCGCGCGATCTTCGTCCGCGCGATGACGCGGCCCTCCTCGAAGGCCCTGTCTGGAGAAGCCTGGCGGTAGAGCGTGCCGACGAGCGCGCGCTCGACGTCGTCGAAGAGCGGCACGTTCGTGGCGCCGGGGACGTGGTCCAGCGCGAACTCCGCCGGACTGCGCAGGTCGACGAGGGTCGCACCGGGGTGCTCGAGCGCCTCGCGGGGGCGCAGCGTGGGGACCGCGACCCGGCCGGCGCGGCTCGACAAGGTCGATCTCATGCGGGCGAGCCGGGCAGTATACCCGAGGCTTCCCCCGCCGAAGGTCAGCGAGGCCGGAGGATCTGCCGGACCTGCTCGAAGAACTCGTCGTGGCTCTTCCCCTCGAGCGCCTGGAGCTCGCTCGCCGTGAGGAGCTCGCGCGCCCGGAGCACTTGCATGCAGCGCGCCCGCTTCGATCCGGCCAGGCGAGCGCCGCGCTCGGCCGGAGTCAGGTCCGCGAGGGCGAGGACCTCCTCGACGCGCGGGCGCGCGGCCTCGAGCAGCTCGCGTGCGGACTGGAGACGACCCTTCGATGCGTCGACGGACTCCACGCGCGTGAGCCAGTAGCGCTGGAAGACCTCGAAGAACTCCTCGGGGGAGAGCGCGAGCCACGTGTCCCACTCCGCGGGCGTGATGCCCGGCGGGAGCCCGTGCTCGCCCGCATCGAGGGCGGAGAGTCGCTGGCGGAGCTCCAGCACGACGCGCCCGCGGTCCTCCGCGGGAAGAGCCTGCATCCGCGCGATCTCCTCGCCAGGGAGCTCGAGGCGCCGGCCGAGCTCGCCGATCGCGAAGCGGGCGACGCGGGCGAGCTGCTGCCGCTGGAAGCGCCGCAGGAGGCGGGCCCGCTCCTCGGGGGGAGCGTTGCGGATCTGCTCGATCCACTGCGCGGGAACGCGGGCTCGGATGCTGGCGCCGAGCTCCCGCGATTCCTCCGCGACGATCTCGCGCACGATCTCGCGGCGCTTCTCGGGCGCGAGGCCGGCCACGCGCGCGGGAGCCTTCGCTTCGAGCTCCTCCTGGACGCGCTCGACTCGCTCTCGCAGCGCACGAGCGCTCTGCGCGAGCTGCGCCCGCTCCTCCTCGCTCATCGCGAGGTACCGCTCGTAGCGCGCCCGCGCGCGCTCCTTCTGCTCGGGCGAGAATCGCTCCCAGCGCGCGCGCAGCGACTCCAGCGTGGGCGCCGGACGGTCGTCGGCGCCCTGGGAGCCCAGGCCGGCGCTCGCGGCCAGCACCAGTGCGGCGATCGTTCGCAGGAGACTCATCGGTAGTCCAGCAAGGCCAGATCGGCCGGACCGAGGGTCGAGAGCAGGACGTCGACGTCGTCCTGCATCAGGAGGTCCCATTCCTCGAGGACGTCGAGGGCCAGCGGCTCGCGCTGGACCCCGCGCTGCG
>JBJXFB010000168.1:0-25332 GCA_046155895.1 Planctomycetota bacterium | reverse complement strand
GCTCGGATCCCGCAAGAAGTGACCTGGTACCGTATTGCGGCGATCGTCTGGGCGATCCTGATCCTCCCCTGGACCGCAAGGCCAGCGGGTTTCGAGCTCCACGCGCTCGACGTGGGTCACGGAACCGCGGTCACGCTGCGTTCGCCTGGAGGAGCGGTGTGGGTCTTCGACGCGGGCTCGCGCGACCGCCCCGGAGTCGACCGCGAAGCCCTGGGTCCATGGCTCCGCGCCTTCGAAACGCCGCGGGTAGGCGTCGTGCTTTCGCACGCCCATCGTGACCACGACGGGGCCCTGCCCTGGCTGGTTGAGCGTTTTCCCCCCACCGTCTGGGCCGGTGCGCTTCCCGCACACCTGGCTGCGCGCTTGCCGCACACCGTGCCGCGTCTCGAGCTGGCCCTGGGGCGGGGGCTCCTGCCGGATCTGGATCGGGGCGCCACGGGCCTCCAGCTCGAGATCTCGCGCGCCGTCGACGATCCCGGCAATGAGGGTTCCCTCGTGCTCGAGGTCCTCTGGAGAGAGGCGCGAATCGTCCTCTGCGGCGACGCCGATGAGGAAGGGCTCGCCATCTGGCTTCGGCAGCGCCCCCCGCGGGGGCCCGCGCGGCTCCTCCTTCTTCCCCACCACGGCTCGGACACCGAGCACCTCGGCCGCCTCCTGGCGCGCGTGCGGCCGAGCGAGGTCTGGATCAGCGCGACGGGAACGCCTGCCTTGCAGCCGGAGCTCGAGCGGCGCGGGCTAGCCTGGAAATCGACCTCGATCCACGGGTCCCTCGAGCTCGAGCTCCCCTGACACTGGCACGGATCCTGCCAACGACCGGGCGGGGCAATTCCGGGGGGAATGTGGCTCCGCGCGGAGAGAGGCCACGGCAGTGGCAGGGAACGGGGGACGCAGGTGCAACCTGCGTCCCCTGTCCTTGTCAGGCCCGGGCGCCGAAGCTCCCTTCGATGGTCCCCTTGAAGCCCTGGAGCGCCGTCCGCTGCATGTAGAAGTGGAGGCCGCGCACGCCGCCGAGCTCCTCCCCGCCGCCGGCTCGCCCGGGACCGCCGTGGGTCATGTTCGGGAGCACGAGGCCGGGAGGCGTCGCCTGATCTTGAAGGCGGTCGCTGCCGATCCACAGGCGGCCGTTCCAGGCCGCGGCGGCGAGCACGAAGCGCTCGGTCCAGGCGGGATCGTTCGAGTACGCGCTGGAGACGAGGCCTCCGCCGCCGAGTCGTACGATCTCCGCTCCCTGGGTCGCGTCGCCCGAGTACGGGAGGATCGTGGCGACCGGGCCGAAGACCTCCTCGGCGTGGAAGATCGGCGCGAGCGCGTCCTTGGCGACGAGGAGCGTCGGCGCGACGAACCAGCCCTTGGGAGCGACCGCGTCGGCTCCCCCGCGCGCGATCGCGGCCGACTTGGCCAGGCGTCCGATGCCCGCGCGCACTTCGTCGAGCTGGCCCTTCGACGAGAGCGGCCCGACGCGCGTCTCCTTGAGTGAGGGATCGCCCACCGGGAAGCGCGCGAGCTCCGCCGCGAGGTCGGAGCGCACGGACTCGACGCGCTCCGTCGGCACCAGGATCCGGCGCACGGCCGTGCACTTCTGTCCGGTCTTCTGCGTGATGTCGAGCGCGACGTTGGCGAGGAAGAGATTCCACGCATCGCTGCCGGGCTCGACGTCGGGCGCGAGCACCGCGGCGTTCAGTGAATCGGCCTCGATGTTCACGCGAACGTTCGACCGCACGAGGTTTGGGTTCCCGCGCAGCTTGGCGCCCGTCGCCGACGAGCCCGTGAACGCCAGGCAGTCTTGCGGGCCGAGGTGCTCGAGGAGATCGCCGACGCTCCCGACCACGAACTGGTAGGCGTGCGGCGGCAGGAGTCCGGAGTCCACGATGATCCGCGCGACGCGCGCGGCGACCATCGCCGTCGGCGTGCCGGGCTTCTCGACGACCGGGAGGCCGGCGAGCAGCGCGCAAGCCATCTTCTCGGTCATCCCCCAGGCCGGGAAATTGAAGGCGTTGACGTGCACGGCGACGCCCGGGCGGCTCACGTGGATGTGCTGGCCCCAGAAGCGTCCGGTCCGGCCGAGCTGCAGGCCCTCCCCGTCGACGAGGAAGGGGCGCTCGGGGAGCTTTTCCGAGAGCGCGGCGTAGGCCGCAAGCGTCCCGATCGCCCCGTCGACGTCGAACTTGGCGTCCGAGCGCGTCGTGCCGCCGTTCCGGATCGAGGCCTCGATCAGGTCCTCCCGGCGCTCGTGGATCGCTCCCGAGAGCCCCTTGAGGAGCGCACCCCGCTCCCGGAAGGAGAGCGCCCGCAGCGCAGGCCCCCCCTTGTCGCGGGCGGCTTCCAGGACGGCCTTGAAGTCGATCCCGCCGGAACGGACCTCGGCGATCTTCTCTTCGGTCGTCGGGTCGTGGAGGGGGGTCGGATCGCTGGTCCCGGCCTGCCAGCGGCCGAGGACGTAGCTCTCGAGGGTCGGTGCGGGTTGAGCCATGGAAGCGCGTACTCTAGCCCCCGCGGCCGGTCCGCGAAAAGAATCGGCCGCCGGAGGGAGAATGGCGGCGCGCGGATCGCGCAGGGAGGGCCCTCTCTCCGTACCCGGCGGATCTCCCCCATCCATCCCCACTCATCCTCGCCATGTCCATGCCCATGTTCAGCTTCTTCGCCCTCGGCTTCCTCTTCTTCGCCACCATCGTCGCCGTCGCGGTTTGGCTCGCGGTGCGGAGCGGCGAGAAAGGGTCGACCAAGCTCGGCGGCTTCGCGGGATGCGCCATCGCCCTGGCGCTGCTCGTGATCGCGGGAATCGGCGCGCTCGGCTGCACCGCCATCGCGGTCTTCAACACCCCCAACGAGATCGTCCGGCGCGGACCCGTGAAGAGCTTCGAATTCAACTGGGGCCACGAGGATGGCCCGCGCCAAGAATCCGGCGAGGAAGTTCCTGAACCGGAAGGGGGCGGCGACCACGGCGGGATTCGCCTCCGGTTCGAGGTCAGGGGCGTCGAGCCGGACCAGGTCACGCGCTGGATCCGCGATAACACGGACGGCGACGTCTCCTACACGATCACGAGCAGCGAGGACGAGGACGGGAAGTCCGTCCAACTCGACGTCTCGCTGCCGATCAGCGGGGACGAGCTCCGCCGGTTCCGGGAGGACTTCCAGCGCGACTTCCCCGACTTGCGCCTGCCCGAGAGCATCAAGGTCGAGCTGCGGAGCGAGGACGACGACCGCTAGGGTATCCTCGGGACGCGGAGACGCTTCCCTGATGCCGCGCGACCACCTTCCGACCGAGCAGCAGAACCCGCGCTCGGCGGATCTGGACCTCCTCTCGATCGGCGAGGCTTTCGACGTGATGAACGCCGAGGACGCGACCGTCGCGGCGAGCGTCGCGCGCGCCAAGCCGGCCATCGTGCGCGCGGTCGAACTCGTCGCTGAACGATTGGCCCGCGGCGGACGGCTCTTCCAGGTGGGCGCGGGTACGAGCGGGCGCCTCGCCGTCCTCGACGCGACCGAGTGCCCGCCGACCTTCCGGACGGATCCTCGACAAGTCCAAGGCGTGATCGCCGGCGGTTCCCGCGCGCTCGTCGCGGCCGTCGAGGGCGCGGAGGACGACCGCGCGGCCGGCGGACGGGACCTCGAGGGCCTCGGCGTCGGTCCCGCCGACGTCGTCCTCGGCATCGCGGCCGGCGGAACGACTCCCTACGTCCACGGCGCGCTCGCGCACGCGCGCGCGGCCGGCGCGGCGACGATCTTCCTGGCCTGCGTGCCGAAGGAGCTCGCGGGGGATGAGGCGGACGTCTCGATCCGCGTCGTCACGGGTCCGGAGTTGATCGCCGGGAGCACGCGCCTGAAGGCCGGAACCGCGACGAAGATGGTGCTCAATGCGATCACGACGCTCGCGATGACCCGCCTCGGAAAGGTCCACGGCAACCTGATGGTCGACGTCGCGACGCGCGGGAACGCGAAGCTGCGGGAGCGCGGGATCCAGCTCGTCGCCAGGCTCGTCCCTTGCGACGCGAAGCGCGCGGAGCAGCTGCTCGACGCGGCGGAAGGCGAGGTCAAGGTCGCCGTGGTGATGGGTGCACGTTCGCTGGACGCGCGGCAAGCGCGCTCGCGGCTCGCACAGGCCGGGGGAGTCCTGAGAGCCGCTCTCCTGGAGTGAGCCGCGCCTTCACATCAGCCAGGAAGCCTTCCCAGTCGAAGGCGGGGCCAGGATCCTGCTTGTTCGATTGCACGTGGAAGTGCCCGAGGATGCCGGAGAACTCCTCGAATTCCTCGTCGGCGAGCACCCCGGAGCGCACGAGGCCCTGCGCGTCGCGCGGAGCGTCCGGCGCCATGCGCGGGAAGACGACGCACAGGGCGGCCGCGAGCTTGGCGAGCGAATCGTACTGCTCGCGCGTGAAGTCGAACTGCTCGAGCTCGATCCCCTGGACCACCCCGCGGATCCTCTCCGATCGCGCGGGCCGCGCGACGAAGCCCGGAGTGCGCACGCCGCCGCCGGGCGGTCCGCCGCGCTCCACGGAGTACGGTCCGGCCGCATCGACCGAGTAGGCCTCGTCGAGCGGCTTGGCGTTCCCGGGCGGGTACGCGCCCAGGTTCGCGATCTCGATCCCGATCGAGCGCGTGTTCGCCTTCGTGGCGTGCCAGGCCTGGTCGCGCAAGTCGAGCGTCTGGTAGATCGTCCCGTCGACGTCGAGCAGGAAGTGCACGGAGAGCCCGCGCGCGTCCTGGAGCACCTGGAAGCACCGGCCGCTCGTCCCCGCGACGTCGTAGTGGAGCACGAACTGGTCGACGACCTCGCGCAGGCGGTCGAGATCGTCGCTCCCGGGCTCGACGAGGATCTCGCCCTCGTCGCCGCGCGCCTTGCGGCCGGGCTGGTAGCGCAGTCCCCGGGGCGCGTCGGGTCCCTCACGATCCGGCCCGAAGCGCGCGTGCTCGCTCGTCGCGTCGTAGCCGGGCGCCTGGTCCCAGAGGACGACGGGCGCGCCGACGAAGAAACGCCGGCCGCAGGCGACGAATTCGCGTCCAACGGGCGGGATCCGGGGATCGCTGGCGCGTGCGGAGGCCTCGGACGAAGGAGCCCGGCACGCTCCGAGCGCGAGCAGCGCGAGAACGAGGAGCGAATGCGCGCGGAGGGTCACGCCGTCTGCCCGCCGCACGAGCTGCCCGCGCCCGCGGTGCAGCCGAAACAGTGGCGTTGCGTCACGATCCGGCGGCTCCCGAGCGCCTCGAGGTCGAAATCGCGCACGTGGCGCGGCTGCCGGAAGCCGACCGGCATCTCGAGCATCTGGTTGAAGTCGCAGTCGTAGAGTGTTCCGTCCCAGCCGACGGAGATGGTCGTGCGGCACATGACTCCGGCCGCTGCCGCGGGATTGAACGCGTCGACGAGCTTCTGGAGATAGGTCTCGAGGTTCCCGCTCGCGATCAGCCAGTCGAGGTAGCGGCTGATCGGCATGTTCGTGATCGCGTAGAGGTCGTCGAATTCGATCCCGTGCAGTCGGCGCAGCTCGTGCTTCCACTCGGCCAGCATCGCGGCCTGGCTCGCGCCGGGCAGGAACGCGCCGACGGGGTTCGTCACCAGCACGAGGCGCAAGCCGGCGCCCCCGCGTCCGTATCCGACGGCATTGAGCCGCTGCAGCGCTTCGATCGAGCGCGCGTGCACGCCGTCGCCACGCTGGCGGTCGGTCGAGAGCGCGCGGTAGTGCGGCAGCGAGCACACCACCTCGACCCGGTTCTCGGCCAGGAACGCCGGGAGATGGTCCGAGCGCGGCAGCGTCAGCACCGTCAGGTTGCAGCGGTCGATCACGCGGCGGCCGAGGCGCCTCGATTCGCGCACGAGGTGCTCGAACGACGGACACAGCTCCGGAGCGCCCCCCGTGATGTCGAGGGTCGGGATGCCGGTGCGCGCGAGCACTTCGAGGCACAGCTGCGCGGTCTCGGGCGTCATCACTTCCGTCCGCGTGGGCCCCGCGTCGACGTGGCAGTGCGCGCAGGTCTGGTTGCAGAGCTTCCCGACGTTGATCTGGAGGACTTCGATGCCGCTCGCGCGCAGCGGCGCGAGCCCGGCGCGCTCCAGATGGCGTCCGAAATCGCCGCCGCGCTCGTCCCGCAGCGGCACGCGGGCGAGCGTCGCGAGCTGGCTCGCTCCCGAGGCGAGTTCGGACCCCCGCGCAGCGAGCGTAGGGAGCGTTTTCGGCGCCGCCGAGGACATCCCTACATCCCGATCTTCTCGGCGACGTTGCGCATCTGCACGCCGTGCACGAGGGAGGCCCCGCCGCGGATCGCCGCCGCTACGTGGACGACCTCGGTGAGCTGGTCGAGGTCGCACCCCTTCGCCAGCGTGTCCTGCGTGTACGCGTCGATGCAGTACGGGCACTGCACCGCGTGCGCGACGCCGAGCGCGATCAGCGCCTTCTCCCGCGCCGTGAGCGCACCCTCGGCGAACACGGCGCCGTACCAGGCGAAGAACTTGGCGGCGAGGTCGGGTGCGTTCGCGCCGATCTCGGGGAATCTCCCCAGGTCCGGCGGGTGGTAGTAGGTGTCGTGCATCGGTCTCGGGAGGGTGGGCGCGGCATCCTCCCACACCCCGGGTTCGCTCGCCAACCCCGGCCGTGACGGCAGTTTTTCCGGGATTCCCCCGACACCACACGGATGCGCGAGAGTCCGCCAGGACGCATGAACACCGTCCGGGTCCTGGGCGCCTGCCTCCACGGCACGGGGGCGGAGCTCGTCACGGTCGAAGCGCGCTTCGTTCCGCGAGACCGCGAGCGGACGGAGATCGTCCTGACCGGCCTCCCCGATCCCGTGCTGCGCGAGAGCCGCGGCCGGCTCGAGTGCGCCCTGGCCGAGAACGGGCTGCGCCTCTCGTCGGGCAGGCTCCATTTGAACCTCGTTCCCGCCGCGCTGCGGAAGTCGGGCGAGATCCTCGACCTCCCGCTCGCGCTCGGCGCGGCGGCGGCAGCGGGGCACTTCGAGGGAAAGGCCCTGCGCAAGACGCTCTTCCTCGGCGAGCTCGGGATCGACGGAGCCCTGCACGCGGTGCCGGGAGGCCTCGCCGCGGCGATGGCGGCGCGCGAGAAAGGCGTCACGCGCGTGATCGCCCCGCGCGAGACGGCGGCCGAGGCGGCGTGTCTGACCGGGATGGAGGCCTTCGGGGCCAAGCACCTCGCCGCAGTCGTGGCGCACGTGACGGGGAACGGTCCGGGGCTCGAGAAGCTGTCGCCGGGCGACGGAGCGGGAGTGGCGGCGGCTTCCGCCGAGACGGACACTCCCTCCCTCGACGACGTGCGCGGCCTCGCGGAAGCGAAGCACGCGCTCGCGATCGCCGCCGCGGGCGGCCACGGCCTGCTGCTCGTGGGGCCTCCAGGAACAGGGAAGAGCATGCTCGCGCGGCGCCTGCCGCGCCTCCTGCCGCCGCCGACGCTCGAGGAGCGGCTCGAGGTGACGCGCGTGCTGTCGGCGGCCGGCCGCTGGCCGGGCGGCCTGGCGCGGGCGCGGCCCTACCGTGCGCCGCACCACACGGTGAGCTACGCCGGGCTCGTCGGCGGCGGCCTGCACGCGAGCCCGGGCGAGATCACGCTCGCGCACTGCGGCGTCTTGTTCCTCGACGAGCTCCCGGAGTTCCGCCGCGAAGCGCTGGAAGCGCTGCGGCAGCCGCTGGAATCGGGATCGGTGCTGATCAGCCGCGCCGCGCGCCAGGTGGAGCTGCCCGC
This sequence comes from Planctomycetota bacterium, assembly GCA_046155895.1. GTDB lineage: Bacteria > Planctomycetota > UBA1135 > UBA1135 > DASYPQ01. Next base: position 17,647 of record JBJXFB010000168.1, on the reverse strand, counting down.
GCGCTTCCAGCTCGTCGCCGCGATGAATCCCTGAGGTTTCGTTGCGAACCTGTCGCGATCTGGAGGGGCCCGGGGGCCCCGATCTGGATGTCGATCGCATCGGTGCCGACGGTGATCCGTTCGGTCACCGCCTCGACAATGAGTTGCTTCTCTTCGTACGCGAGGTCGCTCCAGCGTCCATAGAGGTCGCGAGCCTCATCGACGATCTCCTCCGAGGAGGCGAGCCGGATCCGGAGGAAGTCAACCTCCCCCTGGAGGCTCGGGATCTCGTCCGCGAGTGCCTTGTACCGCTCGTCGAGCGGCTGATAGCGACGGCCGAATCCGTCCTTCGGAATTTCCCCCGAGAGGAAAAGGTCGAGGAGCTTGTCCATCTCCTCCTTGACCTTGGTGCGGTCGGCCTCGCGCGCGTTGAGGAGCGCTTGCTTGTCCTTCAAGACCTGGTCGGCATCCTCAAGGTGCTGGCGCACCGATTCCTCGGTGAAGAACAGGCCGCGGAGCTGCTCGTGGAACACTCGCTCGAGGTCGGCGGTCGGGATCTTGTTTCGACAGTCGTAGCAGATGTACTTGGGAGAGTTCGACGGCACGTACATCCTCTTTCCACATGTGCAGTAGACACGGCCCGTGAAGAGGTGGACCGGCTTCCGAGCTGGCTTCGTCCGATGCTGAGCCTTGAGGATCGCGTTGCACTGCTCCCAAAGCTCTGCGGGAACGATGGGTTCTACCGCAGTCCAGACCCAGTCCTCCTCGGCCTTTAGACGCCAAGTCTTCCCGTTGCCGAGCGATTTCGTGTAGTTCGCGCGGCGATGCCCCTTTGCCGTGGGATCCACAATCAAACGCTCGATCGTGGTGTCGCTCCAGCGTGCTCCCTTTCGGGTGCGGTAACCTTGGTCGTTCATGAGTCGGGCGACCGTTTTTTTCCGCTTGTGCTCGCTGAAGAGTTCGAACACGAGCCTCCGAATCGGAGCCTCCGCCGGGTCTGGCACGAGTTTGCCGTTCTCTCGCCGGTAACCGTACGTCGCCGCGCCGCCCAAGGACTTCCCGAGCTTCGCGCGTATGGGAACGGAGGCCGCAACCCGTGAAGCAATCTCCTCCCGCTCCCACTGGGCGAGCGCTGCGATCATCGTGTAGAAGAGCCGGCCGGCCGGGGTCGAAGTGTCGATCGACTCCTGGAGCGAGATTAGGTCGGCGTCGTGCTCCTCAAAGCGATCGGCAAAATCGAGGAGTTCGCGGGTGTTCCGTGCGAGGCGCGCAAGCTTGGAGAAGATGAGGCCAGTGATCTTTCGATCTCTCAGGTCGCGGAGCATCCGCGTGCACTCCGGGTGCTCGATGACCGACTTTCCGGAGACCGCATCCAAGCGGTAGGTCTCCACGATCTTCCACCCCTTCGACTCGGCATACGCCCTCGCGCGGCGCTCGTGGTGCTCCGGGCTCTCGCCTTTCACCTGGTCTTCGGTCGAGACCCGGATCCAGAGACCTACTCTCTTCGGAGTTTCCATGTCTGCCCGCCTCCCATGACGTGCGCGCTACTCCACGGTTACTGGCGGGCTCAGAATTTATCCGGAAGGTCCTCCTAGGCAATCAGGTGGTTCGGAACCTCCTTGCCGGCGTCCAGGGGGCCTGGATGTGACGCCGCCTAGGGAGTTTCTTGCGGCCACCATGGAGCAGTTGATCTTCCACGTCGGGTGGGGTACCCCTTGAGCCTCGCCCTGACGGGCGGTCACAAACCGGCGCAGACGCGCCACAACCGGGCCAGACGGCCCAAGGAAACGCAGATGCAATCGAGAAGCCATCCGCCGAGAGCGGATCTGACCTTCCCGGCAGACCTCGTGCTGCCGCCGAAATCCCAGGTCATTCAGTACGAAGACCGCGTCACTGAACGCATCGTCGCACTTGATACCTACGCGCGAGAACTCGGCACCGGGTTCGGTATCCCCATGACTGGGTTCTATTTGAATGACTTCCCCGTCCCGGACTCGAAGATCGACTCAATTCCGCTTGCAGTCCTAACGGTGCTTGGAACCGTTCTCACCCGGGACATTGAGCACATCAGCATGGAGCGGCGCGACGGCAGGTGGGGACTGTACTTCACCCGAATCGCGAATCCGCTCGTTCAGCGGCAGTCACATAGCTCCGGAGGCTTCGTACCACTCAAGGACGCACCCCTCGACGTGCGAGAAAGATTCCTCGCGCGTAGTGAGGCGTTCTTTCGCAGATATCTCGACCAGTGCGGGGATCGGCTTGCGAGCATGAAAGGCGCCGTTGATTCAGCGGACCGCACGATAGCGATGCTCGCCTCGCTCCATCTCGCATAGAGTCCACAGATGAAAAAGAGCCCGATGCATCTGCATCGGGCTCGCTGCTATCTGGATCAGTACTCCTCCGGTAGGAGCACGGTTGTTGCCGAGCGATCCGCCTCGGTGATGATCCAGAACTTTCGGCCCTCTTTCGCGCGATAGGAGGAGAGGAGCCGGCTGTGGTCGACAAGTGCTCGGTCGTTCGCGGCCTTGTCTTCGCAGTCGAGCTCGCCCCAGTCTCTACGGACGTGGCGGCCGAGCGCGACCAGGACGTCATCGTGTGAGAGCACAGCAAGGGCTTCCCTCGCGATCAGGAGCCGACCAAGTGGCACGACGGTCGCCCTCAGTCCTTCATGGCTACTCACGACGCGACCTCTCTATGCGACCGAGGCGATCTCGGAGCTTTCTCCGGGCTCGATGAAGACGCACCTTCACCGCCTCGCGACTAAGTCCGAACTCGACTCCCAGCGTGTCGCAACCCTTGTTGTCGAAGTAGTAACCGAGGATGAGTGCCTTCGCTATGGGCGGGAGGGCCGCGACTGCTGCCATGAGTTCCTGTTGTTCGATCTCCCACTCAGGTAGGTCGTCTACAGGATCTCCGTTTCCTTCAAGTGCTTCGACGAGCGCGTCGCTCCCGTTTGTGGTTACACGCCGAGCACTCTGTCGGGCGTAGTCCCGCGCTACGTTCCACGCGATGACGCGGAGCCATGCTCTCGGGTTCCTAATGTGTTCGCCCGGCTTCGCGTAGCGAAGGGCCCGACGAAACGCCTCCTGGGTTAGGTCGTGGCCGACGTGCGGACAACGCACCAGGATTGTCAGTGCCTTGCGGATGTCGTCGTAGTGCACGAGGAGCTCCCGACAGAGATCCGCGCGAGACTCATTGTCCATGTGTTCCTCCGTTTCTGTTCGGAGTTCCTGGGTGATGAGCTCGGCGTGACCCGCGAGCCCGTCGGGCTCGCGAGACACCGCGGAGTGCGGTCCATCTTGGGAGTTTGAAAAGAACAGGTGCTCGGGCTTGGCCTAGCCGTCGCCGGAGACAAAGTGAGTCGTTGCGAGGGAGAGCGCGTCGAAGATCGACATCCGTGCATCCTCGCTCTCCCAGAGCATGCGACGGGGCGGCTCCTTCACTCGTAGCTCGGGGAACCGAGCGACCAGTACCTTTGCGATCTGCTCCTTAGTGACGGCACCCTCTGAAGCGAACGCTCGCCGGATGTCGCGCCGTGAGTACGTGCGCAGCGCAATCGACGAACCGCTGAGGGCCTCAGCGATGCTCCCGAGGAATGCTTCGAGGGATACAGCCCGAAGTGTGCGGGCTTCCCGCGCATCCTCGATCACGATCGCGGTGGGTTCATACCGCGCGATCATCCTTCGGACCGCGTTCGCACATGCATCCTCTTCACGTCGTGCGCAGATCCGCACGCCCCAATCGACGAGCTGGAGCGGACCGGTTTCGAGCACGACAAATCCAAATCCCCGGGAGACGGGATCGACGGCAAGGACGCGATCTCGTGGTAATGGTTCGTAGGTTGGCTCCATGGTGTGTTAGGCGTCCTTCACCTTCGGTGGAAAGATGACGTCGACCAAGGCGTCGAACTTCTGCTTCGTCGCTGGCGTCATCGGCTTCGCATCGAGCTTCCGCGAGAGACGCCGAGCACGTGCCCGGATCTCCTCTCGCACCTTCGCGTACTGACCTGCGTAGAGCGCGGCAACGGGAGCGCGGAAGACGATCTCAAACCCAATCAGTGTCACGAGCGAGGGGCTGCGAACGCCGCGCTCGTATCGGGACACCTTCGACCGATGCGCACACCCAAGAAGGACCGCGAGCTCAGCCTGCGTGAGGCCGAGGCGCTTCCGGTACATCCGGAGATAGTTTTGTAATGGTCTGACTGCTGGCATCTCCTCAAGAATACGCCTCCCTGATTCGCGCACATGAGGGCGAGATGTGCCCCTTCCGGCAACACTCTGAGCATCACGAGCACTCGATGCTCTACGAGTCCTGGACGAAGTCCCCAACGTCTCTGAAGTCCCGGCGCGCGCTCCTTTGCTTCGGTGCGCTCGGGGACTTTGTGGACTTCAGGGAATTCCGTCGGACGGTGACGCCTCTTTGCTCTGAAGGCCGTACCGTTCGAAGAGACGCTCGAGCTTCAATCCTTCAGAGACCGGGATGATGTAGACGCCATTCGACTTCATCGTTTCGAGGCCCAACTTCCTACGGATGAACCAGCCCACTCGCTTCGGCGTCATCTGCGGGTACTCGGCTCCATAGCGCTCGACGAACCGTACGGCGATCTCCTTCACTGCCGGGCACTCCGCTCCGGGTGTCCAGAGCTCTCGGATTAGACCGAGGATCTCGGCAGCAACGTCGAGGAGCCGGTCGGCCGCCATCTCGCGATGGTAGGTCCGTGCGAGTTCCAAGAGATCTGCGAGCGTGTCCTCATCCTCGGCGACCGACAAGAGCGGTGCGAAGATCTGTGCAAGTCTCGGCTCCAGGGTCCGATCGAGGTTCGCGGTGAGATCACGGGGCTTTCCGTAGGTGCGGAAGCGGTAAAGGAGGAGCTTGTTTCTCAGGCGAAGTGCCTCCGCTTCGTGTTCAGGGGGAAGGCTGATCGGGATGTCGTCGCGAAGCCGGAGCGAGTCCATTTCTTCGGTCAGGAAGCGGCTCTCGAGCGCCGCGTCATCGAAGAACCCCCGCGTTCCGACGATCTTGGGGCCGAAAACGTGATACGCGCGCGGATTGAATTCCTTCGATCCGGGCACCGTCTCCGTGCGGAGCACGGGAAAGCCCCGGACGTTTCCGTTGTTCAGGATCTTCACCACTTCCGCGCGCTCGTCGGAGAACCGAAAGTCGCTCTCGTCCAAGATGAGGGTCCCTTTCACGAGATCGAGGATCCTGAAGATCGGAGATACCGTTGACGCGCCCGAGGCGAAGATCGGCTTGTAGCAGAGAGAGCCGACCGTGAGGAGGAACCTGGTCTTTCCCGTACCCGGCGCGCCGCGGACCCTGAGGTATGGGAGATCGTTGAACGTGTCCGAGATCCACGAGAGGAGAACGTATGCAGTCGCGACCCGCTCGAAACGCGGTGAGACGTTTACGTAGCGGTGGATGAAGGAGCGGACTGCAACGGCGAGCTGGCGTTCCGATCCGTACTCCTCGGGAGCGATGGCGAAACGCACGACGCCGTGCTCGAGGAGATTGTTCCGCGGCGAGAGCGGGACAAGCCGCCGCCCGTCAGGGACCTGGCATTCGGGTACGAGATCCCAGGCGCCATCCTTGGAGCGCGCGAACGCCGTCACCCCGCGTGTCGGATCGAACACCATTTCGATGAGTGTTCCGTCTGGAAGAACGGCTGAGACCGTGGGCACGCGGTTCATCTTCGCCTCGGCGGCAGAGCGCCCTCTGGCTTCGACTTCGTGTTGCATGAAGCCAATGGTGGACCGGAACCGGAGTCATGTTGAAGGCGTCGATTTGTGCCACAGGAACGCCAGGCCCCTCATCACGGGTCCGAAGGTGCGAACTCCAGGCTATTGTTCTGCCTTCATCTTCCGAAGCGACCGCACGATCGTCCGGACGATTGACTCCTGTCGAGCAGCCTGTTCCTCAGGTGCGATCCTGGAGAGACTTGTCCGAACCTTGTAGCCAAGTACCGTGCCCTCACGGGTCTCCGGCGTCGCAGCCTGTTCGTCGATGAACGCGAGGAGTTCTTCCGGTGTGAGATAGGAGATCCGTGTGTGCTGCGCCTCTGGAAGCGAGGAGACTACGAGGGTCTCGACCTTCCGGAGAGTTCGCCGCTCTGGGGAGACCACCACGACCCTTCCGCATCCACCCGTGAGACACTTCTCAATATTGCCGAGCTCCTGCTCCGGCGTCGAAGCGATCGAGATCTCGCAGGCGACCGATGCCCCTCCCCGCTCAAGAAGCACGTCGACTCTCCCGCCCTCGGGGAGGACCGCTTCGAGGCGAGCACGATACCCACGCTCTTCGGCGTACCGCTTGATGAGTGTCTGAAGGTACTTGTGCTTCGCGCCGCCGCGGCCAGGTGCCGTTTCCGCACGTACAACCGGGGGCTTCGACGTGCGTGCTGCCGCCGGCTTTGGTGGCCGCGGGATGAGTTGGCGGGTGGGAGAGTCCGGCCCGGGAACGTCAACGCGCGGCTCGGTTTCGACAAGCTGGTCGCCCAGCCCTTCTGTAACCTCGTTTTTCTCGGCTCGCGGCTCTACTGCTTCGCCGTACGCCGCAGCAAGCACGCGATCGACCTCCTCGCGGGGCGTGCCCCAGCGCGACCGCGAGAGCGAGCGGATCGCATCGACGTGCGCCGCGGCCTTGGTCGATTCGGGACGAGGCGTTGCGCGCACGCGAATGGAGAAGTCGTGGTCCGCGCGCTCGACGCGAACAATCGCCTCCCCAGTGCCAAGGCTCTGGAGATCCCGCGCGTCGAACGAAGTGAATCCCTCAGCGAGCTTCCGCGCATCTTCGTCGCCCAATCGGAAGCAGACACGCGTGCCCGCATTCGTGAGGAGCGCGCTCTCGAGTTCCCGATTCCCGAGCTGACGGAGCTCCTGGTGTGCGAGTACGAGTCCTACGTGATACTTCCGCGCTCCGGCAAGGAGTGAGCCGAGTGACGGAGTTACGAAGTGGTGGAATTCGTCGAGGTACAGGAAGAAGTCGTGCCGCTCGGTTTCTGGAAGGCGTTCACGGGCAAGCGCAACCTGCTGGAACTTCGCGACGAGGAGGCTCCCCAAGAGGTGCGCGTTCTCTTCACCGATCGCTCCCTGAGAGAGCTTCCCAATGAAGATGCCGCCGGAATGGACAATCGAGGCGAGATCGAGTTTGTTCTCTCGCTCCGCGACAACTCTTCGCACCGAGCGAGGACGCAGGAACTGATCGAGCCTGGTCAGAATTGAGGTCTGGGGCGTTCCCTTCAGGAGCGGGAACTCCCGATCCCAGAACGATCGGACCGCCGGATCATGAACGGTTGCGAGAACGCGCCCTCTGAATCCACGCTCCGTGAGGAATCGGCGGAGATCGAGGAGCGTTCCGCCCTTCGGGCTCTCAAGGAGCGCCAGTATTGCGTTCCCGAGAACCGCGGTCATCTGGTCGCCCCACGAAGTCGAGAACCGGCGGAACACCGCGACGAGGTCTGACTCGAGGAGTTCCCTCTCGCGCTCGCTCCGAGCACCAAGAACGTTGAACCCCACGGGTGCTTCCTCGTCTGCGGGATCGAAAAGAACGACCTCGTTCCGACGCCGATCGGGAACGAGCGCAAGAACCTCGTCCGCAAGATCGCCGTGCGGATCGAGGAGTCCAATGCCGCGGCCAGCCTCGAGATCCTGCCGCATGAGCTCCCGCATGAGCGTGGACTTGCCGCTGCCCGTCGCGCCGATGACATGGAGATGCCGGAGGCGCATCGCGCTCGGCAGGCGCACGATGCGCGTCTTCCCCCGGTCCGCGTTCTCGCCGAGCACGACGTCTCCGACCGCGAGATGTTCGGGCGCTCGCTTCGTCTTCCGGGCTTGACCGCGGATGCCTGGAGCATGCACCGATGGCGAGGGCAGATGCACGATTGAGGCGAGCTCGTCGGAGGCGAGGATCATGCCGCTCCGGCGTGTGCGCCTGAGGATGAGTTCACGCGCGTGATCGGTATCTGTGTAGAAGTCGTTTTCGAGAGGCACGAACTCGTTCGAAGCTGGGTTTGCGAACTGTGCCAAAGCATTGCCGAGGTTCCGCGCGCGCTTCCATGCCTGCGTCTCCGTCGCCGCGAGTACTCCGATCCGGACGACGCACGCGAAAAGCGGGCGGCTGATCTTCGCCTTCGCCCGCGAAGCGGTTTCCGGTGCGTCGATGAAGAACGCTCCTCCGGTGCCATCAGTAATCGCCCGGGCAATGCTCTCGGCCCACGGGTACGAGGTGCGCGCAAACAGCACCTGCAAGACGCCGATCTCCCTCTCATCCATACCGTCCAAGGCGCTCACGAAAGCGAGCACGGGATCAACCTCGAACGAACGCGGGACGTCGATCGGAAGCATGAACTCCCGGGAGAGCCCAAAGTCGGCGATGACTGGGTAACCTAATTCGCGTGCGCTCCACGCCTTCTCAAGAAACCCGGGCGTTTCCTCTACCGAAGCCTCGGGAACGAACGCCTCCAGTACTTGCTTGAGTGTAGGCACATCCTCGGTCCGGCACGCGAACTGGAGAATGACTCCATCTGAGAGTCCGACGAGCTCGAAGCTCACCGGGGAGACCGTGCCCGAGAGTGCCAAGATCATGCGCTCCGCGAGGTCGCGGCCGGGGTTGAGCGACTGGGGAATCCTGATCCGAAGTTCGACCCGATCACTCTGGTCATCATCGTGTTCGGGCACGTCCTCGTTCTCGTCGTTCCGAGGGGACACCTCACAGGGTTCGTCTCCCGAACGGAGTCGATTGAACACGCGTTCGAGGACTCCCGGTCGACGCCCGTCGTCCGCGATGCCTGTCTCGGGAGTGCCTGCGTGGAAGAATGGTCGGAAGGGCGGCTCAAGCGGGACGGGATACGGATAGCGAGTCCATCCTCGCCCGCGCCGTTCCCAGGCGTAGAAGTTCTCCGTCAGTCTCGTCGAGAGCGTCGATCTCCCGGAGGGTACGGGCGCAGGTTCAAGCGGTTCGCCCATTCGCTCACCCTGCGCGGCGATAGAACTCGCGGAGGATGGGCTTCCGCTCGAACTCGGAGAGCGCACGAACGCCTCCCGTGTTCGTGATGCTGTCAATGACCTCGAGGACCGCGATGTGGACGGTGTGCTGGAACATGGAGGCCGTGTCGAGACGGTAGTAGGTCGATGGCTTGTAGATCCAATCGTAGATGGCCCCCACGATGGGGAGTGCTAGCACCTCGTCCTCGATGCCGAGAACGCCACGTCGGATGAAGTAGCCGAGCCCCGCGATGCCGACGAGCACGATCGATAGCGTTCCCACAACACCATTCAGAACGCCGAAGATCTGCATCATGACGCCGAGGATGACCACGACAGCAGGAAAAGCGACGATCGCGCCGACGAGAAGCAAGGCATAGAGAAGGCCGCGGCGAGACGGCTTCCCCAGCCACCAGGACACGAAAAAGCCGCTCCCAAACGGAGCGGCGCAGATATCGAAGGACAGCTCTTCGCGCGTCACCCGAAGGTAGATGCGCTTCCCCGAGAGAACCGGCCCTTCGTCAAGCTCAATGCGAATGGTCTTCGTATCCGGGATCGTTCGCTTCGTGAGTGCTTCTTCAAGGGCCGTGTAGAATGCTTGCGGGGAGTACTGGAACCCATCGATGAGGTGATCCCAGTGCGAGATGAGACGAGCGTTGCTCATTGGGGGAACTCCTAGGCATATGGCGGAAGGGTGTCCGCGCTGAAAGGCCGCACGATCATCCCGTCCACCATGAGACGAAGGTAGACCGAGTGGTTGGGCAAGTGCAGGAGGTCGTACTCCGTGAATACCGGATCGAGGTACTTCCCGATGATCCGCACGTCCGTTGGGCCGAGACGAAAGCTGACCAACGTCCCGGCATTGCCGAGAATCGCTTCGCGGACTTCGGGTGCCAACTGATCGAGGTATTGGTGAGCGAGCACCATCCCTATCCGGTACTTCCGGAGCTCCGAGAGCATACCCGCGACCGAAAGCGTCGTGAAGTTCTGGAATTCGTCGAGGTAGACGAAGAAGGGACGGCGCTCTGATTCCGGGACGTGCGCGCGAGAGAGAGCCGCGAGTGAGATCCGGGTGACGAGCAGGGCGCCCAGAAGGGACGAAGCGTCCGCCCCCATCTGCCCCTTAGAGAGATTCACGAGGAGGACCTTGCCGGAGTCCATGACTTCGCGAAGGTCGAAGCTCGATCGCTCCTTCGTGAGGATTCGATGGAGAGAGGGTTGCGAGAGAAAGGCGCCGAGCTTGTTCCGAAGAGGGGCAAGCATCTCCGCCCGGTACCGAATGGGGTACTTCTCGAACTCCTGGATCCAGAAGTCCCGGACAGCAGGGTGTGTCACCCGAGTCACGCACTCCTTGCGATACCGGTCGTCCGCGAAAAGCCGAAGAACCTCAGCCAGCGTTGCCGTGGGCTGATCGAGAAGCGTCAGTAGCGCGTTCCTGAAGAGGTGCTCAAGTCGTGGCCCCCACCAGCGATCCCAGACATTCTTGAACGCCTCGATGATGCCCGAGGCTGCGAGCGAGCGTTGGGCTGGGGGAACGGCCTCGATTGGGTTGAACCCAACCTCCGAAGTCGCATCAGGAGCATCGACATAGACGAGGCCGGCGCTATGGCGATCGGTGACGGAGTTCGCCAACTGTGCGACGGCGTCTCCGTGCGGATCGAGGAACGCGAAGCCTCGGCATGCTTCGAGATCCTGGCGCATGAGGTTCTCGAGGAGGGTGGACTTCCCGGTTCCTGTCTGACCAATCACATAGAGGTGATGTAGGCGGTCCGCTTGATTGAGTCCGACAACTTTGCGTAGGTCGCGCCAGTTCGTCCGACCGAGGATAAGCCTCGGATCACGGGGGTGCATCCTGCCAACATCGAATAGCGGGCTGGTTCGGACAAGCGTGCTACTAATGCCAATCTGGATCGGCGGGACTAGCACAGAGCGCGGCAGCGTACGTCCGGACCCTGTGCTGACGCTACTCCGCTATTGTCCGACTTCGTATTTCGCTCCACGAACGCCAAAAGCCCATCGTGTCCCTTCGAGCACATCCGTCACGTACTTGTTCATCACTGGATTCTCTAGGGCACCGGTTGTGTACGTGACCGCGTTACCGCCGATCTTGTCCATGTGAGCATGAATGACTTGGTCCGCATCGCAGACCACCGCGAGGTTCGGGTTGTGAGTAACGATGAAGACCTGCCTCCGTCTTCGAGTTTCCTTGATGCATTCCACGAGTACCATGGCCACGGTGTGATTATCGAGATTGCCCTCAGGCTGATCGATCACGAGAGGAATGTCGCTCTTGTCAATGAGCAGGTAGAACACGAGGAGCAGTGTCCCTCTCTCGCCTGGCGACAACATCGAAATATCCTTCCCTTCCCACCGGAGAATATATCGAGGTCGAACGTACTCCAGTCCGTAGAGAAGATCGAACACCTCCTCTGGCTTTCGGTTCTTTGCAAGTTGATCCTTGAGTTGTGTGGGTAGCGGAGTCTTGTCGCGTTGATCGGCGTGCAGTGCACCATCAACCGCGTCAAGGAACCGACGCACAGAGCTACGATCCTCCCATCTTGTGTTCTGCACGAGGGCGTCCATTCTTGCTCGTCCCTCGTCAACTCCCATGAAGCTACCTCGGCGATTCTGGGCAAGTAGGTTGAGCACTCGCTCTTGCACCCCTTCGTTCGTGAGTTCTGCGCGAAACTCAAGCTTGAGCTTGTCCTTGGCTAGAGCATGTCCTTCGATGAATGTCTGCACCGCCCCATACAAGGTCCGATATACGGCGGCCTGTGCAGCCTTTTCATCCCACACCTCAAGCGCGATCTGGATCTGCTTGTTGCGCACGGCCATGACTCTTGCAGGCAGGTCGTCCAATGCACTAGTCGCGGCCTTCAGCCCTACCAATGACTCGGGATCCTTCTCCGTCCCCTCTATAGCGATGCGCTTCGCGTCCCACTCGGCCAGGGAGGCGAGGTATCCCTGGTATGCCCGATTTGGAGCATCTAGCTTCGCCTTCAGGTCGGCAATGACTGCCTCGTGGGCGCTCACTTGCTGTCTCGCACCCGGCGGTTCCGTTCCGTCCAGGTCGTGCTTCAGTGCCGCAATGCGTGCGAGCGCCTCACTCCGTACCTTCTCTACTGTGCTCGACTGGACGTCGAACGTGACCAAGGCAGCCGCGTCAAGTCCGAGTTCTCGAGCATCCCCATCAAGCGACGCCTTGAATACCGTGAAGTCCTTTTGAAAGTTGGCGAGCTTTTCGAAGAGCCGTACCGCAACGGCACTTCGCCGTTCAAGACGTGCGATCTCCTCCTCGCCGGTCGCGATCCGATCCGTCAAAGTCTTCTTTGTCGCTTCCGCTGCATCGAGTTCGCGGAGCTTCTCCGTCTGACCAGGCGCGGTAATCGTCCCAACGGCGGGGTTCGTGACCTCCGCCGGTTTGAGTGCTCCGTGCGCATCCAGCTCCAACTGACGTCGTTTGGTTTTCTCTTCCATTTCCCGCCGAACGACCGGGTCCTGCTGTGCCTCTAGCGCGGCTCGCGTACGGCTTTCATCACGAAGCAGCTTCAGTAATGAATCGATGCGCTTCTGCCGCTCTCCCGTTCGGAACGCCACCACGTCATCCAGAGTCGCATTGCCTAGTCTCTCCGAATCCGGCACGTGAGAGAAGATGACCGCCTTCAGCTCTCGTTCAAAGCCGGCCTCTCCGAGGTGCGCCAGTTCATTGCATACCTTCTCGACATGGTTCTGCGGGAGATACTTCAGGCGCTCCACCTCCTCGGGCATGATGAGGTCCGAGAGCCGGCGCTTCGTCTTCTCACCGGACTCCCAGGTAAGCGTTGCCTCAAACCGATCCGCGAAGCCGCCGCTAGGGTGCCGGAACCGCTCTGCGCTGAGAAACGAGAAGGATGGTCCATTCTTCGTAGACCCGAGAAGTCCGAGCGTATCTGCGAGCGCGCTTTTCCCACTTCCTTTGTTGCCAACAATCGCAATCAGGCCAGAACTGAGTTCCACGGTACCGCTGAACCATACCTCGGCTGGAGGCGACCCCGCACGCCGTTCAAACGCAATGCTCTTGATATACTTGGTCGGATTCTGCTCCACACGAACAACCTCCGGTGGCCTGGTGCCGATGTAGGCGCGATCCCGAGGCTCCCTCAACACCATGAGCAGCCCCCGGAAGGTTGGATCCGCGCGCAGCCACAACGGACCCTTCATGGAGTACTCGTTGATATTGTGATTGTCGGAGCACAGTATCAGAGGACGGTCGAGGCCTGTGCTCGGAAAGATCTTGGTCAGATGAGTATCGATGTCCTTGATCTGACCGATTTCCATCAAGTCGACCCACTGCTTAGTTATGTCGTACTTGAGGCGCTGCTGGAACTCGGTTGCGTTACTTATCTCCTCGATCGAGTTGCTCTTCACACCCGCATGAATAGACACGACCCCACCGAGCTCCCTCGTCACTGTCGCGCCTTCCTTCATAGGAACGTAGATCTTGTGATCTCCCCCCTTCTCAACGAGGTCCTTTTCAGTCAGCCCTAAGCGGCCCTGAAGAGTCGTCCACACATCTTTTAATTGGCAGTCTTCCGGGAAGATACAGATGTAGTTGATGGGCTTCCCGCCATGCTCGCTACGAAGCTCTATTCCAGGAAGGAACGTGATCTTGCCCTTACCTAGTTCCTGCAATCGACCGATTCGCGCCACATCCATTGTGTGGTGATCGGTAATCGCGACCACGCGAAGACCCTCCGACAGGAGGCGATCGACTATCTGCTGGTCTGTGACTCCCTTGTTGCCGTAATCGAATGAGCTGGGAGTGTGGAAGTGCAAGTCCCAACGGTGCCACAGGGATCCGCGATTTGAGTGAGTCATGTGATTTCTCGTGCCTAGTCCGAGTCTTTCGATAGCCGTCGGGGCTTTTGCTCGGCTTGGAGAGTCGGTACGAGTACACTAGACAGTACATGGGACTGATGCCGAGACGCAAGCGGTCCTAGCAGTGGCGTGTGCTTGCGCTAGAATATCCGAGGCAACGACCTCGCGCGCCTCTAGACTCAGCTTCTGCCTGAAAACCCGTCGCGCAAAAAAAAGAAGCCCGGACTGACGGTTAGGTCGCCGGGCTCCTCTGGTTTTCCCTCGCTGGCCCTTTTGAGTGGACGGTTGTGAGAGAAACCTTCCAGCGCACGATTCAGAGCAGATCTACCATTTCGAAGAGCACCTGGGCCGGGATGAACCCGACCAGGTTGCCAAACCGATGCGCTTCATCAGGGTCACCCTCCTGTGATCATGCGCTGGAAGGAATTCTATCGCCGGGGCAACGTGACCCCAGGCAAAAACGGGTGTGCCAGTTCAGGTTTTCAGGTTGCCTCACCCATTCTGCCATATTGGCAGGCGGCCGTGCAAGTGCCCCTAGACGGGCCCGCCAAGGCCACCCAGAGAAAAGCTGTTGACGATACCGCCGAGCCCGGAATACGTCTGTGGTGCCAAACCGATGTGCCGTGAATCGGGGGCTGTTCCCCGGCTCGCGGCTCATCAACACCGAGGGTGCAGTTGCGGTACTCCGCAGCGGGACACCATCTTCGAGATCTATCTACTATGACCAACAGACCTGACAAAGATGTTGAGAAAGCCCAGACCGAAGTGAGGGAGTACATCCGCGGCCACCGCGACGGAGAGTCCGGAAACCCGCATGATGACGGATCTCGTTCCGGGATCGCCCTCATGACCCTTGGGTTCGCAGGAGAGGCGCGCCCCGGCGCTGCCTCCTACAGCAAGGGTTTTAGAGAAGGGAAAGAGGATAGCAAGCGCTAGAACTCGAACCCGCGAGTGACTCTACAGGAGCCGCGGATGCGAGTCCGCGGCTCCTACTGTTGTGAGTCGACCCCCAAGCCCCGTAGTCGGACTCCTATGCTGCCTTGGATCCTGACTCCCCATTGTGCGGAGACCCTACGGTTCTGATTGCTGCGAGAGTCTCTTTCGAAATCGGGTCGGCACGTCAGGTTCACACGTCCTCTACGAAACCTCTCACAACGATTGGACGTGCGCATCGGCTGCACGAGTTTCAGCTAGCGAAGAACCGACAAGTCCAGCTCCTCAATTCGATCACGAGCCCCGTCAGCCACGATATCAACACTCATGCGATATGGATTGTTGAAGAATTCCGTTGAGGCTTTCCGGTCAAGTAGGAGTGCAGCCAACGCGCCTCTTTCCTCCTCGAAGGCCTTGTCTTTCCGGTTAATCGTGAGACTCTCCAAAAAGAAGACCCTCGTGCTTTCTCCGGGATACAGGGAGTTGCTGACGCCTGGAAACACGGCAGCGAAGTACTGGGTTGCCGCATTGTCGTGCCGGGGCTGTCTAGGCCCTACCACCAGAACTCGAAGCCGTTGCCATTCCTGATCAGTTAGCAGCTTTCGCCATTCTGTGACTAGACGATGCGTGGCTTCGACTTGGGAAGCTCCCGCCGAGTCAGCCAACTCCATGACTGCACCATGAACACCTCGTTCATACTCATCGAACTCCTGGCGATGAGCTGCACCGACTTGCAAGATGGTCGTCAGGTAGTCACACGTCTCTCTCAAGATCTCTTTCTGCCACCCTTGCTCCGCGTCAGTAAACTCGTAGTTTACCAAATCCGGAACTGCAGCTTCCAATCGGACCTTGTAGTTGTCTAGCTCTGTGCGGCAGGTATCGGGGAGTGGCTGCCCAAAATACGGCTCGACTTTCAGGTACACGACGAACGGAACATGGGCGGTCCTATGTAGCCTCAGATACTTCGGCGGAATGCCTTTGCCCTCAAGAGTCGGCATTCCACTTCTGAAGAGGAACAGATCACTGAATCTTGAAACGATCAGCGTGGAAAGCATCGTGACCGTCCGGTCACGAGCAGCTTCGTATGTAGATCGAAATTCATCCTGCACCAGCTTCAGTGGTGAGTCGCCTGAAGTCGCCGCAGGGGAGGCTTCAACAGGGCTGGCAACAGGGGGCGAGCCTGCCTGCTTAGTTGCGGACACACTTCGACATGCCTGAACGACTAGTAGAAGGCTGACGAGCAGCGATGGGCTGAACTTCTTGGTCGCTTGGATCTTCATATGTACTCTTGCCTACTTGCTCTCGCGTTCACTTTGGCTTTTCATTCTCAATCGCAGGGCCGTTTCGAGATGGTGCGCGCGGCTCCCGGAAACACCGGCCGGAGTTCATATCCGATGGCCCATTCGGGATGCGGCGAACTATCCGACTCCAACCGTTCTTCAACGTCATCAGGAAGTTCGCGGAAGAAATCGATGTCCACACGAGCTTCGATCTCATTGACGCTCTTCACGTAGTCGCGAATCCGAGAGTCATTGGTCCGCGCGTTCGGCATCACGATTGCGAGGGCTTCCCACTCACCTTCGATCTCAGCGACAACGATCTTGTAAAAACCATTAGGAATCCTGACATCGGATAGCAACTCCTCGCATGGAACGTCGGCATCAAAGATCGGCCCAGCTACGACCCAAATGACGTCGAACCAAGCGGCATAGTCGTGGGATTCTCTGTGTTCGAATCGTTCCCAAGCACGCTGATTGCATCCTGGGTGTTGCGGGCAGATGTTGCTCACCATGAACGTCTCGAGTTGCGGGTCCTCACCGTAGCATCGTCCGATGGGTGAACTAGGCACCATGTGGCCTCGGTCGTATCCGGCGTTGGTGTAGCTGTCGTGCACCAAGTCCGGAATACCGATTCGATCATCGGAGTCGAATTTGACGTTCGGTCGAGGCTGTTCAACAGACTCGTCGACTTCAAAGAGACGGTAGGCGGCCCACAGTGGCGTGCGTGTCGTCCGGCTGAATCCGACAGCGTAGGCAGCATTCTCAAGCACCACTACGTCGTTCCCTGTCGTGATCGGCACTCCCATGAAGGTGTGTGCGCCTGGGGACACCGCAGCAGCGCTACTTAGGAGCGTGGGCTGAGCTGACGCCGCTGATAGCAGCATGTCCTCCGCGGAACTGGGCAGCCCTTCGCTAGCCGCCACTGAAGCACGGTGTTCTGCTGCCTGGCTAGGATCTGCTCCGGAGGGTGCCAAAGCTGATACCGGCGGTGCCTCGGCGACAGCGGGGTCCTTCCACAGAGACCTACAGCCGAGGAAGAGGCACAGCACCAGCAAGACACTTGATGACCTCATGATGCTTCTTTCGGAGAATGAATGCGTAGCCGTGGTTCACGGACTCATTCGTTGTTGGACGTGCATTCGCAAACGGGACGAAGCTGGATCGAACGGTAAGGGTCAACCGTGGATCGAGCCGCTCACGAGACGCACGTCAGGGTGAAGCAGCTGAGAGGGCGAGCTTGATCCGAGGGAAGAGAACGGACCGACGGGCTGCATTGCCCGACTGGGACCAATACTAGCGACGAGCCCGAAGCTCTGCTCTGAAAGTTGGCTCTGTCAAGAACAAGTCGCGGATGGAAGTCTCGGAATCGGGATGCACTCCTGCCCGGGATCCCTGAGCCCAGATCTACGGCGAGGCGGAGCTCCGCCACTAGCCAACGATCCCATCGCGTGAGCCTTGTGCCCACCAATTCGGGGGAGCGGGAGAAGGAGCTCTCCTCGGGGATCACCTCAAAAGCGGCCAGTCGTGGTCGGGTCAAAACCGGCCAGTGGCGAGGTGCTCAGGACGGGGTTGATGTACCGCACACCTGGGTGAGCGCGCAAGGGGGTTCGGTGTCGAGAG
>JBJXFB010000163.1:0-17409 GCA_046155895.1 Planctomycetota bacterium | reverse complement strand
ATCTCGATCAGCTGGGGCCGCAGGATTCCGTTGAACTGCCCGCCCGCGTTCCCGTAAGCGCCCTGCGTCAGCGTGCAGTGCCTGGCGCCGGCGCCCTCCTGCGCCGTCGTGCAGAGCTCGACCGTCTGCCCCGCGCACACGGTCATCGGCGCCAGCGCGCTGACCGTGGGGTTCCCGTTCGAAGTCAGCGTGGAGCACTGCTGGACGGCGGGTCCGCACGCGCCCGTGACCGTGACGCAGTAGCTGTCGACCGTGTTGGCCGTCCCGGCGGTCGCCGTGTAGCAGCTGGTGGTCGCGCCCGAGATCGTCGTGCCGTTCTTCTTCCAGACATAGGTGAAGGGACCCGTGCCCCCCGCCGTCGTGCAGAACAAGTTCGTCTGCCCCGCGCACACGCTCGCCGGGTTCAGCGCGGACGCCGTGGCATTCGCGCTCCCGGTCAGCGTCGCGCAGCGCTGGACAGTGCCGCAGGCGCCGGTCACGTCGACGCAGTAGGTGTCGACCGTGCCGCTCGATCCGGCGGTCGCCGTGTAGCAGCTGCTCGACGCGCCGGAGATCGTCGTGCCGTTCTTCTTCCATACGTAGGAGAAGGGTCCTGTGCCGCCCGCCGTCGTGCAGAACAGGTTGGTCGCCCCCGGACACCGACTCGACGCCGTGAGCGCCGTGGCCGTGGCGGCGGTCGCTCCTGTCAGCGTCGCGCACTGCTGGACCGGAGATCCGCACCCTCCCGTGACCGTGACGCAGTAGGTGTCGACCGTGCCAGCGCTCCCGGCGGTGGCCGTGTAGGCACTGCTCGTCGCGCCGGTGATCGTCGTGCCGTTCTTCTTCCAGGCGTAGGTGAACGGCCCCGTGCCGCCGGCCGTGGTGGAGAACGAATTCGTCGCCCCCGGACACTTCGCCGCCGCGGACAAGGCGCTGGCCGTGACGTTCGCGCTCGACGTCAGCGTGGGGCTCCTCGTTACCGAGCCGCAGGGGCCCGTGACGGTGACGGCGTACGTGTCGACCACGCCGCCCGCTCCGGCCGTGGCGGTGTAGCAGCTGCTCGTCGCCCCGGAGATCGTCGTCCCGTTCTTCTTCCAGACGTAGGTGAACGGCCCCGTGCCACCCGCCGTCGTGCAAAACTGGTTCGTCAGCCCCTGGCAGCGCGTCGCCGAGGCGGGCGTCGTCGCAGTGACGGGGGAGGCCGCCGTCAGCGTGGCGCTGCGTGTGACTGAAGGCGAGCAGGCCCCGGTGACCGTCACGGCGTAGGTGTGGACCTGGCCGGTGCTCCCGGCCGTGGCGGTGTAGCAGCTGCTCGTCGCCCCGGAGATCGTCGTCCCGTTCTTCTTCCAGACGTAGGTGAACGGCCCCGTGCCACCCGCCGTCGTGCAGAACTGGGAGGTCGCCGCCGCGCACACGGATCGGTTCGTGAGTGCCGTTGCCGTCGGCGGCGTCCTCGACGTCAGGGTCCCGCAGGTCTGGACCGAACCGCTCGAGTTCGACACCGTGACGCAGTAGGTGTCGATCACTCCCGCCGTGCTGCTCGCTGTCGCCCCGTAGCTGCTGCTCGTCGCGCCCGAGATCGTCACGGCGTTCTTCTTCCACACGTAGGTGTAGGGCCCCCCGCCACTCGCCGTGGTGGCGAACTGGTAGGTCGATCCCGGGCACACCGATCCGTTGACGAGAGGAGTGGCCGAGGGCGCGGGCATGGCGCTCGCCGTTGCGGCAGCGTTGGCCGTGGCAGTCGTCGCGAACAGTCCGACCAGTGTGAGGAGGACGCGGCAGAGCATTTGGGCGGAGGCGCACTTCATGACAGATCCTTCTCTAGAGGCGGGCGATGGAGCGGGGGGGGCGTCGAGCGAGCGCGGGACAATGAGCTGGAACCGCGGGCTCAAGGCGCCCAGAGCGGGGTGCGGGGAGGGGGGGGCAGTTCGACCTCTTGGTGCGTCAGGAAGCTCTCGAGGCCACCTGGCGCGGGCCGTAATCCCTGGATTCTACTGACTCCTGGCTGAAATGCGCAACCCATCCAACGGCCATATTGGCGCGGTTGTTTGGCCTCTATCCGACCCTAATCGGGATAGAGTTGGGCTCCCGCACCCCGACCATCCTCCCCCGAATACCTACCTGGGTCGAGGACCTCGCCCGGACCTCCTCGGCGACTCAGCGCGGCGACTGGGGGGCACTGGGAGCTTCCGTTCTGCGCAGGACCACGAATCGGGGGCCTTCCCACTCCACTCGGTAGCCGCGCTGCAGGGACCGCGCGAGTTCAGGCTCGTCGCGGCTGCCCACCACGAAAGTCGGCGGTCCGATCTGCATCGCCTGGGCATGCTCTCGCAGCCAGGCGCCGTCGCGGAATCCGAAGCCCTGCTGGATCGGGAAGCGGCTCGGGCACTTCAACCCGGAGGCGACGTAGAAGACCGGCTCGAATTTCGCCGCGACGCAGAGCGTGTCGCCCGGGGACGCGCGGTCGGAGAGGATCCGCCCGATGTTCTCCTGCGCGGCGTAGTTGAACCCGTACGGACCGACGATCGGCTTCAAGAACTCGGACCGATCGATCGCGCCGAACGCGTACTTCCATGCCTTCGCCGAGTAGCCCGCGTACGTGATCCCCGGATTCGCGAGCCATTTCGGTCCCAGCGCCAGACCGAGCGCCGCGGCGGCCGCCACGAGCAGGAACACGGTCCGGCCGCGAGCCGTCACGCGCTTCAGGCACGAGAGCACCAGCGCGGCCACGAACGGGGTGACGACGCCCCAGTGGTACCCGAAGAACAGCCTCTGCAGGAAGATGCTCGCGACGGCGAGCCCGCCGATCGCGAGCGTCCACGACAGGCGCCTGTCCCGGAGGCGCGGTGAGCCGGACTTCCACAGACCCAAGGTCACCAACAGGCCGAGGAGAACGAGGAAGCTCGCGGAACGCAGGGGCCATCTCCCGATCGCCGCGGGCGCGGGATGGCTCACCCTCGTGTAATAGAGCACGTACTCGACGCCGACCTCCCAGAACGTCTTCCATTTCCCGGTGACGACGTACGGAACGAGCCACGCGCTGATGGCCAGCGAGCCGCCCAGCGCGAACCACCCGAGGCTCGCCGCCCGCTCGCGGAGCTTTCGAGGATGGCCGTCGCCCCTGGAGAAGGCGACCGCGCACGCGATCCCCAGGCCCGGCAGCGCCGCGGGATACTTGAACAGGAACGCCGCCCCGCAGAGCAGTCCGCACACGAGGTCGCGAGCCCGCGACGGATTCCGCGTCAGGGCCAGGGCGAGAGCAGCCATCAGGCACGCGGTCTCCCAGATCTCCTGCTGCGCGGAGTGCCAGTAGTCGAAGCACACGTAGTAGAAGGCCGTGACGAGCAGCACGGAGGCACCCAAGTGGCCGTCACGGCGCTCGGCGCGGCTCCAGCAGAAGCGGAACACGATCCAGCCGAGTCCCAGCACCGTGAGGAGCTCGACGATGCGCACGGACCAGGGATGGAGGCCGAAGACGGCGTCGGCCAGCGCGAAGACGCAGAAGATTCCGGGCGTCCGGACGACCACGGCGCTCCCCGCCGTGTAGGGCAGGTGCCCCTCGAGCAGGGCGCGCGCGACGTAGTCGACGATGGCCTGGTCGCGTCCGAAGGGATACAGGAGCGCCGGCCAGGCGAGGAGCGCGGCGAGGGCGAGGCCCAGGAAGTCCAGGGGGCGCGCCCGCGGTGGCGGAGGCTGGCGGCCGGCCGACCCGTGCGTTCGGGCTTCCTCAAGCACGGTAGAGGAGCCCGAGCATGCGCAGCGCCACGCCTGCCGCCTTGATCTTGTTCGACCCGACGCCCTTGGCGATCCCGCCACGCTTGCGGAAGCTGACGGGGATCTCGATCACGCGCATCCGCGCCCGCAGCGCCTCGATGAACATGTGCGGGGAGAAATGATTCCCGTTGACGCGCAGGGACGGGCGCAGACGGCGGTAGCTCCCCACCCACATCGCTCGGTACGTGCAGCCCACGTCGGTCAGGCGGACGCCCCAGAACCGCGTCTGGATCATTTTCGCGACGATCTGGTTGGCCGGATTGATCAGGAAGTCCATCTGGGTGTCCGTCTGGCGCAGCTCCTGCGTCGCGCGTGTGCCCAGGACGAGATCCGAGTTCTCCAGGTAGGCGAGGAGCTTCCCGACATCCTGCCCGGAGAAGGTCCCGTCGCCCTCGCACAGGACGACGATGTCCTCGTCGCGCAGGCCCTTCGCCGCCTCGGCCAGCGCCCGCATGCAGCACGCCCCGTAGCCCCGCGTCGTCTCCGTGACGACCTCGTCGGCGCCGGCCTCGAGCGCCGCGGCGCGAGTGCCGTCGCGGGAGTCGTTCTCGACGACGATCACGCGGTGCACGCCGGGACGCCGGAAGTCGCGTACCGCGTCCCCGATGCACACCTCGTCGTCCAACGCCGTCAACGCCACGTGGACCTTCGCCTCGCCGCGCGGACGGACGACGCTGGGCCGCGCCGGCACGAAGAGCCGCTGCAGGACGAACAAGACGAAGAACAAGGTCCATCCGGCGCCGAGGGTAAAGAGGACTGCGACGTCGAGGACGGAGGCGATTCGACCCGGCCGGCCCGCCGGCGTGAGGAGCACGAGCGTCCCCGCAGCCACGACCACGGCGCTGCCGGCGAGGAACGCGGACAGGCTCCACAGCGCCAGCCGTCCCGTGATGGTGGCGGCACGCGAGGACCGTTCAGGTTTCACGCGGCCCGGGAGCCTACCATCGTCGCCGAGTCCCCTACTCGGACCCCGTCCACCAGGAGGCGCCTCGAGCCGAGGAGGGGTTCAGTCCAAAGGCCCGCGGGTTGCGAGGCCGGCTCCTCGCAACCCGCGGAATGGACTCCGGTCTTCCGCCGCGATCAGGGGGTCCAGAGCACCCCTACCGCACTCGAGAGGTTGATGTTGCTGGCCGGGTTGCCGCACGGTCCGGCGGCGAAGTTGTCGCGGTAGATCGTGAAGTAGTACCGCGTCTGCCCCGCGGCGATCGTCGCCCCCACGGCCGCCGAGCGCGCGCTCACGGACGCATCCTGGCCTCCCGGCCGCGCGATCGTGCCGCCCGAGGCGTTGCCCGAATACAGGCGATGCAGCGCGGAGACGCAGCGCACGCCGGCTCCGTGGGCCGCGCCGGGGGGCGAGATCAGCGTCTGTCCCGTCCAGAAAATAGTGAGCGCGGTCGCGTTCTCCTCGTTCGCGGTGAGCAGGAGGGTGTCGTTACCGAGCGAGGCGCTGCCCGTTCCCGCGAGGTAGGCGCCGCCCGTCGCGCCCCCGAAGTTGTTGCAGCCCGTGTCCGGGAAGAAGGGCGGATTGTTGCAGGGGCATGCGACCACGCCTCCCTGGCCGGGGAAGCAGAACGTCGTGATCACCGACTCGCACTCGTCCGGGATGCCGTTCGTGTTCGTGTCCTGGCTGAACCCCGTGTCGATGTCGCAGATGTCGTGGATCTGGTTCCCGTTGCAGTCGACGAGCGCGGACGGGACGATCTTGAACACTTCCCCGCCCTGGTCGCAGATGTACATCTCCCCGCTGTCGTCCTCGCCGAAGGACGTGACGTTGTTGATCGCCAGGCCGCCTCCGGGAGCGAGCTCGGCCGTGCGGTTCGTCGCTGCGCTGACGACGCCGCCGACGTAGCGGAACGAGGTGATCTGGTTGTTGCAGTAGTCGGCATAGAAGTAGGTGCCCTGCAGCCCGCAGATCGCCGTTCCCCGGTAGACGTAGCCGCCCGTCACCGAGCACGCTCCGCCGGCGTGCGGGTACACGCGGATCGGCGCCGTCAGCGCGGCTGAGCCGCAGGTGCAGCCGCTGAGGCCCGTGCAGTTGCCGCCCTCCATGCAACGCCAGCCGTAGTTCAGGTTGCCGACCCCGGCGGGCTGGAAGCTGATCTCCTCGACCGCGTTCTGACCCACGTCACCGATGTAGAGGTCTCCGGTGGCGCGGTCGAAGCCGTTGCGCCAGGGGTTGCGCAGGCCTGTGTGCCAGATCTCGTCGGCTCCCGCCACGCCGACGAAGGGGTTCGTCGGCGGAATGGCGTAGTTCAGAGCCGGGTCCACGGGGAAGTCGTCGCCGTCGACGTCGAGCCGGAGCATCTTGCCGAGCAGCGTGTTGATGTTCTGCGCGTTGCCGCCGGGATCGTTGGCGGATCCGCCGTCCCCCATCGCGACGTACAGGTAGCCGTCCGGCCCGAAGCCGATCCAGCCCCCGTTGTGGTTCGAGAACGGCTGGGTGATCGAGATGATCTGCAGCGCGGAACCGACTTGGGCCGTCGCGGAGGTCATGAACGGCGCGGTCGCCTGGTAGCGGGCCACGATCGTGGTGCCCGAGGAGTTCGTGTAGTTGACGAAGAAGAAGCCGTTGGTCGCGAAGTTGGGGTGGAACGCCAGCCCCAGCAGGCCCTGCTCGTTGCCGGTCGCCACGGGGCTGATCGAGAGGTAGACGGTTCCGCTGACCAGGCCGCTCGAGAGATCGAGGACCTTGATCCGGCCGGTGTTCCCCGAGCGCTGCTCCACGATGAACAGGCGGTCCGTGTCGCCGGGGGGAGAGCAGACGTAGAGGGGCAGCGACAATCCGCTCGCCACGCGCACCGTGTCCAGAGGAGGAGAGGCCTGCGCGGACGCGGGTGCGGACAGGGCGGCCAGTCCAAGGCCGGCGATCAGGATCGTGCGACGGAACATGAGTACCTCGAGTGCTGCGTTGGAGAGGGGGGTGCCGAGTCTCGATTTCGGCCGTGCGAAGCTAAACTCTCCGCGCCGGAAGGGCACGGCGGTTTCCGGGAACTCGTTCCGGTCCCAGCTTCAGCCGATCGCCGATACCGCTCGTGGGCCCGCCTTCCCGTTCCTCCGGGATCGTTGCAGACCCTTCCCCTCCCATTCCCGAGTGAGACGGATCCCCGCCTCGCTTGGTTCCGCGCCGGCTAGGCACGGGGGAGATGGCCCAGCGCACCTCGAAGACTACCCCGATCCACGGGCAGGAGCAGCGGCCTGCCGACCATCTTTGTGTCGAATTCGTCACGGATAGCCGGCTGGTCCAGTCCGAGAACGCCGTCGAGCCCGCGCGGGCCAGGGACGAAGCGCGGCCGCACCCGTGGTCGGGGCCTTGGAACCCAAGGTGGCGAGGAAGGCCAGCTCTCCCCTACCCTTCACTTCGGCTCTCGCGATCAACCCATGCCCCGCGCCCCTTCGATCACGATCCGGGTCCCGACTCCCCTGCGGGCCGCATCGAACGGGGCCAGCGAGATCGCCCTGCCTGCCGCGACCGTCCGCGCAGCCCTCACCCAGATCGCGGAGCGCTACCCCACGCTCCACCAGAGCATCTGCGACGAGACCGGCGCCGTCCGCCGCCACGTCAATCTCTTCGTCAACTCCGCCCACATCCGCGATCTCGCGCAACTCGACACTCCCTTCGCTCAAGGCGACACCCTCACCATCCTCCCTGCCGTATCCGGAGGCCTTCCATGCCCGAACGCCTGATCCTCGCCCTCGGCACCAAGAAAGGCCTCTTCATCGCGGAATCCGCCCGGACGCGGAAGAAGTTCACGCTGCGCGGCCCCTTCGGATCGGGCGTCGCCGTCTACTCGGCGATGATCGACAACCGCGGGTCGACACGGGTCTATGCTTCGAGCTGCAACGCCTTCTTCGGCATGAAGGTCCTGCGCTCGACCGACCTCGGCCACTCGTTCCACGAGACGAAGTCCGCCCCGGCGTTCCCGGCCAAGGACGGCCGCGCTCTCGCGAACATCTGGTCGCTCGCGCCGGGCGAGGGGAAGAAGGACCTCTGGTGCGGCGTCGAGCCCGCGTCGCTCTTCCGGAGCTCCGACGCAGGAGATTCCTGGCAGCTCGTCAACGGCCTCTCGAACCATCCCCACGCGCGCCAGTGGCAACCGGGGAACGGCGGACTCTGCCTGCACACGATCCTCCCCGACGGCGACCTCGTCCACGTCGGCATCTCGACGGGCGGCCACTACCTGAGCGAGGACAAGGGCCGGACCTTCGCGGCCTCGAACCACGGCGTCGGCGCGGGCTTCATGCCCGATCCGTACCCGGAGTTCGGACAGTGCGTGCACAAGATCGCGGGACACGCCGAGGTCCCCGGTCGGCTGTACATGCAGAACCACGGCGGCTGGGCCGAATGGGACGGCCCCGGTGGACCGCGCCCGGGCATCGGCGTCCTGCGCAGCGACGACCACGGGCGCACGTGGCGCTCGATCGCGAAGGGGCTGCCTTCCGACTTCGGCTTCCCGATCGTCGTCCACCCGCACGATCCCGACACCGTGTACGTCCTCCCGCTCGAGCCGACCACGCGCACGTGTCCCGGCGGATCACCGGCGGTGTGGCGCAGCGAGGACGGCGGCGACTCCTGGAGCCAGCTCGCGCGCGGCTTCCCGAAGAAGGAGAGCTTCTTCACCGTCCTGCGCGACGCGATGGACGTCGACCAACTCCCTACGCCCGCGCTCTACTTCGGCACGACGACGGGCCAGCTCTGGATCGGGCGCGAGGGCGGGGAGGACTGGGAGTGCCTCTACGACTCGCTGCCGCCGATCCACTGCGTGAAGGTCGCGGTGGCATGAACCTTCGGATCCTCTCGGTCGTCGGCCTCGTCTCCGTCCTGGCAGGGCCCGCGGCCTGCGGCGGAGGCTCTCCGGCTGGCGCGACGGCCTCTCCGCACTCGCTCGTCCACCTCGACGGCGAGCTCGAGCGCGCGCGGGTCAGCAGCGCTCCCGCTCCCGATTCCGCGCGGGAGAAGCGCACTTGGAGCTTCGCCGAGCCGCGCCCCGAGTGGCGCGCGATCTCGTCGGCGAACTTCCCCGGCCTGGCGGCCGTGAAGCTCGAGCCCCTCGCGGACTCCCTGCGCCTCTCCCTCTCCGAGCCCGAGGGCGGCCGGCGGGGCATGTTGCTGGGCGGCATCGCCGTCGACGTCCCGGAGAGCCCGATCTCGGCCTGGAAGGGCCTCCTGGTCCGCGCGCGTTCGCACGCGCGCATGGCCGGCATCGGTGTCGCGTGCAACGTCGATTCGCGCCGCGCGATCCAGGGCGGCTTCGCTTTCTTCGGCGGCGACGAGAGCACCTCGCCCGTCTTCAACGACGGATCGGTTCAGGAGTACCTGCTGCCCTTCTACGTCCCGTGGAGCGAGGAGGGAGGCCCCAGCGGAGAGCCGTCGGCCCGCACGCTCCACAGCGTCGGCGTCTTCGCCAGCGCGCCGCAGGCCGCCAGCCTCGAGATCCTCTCGGTCGCGCTCGTCTCGCGCGGCGAACCCTACCTCGAAGATTTCGGCGTGAGCTCGCTGACGCGCGACTCGATCACGCGCCAGTCGATCTTCGCGCACGCGCCGGCGAATCTCGCCTTCCGGGTGCGGGTTCCCGAAGCTGGGCGCCTCGACTTCGGCCTGACGTGCCTCGAGGGCGAGTCGGTCACCTACCACGCCACGGTGAATGGGGCCCGTGCCTTCGCGAGCGAGACGATCGCCGACGCCGCGGAGTGGCAGCAACGCTCGCTCGACCTCTCGAAGTGGTCGGGACAGGAGATCGAACTCGGTCTCGAGGCGACCAGCGAAGTCCCCGGTTCGGTCGCATTCTGGGGCGCTCCCATCGTCTCCGGAGCGCGGGTCGCGAAGCGTCCCAACGTCATTTTCTACGTCATCGACGGCGGCGGCGCCGACCTGATGAGCGTCTACGGCTACCCCCGCCGCACGACGCCTTTCCTCGAGCGCCTCGCCAGCGAGGGCGTCGTGTTCGAGCACGCCTACGCGAACTCCACGTGGACGCAGCCCTCGACGGCGTCGTTCATGACCTCGCTGCACCACAGCGTGCTCGGCGGGCTGCGCCGCGGCATCCACTCGACGCCGGTCCCGACGAAGGCCGTGACCATGGCGGAGCACATGCGCCGGGGCGGCTACCAGACCGCGGTGCTCACCTCGAATCCCAACTGCGCGCGGGTCATCGGGCTGGAGCGCGGCGTCGACTTCATGCGCGACGCCGACACGGAGCACTCGAAATCCTCGCCCGAGCTCCACGACAGGTTCTGGCGCCTGCGCCGCGACTACCCGGGCTACCCCTACTGGGTCCATTTCCAGACCACGGACGTGCACGAGCCGAACGAGCCGCCCTCCCCGTTCGCGGGGCTCTTCGTCGCGCCCGAGGAGCGGAGGAAGCACGACGAGTGGCACGATCAGCTCAACCAGAAGGCCGGGAATCTCTTCGGCACGACCAGCATCGCCGACTTCTACGACATCGCGCTGAAGCGGGCCGGGATCGACCGGAGGAGCTACTTCAACATCAGCCGCGGTCTGTACGACGAGACGATGGCGCACCAGGACCGCGAGCTCGAGCGCTTCGTCGAGCGGCTGAAGGCCGAGGGCGAGTGGGAGGACACGCTCTTCGTGATCGCCGCCGACCACGGACATCCCGCGGGCACGTTCTCGCGCTGGGGGCGCGGCCTGATCGAACCGCAGCCCGAGGGCTGGCAGGGAGCGCTCTTCGACGCCTACAGCACGCGCGTGCCCCTGATCTTCGTGTGGCCGCGCGGGATCGGGGGCGGCCGCCGCATCGAGCAGCCCGTTTCGATGATCGACGTGCTGCCGACGATCCTCGAGCTCACGGGTCTGCCGATGCCCGACGTCCTGCAGGGCCGTTCGCTCGCCCCGTTGCTCCGCGGGGAGAAGCTCGCGCCGCGGCCAGTGATCCTGGACGAGTTCCGCGTGGACGAGGCGACCGGCCAAATGGTCGGCAACATCGAGATGATCGACGGGCGCTGGGGAGCTTCGCTCGAGATCGGACCGTGCCCCCCGGGAGTCGGGAACGCCGACGGATCGCGCGGCCGGCGCGCGATCCCGGCTGGTGGCCGCTGGGGCGCTGTGCACCCGTTCTTCCCCGAGACGACGCGCCTGCTGCTCTACGACCTCTGGAACGATCCTTTCGCCGCCCGCGCCGTGAACGACGAGCATCCGGATCTGGTCGCTCGGTACGAGGGGGCGCTCCAGGAGCACTGGCGCATGCACCAGGCCCTCGCGGGGCGCTTCGGCGAAGCCGACGAGCAGGCGCTCGATCCGGAGATGCTGCGGCAGCTCCAGTCGCTCGGATACACGCGCTAGCTAGCGCGGCGCGAGCGCGGCTTCGACCCTCGGCTCGAGGAGCTCCGCGATCTTCTGGTGCGCCCGCAGGTTGATGTGCAGCTCCGACCAGTACCAGGGCGCGCCCTGCTGGACGAGGTGCTGGCGGAGGTCGAGCACGTCCACGCCGCGCTCGCGCAAGCGGTCGAGGAGCCGCGTCGCCAATCGGTCCAGGGCTCTCATGTCGTCCTCGGCCAGACCCAGGAGCTCGCGCACGTGCTCGACGAGCTCCGCCTGCTCGCCGGTGTATCCGTCGTAGACCGACGGGATGTACACGACGAGCCAAGGGATCCCGAGCTCGGCGCAGCGGCGCTGGATCTCGCCGGTCACCTCGAAGGCGGCTTCCAGGCCGAGAGCGGCCTCCTCCGGGTAGCGCTGGAAGAGCAGCAGCGCGTTCCCGCCCTGGCTCAAGGCCTTGTCGTTGTCCCAGCGCAGGCTCGTCAGGGTCTTCCAGTACTCCGGCGCTCTCTTGGGCGGCGGCAGGCGCTTGAAGTAGCGGTGCGGCCGCAGGACCTCGAGGAAGTCGTTTCCCCCGTAGATCGCGGTGATGAACACGGCCGGGCGCCGGCCGGCGTACTTCTCGAGCACGCCCAGGTAGTTGTAGAAGGAGTAGCCCGTCGTCCCCGTGTTGAGGACCTCGATGCTCCGGCCGGGACTCCTGCGCGCCAGACGCTCCTCGAGCAGGTTCGGGTAGGTCTCGCGGTTCTCGCACACGCCGTCGGTGTGGGAATCGCCGGCGACCAGGACGAACAAGTCGAGCGGCGCCGTGAACGTCTCGTGGTCCTCGCGCTCGCCGGCCGAGTTCGTGCTCCGCACGTACTTGCCGCCGGGGTAGCCCTCGAGCGGGAACTCGAGCGAGAGGTTCGACTCGGGGCGGTAGTAGGCGTGCGGGTCGTAGACCACGGGCCCGGCCGCGAAGAAGAGAGTCCCGGCCGTCGCCGCGTCGACCGGCTCGAGAGGCAGCCCGCCCGCCGGCGGCCGGGCTGCATCCGCCTGCCTCTCGCGCAGCAGGGAGTCGACTTCTTCGTTCTGGTCGACAAGGTGGCCGTACGACACGCGGCGCAATCCCCACGCGGCCGCTGCGAGCCCCAACCCCAGGACCGACCCGATCGCGAGCGCGAGGATCCTCGGATGGGACGCTTTCATGTCGAGGGCGGATCGGGAGCCGAAACCCACATCCTACCGCCCGGTGCGGCAGGTAGATTGCCCGCGTGAACCGCAGTTCAGGCAAGCACGTCGACCGCGGGGCGCGCCGAGCGCGTCCGGGGCCGCCCCTCCCTCCCGAGGGGACGATCCGGCCGCGAAGCTCGGTCCTCGCCTGGATCTCGGTCCACCTCGCCGCCGCCGTCGCGGTCGCCTACGAGCCGGTCCGGCAGAACGATTTCATCAACTTCGACGACGGCGTCTACATCGTCGAGAACCCGCACGTGCAGGAAGGGTTCACGGCGGAGGCGATCGCGTGGGCCTTCAACGTCGGCTACTCGGGGAACTGGCATCCGCTGACCTGGTTCTCGCACACGCTCGACGTGATGCTCTACGACCTCGACCCGCTCGGGCACCACGTCACGAACGTGGTCATCCACGCCATCAGCGCGGTCCTCCTGTTCCTGCTGCTGGCGCGGATGACGCGAGCCGTCGGGGCGGCAGCCTTCGTCGCGGGGGTCTTCGCGCTGCATCCGCTGCACGTCGAGTCGGTCGCCTGGGCGGCGGAGCGCAAGGACGTCTTGAGCACGCTGCTCGGCCTCGCCTCGCTGCATTTCTGGGTCGATTGGAAGCTCCTCGGGCGCAAGCCCTCCTACCTCCTCGCGCTCGCGCTCTTCGTCCTGAGCCTGACCGCCAAGCCGATGCTCGTCAGCCTGCCGCTCCTCCTCCTGCTCCTCGACCTGTGGCCGTTGCCGCGGTCGAAGGGCTGGGTCGCCCTGGTGCGCGAGAAGCTCCCCTACTTCGCGCTGGCCTTCGCCTCCTCCGTCGTCACGTACATCGCGCAGGACCGGGGCGGCGCCGTGATGTCGTCCGACGTGCTCTCTCTCGGTCCGCGGATCGCCAACGCGCTCGTCTCCTACTTCCTCTACGTGTGGAAGTCCTTCGTGCCGCGCGACATGTCGGTCCTGTACCCGCACGGCCTCGGGGACCTGCCCGCCTGGCAGGTGGTGGGAGCGACGCTCTTCCTCGCGTCGGTGACGTTCTGGGCGCTCCATTCCCTGAAGCGGAGACCCTGGGTGAGCGTCGGTTGGCTGTGGTTCGTCATCACGCTCGTGCCCGTGATCGGCATCGTGCAGGTCGGGGTCCAGGCCATGGCGGACCGCTACACCTATCTGCCGATGGTCGGATTGACGATCGTCATCGCCTTCGAGGCGCGCGAGATCCTCTCGGGCCTGCGCGGGGCGCGCACGGCCGTCGCTGCGGCCTCCGTCCTCGCCCTCGCGGCATGCATCGTCCTGACGCGCAACCAGGTGCGCCTGTGGAAGGACGACCTGACGCTCTTCACGCACGCGGTCGAGGTCTCGGAGAACAACCCGACGGCGCAGTTCCGCCTCGGATTCGCCCTGGCCCACGTGGGGCGGACGGACGAGGCGCTGGCGCACTACAACGAGGCGCTGCGACTCCGGCCGAGCTACGCGCTGCCCTACAACGACGTCGGCATGCTGCTCGAAGACGCCGGCCGGATCGAGGAAGCGATCGCGATCTACCGGACCGCCCTTCGGTACGATCCCAAGCTCGCGCAGGCGCACGCCAACCTCGGCAGCGCGCTCGACGCGGCCGGGCAGACCGAGGAGGCCGAGCGCGAGCTGCGCGCGGGCTTGGCGCTCGAGGACGAGATGCCCGAGGCCCACAACAACCTCGGCGTGCTGCTCGCGAAGAGCAACCGGCTCGCCGAGGCCGAAGCCGCGCTGCGCGAGGCGCTCCGGCAGAAGGCCCGCTACGTCGACGCCCACATGAACCTCGCCAAGACGCTGGATCTCATGGGTCGGCGCGAGGAAGCGATGGCGGAGCTGCGCGAGGTGCTGCGCCTCGATCCCGGGCACGAAGTCGCGCGACAGTCGCTCGAGATGCAGGGGGCGTCGCCCGCACCCCCGCCGGGGAACTGAAGGACTCCGTTGCGGTCGATCTCGAGGCTTCGCGACGAGACCGCCCTGGCCCTGATCGTGCTGCTCGGGCTCGCCCTGCGCGTCCTCGGCGTCGGCCGCGAGAGCCTGTGGTTCGACGAGGCCATGACGGTCACGATGGCCCGCGACTCCTTCGGTGCGGTGCTCGATCACGTGGCCGCCCAGGAGAGCCATCCGCCGCTCTATTTCTGGCTCGTGTGGGCCTGGATGGAACTCTTCGGCGGCGCGGAGCTGCCGGCGCGCTCCCTCTCGGTCGTGTGCGGCACGCTGGCGATCGTGCCGGCGCACTTCATCGCCCGCCGGATCTTCGATCGGCGCGTGGCGAACCTCGCCGCGCTCCTGGTCGCGACCGCGCCGATCCTCGTCTACTACTCGCAGGAGGCGCGTCCCTACGCCGTCTTCCTGCTGCTTTGCCTGGCCACGGTCGCCCTCTTCGTGAAGGCCGTCCAGTGCGGGCAAGCCTTCGCGTGGTGGAGCCTGGTCGCCTGCGCGGCGCTGGCGACGCTGACGCACTACTACATGGCGTTCACGCTGCTCGCACTCGGCGGCTTCGCGCTTTTCTTCCGCAGACGGTATCCGCTTTCGCTGCGCCGGATCCTCGCGGGCCTGGGCGTGTACGCGCTGCTCGTCGTGCCGTGGTTCACGAGCGACGCGTTCGCGTCCCAGATGCGGCTCTCCCTCTTCCCGCACCACCCCCTGGCGCAGAAGGCCGCAGGCGATCCGCTCACGTTCCTGCGGATCATGAACGTCTTCGACCACGGGTCGATCCCGTGGAGATTTGCCTACGCGCCGATCTGGACCTTCCTCGTCGGCGGACTGATCCTCGCGCTGCCCGCGAGCCTCGCGCTGCTCCGTCTGTTCGCTCGCGGTTCCGAGCGTCGGGAGCGGGACGGGATCGCGCTCGTCGCGCTCCTGTGGCTGCTGCCGGTCGCCCTCGTGCTCGCGCTGGGATTCCGGGGCATCAAGGTCGAGGTCCGGTACATCGCGTTCGCGGCCGTCCCCTACTACGTCCTCGTGGCGCTCGGCGTCCTCCGTCTCCCGGCCCTCGGACGCGCGCTCGGGATCGCCGCGCTGCTCGCCTGGAGCGCCGTCGGCCTCCATCGGACGTACACGACGCCTTCGCGGGAAGACTGGCGCGGCGCGCTCGGCGCGCTCGTGCGCGAGCTGCGCGCGGGCGACGCGGTCCTGTTCGATCCCTTCGGCGAGCCGCCGCTCGAATGGGCGATCTACCATCCCGACTCGCCGCCGCTGCCTCTCGTGGATCTCGACGAGGCGACGCGCGGCATCCCGTGCGATCGGTTGTGGGTCCTGTCCTACGCGAGAGTCCTGGTCGAGGACGAGGCCGCCGACCGCGCGCGCGAGGCGGTGGCGGCTCGATTCGAGAAGGTCAGCGAGGAGCGCTTCTTCCTCGTCACGCTGGCGCTCCACGTCCCGCGCCAGGGCGAGCGGCAACGCTAGCCGGGTCCCCCTCCGGGTCGATCAACGGTGCACGCCGGGCGCTTCGAGCCCGGTATGGTCGACCCACTTCGAGTACGAGTCGTGGAAGACGCTCGGCTTCCCGCCCGCGTCGCCGCCGGGGAGCACGAGCACGCGGCTGGCGAGCCCGCGCAAGAAGGTCCTGTCGTGGCTCACGAAGATCATCGTGCCCGAGAAATCGCGCAGCGTCCCGACCAGCATCTCCTTCGTCGCGAGATCGAGGTGGTTGGTCGGCTCGTCGAGCACGAGGAAGTTCGGCGGGTCGAAGAGCATCTGCGCCAGGATCAGCCGCGAGCGCTCGCCCCCGGACAGCACGCGGATGTGCTTGTCGATGTCGTCGCCGGGGAAGTCGAAGGCGCCGAGCAGGCTGCGCTTGGAGGGCGTCGTCGCGGCGGGGAAGGCGTGGTCGATCTGCTCCCACACGGTGAGCGTCGGGTCCAGGAGGTCGAGTGCGTTCTGCGAGAAGTACCCGAGCTTGAGCGCCGCCCCGAGGCGCACCTCGCCGGAATCCGCCTGGAGGCGGCCGGCCAGCATCTTGAGCAGCGTCGACTTGCCCGCGCCGTTCACGCCGAGCACGCACCAGCGCTCGCCGCGACGGATCTCGAAGTCGAAGCCGTCGTAGAGGACGCGCGAGCCGTAGCTCTTCGACACCCCCGCGAGCGTGGCGACGTCGTTGCCCGAGCGCGGCGGCTCGCGGAACTCGAAGGGCACGAGCTCGCGCACGCGCGGCGGCTCCAGCTTCTCGATCTTGTCCAGCTTCTTGACCCGCGACTGCACTTGCGCGGCCTTCGCGGCGTGGCGCTCGAAGCGCTCGATGAAGCGCTCCTCCTTCTTGAGCATCGCCTGCTGGCGCGTGTACTGGGCCGATTGCCGGGCCGCGCGCACGGCGCGCTCGCGGTCGTAGAAGTCGTAGTCGCCCGAGTAGCTGACGAGTTCGCCCTGGTCGATCTCGACGATCGAGGTCACGACGCGGTTCATGAAGTCGCGGTCGTGGCAGGTCATGAGGACGGCCGCGCCGCAATCGCGGATGAACCCCTCGAGCCACAGGATCGATTCGATGTCGAGGTGGTTCGTGGGCTCGTCGAGCAGGAGGACCTCGGGCTTCCCGATGAGGACCTTGGCCATCGCGACGCGCATCTTCCAGCCGCCGGAGAGGAGGCCGACGTCGCCGTCGATGCGCTCGTCGTCGAAGCCGAGGCCGTGCAAGACCTCGCGCGCCCGGGCTTCGATCTCGTAGCCGCCGAGGTCCTGGTACTCGCCCTGCACCTCCCCGAAGCGCGGGAGGATCGCGTCCATCTCGTCGGCGCGCTCGGGATCGGAAAGCGCGCGCTCGAGCTCCGCCAGCTCGTGGTGCAGGTCGCCGAGGCGCCCGCTGCCCGCGATGGCCTCCTCGAGAACGATGCGTCCCGACATCTCGCCCGCGTCCTGGCGGAAGTAGCCGAGCGCGAGCGACTTCGGCACGGAGACCTCGCCCGCGTCGGGGTCCTCCTCCCCGACGATCAGGCGGAAGAGCGTGGATTTCCCCGAACCGTTCGGGCCCACGAGGCCGACTTTCTCGCCGGGATTCAGCTGGAAGCTCGCGTCGACCAGCAATTGCTGCCGGCCGTAGTGCTTGTGGATGCCTGAGAGGGAGATCATCGCGGGGGACGGGAGACCGAGCCGCGCAGCGTAGCGCCGGTCTCGGTCGAAAAGGCCCAGGTTTTTCGTTCGGAGGCTCCGGGATTACCCTGATGAGGAGAGGCAAGGGCCTTCCCG
>JBJXFB010000160.1:0-5655 GCA_046155895.1 Planctomycetota bacterium | reverse complement strand
TTCTCGCACCTCGAGATAGGACGCGGCGCGCGCCGCGTCCTATCTCGAGGTGCGAGAAAACGAACCTGGTTCCGTATTTCGCGGGATCTCGCGGCGCTCTCCGCAACGGGCGCAGGCTTCCCACAAGCGCACCTCGCCCTCCATCTTCATCTGCATCTCGCTCATGTTCTCCGCCGCGGTCCAGCGGATCTTGGGGTTGTCGGAACGGGGGACCCAGGTATGTCCGAGGAGGCGGCAGAAGAGATTCATGGCGATCGAGTTGGTACGTTAGCACGCGCGCAGCGGTCGCCTCCATGGACGAGATCCGCCCGAAACCTCCTCGACGCCGGCGGACGAAGAGGCGCTCCCCGCCGGGCACGTCGCCGGGCACGCTGATCGCCGATCCGGCGGCTCCCAAGCCGGTCCTCACGCTGATCGCCTACGGCCCGGAAGGAGTGCGCGAGGAAGCTGCGGGCGACCTGGGGGAACAGCGCCGGACGCTCGCGGGGTACTCCGTGCTCTGGCTCGACGTGGGGGGACTCGGGGACGCCGGCACGATCCAGAGGATCGGCGAGGCCTTCGGCTTGCACCGCCTCGCGCTCGAGGACGTGATCAACGTCCACCAGCGGCCCAAGGTGGAGGTCTACGGGGAGCACCGCTTCATCGTCGCGCGGGCGATCGATGCCCCGGGCACCACCGACACCGAGCAGCTGACGGTCTTCCTGGGCCCCGGCTTCGTGGTCACGTTCCAGGAGCAGCCCGGCGGGTGCTTCGATTTCGTGCGCGAACGCATCCGTTCGGGCAAGGGCGTGATCCGCTCGTCGGGCCCCGACTACCTCGTCTACTCCTTGCTCGATGCGGCGATCGACACGTTCTTCCCGGCCCTGGAATCCCTGGGGGAGAGGCTCGAGACGCTGGAGGACGAGATCGTGACCGCGCCCCGGGCGGACAGCCTCTCGCACGTCCACGCGATCAAGCGCGACCTGCTCTCGCTCCGCCGCGCGGTGTGGCCGCAGCGCGAGGCCTTGAGCTTCCTCCTGCGCGAGGACGAGGGCGTGATCTCCAGGTCGACGCGCGTCTACCTCAACGACTGCTACGACCACACCGTGCAGCTCATGGACCTCGTCGAGACCTACCGCGAGATCGCGTCGGGACTGACGGAGATCTACCTCTCGAGCATGAGCCACCGCCTGAACGAGGTGATGAAGGTGCTGACGATGATCGCGACGATCTTCATCCCGCTCACCTTCATCGTCGGCGTGTACGGGATGAACTTCGACACGAGCTGGCCGTGGAACATGCCGGAGCTCCGTTGGAAGTACGGGTATCCGGCCTGCCTCGCGGCGATGGCGTTGATCGGCGTGGGGCTGTACCTCTGGTTCCGCCGCAGAGGCTGGGTCGGCCATCCGCGCGTTTCGCGGAAGACGCCCTAGGCCGGCCGCCGATGCGCCGCGAGCTCGCGCGCGTGCTCTCGAAGGCCGGCCTGTGCTCGCGCAAGGTCGCCGCCGAGTGGATCCGGGCCGGACGGGTGCGCGTGGACGGAGTCCTCGTGCGGGATCCCACGGCGCGCATGGATCCGGATCGGAACGCCATCGCGCTCGACGGCCGCCGGATCGGGGACGCGGAACACTCCTACTGGGCGCTCCACAAGCCGCGCGGGTACGTCACGACGCGGATCGATCCTGCCGGGAGGAAGACCGTCTACGACCTGCTCGGCGACCTGGGCGAGTGGGTGGTCCCGGTGGGCCGCCTCGACCTCGAGACGAGCGGGCTGCTGCTGCTGACGAACGACACGCAGTTCGCGGAGTACCTGACAAATCCCGACTCGCACGTCGAGAAGACCTACCGCGTCACGGCGAAGCCGCGCCTGGGCGAGGCCGCGCTCGAGCGCCTGCGCGCGGGCGTGGTCCTCAAGGACGGCCCGACGCGGCCCGCGGCGGTGAAGAAGATCGGCGACCGCGGACCCTGCACGGTGATCGAGATCACGATCACGGAAGGGCGCAATCGGCAGGTGCGGCGGATGATCGTCGAGGTCGGGGCGAAGGTCGAGAAGCTCGCGCGCGTGTCGATCGGGGCCGTCGCGCTCGGGGATCTCGCGGCGGGGGAGCTGCGGCGCCTGAGCGCGGCGGAGCTGCGCGCCCTCCGGCGCCCTCGCTCAACGAAACGCTGATCGCGGACGCGCCGGCGCCGGCGCTTCGAGGATCCGGCGGCCGATCGCGTCGAACGCGGTGCAGATCGCGCGAGCGCAGGGGCCCTCCAGGTACTCCGCGCACAGCAGGGACCAGATCATGCAGCTCGCCGGAGGCCCGTCGCGGCGGGGGAAGCGGGCGCGGAGCGTGCCGTCGTGGCGGAAGCCGAGCTTGCGCGCGACGGCGACGCTGGGCCCGTTCTCGGGCTCGCAGTGGATCTCGACGCGCTCGAGCAGATCGATCTCGAAGGCGGTGCGCACGAGCGCGGAGGTCGCCTCCGTGGTGAAGCCCTGGCGCGCGTGCTCCTTGGCGATCCAGTACCCGAGCTCGCGCGCGCCCTCGCCGGCGCGGTCGTGGAGGCTGACTCCGCCCAGAAGCCTGGACTCGGAGCGATCGAAGACCCCGTACAGGCGGTCGCGGCCCAGGTCGAACTGCCCGCGCGCGTTGCGCAAGGTTTCGACCTTCTGATCGAGCGTCTGCGGCTCGTCGCGCGCCCAGGGGATCCACGGCCGGATGTGATCGATACTCGCGTCGACAGCGGCCTTGAGCGCCGGCGCGTCCTTCGGATCGAAGCAGCGCAGGACGAGCCGCTCGGTCTCGATGCGGTAGGCCGGGCCGCGCAGGAGGTCGGACATGGGGGCGGAAGGATAGCCCGCCGAGGTCGCGCTGGCGCGCCCGGGAGGACTCGAACCTCCGACCGTCGGATTAGAAATCCGATGCTCTATCCAACTGAGCTACGGGCGCCCCGCTGGAGAGAGTACCGAATCGACGCCGCTCCCCGACCTGTCTCGAAAGGCTGTCGTCGCTTTCCCTGTGCGGAAGAATGTGACGTGCGCGCGACTCGGGCCTCGAGAGCCGCGCTCCGATCCAAGTCCTTGCCGAGACTTCGATTGGCACCGTTCCGGTCGCTTGGCACCCGCCTTGCCTTGAAGAGCGCGAATGAACTCCGTCCCCGCGCTCCACGAGTCCGACCCCCGCATCGCCTCCGGGCGCGCGCCGGCCGACGGACCGAACGACTCGTCGAAGGCGACGTTCCAGGACGCCGTCGACGCTCGGCGCGAGGAACGCGCGCGCTCCGCCTCGAAGAACGACGACGCGCGGACCGCGGACACGCCGGAGGGTCGCGAGAACGTGCGGGAGCGTGGCTCCGACGATTCGAAAGCGCGCGGCTCCGACGCCGCCGAGGAGCCTCGCGAGGCGCCGACGGAGCCCTCGGAGCCGCTGAAGCCGGAGCGCCGTGAGCGACGCTCGGGCGCGCGGGTGTCGCACGATGCCGGCGCCGGATTCGCTACGGAGCTGGGGGTATCGACTCGACGCGCGACGCCGCGGGGCGTGGAGGGCGCCGCGCCCGAGATCGCGAGCGCGAACAGCGGCGATGCCGGCCAGTCGGCCTTCGACCTCGCCGGGTTCCCCGTCCTTCTGCCTGCCCCGTCCGCTTCGAAATCGATCCCCGTCACCACGGTGCCCGAACCAGGGGGATCGCTGGTGGATTCGGCCGTCGGGAGTGCTGCCGCACCGGCCCTCCCCAGCGAGCCTCGGGTCGCGCCGCAGGGCCCGGTCCCGCCCAGCGGAACGAGCGTTCCGGTACCCGACGCCGCGCCGAGCGGGGCGAGCTCTCCCTCGGTCGAAGCGCTCGCGACCTTGCACGCGGCTCGAGCAGCCGGCTCGTCGGCGCTCACCGTCGATCCGCGCGGCGCCACGAGTGCACAGCCGGCCGCGTCGCCGGCGGAGGGCGCCGCCGCCCGCGAGCCGTTCGCACCCCGCTTGAGCCCCGCGGAGCTCCCCGGCTTCCTCGAGGGCCTCGCTGTCCGCATCGACACGCCCCAGCGCAGCGCGGTGGTGGACCTCGAGCCGGCCGAGCTCGGCCGCGTCAGCATCTCGCTCTCGCTCGAACGGGACGGGCACGTGCGAGCCGACGTGCACGCTCAGCGCCGCGAAGGCTACGCCGCGCTCGAAGCGCGCCTTCCGGATCTGCGCGCGAGCCTGATCGAGCGGGGCTTCACGGACGCGAGCGTGAGTCTCTCGCTCGGGCTGCCCGACTCGCGCTCGCAGCGCTCCGGAGCCGAGAGCAGACGGGGGAGTTCGAACACCAGCCGAGGGCGGGCGCTCGCCGCGGCGGAGATCCAGGCGCTGCTCCCCGCGCCGCCGGCGCGCCACGGCGCGGTCGATCTTTGGGCCTGAAACACGAGGTGAAACCATGGAACTGAACGGCATTCAAGGCATCGACCCCAACTACGGAACCACGGCGACGACGCCCGCGAGGCAGCTCGACAAGAACGCGTTCCTGAAGCTGCTCGTGACCCAGATGCAGAACCAGGACCCCCTGTCTCCCACGGACAGCACGCAGTTCGTCTCGCAGATGGCGCAGTTCAGCTCCCTCGAGGAGATGCAGAACCTGAACGACAGCTTCATCGGGATGGCTGCGCTGCAGCAGAGCAACGCGCTGCTCGCCCAGCTCACGCAGTCGAGCTCGCTCCTCGGCAAGGTCGTCCACTGGACCGACCCCGATTCCGGCGTCACGTCGAGCGGCGAGGTGACGGCCGTGAAGCTCGAGGACGGTGTCGCCCTGCTCGAGATCGGCGGTCAGGACGTGCCGCTGGCCTTCGTGACGATGGTGAACGACTCCTCGGCCCCCGCGGGCGAGACGGACGGCGGAGACGGCGAAGGCGCGTGATCGGAGCGCCCCGCGCTCCAAGCTCGAACTCGAAGAAGAACCCACAACCCCCGACGGTGACCCCATGACTTCCTTCCAAACCTCACTCAGCGCGCTCCAGGCTCAACAGAGCTGGATCGAAGTGCTCGGCAACAACCTCGCCAACACGAACACTCCCGGCTTCCGGGGCTCCTACGCGACTTTCGCCGACCAGTTCAGCCAGACGCTGCGCTTCGGCAGCGCTCCGGGGAACGGTGTCGGAGGAACGAACCCGAGCCAGATCGGCCTGGGCGTCCGCCTTGCGGCCATCGGCCGCGACATCCGCCAAGGCGCCCTGATGACGACCGGCCGCACCTTCGACATGGCCATCGAAGGGCGCAGCTTCTTCGCGCTCAGCAACGGCGTGGGCTCGTTCTACACCCGTGCCGGCTCCTTCGGCCTGGACGGCGCGGGAAACCTCGTCGATCAACGCTCCGGGATGCGCGTCCTCGACGCGAATGGCGGGGGGATCACGCTCGACCCGAACCAGAGGGTCCCGCCCCAGGCTTCGACCGCCGTCTCCATCTCGGGCAACCTGCCCCGGGTCTGGACCGGTCCCTTCCCCGAGATCCTCTCCACCACCAACCTCGCGGCGGGGACGAACGCCGTGCTGCCGGGCACCGTGGCCGGTCCGTTCACGATCCCCGCGGGCGAGACCTGGACGCTGCGCGTGCGCGTCGGCGGCGGCTCGACGCAGACGGCGTCGGTCACCAGCGTGACGGGCACCGTCACCGCGGCCGAGGTCGCGGCCGCGATCGACGGGCTGACCGGTGTGTCCGCCGTCGACGACGGAGA
>JBJXFB010000152.1:0-13395 GCA_046155895.1 Planctomycetota bacterium | reverse complement strand
GACGAACTTCAGTCTCTCTTCGAACACTTGGGACTCCTTCCACGGC
This sequence comes from Planctomycetota bacterium, assembly GCA_046155895.1. GTDB lineage: Bacteria > Planctomycetota > UBA1135 > UBA1135 > DASYPQ01. The sequence continues at coordinate 13,349 of JBJXFB010000152.1, read as the reverse complement.
ATGGACGGCACCTCCTGCCGTCCCTCCGGATGTCACCCATGTGCCCGGTCAGATCTGTTACCGATGTGCCCGGCCTATACCCTTACTCCGGTTCACCCGTGAGCACCCACGCCGCCCAGTCGCGCAGCGTGTACTTCGGCCGCCCCTGCTCGTCCTTGGCGTCGCGTAGCCGCGTCTTGGCCTCCCACAAGGCCTGCCACTTGGGCTTCTTCTCCACCCACACACACCGGTAGAAGTCGAGCATCAGCTCCTTCGTCGCCTCGTCCGGCACCCTCCAGAGCGACGTGACCACACTGCGCGCGCCGGCGATCTGCAGCGCCTTCTGCAGGCTCGCGATGCCCTGCCCAGCACGCCGCATCTCGCCGCGCGCGGTGTCGCAGGCCGAGAGCACCGCCAGCTCGCAGTTCGAGAGATCGAGCGTCGAGAGCTCGTCGGCCGTCAGCAATCCCGGCGCGCGACCGAGCGCGTCCTCCGGCAAGTTCGCGCCCGCGAGCGCCAGGCCGCACAGCATCATCGGGCTCATGCCCTTGACCGTCTCCTCGCCGCTCCGGCGCGCCGCATGCCCCGACCGCGAGTCGGTCGGATCACGATCTTCCCACGACCGGATCGACGCTGGCGCGAACCAGCCGTGCGTCGCGATGTGCAGCCAGCGCGCGCGCGGCGCCGCGGCGAGCAGCGCGTCCTTCGTCGCATCCTGTGCGCGCAAGAGCGTGGACGGCGATTCCTCGCCGAGCGAGCGCGCGAACTCGCGCTCCAGCCCCTCGATCTCCCGCAGCGTGCCCGGCAGCAGGTCGAAGCCGGCCTCGAATGCTCCGCCGCGCAGGATTCCGGGAGTGGAGGGGGACGTCGGCGCCTCCGCCGCTGCGATCGCGGGGATCGCCGCCGGCTGCCCTTCGGACTCGGATGACGAGTCGGCCCGGACCCCGTCGAACTCCGCTCCGCCCAGGCAGACCAGCGCGTTCTCGCCCTCGAGCGGCAGCGGTGCATCGAGCAGCTCTCCCAGCGTCGCGCGGGTCTCGATGCGGAGGGTGTCTCCGAGCCGCTCCACGCCCTCGTCGGCCGCGGGCAACGCATCGAGCGGCACGAGTTGCAACGGCCCGTCCAGGACGACGACCCACCGCTTGGCCCCCGCGACCGCCTCGCGCAGGGGATCGAACACGAGGCGGCGGATCCGCGCACCGGGCTCGGACGGTCCCGCTCCCGAAGGACGAGCGACCTCGCCAACGCCGCGCCCCACGCCCGCGCCCAGCGCATCGTGCCAGGCCGCGACCGCGGTGGTGATCGGCTCGAGCGGTCCGAGATCGAGCAACGTGAGCGCGGAAGCCTCGTCGGTCGAGCTCGCCGGATTCAGCGGGCGGACGACGAAGGCGCAGAGGCTCTCGACGGAGGTCTCCTTCGCGATCGTGAGCCCCTCGGCGTTGGGAACCGATGGCCACTCGAGGTCGAAGCGCGTGTAGCTCCTGAAGGCGACTGCCGCATCGTCGGGCTCCAGCGCCGCAATCAAGTTGTGGAGGTCGAGTTCGATGCCGGTGGCCTTGCCGCCAGAGGCCTGGCGACCGAGTTCGAGGAGCGACTTCTCCGCCGCTTCACGCGCGGCGAGCGCCGTCCGGTATCCCTCGCTGGTCGTGCCCCCTTGTACCAGGCGTGCAAGCTCGACCGTCGCGCTGCGCAGTTGAGCGCGGGCCTCCGCGTAGCCCTCCAGCCGGGCAGCCCGCCGACCCAGCGAACTCGACGATACACCGGCATTGCGAGTCGACTCGCTGTACAGGAAGGCCGCTGGCTGCAGCGCCAGGCAGGCGTCCAAGCCGCCATAGCCCAGCGCTACGGAGAGCGTGAACCCGAGATTCTCCGTCAGGCTCGCGCAGCGTTCCTCTGCCTCACGACCGGGCGTATTGAGGCGCAGTTCGCGCGCGCTCCGGGCCCGAGCCTCGATGCATTCTCGAAGGAGACTCGCGCCTTTCTCCCTCCACCTCTCTCTCTCTCCTGTTCTCTTTCCCTGCCCCCCAGGCTCTGTCGTGGACCCCGAGGCCTGCCTCAGGGCGGTCACGGCCAGGTTCAGCCGCACCAGCTGGAGGTCGGGGTGCTCCTCGGGCAGCGTCCTCGTGCGGACCTCGAGCACGCGGTCCAGCAGCGCGCGCGCGCCCTGGAGATTGCCGAGCGCCTGGATCGTCACGGCCAGGTTCAGCCGCGCCGCCTGCAGGTGGGGGTGGTCCTCGGGCAGCGTCTTCGTGCGGACCTCGAGCACGCGTTCCTCCAGCGCGCGCGCGCCCTGGAGGTCGCCGAGTCCCCTGATCGTCCCGGCCAGGCTCAGCCGCGCCCGCTGGAGGTCGGGGTGTTCCTCGGGCAGCGTCTTCGTGCGGACCTCGAGCGCGCGCTCCTCCAGCGCGCGCGCGCCCTGGAGGTCGCCGAGCGCCTTGATCGTCCCGGCCAGGTTCAGCCGCGCCGCCTGCAGATTGGGGTGCTCCTCGGGCAGCGTCTTCAAGAAGACCTCGAGCACGCGCTCCTCCAGCGCGCGCGCGCCCTGGAGGTCTCCGAGCGCCGCAATCGTCCCGGCCAGGTTCATGCGCGCCGCCTGCAGATCGGGGTGTTCCTCGGGCAGCGTCTTCGTGCGGACCTCGACCACGCGGTCCAGCAGCGCGCGCGCTCCCTGGAGGTCGCCGAGCTCTTCGATCGTCGCGGCCAGGTTCAGCCGCGCCTTCTGCAGGTCGGGGTGTTCCTCGGGCAGCGCCTTCGTGCGGACCTCGAGCACGCGCTCCTCCAGCGCGCGCGCGCCCTGAAGGTCGCCGAGCGCCGCGATCGTCACGGCCATGTTCCCCCGCGCCCTCTGCAAGTTCTCGTGTTCCTCGGGCAGCGTGCGCAGTCGATGTTGGAGCACATGCCTCCACGCAGATTGCGCGGGTCGAAGGATGGAGAGCCCGTACGTCTCGTATCCGAGCTCCCACGTGCTCGACGCCAGGAGTTCGCTCGAGCTGCCCCCTGGAACAGCGAGGAGAAGGTCGAGCGCCCTCTGCGCGCGCTCGCGTCCGGCCTCGAGGTCGCCTGCGTCGCGCAGTCGAATCACCTCCGCGATGGCGAGCCCCGCCTCCTCCGCGACGGCTCGCGTCTCGCCCGTCTCCGGCGCCGCGATCGCGCACAGGTCGAACCGGCCGAGCACCTCGCCCTGCGCGACCGCGACGATCACCATGAGTTCGCGCCCCGGCTCGACCTCGAGCTTCAGGTACGGCGTCTTCCCGCCGCCCGAGTCGCCGTCCTCCGCGACGAGCTCGCCGTCCGGCGTCTCGATGCGCAGGAAGGGGTCGAGTTCTCCCTCCGACTTCGTCCACAGGTGGAGCGTGCCCTCGAACTCCGCCTTGTACGTCGCGCGCTCCCCGCGCCCGTGACCGGCGAGTTCGGAGTCCTGCTCGTCGATCGTGATCGGGATCACGCGATCGAACGGCGTCGGCGGGAACGGCTCGAAAGTCTGCTGGGAGAGCGCGAGGACGAGGGCGAGCATGGGGGGGGGAATCCCGACTCCGAGTATAGGGGAGTGCGGTCTGCCGCCGCCCGCCGAGGGCGCCCCGCGCCTTCCATCCACCGCCACGATGAGGGGCCGCATCGCGAGCCGTGATCTCCGGCAGGGAGGGCGGGATGGCCGCCGGTCGCACGGGTGCGAGGCGGATTCGGTGCATAGGCCGAGCGAGCCGCGCGTGCCGACGACTCCGGCTCGGTCGATCCGTAGAATCTCCGCCCCCCATGACCCGAACCGCACCTCCCCGCGCCTCCCGCAGCTTCCTCTTCGCCGCGATCTTCGCCAGCGGTCTCGCCGGGCTGATGCACGAGATCGTCTGGTCGAAGATGCTGGTCTCGCTGATCGGCTCGACCGCGCACGCGCAGGTCGCGGTCCTCGCGGTCTTCATGGGCGGGCTCGCGCTCGGGGCCGTCCTCTTCGGCCGCCACACCGACCGCGCCGGCCATCCGCTCCAGACCTACGCGCGCCTCGAGCTCCTGATCGCCGCCTATGGGCTCCTCCTCCCGTTCATCCTGCGCGCGGCGGGCGCGGGCTACGACGCGCTCGCGCCGCGCTTCTTCGAGCAGGGGAGCTTGCTCTTCGCGCTTCGCTTCGTCCTTGCGCTGCTCTGCGTGCTGCTGCCCGCGATCTGGATGGGGGGGACGCTCCCGATCCTGGCCCGCTTCCTCGTCGTGCGCGTCGAGTCGACGCGCGGCGCGGTGGCGCGCTTGTATGCGTTGAACAACCTCGGCGCGGTCCTCGGCGCGGGCCTCGCGGGCTTCTGGACGCTCTCCTCGTTCGGCATCCTGACCTCGCTCGCCGCGGCGTCGGCGATGAACGTCCTGGCGGCGTTCCTCGCCCTGCGCGCGCTCGCGGGCGCGACCCAGGACGGCCCCTCGCCGGCGCCGTCCTCGGAGCCCGAGGCTCGCTACACACGCGCGCAGTACACGGCGACGCTGGTCGCGCTCTTCGCGAGCGGATTCGCCGCGATGGGGTACGAGGTCCTCTTCAGCCGCGTGATCGCGCTCTCCTTCGGCTCCTCGACGTACTCGTTCACGGTGATGCTGATGTCCTTCGTCACGGGCATCGGCATCGGGAGCGCGATCGTCTCCCGCATGCGCGTCGAGCGGCCGCTGTGGCTCTTCGGCGCGAGCCAGCTCGCCGCCGCGGTCGCGCTCGTCGCGATGACGCCGCTGATCTCGCGCCTTCCCTACTGGACCGGACTGTTGCGCATCCAGCTCGGCACGGACGGCGCCGCGTTCACGTGGGACCAGTTCGCGAAGGCGGGCATGATCCTCCTCTTCCTGCTCGTGCCGACGATTTGCTTGGGCTTCGGCTTCCCGCTCGTCTCGCAGATCCAGGCGCGCAGTCCCGCCCGGATCGGCTCGGCGGTCGGGGCCAGCTATGCCTGGAACACGGTCGGAAACGTCGTCGGGACGGTCGCGACCGGCCTCTGGCTCCTCCCCGCGCTCGGCGTCCTGGGCTCGTTCCACTTCCAGCTCGGGATGAACCTCGCCGCGGGCGCGCTCGTGCTCGCCGTGGCGCGCGAGGTCCCGGTTTCACGGCGCGCGGGCGCCGCCGCGGCCGGAGCGGCGGCCGTCGTGCTCTACGCGTTGCTCGGAACGGGCTGGATCGATTCGATCAACCGCTCCGCCGACCACCTGCGCCTGCGGAAGGGTCCGGAGCCCGGCCTGCCCGCCTGGGTGCGCGCGGAGCACCCCGCGTCGAGCTTCGAGGCCTGGAAGCAGGTCTACGTGAAGCGGCCCGAGGACTTCCCGCGCTACTTCTTCGCCGAGGACGCCAACACCACGGTGCTGACCTACGGCGACGCCGACGGCGTGCTGCTGACGGTCAACACGAAGCCCGACGCCTCGAGCTTCATGAACCCGCTCGTGAGCGACATCGGCACCCAGATGCTCCTCGCGCACCTGCCGCTCCTCTTCGCGCGGAACTCCGACGCGGTGCTCGTGATCGGGCACGGTTCAGGGATCACCGCCGGTTCGGCGATGGTCCACGGCGCCCGGCGCGGCGACGTCGTCGAGATCTCGCGCGGCGTGCTCGCCGCCGACGCCCTCTTCGCTCGCGACAACCACGGCGTGCTCTCGGATCCGCGCGTGCACGTCTGGGAGGAGGACGGCCGGACCTTCCTGCGCACGGCGCCGTGGCCCTACGACGCGATCATCTCCGAGCCCTCGAATCCCTGGATCGCGGGGATCGGGGGACTCTTCACGCGCGAGTGCTTCGAGGAAGCCAAGGCGCGCCTCGCTCCCGGCGGCGTCCTGTGCCTGTGGTTCCACGAGTACGAGCAGGAGGATGAAGGCATCCGGCTCGTCCTGCGCACCGTGGCCTCCGTGTTCCCGCACGCGATGCTCTTCCAGGTCCTCCGCGACGGCGACGTGATCGTCCTGGCGAGCGATGAGTCGCTCGAGCCGGACTTCGCCCGCCTCGAAGCGCGCTTCGACCGGCCGGAAGTGCGCGCCGACATCGCGCGCATGCAGGCGTTCAACCTGGCGTCGATCCTCGTGTTCCACGCCATCCCCTCCTCGGAGTTCGCGCAGCTCGCCGGGAAGGGTCCGATCAACACGGACGAGCACCAGCGGCTCGAATCCTTGGCCGCGCGGGCGTTCTTCGAGAACAGCGTCTCGGAGCTCGTGTGGAGGAATCACTGCCTGAATCGCTTCCCGAACACGCCCGGTCCCGGCCTCCTCGATCAGTACGCCGCCTGGCGCGTCGAGCAAGGAGACCCGCTCTCCAGGGAGGAACTCGAGGCCGTGGTCCGCCGCGTGCAGCTGACCCTGAATCCGGAGAGGGTCCGTCCGCTGCTCGACGCGCTCGCATCCCGGGTCGCCCGCTCGAGCCCGCGCGAGCGGCCCACGAATCTCGCTTCTCGCGGCGCCTTGCCCGATCCGGCGACGATGGGGCACGCGGAGGCCAACGACCGGGGGACGGATCTCTTCTTCGGTGGAGACATCGATCGCGCGATGGAGTGCTGGCTCCACGCCACGAAGGTCGATCCGACCGTGGACACGCCCTTCGCCAACCTGGCCGCGGGCCTGCACCAGAAGGGGGACGTCGAAGGCGCGGACCGGGCGCTGCAAGAGGGCCTGCGGCACCAGCCGAAGAGCGTCTTCCTGCGCTTCGCCGGCGCGGACCTCTACGAGGCGGTCGGAAAGCTGGACAAGGCCCGGATGCTGCTCGCGCAGGCGGTCGAGATCGAGCCCTGGAACGTCAAGGCTTGGACGCGCCTGGGGGCTCTCCGCTGGCAGGCGAACGAGTTGGAACCCGCCGCCGAATGCTTCGAGCGTGCCCTCGCGCTCGAGCCGACGACTTGGCAGCACGCCGCGAATCTGGCCAAGATCCTGAGCCGCGTGCCGCAGGGCCGGGAGCGCGCCAAGCAAGTGATCCAGATGGCGCTCTCGTACTATCCCGACGAGCCCGAGCTCCACGGCGTGCTCGAACAGCTCCAGTGATCATCGCCATCGACGGACCCGCCGGAGCGGGGAAGAGCACGGTCGCGCGCGCGGTCGCGTCGGCGCTGTCGCTCGAGTTCCTCGACACGGGCGCGATGTACCGGGCGGTCGCCTGGCGCGCCTTGGAGTCGAAGATCGACCCCGGCGACGCCGAGGGGTGCTCGCGCATCGCGCGAGCGTTGACGATCTCGTTCGACGCCCACGGCCGGATCCTGATCGACGGGAGTCCGGGCGAGCCTGCCATACGAAGCGCGTCCGTCACGCGCGCCGTATCCGCCGTCTCCGCGCACCCGGGCGTCCGCGCCGCGATCGTGCCGCTGCAGCGCGCGCGCGCCTCGTCCGGCCGCGGCGTCGTCGCCGAGGGCCGTGACATCGGCACGGTGGTCTTCCCCGACGCCGACCACAAGTTCTTCCTCACCGCGAGCCCCGAGGTGCGAGCGCGGCGGAGGGCGGAGGAACTCGGAACGCCGGAGAAGGTCGGGGCGATCCTCGACGAGATTCGCCGTCGGGATCGAGCGGACAGCACGCGTCAGGATTCGCCACTCGTCCGCGCGGCGGACGCCGTCCTGCTCGACACGGACCACCTCGACGCTTCCGCCGCGACGGCGGCGATCCTCGCGCGCGTCCATTCCGCGGGGAGGGCCCGCGCGTGAGCACGGTCGAGGCGAAACCGGCCCCGCCTCCTGCGGTCGAGGTGCCCCGAGCGGGGGGAGCGACCCCCTTCTATCGGTTCCTCCGCTTTCTCGACCGTTTGTGCTGCCTGACGTTCTTCCGCATGCGCGTCGAGGGCCTCGAGAACGTCCCGAAGGAAGGCGGGGCGATGATCTGCGCGAACCACCAGTCCTACCTCGACATCCTGGTGATCGGCGCGGCGGTCCCGCGGCACGTCACGTTCGTCGCGCGCGACACGCTCGCGGACTGGGCCTGGCTCGCCTTCGTCATGCGCCGCTGCGGCGCGATCCTGGTCCGGCGCGGAACGAGCGACCGCGCGGCGATCCGAGCGATGTCGGAGAGCATGAAGGCGGGGGGAATCGTCGCGATCTACCCCGAGGGGACGCGAACGCTCACGGGGAACGTGGCGAACTTCAAGGGCGGGGCCGTGATGGCCGCGCGGATGGCGGGCGTGAAAATGGTGCCGGCGGGGATCCGCGGCGCCTACCAGGCCTGGCCCAAGGGACGGTCCTTCCCCTTGCCGCGGCGGATCGGCGTGCGCTTCGGACCTCCGATCGACCCGAATCTGGAGGACGCCCGCGACCGCCTGGAGGCCGCCGTCCGGACGCTGATGGGCGACGGAACCTACGGATCCGTGCCGCCGGCGCCCTGACTCGAGGCGGAGCGCAGAATCCTGCCCTGGGGCGCGTGAAGGGCCTCCGAATGCGGTGAATCAAGGGCTCGCCCAGGATTCCTGTGGCACTGCGGCGGAAGGAGTAGCATCGCAGGCGACTCGAGTCGGCTGAAGCTCGCATCAATGCCTTCTCCTGACCCGGAGGTCCTGCGCCTTCCACACCGCTCTTCTCGACGCGACCGCTCGCGCAGACTGCGACGATCATGAACGTGACGAAGATCATCGTGTTTCTCCTCGCGGCATCTCTCTCGATGACCGAGGTCCACGCGCAGTGTCAGATCCAGAAGGTCGTCGCCTCGGATGGCCAGATGAACGACCACTTCGGATTGAGTGCCGCGGTGGACGGGGACTGGGCTGCCGTCTCGTCCCCATCTGCGTCCGGCGCGGTTCAATACTCCGGAGCGGTCTACATTTTTCAGCGCGTCGGGGGCGTATGGGTCGAGTTCCAGAAGCTCACCGTGAGCGACGTGGACCTGGGGAGTGAATTCGGTAGATCGATCGCACTCGTCGGGAACGTGTTGGTGGTCGGGGCACCGGGCGACAAACCCATAGACCTCAACCCCAGAGGCTCCGCGTATGTCTTCGAGCTCATCTCGGGCACTTGGACCCAGACCGCGAAGCTCGTCGCCTCGAATTCGGGCTACGAAGACCACATGGGTTTCGCGGTCGCCATGGGGACCGACCGCATCCTCCTAGGTGCCCCTGGTCCCGGCAAGGCCTACGTGTTCGATCGGATCGGAGGTTCGTGGGTACAGGCGGGAGTGTTGTTCGGAAGCGGCGCCGGGCCTCTCTCGGGCTTCGGCCTGTCCGTGGCTCTCGACGGCGATCAGGCGATCGTTGGCGCCCCTTCTGTGCCTGGCTCGGGCTACCAAGAAGGTGCGGCGTACATCTTCAAGAAGAGCCTCTCAATCCCATCCATCTGGTATCAAAACGAGATGATGGTGGCGAGCGACCCACACTCGGCTAGCTCCTTCGGGACTTCGGTCGCGATCCGCGGATCGCGCGCACTGGTAGGAGCCCAAGCGCACAACCACGGGGGGTTGACCCAGGCCGGCGCCGTCTACGCCTTTGTCGAGTCCGGTTCGGATTGGCCCCAGACCCAGGAGATTCTCGCGATCGATGCCGAGTCGTACGACTTGCTCGGCCTCCGCCTCGCACTCGCCGCGGACCACTTCATCGTCAGTTCGTACGCTGACGACCACAACGGCAACTCCAGAGGTTCCGCCTACGAGTTTCGGTGGAACGGTTCGAGCTGGATCCAGGCGGGCAAGCTTCTGGCGGAGGACGGGACCTACCTCCTTGGCATGGATACCGCCCTCGACGATCAGACGGTTCTGCTCGGCACCTTCGACGAATCGGCCTACTTCTTCGAGCTGGCCCCGACCTCGACGCAATACGGCTCCTGCCCGACCGCCGCCCCCTGCAACAACAAGGACACGCACGGCGGCTGCCGCAATTCCACCGGGCTGGGCGCCGTGATGGCCGCGTGCGGCTCCGGCAGCGTCGCGACGGACGACCTGCGCCTCGAAGTGACTCACTGCCCGCCGAACAAGCTGACGCTCCTCTTCATGGGCCCAGCCCAAGTCACCGTACCCGTCTTCGACGGCATTCGCGTGGTCGGCCAACAGCAACCGACCGCGATCTACCGCTACGGTGGCGCCGCCGCCGACTCGATCGGCCGTGTGGTGCGCGGTCCCGGGCTCGTCCTCCGCAGCCAGCTCTTCCCACCCCTCGGCCGCATCCAATCCGGCCAGATCTGGAACTTCCAGTTCTGGTACCGGGACAACCAAGGGCCGTGTGGTGGGGGCACCAACTTCTCGAACGGCGTCAGCGTGGAGTTCGGACCCTAGGGGTTTCACGCCTGTCCCGCGGACCGAGGGCTTGCAGCCCGAGTTCCGGAACAGCTAGACTGCCGCGCTTTTCCACGGGACCCCGGTCCCGCGGGAGCCCTCCGGGCGCGGCACGGTGCCGCGTTCGACGCCCTCAACCCTTAGACGAATCGTTCCCTATGGCCCTGGCCATCAACCGCATCCGGCAATACGAGCTCGACCCCACCGAGCTCGAGAAGCGGATCCAAACCGCCCTCGGCGGTCTCTCCGACTCCCAGCTCTCCACCAAGGTCACCGACTCGGTCAAGGATCTGAAGCCGGGCACGGTCGTCCAGGCCAAGGTCGACTGGATCGACGAGCGCACCGGCACCGTCGTCATGGAAGTCGGCGGCAAGTCCGAGGGCCAGATCCCCATCGCCGAATTCGGCGAGAAGCTCCCGCAGCCGGGCGACGTGTTCCCGGTCTTCTACGAGGGCCTCGACGACAACGACACGGCCATGATCTCCAAGCGCCGCGCGGACCGCATGCGCGCGTGGGAGTTCGTGGTGGCGAAGTACAAGGAAGGCGACGAGATCCAGGGCATCGTCCAGCGCAAGATCAAGGGCGGCCTCCTCGTCGACGTCGAGGGCGTCAACGTCTTCCTCCCGGCCTCCCAGGTCAACCTGCGCCGCACGCACGACATCTCGGACTTCCTGAACGAGCCCGTCCGCGCGCGGATCATCAAGATCGACCCCGAGCGGATGAACATCGTCGTCAGCCGCCGCAAGCTCCTCGAGGAGGAGCGCCAGAAGCAGAAGGAGAGCCTGCTCTCCGACATCCAGGAGGGCCAGGTCCGCAAGGGCATGGTCAAGAACATCGCCGACTTCGGCGTGTTCGTCGATCTCGGTGGCATCGACGGCCTGCTGCACATCACCGACATGTCCTGGGGCCGCATCAACCATCCGAGCGAGATGGTCAAGATCGACCAGGAGATCGAGGTCGTCGTCCTGCGCGTCGACCAGGACCGCGAGCGGATCGCGCTCGGCCTGAAGCAGCGCACGGCGAGCCCCTGGGACGGCATCGAGAGCCGGTACCCGGTCGGCACGAAGGTCGCCGGCGAGGTCGTGAACATCATGACCTACGGCGCGTTCGTGAAGCTCGAGGACGGCATCGAAGGCCTCGTCCACATCTCCGAGATGAGCTGGACGAAGCGCATCAACCACCCGAGCGAGCTCGTGAAGACCGGCGACAAGGTCAACGTCGTCGTGCTCGAGTACGACCACCAGAAGCAGGAGATCTCGCTCGGCATGAAGCAGGCCGAGACGAACCCCTGGGACATGGTGGAGGAGCACTACCCGCTCGGCACCGTCATCGAGGGCACGGTGCGCAACCTGACCTCCTACGGCGCGTTCGTGGAGATCGAGGAAGGCATCGACGGCCTCCTGCACGTCTCCGACATGAGCTGGACGAAGAAGATCGCGCACCCCTCCGAGATGGTGAAGAAGGGCGACCGCCTGCAGTGCGTCGTCCTCACCGTCGACAAGGAGAAGAAGCGGATCGCCTTGGGCAAGAAGCAGCTCTCGCCCGATCCGTGGCACGAGAAGATCCCCCTCAATTACCACGTCGGGGACCTGCTCTCGGGCTACGTGACGAAGATCACGAACTTCGGGGCCTTCGTGAAGCTCGAGGAGGACCTGGAAGGCCTCCTGCACATCTCCGAGCTCTCCGACGGCGGGAAGATCTCGAACGTCGAGGACGTCGTGCGCCCGGGCATGAAGGTCGAGGTGCGGGTCATCCGCGTCGACACCGACGAGCGCAAGATCGGACTCTCGTTCGTGCACTCCGACTTCGAGGAGAACGACAACCTGCCGCCGGCGTCGCCCATGGAGGCACCGCGAGGCGAAGGGGCTCCTCCGCGCGAGCGCAAGGACGCCGAAGGCGGTTCTCCGGTCCCCGCGGACGCGGAGACGCACAGCTGATCCCGCCGCGAGGCGCGCCGTGTTCGGCCAGGGCATCGTCGCGCGGGGGCTGGCGTTCGCCTGCCTCCTCGGCCTGGGAACCGGCTGCGCGGCGAACCGGGGGCAGGAAGCCCCCGGGGAGGAGCGCTCGTCGGCGGGCGCGGTGCTCCTCGCGCCGAGTCTCGCGGGCGTCGATCCGCGCTTCCTCCCCGAGCTCGAGCGCGTCGAGGGCCTGATCTCCGCCGGGAACCACCTCGCGGCGCGCGGCGTGCTCGACGCCCTCCTCGCGCGCACGGGCGAGGACCTCACCGGACGCTCGCTCGAAGTCGCGCGCGCCTTCGAGCGACTCCTCGACCTCGATCCGACCTACCTGCCTTCCCTGCAGGCGCTCGCCCAGGCGGTCGAGTCGGGCGCCGACCGCGAAGCGGCCGGGATCCTGCGCCGGATCGAGCTGCGCCAGCCTCGCGGGCAGGTGCTCGAGATCGTGCGCGCCTACCGGCGCATCCTCGACGGACGCGCGGTCGTCGCGAGCCTCCGCCTGCGCCTGGAGTGCCGCCTCGAGCCCGCCGAGGACCTCCCCGCCGACGCGCCGGAAGGCGCGCGCTTCGCGCGGCTCTTCCTGGTCGGCGAGAGCGATCTCCAGGAGACGGTGCTGCTCGATCCGGGCCCCGCGACGCTCTTCGTGACGCGCTCGGTCGTCTCCCGGAGCGGCGTCGAGCGCGACGCGGTCGAGACGCGCGCTTTCGAGAGCCTGCGGCGCCTCGACATCGGTCCCGAGGCGCCCGCGGAGGTCTCCCTGGCCCGCTTCTTCGTGTCCGCCGCGCCGGGCGAGCTCGCCTCGCGCATCCGGTTCGAGCTCGACCTGCGCTCCGGCTCGGCGCGGATCCTCCCGGCGGAGGCCGGGAGCGCTGGGGGCGGCCGCGAGGTGCCCGTGATGCGCCTGCGGGTCGCCGACGCGGAGGAGACCGCGTTCGCGAGCGAGGTCCGCGATCTCCCCGCGGCCGCACCGGAGGATCTCCTCGCGCTCGTGTCGCAGTCGGCGACGGTCGATCGCGCGTCCGCGCTCGAGATCGCGGTCCGGATCCGGCCCGAGGACCGCGAGCGGACGCTCGACCTGATGACACCGCGGGTCGAGGCCGCCACCGAGGACTCGGTACGCGCCCTCGTGCCTTCGCTGCGCTGGATCGCGGTGACCTCGGAACCCGGAGGCGGCCCGGCGGCGTGGCGCGCGTGGCTCGCCGAGCGGGAGCGGAAGAGGGCTGGCGGGCGGCCGAACTTGCT
>JBJXFB010000151.1:0-33515 GCA_046155895.1 Planctomycetota bacterium | reverse complement strand
GATCCGCGCCGGCTGGATCTGCACCGCCTCGCGCGCCAGCTCGACCGCGCGCGTGCGATCGCCGCGGGTGCCGACCAGGTTCATGTACCAGCCGTCGGGCGCGAGCCGGTAGAACTGCGCGAGCGCGGTGAGCGCGGCGCCGCGCGCGCGAGCCAGTTCCGGGGCGGAGGCGGGACCTACGTGCAGGGAAGCACGAGCTGGGCTCGCGGCGGACGACGGCGCTAGGGCTCTACCTGCGCACGCGCACCGGGAAGGGCGGCTGCACGGCCGCGCGCGGCGGGTTCTTCTTCAGCTCGGCCATGATCTCCTCGATCGCGCGCTCGAGCTGCGGGTCGCGGCCCTCAGCCACGAGCGCCGGGAGCTGCTCGACCTCGATGTCCGGCGGGACGCCGACGTTCTCGACCGTGAAGCCGTCCTCTTCCGTCCAGATCCCCAGGTTCGGAGCGGTGACGCTGCCGCCGTCCATCAGCTCGGGGAAGCCCAGGATGCCGACGAGGCCGCCCCAGGTCGGCCGGCCGATGAGCTTGCCGAGCCCGAACTTGCGGAACATCCAGGGCAGGAGGTCGCCGCCCGATCCCGCGGTCTCGTCGATCAGCATCACCTTCGGCCCGAAGATGGCCGCTTGCGGGGTGACGAAGCTCGCGCCGTAGCGCGTGGCCCAGTGGCTGACGTACGGCCGGCGCAGGATGTCGATGTAGTAGTCCGCGACGGATCCGCCGCCGTTGTGCCGCTCGTCGATGATGATCGCCTGGCGGTCGGACTGCGGGAAGAAGTAGCGCTTGAAGTACACGAAGCCGAGCTCGGCCGTGTTCGGGACGTAGACGTAGGCGACCTTGCCGCCGGTCGCCTCGGTGACCTTGCGGATGTTGCCCTCGACCCAGTCGCGGTTGCGCAGGGCCGCCTCGTCGGCGATCGGAACGACCTTGACGTTGCGCGAGCCCGAGCCGTCGGCATTCGGGCCGACAGTGAGCTCGACCTGCCTTTCCGCCGTGTTCTCGAAGCGCGCGTAGAGGTTCTCCGGAGCTCGCAGGTCGCGCCCCTCGACCGCGAGCAGATACTCGCCGGCCTGGACCTGCACGCCGGGCTCGGTGAGCGGCGCGCGGAGATCCGGCGTCCAGTTCAGGCCGCCGTAGACCTTCTTGAAGCGGTAGCGTCCGTCGGCGACCTCGAAGTCCGCGCCGAGCAGTCCGCCCGGGACGCCGTCCGCCTTGACCAGCGTGTCGCCGCCGCCGCCGCGGCTGTGGCCGACGGCGAGTTCGGAGCACAGCCACGTGATCACGCGCGAGAGATCGCCGCGCGTCGTCAGGTGCGGGAGGAACTGGCTGTAACGCTCCTTCATCGCCGGCCAGTCCGCCCCGTGCATGCCCGGGTCGTAGAAGCAGTCGCGGTTGATCCGCCAGACCTCGTCGAAGATATGGGGCCACTCGGCGCGCGGGTCGATGCGGACCTGGATCGAATCGAGGGCGAGCTTGCCCTTCTTCTTGTCGATGGAGTCGCCCAGGGCGGTCACCCACAGGCCCTCCTCCGTCGTGAGGAGGACTTTCTCGTGGTCCCGCGTCAATTCGAAGCCCTGCACGCTTTCGAGCAGGATCTTCTCCTCGCGCTTCTCGAGGTCGAAGCGCGCCAGGTCGCTCGTCGCCGAGCCGTCCTCGCGGAATTCGGCGCGCTCCGCCTTCCGGTAGAAGAGCTGCCCGGCCTGGCCAGGATGCAGGTTCGCGTAGAAGGCCTCGCCCAGCGGGAGCGCGACGATGCGCTGCGCGAGCCCGTCGAAATCGATCTTCACTTCGACCGGCGGCTTGGGCTTCTCGCCGGTCTCGTCCTCCCCGGACTTCGGCTTCTCGTCCTTCTTCTCGTCCTTCTCGTCCTTCTCGTCGGAGGCGGGCTTTTCCTCGTCGCTCTCCTTGGCCAGAGGCGAGGGCGTGTCTTTCGCGAGGCAGACGAGGTAGAGAGCGTTCTTCTGCTCGACGTCGGCGCTCGCCTGGGAGAACCAGGTGAGAGCAGGCCCCGCGTCGGTCGAGGCGGCCATGTAGAGGTACTTGCCTCCCGCGTCGAAGACCGGCTCGGAGACGTCCGACAGACCGTCCGTGATCGCGCGCGAGGTGCCCTCCCGCGCGTCGTAGATCTCGACGCGGTGGAACCCGGTCCGGGTCATCTTCGTGTAGGCCAGCCAGCGCGAGTCGGGCGACCAGTCGTGCGCGATGCCGGAGACGACGTCGTAGATCTCGTCCTGGGCGACCTTGCTGGACTTTCCGCTCGCGACGTCGAGGACGAAGAGGGAGCCGGAGTTGTCGAGGAAGCTGATCCGCTGGCCGTCCGGCGACCACTCGGGGTCGCTGTAGAAGCCGGCCCCTTCCAGCGCGATCGCGCGCCGCTCGCCGCGGCCGTCCTGGGGGGCGAGCACGAGCTGGTTCTCGCCGCTTTGATCCGAGAACCACGCGATCGTCTTGCCGTCGGGCGACCAGGCGGGAGTGCGCTCGTTCGCGCCGGGCGACTCGGTCAGGTTGCGCGGCGAGCCTTTCTCCACCGGTACCGTGAGGATCTCGCCGCGGAATCCCACGGCGACGCGTGCCCCCGAAGGGGACACGTCGGCGCTGCGGAGGTAGTCCTCGCCCTTCACGTAGCGCGGGCGCGCCTCGACGAGATCGGCCGCGACGCCGATCTTCAACCGCGCGCTCTTCGCGCTCGCCGGATCGAAGCGGTGGAGCCATCCGGCCTGCTCGTAGACGATGCTTCCGCCTCCGCTCCCGGCGTTCAGGATGGGGAAGTCGGCGTGCTGGGTGCGCTGGACGACCGACTTCGAGGCGGGGTCGTACGAGAACAGGTTGAACTCGCCGGCGCGGTCCGAGCGGAAGTAGAGCCGGTCCCCGACCCACATCGCGTCGGTGTCGTTGCAGCGCTCCTTCGGCTGCGGCACCTGCTCGACGGAACGGTCGCCGACGTCGTAGATCCAGATGCGGCTCGCGCGGCCGCCGCGGTAGTTCTTCCACTGCGTGAACGCGTCGCCCAGCGGGTTGTACGCGATCTTGCGGCCGTCGGGAGAGATCGCCGCTTCCGCGCAGGAGGGCAGCTCGTGGCGGGCGGGGAAGCCGCCCTCGAGATCGACCTGGAAGAGGTGCCAGAACCGGCGCGTGTAGACCTCTCGCTGCGAAACGAAGAGCACCGCCTTGCCGTCGGGAGCGAAGCCTTGGACGAGGTCGTCGCCCGGGTGCCAAGTGAGGCGCCGCGGCTCTCCTCCAGCCGTCGGGACCAGGTAGACGTCGACGTTGCCGTCGTACTGCCCGGAGAACGCGATCGAGCGGCCGTCCGGCGAGAAGCGCGGCCGGGACTCGAAACCCGGATGCGACGTCAATCGCCTGACGAGCGAGCCGTCGAGGTTGGCCACCCACACGTCGCCTGCGTACACGAAGGCGATGTGATCCTTGCTGACTGCGGGCTGCTCGAGCATGCGCGTGTCGGCCGTGTCGACGTTCGCGGGGGGCGGGCGAACGGGCGACTCGGGAGCCGCGGACTGGGGCGCCGGTGCGCCGCGCGCGGGCGCGGAGCAGGCCAGGCACAGGCCCAAGGACAGGACGGCAGCAGCGAGCGTGGAGCGGCGGTGCATGGAGAATCCTCGGCGTAGGGGGACCGGCGGGGGCGGGGATCCTACCGGAGCGGCTCAGCCCTTGCGCGCCCACCGCAGCTTGGCGGGCGACGAGCGGGGATTCGAGCGTTGCTCCGCCGAGGAAGGGCGGATGACCTCGTCCGACACGGCGGCGTAGGTCCCGTCGCGGAGGCCCTGCTGGAACGAGTGCTTCACGCGCCGATCCTCGCCCGAATGGAAAGTGATCGCCGCGACGCGGCCGCCGGGGCGCAGGCTGGCGGGGAGTTGGCGTAGCCACGCGTCCAGGACCTCGAGCTCACGATTGACCTCGATCCGCAGGGCCTGGAAGGTGCGGCGTACGCTGAGATCCACCTCCTCCGGCGCGAGGCGTGCCGGCAGGGAGTGGCGGATCACTTCCACGAGAGCGCGCGTGGTGTCGAGCGTTCCGCGTCGCTCGGCGATCGCGAGGGCGATGGAGGCCGCGTGCGGCTCGTCGGCGTGGTCGCTCAAGGCCGCGCGCAGGTCCTCGAAAGTCGCGCGTTCGAGCCACTGCGCGGCGGACGAGCCGCGACTCGGGTTCATGCGCATGTCGAGTGGACCGTCCTGCTGGAAGCTGAAGCCGCGGGCGGGGTCGTCGATCTGCATCGAGGAAACGCCCAGGTCGGCGTACACGAAGTCCGCGCCCTCGCTCCAGCCGATTTCGTGCAGCACCGCGCCCAGCGCGGCGAAGTTCTTCTGCCGCACGAGCAGGACCCGCTCGTCGTGGCCCAGCGCGCGCAGGCGCCTCTCGCTCTGCGGCAGCTGGAGCGGATCGATGTCCAGGGCGAGCAGCCGCCCGCCGGGCGCGATGCGTTCGAGCGCGCGCTCGGCGTGTCCGCCCCAGCCTAAGGTGCAGTCGACTCCGCGCTCGCCCGGACTTGGCGCGAGCACCGTCATCAGCTCCTCGGTCAGGATCGGCACGTGCTGTCCCGCCGGCGTCTGGCCGCGGCTGCGCACGTGCGCGACGAGATCGGGGTACTGCGCGGGCGCGAGCTCCTTGTACTTCTCCCCGAAACGCCGCGGATGGGTGCCGCGGTAGCGCCGGCGGCGCTGGTGGGGAGGCAGAGCGTCGGGGGTGGGCTCGGTCATCGCTGGAGCAGTATCATCGCGTAGGATCGGGCGACATGAGCGAAGAGAGCGCGGATTTGGAACGCAACCTGGGCGAACAGCCCATCGCGCGGCTGCTGGCGACGCTGGGTCTTCGCACTCACGATCTGGTGGCCGCCTCGAGCGAGCAGATCACGCACAAGATGGTGCAGCGCGCATGCAAGGGACGCCGCCTCACGCCGCAGGTGCAGAACAAGATCAGGAACGCGTTGAACGCGCGCACGAAAGGGAGCTACGGGCTCGCGGACCTGTTCGATTACGGCGGTGAGGGCCGGCGAGGGCCGGGGGCGCAACCGACTCCGGCCTCCTGAGGGCTGCCTGGTGCCACGGCCTGCGTTCGACGGCATGATGATGTCCATGCTGACACTCCTACTCGCCTGGACTCTCACTCCCTCGAACCTCGCTTTCGCCGGCTCGTGCGAGGATCCGCCCCCGGCGGAGAAGGAAGAGCCGCGCGGCTTGCGCGTGAACGAGCCCGGGGCCTTCGACGGGCTGACGATCATCCAGCCGCTGCGCAGCAAGGAGGTCCACCTCGTCGACATGGACGGGAAGGTGGTCCACACCTGGAAGACCGCGTACACGCCGGGCGCATGGCTGCAGCTCATGCCGAACGGGAATCTCCTGAAGGCCGGCCACAGGGAGGACGAAGCGCGTTTCCACGGCGGCGGCGTCGGCGGGGTGATCCAGGAGCTCGACTGGGAGGGGAAGGTCGTGTGGGAGTTCGAGCTCGCGACCGACGAACGGCGGCTCCACCACGACTTCGAGCTCATGCCGAACGGGAACATCCTGGCGATCGCCTGGGAGTACCACTCCAAGGAGGCTGCCATCGCGCGCGGGCGCGACGAGGACAAGACGGAGGAGGTCGGGCTGTGGCCCGACATCGTCATCGAGCTCAAGCCGGCGAAGTCGCGCGGCGCGGAGATCGTCTGGACCTGGCGCGCGTGGGACCACCTCGTGCAGGACACGGATCCGGTGAAGCCCGGCTTCGGGGATCTGCACGAGTTCCCCGGGCGCATCGACATCAACGCCGACCACAGGTACGAGAAGAAGGAGGAGACTCCCGAGGAGAAGAAGAAGCGGGAGGAGCTCGAGGCGCAGATGAAGAAGCTCGGGTACACGGGCGACGACGCCGACGAGCCGCCGCCTCCTCCGGACGGGAAGCCCGGCGATCCTCCCAAGCCCAAGGAACCGCCCAAGCCGACGGGCGATTTCATGCACACGAACTCGGTCGACTACTTGCCGATCGAGGACCTGATCGTGCTCTCGTCGCCGCACCTGTGCGAGATCTTCGTGATCGACCACGGAACGACGACGAAGGAGGCCGCGGGCAGCACGGGCGGCCGTCGCGGCAAGGGCGGCGATCTCCTGTGGCGCTGGGGCAATCCCCAGAACTACGGGATGGGCACGGAAGCCGACAAGAAGTCCTTCTACCAGCACGATCCGACCTGGATCCCGGGGGCGAAGGAGGGGGAGCTGCGCATCCTCTTCTTCAACAACGGCGGTGGTCGGCCGGGCGGGAAGGACTTCTCGTCGGTCGAGGAGCTCGTGCTGCCGTTCGCGGGCGAGAAGGGGTTCGTCCGCGAAGAGGGCGCGGCCTTCGGGCCGAAGGAGCCGGCGTGGATCTACTCCGATCCGGGGAAGTTCCTCTCGGAGTTCATCTCCGGCGCGCAGCGGCTCCCGAACGGCAACACGCTGATCTGCGAGGGCAAGCCGGGGCGCGTGTTCGAGGTGACGAAGGACGGGAAGATCGTGTGGGAGTACCTGAATCCGCTCGGCGGCGAGGTCGAGCCGAGCAAGCAGGGAGGGAGGGCGCCGCCGAAGGCGCTGTTCCGCGCCGTGCGGGTGCCTCGGAATCACCCGGGGTTCAAGGACAGGATCTAGCGTGAAGGCCGCGGCCCAGGAAGGTCGTGCGAGCGCCACGCCCCCGCGCCGGGGCTTCAGCCTGGTCCGCCCGTACTCGACGTTGGCCGGAGCGAAGGCCGCGCTCGACAACGGCGGGCGCTTCTACCACCTGATCGCGCGCGGCGGTGACGGCAAGCTCGCGAAGTCGGAGCTATCGAAGGCCGCCGGAGTCATCTTCGACGAGGCGGGATCGTTCGTCTTCTTCGACATGGCGCTCGCGAGCTTGAGGTCCGAGGAAAAGGCGCAAGTCGTCGCGATGCTCGGTCCGAAGGTCGCGCGGCGCTACAAGGACCGCGGGCCGCGCCATGTGACGGTGAAGGATGCCTCGGGAGTGCTGGCGGGCAAGTCGGTCATCATCGAAGGGGTACCGCGGTTCGAGCGTTCGATCACGATCCTGCAGACCGGGATGATCATGGTCGGGAAGGTGATGGTCCCCGTCACCAACCAGCTGCCGCACGATCTCTACACGCTGCGGAATTCCGGTTCCGCGTCAGGGCCCAGCCTCGGCCTCATCGTTTGGAACCACAAGTCGAGGCTGCTGGAGGTCCCGACACGATTCGGGGGACGCATGATGCTGGAGCGCGTGAAGACGGCGACGGGGGAGGAGAAGCAGAAGCTGCTCGTGCCCGCGTTCCACACGCCGCTCGATTGAGGCCTACTTCGCGTACCCGAGCGCCCGCAGCCTCTGGATCGTCTCGTCGATCGGCAGGACCTTGTCCGAGGAGGGCGCGATCTTGGCGCGGGTCACGAGGTCGAGCATCTTCTGGAGTTCTGCCTCGAGCTCGCGCTGGAGGTTCGTGTCCTCGATCGCGGGTTCATCCCTCGATGCGGCTTCGAAGACTCCCACGAGGCGCCGCGCGGGCGCCTGCGGATCGCCACCCTGGTCTTCCCACGGAAGCTCGACGATGAGCTTCTTCCCCGCCGCGTTCACGCAAGCGCGGAACGAGAACCGTCGGGCGATCTCCGCGAAGACTCCGCGCCGCGCGGCCAGAGCTCGCTCGTCGAGCAGGTTCACGCCCTGCATCGCAGCCGGCGCCTCCTGACCCGTCAGCGCGAGGATCGTCGGCAGCACGTCGACGATCGACACGACGCTCTCGATCGTTCGGCCTTGGGTCGTGCGCCCGGGCTTCACGACCAACGGCACGCGCAGCTCCTCGTTGAAGAGCTGCCAGCCGTGGCCGAGGTGTCCGTGCTCCTCGAACTGCTCGCCGTGATCGCCGAGCAGGACGATCACGAGGTCGTCGTAGATTCCCTTGGCCCGCAGCTCGGCGAAGAGCCGCCCGAGGCTCGCGTCGAGGTAGTGGATCTCTCCGTCGTAGCGGTCGAGGTTCTCGACCATCTGCGGGCTGTAGCTTCCGCGCAGGGGTTGTCCCGCGAAGATCCGGTGGTCGTCGGGCGGCGAGTAGGGCTCGTGGGGATCCAGATAGTGCAGATAGAAGAGGAAGGGATCGCCGCTCGCGCGCAGCTCCTCGATCCGCGCCAGGCCCAGCTCGGTGATCTTCTCGGCGCGGGCGTCCACGCGCACGTCGAAGGTCTCGAAGCCCTGCGCGTAGCCGAATTCCGGCGTGATCCAGGGATTCGCCGAGAGGGCGGCCGTGCGGTAGCCCGAGTCGGCCAGGATCTCCGCCAGCGTGAGCACGTTCCTGTCCAAGCGCTTCGACAGATCGCCCTCTCCGGGAAGCTTGTCGGGAGGCATCATCCCGTGCGAGGTCGGGTAGAGGCCCGAGAGGAGCGTGGCGATCGACGGCGGCGTCCAGGGCGCCGCGGCGAAGGCGCGGGGGAAGTGCAGGTTCTCGCGCGCGAATCGATCGACGTTCGGGCTCGTGGCGCGCTCGTACCCGTCCACGCCGAGGTGATCGGCCCGCAGCGTGTCGAGGACGATGACGAGGACGTTCGGGCGCGCGGACGAGGTCTTCGAGCAAGCTGACCACACGACGACTCCACCCACTGTGACTGCAAGCAGGCCGAGCAGGACGGCTACGGGCAGGGAGCGCTTCATGTCGGGGTGGTTCGTGCCGCCGATCGGGCGAACCCATGCAGCTTCGCGCCCTCTCGCCGCGTCTGCAACCCTCACTTCGGGTGAGCGATGATGTCGAGGAGAAGAAGAGTGTCGCCCCGAATCACGAAGTAGAAGCGCCAGCTCCGGTCGACCCGCGCCTGCCAGATGTCTCGCGCTGCGTCATA
Organism: Planctomycetota bacterium; assembly: GCA_046155895.1. Classification (GTDB taxonomy): domain Bacteria; phylum Planctomycetota; class UBA1135; order UBA1135; genus DASYPQ01. Next base: position 24,703 of record JBJXFB010000151.1, on the reverse strand, counting down.
CTTCTTTGCCCGCAACGAAGGATGACGCAGGTCGTGCTGGAGATGGCGGGCCTGCTTCGCGAAGGCGCGACGAACGCTCTCGGGAGCCCGAGCGTGGCTCCGGCGGAATCGATCCGTGTACGCTAGGAGCATCAGGAAGCCGGGCGCTTCCTGGTCTTCTTCTTTCGTGTCGCTAGCGAGCCGAGCATCTCGTCGGCCGACTTGAACGGACCGCGCACGCGGCCCGCCCGTTCGTCCGCGAGAGCCTGGCCGATGCGCTTGTCGACGAGCGTCGTAGGGGTGAAGACCAATTGATGTCCCCGGAGCGACACGTCGAGGCGGTCACCGGGAGCGAGGCCGAGCTGATCGTGGATCTCCTTGGGGATCACGACTTGGCGGCCGAAGCCGATCTTGACGGTGGGCAATCTGGTCTCCTCGCAGGGTTCAGCGCCCTGCAGGATCCCAGGATCGACCCGTGCCCCGATCGAAGTCAAGGCCACGGGCGCAGTCGACCGTCGGCCTCGCTTTCCTGAACGTGCATGCATCATGGCATCCGTCAGGACTCGGGTCCGGCGGGCGGTGGCGGGGGATTCTGGGAAAAACGGCGCGAGTCGCGGGGGAGGGCCCGCCGTCGTGACATGGAATCCTCCACTCGGAAGTGTCAGGCAGGTGCTCCAGGATCCAACGACCTGCGCCAATTGACGGGGGCTGGTCCGCTTCGACATCTTTCGGCTCAGCGAAACGGCCGCCATGGGATCCGACCGGGTGTATGAGATCGATGGCCGGCACTTTTCGACGATCGAGGGATTCTACGCCGAGGTGAGCCGGGTGCTGATCCCGAGTGTCGAGTGGGGACACAACCTGGACGCATTCGACGACATCCTGCGTGGCGGTTTCGGAACACCTGACGACGGCTTCACGATCCGCTGGGCGCGACAAGAGATTTCCAAGGAACGACTCGGCTACTCGGAGACGATTCGCCTGCTCGAGCTGCGCCTCGCTCGTTGCCCTCCATCGAGTCGACCCAGCGCGGCACGAGAGCTGGATTCCGCCCGAGCCGGACAGGGTCCGACCACTTTCGACCGACTGGTGGAGATCATCCGCGATCACGGGCCTGGTGGTCGGCAGGCGGAAGACCGAGTCGACCTCGTGCTCGCGTAGGTCAGCTCAGACCGCGTGAGCTTCGCTGTCGATCAAGGGCTCGTCATCGTGCTTGGGCACGAGGAGATCTGGCCCGAGTTCGAGAGTACCTCCTACAATTCACGAGAGCCGCACTCAGCAGCTCCCTCAGCCTCGGCACGAGCTCCTGCGGCTTCCCGCCGAGCGTGTTCGTCATCACGGCGATCACCCACCCCTCGGTGGGCACGATCGCGAGCACGGCGTGCGCGCCCTGTTGCGAACCGGTGTGATGGATCTGGCCTCGATCGGCCGCGTAGCGCCAACCCAGGCCGTACCCCGCTTCGGATCCGTCCGCCAGCGCCGCGGGCTTCCACATCTCGTCGCGGCCGCGCTCCGAGACGATCGACGCGGTACGCACGGCTTCGCCGAAGCGCGCCAGGTCGAGCGCCGTCGACTCCAGGCCTCCGCCGCCGTACTTCCAGGAGTTGTCCTCGCGCTGGGTGGCGAGGATCGCCGGCGCCTCTCCCCTCAACTCGTACAGCGCGCTGCGCTGCGGCTTCTCCTCGGCCAGCACCTCGCAATCGAGCGTGCGTGCCGCGCGATCCCGCACGCGTCGGCGCACGAGATCGACGAAGGTCTCGCTGGTCGTGTGCTCCAGCGCCGCGACGGCCACGGTGTAGCCGTGCGTGCTGTAGGAGTACTTCGTGCCGGGATCGAAGAGCCGCGGGTCGCCGAGGAAGAGATCGAGGGCCTCGGTGGTGGTCTTGAAGTCTCCCGTGTTGTCGCGCCTGTCCATCCGGTAGTGACGGATGCCGGCCGTGTGCGAGAGCACATGGCGCAGCGTCGTGTCCGGCAGCCGGCCGGCGAGAGCGGGCACTGCGGGATCGAGCTCCGCGTCGAGGTCGAGGCGCCCTTCGTCGACGAGCTGCATCGCGATCGTGGCCGTGACCGGCTTGGAGATCGAGCCGAGGCGGAAGAGTGTCGCCGAGTCCACCGGCAGGTCTCGTTCGCGGTCGGCGAGGCCCAGGGACTCGTCGAGGACGACCCGGCCGTGGTCGAGCACCGCCACCGCCATCCCGACGATGCCGCGCTCGCGACGGAACTGTTCGCAGGTTTCCCGCAGCTCCGCGACGCGCGGGTCGGACTGCGCGGCGGCCGGCGGAGCCGGAGCCGGGGATCGGCACGCGATGGCCGACAGGAGGAGAAGGGCGACGAGAGGGGAGCTCCGATTCATCGGGTTGCTTTCCGTACCCGAGTCGACCACTCGGGACAAGAGGCGCTGTATCTTCTCCTCGGTCGAGCGACGGGAGCCGACGCGGATTGGATGAGACGACGACAGATGGCGCCGTGAAACCGCCGGTAGCCTTTCGCCTCCGGCCCTCGCGTCGGGCCCTCGTCCTCGCCTTCGGCGTCCCCGCTGCGATCGCTCTCGTGTGGTCGCTCCTCATGCGGCCGGAGCTCCCGACGCTGATCACGCCCTTGTTGGGACCGTGGGCTGGCCTCGCATTCGGTCATCACGACTGCACGATGGCCAACCTGGCTCCGAAGAACTCGGCCGCGGTCATCGCGCTCGGCTTCCTCGTCGCCGCAGCCTGTGTATTCCTTCGCGGATCGGTCGCGCGGATCCTGGTACCGGCTCTCGCGACGATCTGGGCCGTGGCATGGAGCACGATGGCGCTGATCTCCGTGATCAACACCTGCTTCTGATGGAGAACATGCGATCGAGAGCCATGAGCTGCAGCTCATGCCAATCCGGCACTCGAACTCTATGGACGTTCGGCCGCCCACCGGTCCTGAGCCGTCGTGCCGAAGGAAACTGGAACTGGCTGGAGGGCTGCGATGAGTGCGGTTCTCTCTGGGTTTCGGTCCCTCACGAGCCCCACGCATCGTTCAAGTTCTGGACTCGGTGGCCCTCGACCCTGGAGAAGTGGCGTGACCTGAACGCGCGTGACGAGGCTCGCATCATTCACGAGTGGCATGAGGCCGTCCTCCGAGAATCGTGGGTGGATCTCTCGGGAGAGGAGAGGGCACACGTGGAGGCTTGGCGCGACAGGACCTACCGGCGGTACAACCCGATCGATCGAGAACACGAGACACCGGCACCCAAGGAGCGCTACGTCCAGAGGTCAGTCGACCTGGGAAAGTACCTCTGACTCCGCGAGGCGTGCCAGGTTGTCGAGTGACGAACCCATGGAACAGCACGAGCTCTCTCCGGAAGATCGCAGTCGGTTGCGGGAGTTCCTGAATGCAGGCCGGGGCCGCTGCCCGGCAGCGGAGTGCCGGGACCTCACTGCGTGGAGTCCCTCGTGGGTAGGGCTCCCTGACGCGCCATCGAGTCGGTCGATCCGCGCGGTTGACAGACTCTGCTTGTCGTCACCATCATTCGGACCCGGATCGAGGGGAAATCGTTGAACACGCACGTTGGGCCGACAGCGTGACGGGTGAATGAGGCGGCCACGAGGAACCCACGTTTGCGCCGTATCAGCTACATCTTCTTGTGCGCACTCCCGTTTCTTGATCTTGCGGTCTGTGGCGCGCGTCCACTTCGAAGTTCTGGCGTACACCAAGTCATTGGAGTCGTGCTGTTCACGGCGGTCGTGATTGCCGCCTGGTCCGTCGGCGCAAGAGTCATTGGCGTCAAGGACGATGGATCGAGGAAGCTCGCGCTCGCGGGGTCCCTTCTGATCCTGCCGTGGGCGATCGTTTCGCTCTTGTGGGTCGGATTGGGTGCGCCGTTCCAGGCCACGCTCCAGGAGAACTACATGCGCCATCTGGTCCTGGTGTGGAGCTCGATTCTCGTGACCAGCGCCTTCATCGTACTCAAGGACGCCCTGTACGATGGCGGCGAGCGCTTCTATTCCACGATCGCGTTCGCCACGGCCATCGTTGCCGGAGCGACCTATCTCACTTGCCTCAACATGAGCCTCGCGCAAGTCGTCATGGCACTGGGCGGGGACGAGATGCCTCCGCCTGCCATTCTCGGGCATCTCTACAGCGCGCTGGAATTCGTCGCGTGCATCATGACGTACGTCACGACTGCGGTCTTCGCAACCGCCATGGGGCGGGCCCGCTTTCTCGGCCGTGGCGCCACTGGTGCCTACGCTACGGCGAGTGCGATCCTCGTACTGCTCCTCGTGATGAGGGGCCTGGAGTTCCCGGAGATCTCGGGCAACACCGCGCCTTTGTACACGCGGCCCGGCGTGATCGCCGGAATCCCGGCGGTTCCCTGGATCATGCCGTGCCTGTTGGGCTCCGTGCTCCTTCGGCGGGCAGGAGATGGGGCGTCGTGAGAGCTGCGAAGGGCTCTCCGGTGCTTGCGAACAGGATCTAGGGAGGTGGCGCCTGCCGGGCACTTGATCGCTCAGCGAGCCGGGGGATGCAATCGCCGGCCCGTCACCGCCGCCTGGATGCGCGCGTCCGACACGATCCCGAGCAGCTCTCGCGGCAGCAGCGCTTGCGCCGCGTCGCTGCGCGCTTCCTCGGGATTCAAGTGCACCTCGACCGCGACGCCGTCCGCTCCCGCCGCGATCGACGCGCGCGCGAGGGGAGGGATGATCCGCGCGATCCCCGCGGCGTGCGCGGGGTCGACGATCACGGGGACGTGGCTCCACTCGCGCAAGAGCGGCAGCACCGTCAGATCCAGCGTGTTCCTGGTCGCCTTCTCGAAGGTCCGGATCCCGCGCTCGCACAGGATCACCTGCTCGCAGCCGCCCTCGAACAGGTACTCCGCCGCGTAGAGCCACTCCTCCGCCGTCGCGGCCAGCCCGCGCTTCAAGAGCACCGGCTTGTTCGCGCGCGCGACCGCCTTCAGCAGCGTGAAGTTCTGCATGTTCCGCGCGCCGATCTGCAGGCAGTCGATTTCGTGCTCGAGGAAGGACGGCAAGTCGCTCGCGTCCATGATCTCGCTCACGACCGGCAGCCCGACCGCCTCGCCCGCGTCCTTCAGCTGCCGCAGGCCCTCCACGCCGAAGCCCTGGAACGCGTAGGGGCTCGTCCGCGGCTTGAAGGCTCCGCCGCGCAGGAGGTGCGCGCCGCAGTCGGCGACCTTGCGCGCGACCTCGAGCACCTGCTCGCGGCCCTCGACGCTGCACGGGCCCGCGATCACGACCACCTCGCCGCCGCCGATCCGCACGCCGCCGACGTCGACGACCGACGGCAGCTCGCGCATCGCGCGCGCGACGAGCAGGAGCTCGCCCGTCGGCTTCACCATCTCGAGGACCTCGGATCGGCTGCGCAATTCCTTCGCGAGCGCCTCGGGGAGCTTCCCGACGACCGCCAGGATCGGCCGAGCCTCTTCCGGCGAGCGCAGCACGCGCAGGCCCGCGCCCTCGAGCCGCTCGCGCAGCGCCTGCACCGTCTCCTCGGCGGTCCCCGGAGCGAGTCGCAGGATCATTCGGGCTCCTTCACGAAGCTCGCGGAGTGCCGATCGATCGTCTCGAACACTTCCCGGATGCCCTCGGCCGGGAACGGACCCTCGTAGCGCCGCAGCATGTCCTCGACGGCGGCCGCGCGTCCCGTATCGCTCGCATCGACCGATGCGAGCAGGCGGGCGCGCTCGTCGATCAAGGAGAGCAGGGCGCGGTCGAGCGAACGCAGCTGGTGTCGGGTCTCGGGGTTCATCGTTCGATTCCTTTCATCAGCTCGCGCGCGAATGCTTCGGCCGCCTGCGCGGCCGCGGCGGGCCTTCGGCCCCCCGCTTCGAACGCCGCGTGGATCTTCTGGACGAGCGCGCTGCCGACGATTGCCAGATCGGCGTGCTCGACGGCCGCGCGCACGTCCGCCGCGGTCGCGATGCCGAAGCCCACGGCGACCGGCAGGCCGTTCGATCGATCTCGCACGCGCGCGAGGAAAGACTGCGCGGCGGGATCGAGCTCCGTGCGCGCTCCGGTGACGCCGAAGCGGCCGATCGCGTACACGAAGCCGCGGCTCGACTCGATCGCGCGCGACATCCGCTCGGGGCTCGTCGTGGGGGAGACGAAGAAGATCGGGTCGAGTCCTGCGTCGATCGCCGCCGCGCGCATCGCGTCACCCTCCTCGACCGGCAGATCGGCCACGAGCAGGGCGTCGCCGCCCGCCTTCGCGATCGCGCGCGCGGAAACAGCCCAGCCTCGCCGCAGGAGCGGGTTGGCGTAAGTCATGATCGCCACGGGCATCGCGCTCTCTCGCCGGAAGCTCGTGAGCATCTCGAGGACGCGCTCGAAGGTCGCCCCTGCGGCGAGCGCGCGGTCGGCGGCGGCCTGCAGGACCGGTCCGTCGGCGATCGGGTCGCTGAAAGGGAGCCCGAGCTCGACGCAAGTCGCGCCGGCTCGATCGAGCGCGTGCAGCACCGCGAGCGTCGTCTCGAGCCCGCCGTCGCCGGCCGTGACGAAGGGAGCGAGCCCGCGCTGCCCCCGCTCGCGCATCTCCGCGAGGCGCCTCACGGCTTCGCGCTCCCGCGGCGGAGCGCCGCGATCGTCTCGAGATCCTTGTCGCCTCGGCCGGAGAGGTTCACGAGCACGCGCTCCCCGGCGAGCGCAGCGCGCTCGCGGAGGAGCCAGCCGACCGCGTGGGCGCTCTCGAGGGCGGGGAGGATGCCTTCGAGGCGCGCGAGCGCCTCGAAGCCCCGCAAAGCGTCCTCGTCCGTGCAGGATTCGTAGCGCGCGCGCCCGCGAGCCCGCAGGTCCGCGTGCTCCGGCCCGACCGCCGCGTAGTCGAGGCCCGCGGAGAGGCTGTGCGTCTCCGCGATCTGTCCATCCTCGTCCTGGAGCAGGAACGTGTAGCAGCCGTGCAGCACTCCCGGTGATCCGCCGGCGAAGCGCGCGGCGTGCTTTCCGCTCGCGACACCCTCGCCTCCGGCCTCGACGCCGACCAGCGCGACGCTCGGGTCCCCCAGGAACCCGCGGAAGATCCCGATCGCGTTGCTCCCGCCGCCGACGCATGCGGCGACGAGATCGGGGAGCGATCCCGCCTGCGCGAGGATCTGCGCCCGCGCCTCCTTCCCGATCACCTCCTGGAACCCGGCCACGATCGAAGGGAACGGGTGCGGCCCGAGCGCGCTGCCGAGGACGTAGTGCGACGCGATCGGATCGGCGACCCACGCGCGCAGCGCCTCGTTGATCGCGTCCTTGAGCGTCCGCGCGCCGTGCTCGACGACGACGACCTTCGCGCCGAGCAGCTCCATGCGCAGGAGGTTCATGCGCTGGCGCGCCGCGTCGACGGCGCCCATGTAGACGGTGCACTCGAGACCGAGCAGCGCGCACGCAGTCGCCGTCGCGACCCCGTGCTGGCCCGCGCCGGTCTCGGCGAGGATCCGGCGCTTGCCCATGCGTTGGGCGAGCAGGCACTGTCCCAGCGAGTTGTTCAGCTTGTGCGCGCCGGTGTGCAGCAGGTCCTCGCGCTTGAGCCACACCTCGCAGCCGAGCTCGGCGGAGAGCCTGCGGGCCGGCGAGAGGGGCGTTGGACGCCCGGCGTAGTCGCGGAGCAGCTGGGCGAGCTCGCCCTGGAAACCTGCGTCGGAGATCGAACGCTCCCAGGCCGCCGCGAGCTCCTCGAGGGGCGCCACCAGCGTCTCGGGCGCGTAGGACCCGCCGAACTCGCCGAAGCGGCCCGGTCGCGCAAAGGCCCTGCGTGCGGCGCGGACGAACGCGGCCACGCGCCCGGGGTGCTTTCGTCCAGGCGAGGATTCGAGCCTCGAGCTCGCGTCGACTCCGGCCGGCCGCACGATCTCGACGCGCGCCGTGACGTTCGTCGAATCGAGCCCGCCAGCGAGCAGGCACGGCGCCAGGCGGGCGAGCCGCGAGGCGAAGGCCGGATCGATCTCCTGCCCGCTCCCGCCGGCCGAGGAAGGATGATCGAGGACGAATCCCGCGGCGATCCCGCGCCAGCTCTCGATCACGTCCTCGGCGCCTTCGGCCGCCGGCACTCGGCGCAGGATCGGCACGCGGAAGTCCTGCCACGGTTCGGGCGCCTCGCTGCCGCAGAGCTGCACGAGGTCGGCCCACTCCGGCACGTCGCGCGGGGAGACGTCGACCATCACCGCGACGCGGAGCACGCCCTCCGGGAGCGCGCGCGCGAGCGCGGCGGCCGCGTCGGGGTCCACGTAGCGCGGCGAGCCGGGCCAGAGCACGAGACCCACGGCGTCGGGAATCTCGCCGCCGAGGTCGGCGATCGCGCGCACGCCGCACACCTTGATGCGGGGGAGGATGCTCTCAGCCACCGAGCGCTTCCTTCCAGGCTCCGAGCGTGGCCTCGGGATTCTCCGAACGCACGAGCGTCTCCCCGACGAGCGCGGCTTCCGCGCCGGCGGCGCGCACGCGCTTCAGATCGTCGAGGCCGCGGATCCCGCTCTCGGCGACCTTGATCGGGCCGGCGGGGATCCTCGGCAGCAGCCGCTCGACCGTCGCGAGGTCCACGGCCAGCGTCTTCAGGTCGCGCGCGTTGACGCCGAAGAGCTCCGGCTCGAGCGGGATCGCCAGCTCGAGCTCGCGCTCGTCGTGCACCTCGAGCAGCACCGCGAGGCCGAGCTCGCGCGCGACGTTGCGGAGGACCGCGAGCTCCCCCCGCTCGAGGATGGCCGGCAGGAGCAGCACGGCGTCCGCACCGTACAGGCAGCTCTCCCACAGCATCGCCTCGTCGAGGATGAAGTCCTTGCGCAACCTCGGCAGCCGCGTGAACTCGACCGCGCGCAGGTCGTCGAGCGAGCCCGCGAAGTGGTCTTCCTCCGTCAGGACGGAGATCGCGGCCGCGCCGCCCTTCCGGTACGCCTCCGCCAGCGAAGACCAGCGCGGGCCCGGCCGCGGCGTCCGCGTCGGGATGGAGTTCCGCGGATCGGCGTCCTCGACGAGCAGCATCCCGGCGGAAGGCGAGCGCCGCTTCATCTCCGCGATGAAGGCGAATTCATTCTTCTTGAAGCCGGCCAGGAAACGCTCGCGGCGCCAGGAGTCCTCGCGCACGAGGTCCTTGAGCCGCTCGATGGGCTGCCACTTGCGCCGCTCCGCGGCGCGACGGCGCACGTCCGCGACGATCGGCTCGAGCTTCGTGCCCTTCACGGTGCCGGCTCCCGGGCGGCGGCGACCCAGCGCGCCATGAGGTCTCGCGCACGGCCGCTCGCGATCGCTTCGCCCGCGCGACGCGCGCCGTCGGGGGCGTCCTGCGCGATACCCGCGGCGACGAGCGCGGCGGCGGCGTTCAGGATCACGGCGTCGAGGTGCGCGCTGCCTTCGCCGCCGAGCACGCTGCGGAGGAGGCGCAGATTGGCCGCGGCGTCGCCGCCCGCGAGGTCGGCGATCTCCGCGCGGCGGAGCCCGAGCGGCTCGGCGTCGAACCGCTCGCGCGGCGACTTCCCGACGGCCTGGACGAGGTTCCGGCCCGCGAGCGTCAGCTCGTCCGCTCCGCCCGCGCCGTGGACGACGTATCCGGCCTCGTGCCCGAGTTCCTCGAGCGCGGCCGCGATCTCGCTGACGCGCCGCTCCTCGGGAACGCCGACGAGCTGCCGCTGGACGCTCCCGGGGTTCGCGAGAGGCCCGAGGAAGTTGAAGATCGTGCGGCAGCCCAACGCACGGCGCACGGGGGCCGCGTGCTTCAGCGCGGGATGGTGCGCGGGCGCGAACAGGAACGTGATCCCGACCTCGTCCAGGATCCTCCGGGAACGCGCGGACGGCAGGTCGAGGGGAATTCCGGCCGCCTCGAGCAGGTCGGCGCTCCCGCAACGCGACGACTGGCTGCGATTGCCATGCTTGATCACCTTCGCGCCGCCCGCCGCGGCGACGATCGCCGCAGCCGTCGAGAGGTTGAACGTGCCGCGTCCGTCGCCGCCCGTGCCACAGGTGTCGATCGCGTCCCGATGATCGTGGTGGAAGGGCACCATCGCCTCGCGCAAGGCCTCGGCGCCGCCGGCGATCTCCGCGGGCGTCTCTCCGCGCGCGGCGAGCCCGCGGAGGAGTTCGGCGAGGAGCCCCGCGTCGAAACCCTCGACGAGCGTCCCCGAGAAGACCGCGCGCGATTCCGAGCGGGAGAGCGTCCCGCCCTCGCGCACGCGCCCGACGGCCGCGGCGAGCTTCATCCACCCGCGACCGGCTCGCCGGCCCTCTGGAGGAAACGCGCCAGGATCCGCTCGCCTTGCGGCGAGAGGATCGACTCGGGATGGAACTGGACGCCGAAGCGCGGGAGCGAGAGGTGCCGCACGGCCATCACGAGGCCCTCGGAGGTCCACGCGGTCAGACGCAGCTCCTTCGGCAGCGTGTCGCGCACCGCGCGCAACGAGTGGTAGCGCCCGGCGGGGAAGGGGTTGGGCAGGTCGGCGAACAGCTCGTCGCCGTCGTGGTGGACCAGCGAGGCCTTGCCGTGCGTGGGCGCGGGATCGCGCTCGAGAGATCCGCCGTAGCGCTCGACGAGGCCCTGGTGTCCGAGGCACACGCCGAGGAGCGGCAGTTCGTCGGGCGCGCGCTTCAGGAGCTCGGGCTGGATGCCGGCGTCGGCGGGCCGTCCGGGCCCCGGCGAGAGGACGACCGCGGCGGGGCGCAGCGCGAGCGCCTCGTCGACGGTCAAGGCGTCGTTGCGCGCGACCTCGACCTCGACGCCGAGCGCTGCCATCGCCTGGTAGAGGTTGAACGTGAACGAGTCGTAGTTGTCGAGGAGGAGGATCATCGTGCTGCCATCCCTTCTCCGCGGAACGCCTCGGAGTCCGCCTGCGCCGCCGCCTCGAACAGCGCGCGCGCCTTGTGGATCGTCTCCTCGCGCTCGCGCGCGGGGTCGGAATCCCACACGACGCCCGCGCCCGCCTGCACGGAGAGGACGCCCTTGCGCGCGACGAAGCTCCGCAGCACCAGCGCCGTGTCCAGGTTCCCGGCGCGGTCGAGGTAGCCGAAGGCGCCCGCGTAGGGTCCGCGCGTGTCGCGCTCGATGCCGGCCAGGAGCTCCATCGCGCGGACTTTCGGCGCGCCGGAGACCGTGCCGGCCGGGAAGGACGCCGCGAGCGCGTCGAGGGCGTCGCGGCCGGATGCGAGGTCGCACTCGACGCGCGAGACGAGGTGCTGGACGCGCGCGAAGCGCTCGAGGACGGCGTGCTCCTTGACGCGGACGGTCCCGACGCGCGCGACGCGCCCGAGATCGTTCCGCGCGAGGTCGACGAGCATGTCGTGCTCGGCGCGCTCCTTGGCGTCGCCGCGGAGCTCGCGCGCGAGGCGATCGTCCTCGGCCGGGTCTTCCGAACGCGGCCGCGTGCCGGCGATCGGGCGGTTCTCCGCGCGGCCTGCCTGGACCGAGACCAGGCGCTCGGGCGAGGAGGCGACGATGGTCAGCCCGTCGGCCTCGAAGAAGAACATGTGCGGCGAGGGATTCGCGAGTCGCAGGACACGGTACAGGGTGAAGGGATCGCCCTCGAAGCGCTGCTCGAAGCGCTGCGAGAGGACGCCCTGGAAGATCTCGCCGTGGGAGATGGCGGTGCGGAGCTTCGCGACGCCGCGCTCGTAATCGGCGGGCTCGGTGCAGGTTTCGAATCCTCCGCGCAGGCGCAGGTCGCCGCTCTGGATCCTCGACGGCGAGTCCGCGCCGAGCACGTCCGCAGCGAGCGCCAGGAGGCGTTCCTGCGCCGCCGCGAGCGATGCCGCGCCGGCGCAGCGCGTGACGAAGTAGAGGCGTTGCGCGGCGTGGTCGAAGGCCAGGACGTCCTCGTAGAGGTCGAAGGTCGCGTCGGGAACGTCCCAGGGATCGTGCGCGGCGCGCGGGACGCGCGGCTCGAGGCTCGACGACCACTCGTAGGCGAACCAGCCGATCCAGCCGCCGAGGAAGGGCGGGAGTCCGCGCGGCGGCGTGAGGCCGGGCTTGCCCGCCACGGTGCGGAGCGCGGCGTGGACGGGCCCGTTGAAAGTCCTCTCTCCCGCGGCGGTCGTGAGGACGCTCGTGCCTCCGCGTCCGCGGAAGCGCGCGACGGGGTCGACGCCGATGAAGGAGTAGCGCGCGAGGCGGGCGGGTCCCTCGACGGATTCGAGGAGGCACGCGTGACGACCTGCCGCTCGCAGCGCGAGGAACGCGCGCACGGGCGTCGCGAGATCCGCCGGCCAGACGGCAAAGGCGAGACCGTGGCGCGCGGCGTCGTCGACGGTCGAGCGGGAGATCGGAGGGTTCACGGGAGTCTCGGGAAGATGGGGGAAGGGTAGCGGCGTGAGGTGGTGGATGCTCGGGAGTTGGGCCGGCCCAGAAACACTCCGGGCCTCCGTGTCGAGGAGGCCCGAGGATTCGCCGCGCGGCGGGTGGGGGAGTCTATCTCCCCGCCCCCGAGGGAACCTCGGGCCGGGGCCACCACCAGCGGCTCTGGCGAATCGTCATGAGCCTCATCCTACCTCCGATCGACTGACATTGGAGGGATGGCCCCGCGGTGGCGGAGATCTCGTCGAAACTCCCGCGAAGCCCACGTCACCGCTCCGGCGGCCTGGAGTCCATCGGGACGGGCGGAGTACGCCGAGGGCCCGCGCGGGACCCGCGGTGTTACGCTTGCCCTGGAGCGGCGTACACTCGGACGTGCAGGGCTCGCGTCTCGTTGTTGCGCTCGCTCTGGGTGCACGGCCGAGCATGAGTTCGGGCCCCGGCTCGAGAATGCTGGAGGAGGGAGATCGATGGAAACCCAGTGTGTGCGCGGACCGCTCGAGAGGGTGGGTGTTGGAGCGCTGCTCGTCCTGGCACTCGCGGAAGCCGCAGCCGGGCAGGTGACGCGACGCGTGAGCGTCGACTCCTCCGGCGTGCAGGGGAACGGGTTCAGCGGCTCCTTCGACATCTCGATCTCCGCCGACGGCCGCTACGTGGCGTTCCCTAGCCTCGCCACCAACCTCGTCCCGGGCGACACGACCGGAGAGTGGGACATCTTCGTCCGCGACCGCCACAGCGGGACGACCGAGCGCGTCAGCGTCGACTCGAGCGGAGTTCCGGGGAACAGCTCCATCGGCGACTCCGCGATCTCCGCCGACGGCCGCTACGTGGCGTTCGACAGTCTCTCCCTCAACCTCGTCCCTGGCGACACGAACGGGCAGGTCGACATCTTCGTTCGCGACCGCCAGAGCGGGACGACCGAGCGCGTCAGCGTCGACTCCTCCGGCGCCCAGGCGACTGGCGGCGGCGCCCACCCCTCGATCTCCGCCGACGGCCGCTACGTGGCGTTCTCGAACAACGCAGCGAACCTCGTGGGCGGGGACACGAACGGATGGAGGGACGTCTTCGTGCGCGACCGCCAGGCCGCGACGACCGAGCGCGTCAGCCTCGACTCCTCCGGCGCGCAAGGGAACAACGTCAGCACCCGGCCCTCGATCTCTGCCGACGGCCGCTGGGTGGCGTTCGGGAGCTCCGCCACCAACCTCGTCCTGGGCGACACCAACGCTGTCCACGACGCCTTCGTCCGTGACCGCCAACTCGGGACGACCGAGCGCGTCAGTCTCGACTCCTCCGGCGCGCAGGGAGATGACCGCAGCGGCTTCACCGGCATCTCGATCTCCGCCAACGGCCGCTACGTGGCGTTCGAGAGCCTCGCCACCAACCTCGTCCCGGGCGACACCAACGGGGTCCGCGACGTCTTCGTCCGCGACCGCCAGAGCGGGACGACCGAGCGCGTCAGCCTCGACTCCTCCGGCGCGCAGGGGAACGGCGAAAGCTCGAACCCCCGGATCTCCGCCGACGGCCGCAGCGTGGCGTTTGACAGCGCCGCCACCAACCTCGTCCCGGGCGACACCAACGGAACCCACGACGTCTTCATCCGCGACCGCCAGAGCGGGACGACCGAGCGCGCCAACCTCGACTCCTCCGGCGCGCAGGGGAACGGCAGCAGCGGCCTCGACTGCATTTCGATCTCCGCCGACGGCCGCTACGTGGCGTTCGACAGTCTCGCCACGAACCTCGTTCCGGGCGACACGAACGGGTTCAACGACATCTTCGTCCGCGATCGCGCAGCGACGGGCTTCACGAGCCTCTGCCATCCCGGTGTCGACGGCGTGATCGGCTGTCCATGCGGTCAGCCGCCGAATCCGGTTGGAGGCTGCGCCAACTTCGGTGCAGGCGCCACGAGCGGGGCCGTCCTGAGCGCCAGCGGCGTTGCCTATGTGAGTGCCGACACGCTGTTGCTCACGACGAGCAACCATCGGAGCCCGGCCATCGGGGTGTTGAACGTATTCTTCAGCTACAAGCTCGGGACGGTGACGACCGGGACAGAGAGCGGCGCCGGCGTGCGCTGCTACGGAGCGGGTGGATCCCTCAAGCGCCTGTACACCATGCAGGTCTTCGGGGGAACGGGTTCGAAGCCCGGCATGGGCGACCTCAGCGTCAGCGCCAGATCGGCCACATTCACTGGTCATGCGATCGTGCCGGGGGAAACCCGCTACTACTTCAACGTGTACCGCGACGGACAGGCTTCGGGTCCCTGCGGCAATGCCGCTACCAGCACCAACCTGACGAACACGGGTTCGATCGCCTGGAATCTGTGACCTGGGTGGACCTGGCAAACTCCTGAGCTGACACGGGTCACGTTTCGAATCGTGCGAGGCTGAGCAGGACCGTCCGGTTCAGCGTCGCTCCCGCCCATGCGGGTGCGCTCACCCCCCGAGCAGCCGCCCGTGCAGCGCCCATACGACCTCGCTCACGCGCGGGCCGGGGATCACGACGGACAGCTTGTTGCGCGTCGCGCCGTAGCTGATCATCTCGACGCGCACACCGAGTTCCGCGAGCGTTGCGAGGACGGTCGCGCAGGCGTCTACTCGATCCTTCATGCCCTCCCCGACCACGCTGACGAGGGAGAGGTCGTGCACGACGCTCACCTCGGCGAAGCGCGAGAGCTCGGCGACGGCCGGATCGAGCCGCGCGCCAGGCTCCGTCGACAGCGCCAGCGACACCTCCGTCGTCGCGATCACGTCGATCACGACCTCGTGGTGCGCGAATGCCTCGGCGACCTTCTCCAGGAATCCGAACTGCGGCATCATCGGCGCGGCGACGACGTTCACGACGGCGATGTGGTCCTTGTGCGCGATCGAGCGGAAGGAATCCGACCCCGCCTCCGGTCGCGAGACGACTGAAGTGCCGGGCTGGTCGGGTCGGAGGCTGTTCATCACGCGGATCGGGATGTTCTTCGCGATCGCGGGGGCCATCGTTGCGGGGTGGAGCACCTTGACGATCGTGGGTGCGGCAGGAGCGGGAGGGCGCGAAGCATGGCGGCCGCGCTCAGGGCTTGCGGAGCCATGCCTCCCAGGGATTCGGCCGCGTCGTGTCGGTGAAGAGCTCGGCCCGCGGAGCGAGCAGCTCCTGGATCTCCGACTGTACGACGCCGACCACGTTCGTCCGGCGATTCCAGACGCGCGCGCGGTTTCCGAGGTCGACGGCGCTCAACGCGAGCTCGATCGGTTCGCCTGTCTCCGGGACCAGCGTGACGACGGCCGCGGGCGGAGCCAGGCCATTGTCCATCGGGCGCAACGGGCTCTCGAAGGCGTCGAAGCGGCCCCGCAGCCACAAGCCGACGTAGCCGCCGACGCGCCAGCCCGGGAACGGATCGCGACGCGTCCCGCGTTCGAGGATCCAGTCCGAGCTCGCTTCCGCCGGGGCGTCCGGATCGCGCGTGATCACCATGGCCTCCTCTCCGCGCGGCTCGATCCGGATCTCGCGGAACCCCCGGAACTCGCCCGTGAGTGATCCGGCCAGGAACTGCGCGTCGACCAGGGGCGGGATCGATCCGTCGCCGCCCGCCAGCGGGCGCGCGGGGTCGCGGTCGATCTCGAGGATCCGATCCGAGCCCGCCTCGCGGACGAAGGCGCGTCCGTTCGGTCCCTCGGCGAACGACCGGCCGACCTCGAAGGCGAGGAGCACGTCCCCGTCGGGATCTTCGAGCGCTTTCGGTCCGTGGAAGCGCACGGTGGTCCGCTCGGATTCGGCGAGGCCGTAGGCCGCTTCGGCGGCGACGCCCGCCGCGCGCTCGACGCCGCGCGCGTCCTTCAGGCTCGCGAGCAGCGCCAGCACCTGCGCTTCGTCGCACACCGCGCCGAAGGCTTCGCGGCAGCGCCACAGGCCCTGCTTGCGGCCGTAGAGAAGCGTTCCCGAACCCTGCTCGATCGAGATCGCCGCCACGCGCTCGCCCGCGAGGCGGTCCGAGGCGACGAGCCGCACGATCGGAGGATCCGCGGCCCGGCGCGCGGCCGCGGCGCGGTCGAGCCCGCGTTCGGCCGCGAAAGCGAGCGCGAGGAGCGCGACGAGCGCCAGTGCCTTGATCATCAGGCTGCGGCTCCCACCGCACGCCGCCGCGCGCGCAAGAGACCGAAGAGGAGCAGCAGGACCGGCGTCACGCACACGACAGCGATGCGCCAGAGGATCACTCGGCCGGGCTCGAGGTGCCCGAGCGCGGGCGTCGCCGCGCGGTGCGCGAGGATCGCGGCCTGGTCCGCGGGCAGAGCGAGCGACGCGACGGAGTTCAAGAGGAGCTGCGCCGCGTCGCCGCCGGCCGCTCGCAACGACTCGTCGGCGAACACCTGCGAGCAGCCGATCAGGAGCAGGCGGCCGGGAGCAGCCCCGCCCGGCACCGCGGCGAGGTCGGGCGTCGTCCCCGGCGGCGGGAAGCTTCCCTCGAAGAACATCGCGAGCGGTTGGCGGCCGAGGTATGGCCCCGGGGCAGGCCCGTCGAGCACGGCCGCGGGCAGCGGCCCGCCCTTCCAATCGTGGGACCAGGCGCGCTCCGATGTCGAGATCACTTCACGGGCCGTGATCCCGATCTCACGCTGTCTCGCCGAGTCGACGCGCAGGCGATTGGGGCTCACGAAGTCGAGCTCCGAGATGCCGCGCGTGATCGGGGAGTGCGCGTCGAAGCCCGACGCTGTCGCGCGCACGACGAGCGGGCTCGTCATGAGATCGGGGATCATCTCGAAGCGCCGCGCCTCGCGCTCGATCTCGGTCTGGACCTCGCTGGTCCCGTGCTGCTCGTCGAAGAGCAGCTCGCGCACGAGCTCGATCCCGATCGAGGGGAAGTAGAGCCGTTCGACGTCGGCGAACCAGGGCTCGGGACGCACGGAGAGCTCGAGGTGGGCCGCCTGGGTGCGCTGCGGGCGCACGCCGAAGTGCTGCGCGGCGAGCAACGCGTTCCCGCCGGTGGAGAGATGCTTCGCGACGGCTCCGATCGCCGGCGCCGCGTCGCGCCGAGGCTCGAGGCAGAGGAGGACATCGATGCCCGGCTCGAGCTCGGGCTGCTCGGAATCGAGCTCTCGGACGACGAAATCGTTCGCTTCGAGCAGCGCGCGCGCCTCGCCGAACCGATCGCCGCCGCCGGGCGGGTGGAGACCGCGCTGCTGGCATGCGAAAGCTTCGGCGGGCGTCAGCTTGGGCGCGGAAGCGAGGAGCGCGACGCGCGGCGCGCTCGTGCCGTGAGCGACGCGGGCGAGCGCGGCTGCGAGGCGGAACTCGAGGTGCTCGAAACCCGCGAGCTCCGGGAAGCTCAAGACCTGCGGGGCGGGGGCGGCGCCGACGATGCGGATGGCCGCGAAGCTCGATCGCGCGGGATCGATGGGCAGGATGCCCTCGCGGGCGAGGGCGGCCAGCGCTTCGGGGTCTACCGCGTCCGGAGGGGCGTCGACGACGGCGATCGAGCTCCCGGCCTCGGCGAATCGCCGCGCGAGCGCGCGCGCCTCGCGGACGGGCCCGCGCCATCGCGGAGGAAGCTCCGCGTCGGGCGAGAAGCAGAGCTCGATGCGAGTGGGCGCGGCGATCGCGGCAGCGATCGAGCGCGATCCCGGCGCGAGCTCGTTCAGGCCTGCGCGCGTGAGATCGACCGAGGCTCCCTCCGGCGCGAAGCGCGCGAACAGGAGCGCCGAGATCGCCGCGGAGCCCGCGAGGAGGAGGTAGGGACGGAATCGGACCGAGGGGAGCGATCGCCGGCCGGCACGAGAAAGAGCGGCCAGGAGCAGGATCAGCGGCGCGGCGAGGACGACCGCGAGCGACAGGAAGTTCCTCCGCGCGGGCGCGAGCTCGGGGAGCACCACCGGCCGCGTCAACTCGGCGCTCGAGATCGCGAGGCGCTCCGCGCTGGCGAGCGAGGAGACGAGCACGGTGAGGAGCTCCCGGTGCGCGAAGGCGTCGTGGCGAAGGTACGCATCGGAGAACGGGCTCGACGACGCCGAGAACACGAGGCTGCCCTGGCGGGGATCGGCGCGCGCGTCGGGCGCGAGCAGCACGAGGAGGGAGCTGCGCGACCACGAGGCGAGAGGGAAGAGGTCCAGGCCGAGCTCGCGCAGGCGACCGGCGGCCGGAACGAAGGGGGCCGGCTCGGCGAAGAGCAAGGTCCCGTTGGGGCCGCTCCGTCCTCCCGCGAGAGGGCGGAAGTCCTGATCGGGACCCGTGGCCCGGACGAGCGGCTCGAGGTTCGCATCCACGGACGCGAGGCCGAACGAAGTCGACAGCTCGGGCGGGACCCTCCCCGCGATCACGATCGAGCCGCCCCGGCCGAGGAGCGCGCGGAGCGCGGCGACGTGGGCCGCGCCGCAAGTCGAGGGATCGATCCAAAGGAGGAGGTCGGCCTCTTCGGGAACGCGCGCATCGATCTCGAAGTCGCACTCGAGGAGCTCGGCTCGCGTGCGCAACTCGCGACGGAGGTGGTTGAAGGCGAGCGGAGCCGCGAGAGCGACGCGCGGCTGGCGCGGGCGCTCGAGCAGGTCGAGGTGCGAGAGGATCAGCGCCTGGAGATCGGGGAGCACCGCCGGCGTGACGGTTCGGATCACAGCGGCGCCGTGCGGTCCGTACGCGATGCGGAGCGCGGACCACACCTCGCGCTCGACTTCGAGATCGACCTCGAGCGCGCGCGCGCGGAAGGGCGCGAGGCCGACGGCGGCGAGGTAGCTCGCGACGCCCGCGTCGGCGCCCGGATCGACGATCTGGACGCTCACGCGGCCGGCCCCGGCCGCCTCGATCGCGCGCAGCAGCTCCTCGACTTCGCCCGGGACGGCGCGCAGCTCGCTCGGCAGCGTCGCCGCCGGCGACGCGGCGTAGGTGAGGAGGAGCTGGGAGTCCATTCGCGCGAGGCGCTCCGAGAGCGCGGGCGAGAGCTCGAGCGGTGCGCGCGGCAGGCGCGCGAGGACGTGCGCGAAGGCCAGGACCGCCGCCGCGGCGAGGAACCACGTCGCGAAACGCAGCGCGGACTTCAAGTCCGGTTCCTGGTGACCGACGCGGCGTTGGCGCCGAGGGCGATCGCGGCGAGGCCGGCGAAGTACGCGATCCCGCCCAGCGAGACGGAGCCGCGCGCGAAGGCCTCGAAGCGCGGGAGGGCGGAGACCCACTCGGACAGGAGAGTGCCCGCGGCGAGGCTCGGCGAGAGCCCGTCGAGCGCCGCGACGACGCGCGGCTCGCCCGTCGCGACGAGGAAGGCGCAGGCGAGCGCGGTCGCGAGGAACGCGACGACCTGGTCGGCCGTGAGCCCGGAGAGGTACTGGCCGATCGCGAGGAACAGCGCGCCGAGGAGCGCCGCACCGAGATAGCCCCCGACGATCGGGCCCGGATCGGGGCTGCCGAGCGAGAAGAGGAGGATCGGGACCGGCAGGGTGCCGAGGAGGAAGACGGCGTAGACGGCGAGGGCGGCCGCGTACTTGCCGAGGACGATCTGGAGGGGCGTGAGCGGGAGCGTCATCCAGAGCTCGAAGGTCCGCAGTTTCCGGTCCTCGGCCCACGAGCGCATCGCGAGCGCGGGGACGAAGAGGACGAGGACGATGGGCAGGAGCTCGAAGAACGGCGCCATGTCGAGCCGCGCGCGGACGAAGAACTCGTTCATGAAGCTCGACAGCACGGCGAGGAGCGCGGCGACGATGGCGACGGTGGCGATCGCGCCGTCGAACCAGGCCTGGAGCTCGCGCGCGAAAACGAGGCGGGTCCCCGCGGAGGAGGTCAAGGCGCATCCCCCCGCACTGCGCCGAGGACGAGGTCCTCGAGCGTCGCGCCGCGAGCTCGCGCGGCCTCGGACAGCTTCCGCGCGTCCTCGTCGAGGACGATTCGTCCGCCGTGCATCGCGACGATGCGCGTCGAGACCGCCGCGACCTCCGCGAGGACGTGGCTCGAGAAGACGATCGCGCGGCCTGCGCGCGACTCGAGGACGAGATCGCGGAACGCGGCCACCTGGAGCGGGTCGAGCCCGTGCGTCGGCTCGTCGAGGAGCAGGACCGGCGGATCGTGGATCAGGGCCGCCGCGAGGCCCAAGCGCTGGCGGTAGCCCTTCGAGCACTCGCGCACGCGCTTGCGGGCGACGTCCTCGAGCCCGCAGCGATCGATCACCCTCGCCCGGGCTGCCTTCAGGCCCTCACCGGCGAGCCCGCGCACCCTCCCGACGAAGTCGAGGAGCTCGCGCGCCCGCATCGACTCGAACAGCGCGTTGTGTTCCGGCAGATAGCCGATTGCCCGTCGAACCGCGAGCGGCTCGCGGACGGCGTCGTGCCCGTGGATCTCGATCGTCCCCTGGTCGGGGACGAAGTAGGTCGCGAGCATGCGCAGGAGCGTCGACTTCCCCGCGCCGTTCGGGCCGAGGAGGCCGACGATCTCGCCCGGCGCGACGCGCAGGGATATCGAATCGACCGCGAGGACGGTTCCGAGGCGCTTGGCCACGCCCTCCGCGCGGATCATCGAGGAACGGTCCGAAGTCGTCCGCTAGTTGGCGGCGGCGCCGGCTGCGCCTGCCGCGAGGCCGAGGGCGATCATGGCGCCCCAGACGATGAGGCCGACGACGGCGAGGGCGACACTGATGATCCCCAGGATCTTCCCGGCCTTCGTCATGCCCAATCCGGTGGGGTCCATGCTTCCGGCCGCCATCTCCTTCAGGTCCTGGTTGCCGAGCACCCACGCGACGATGCCGCAGGGCATGCAGCACACGATGCCGAGGATGCCGAGGACCAGGACCAGGGTGCCGCGGTGCGGGCGAAGGGCGCTGCCGTTCGTCATCGAGCTCTCTCCGAGGGGGGGTAGGGGACGGGGCAGAGCCTACGGGGAGGAGGACGTTGCGATCAATGCTCGGGCGCCTTCCCGTGCCCGGGATTCCCGTGCTCGACCCCACTACAATCGCGCCGGCCGCCGCTTCCCACCGGCCCCGTCGTGGACGGGGACGAGGCGGTCCCGAATCCATGGTCTCGCGCGCCTGCCTACTCCTGCTGTTGCTCCCGGGCTGCACGTCGACTGCCGGCGAGGATCCGGCCGAGCAAGCTCCCTCTCCCGCCGCGGCCGAAGCCGCGCCCCGCGTCGATCTCGAACGCGAGCGCCGCCTCCTGGGCGAGGCGCGCGCCTCGCTCGAACGCATGGACTACGTCGCTGCTCGTGCCGGTGCGAAGGCCGCGGTCGACGCGCTCCTGGAGCGACCGGCGACCGAGGGCGACGAGGCCTGGATCGAGCTCCTCGTGGAAGCCGCGGGTGTGGCGAAGACGGCCCAGGACCCGCGCGTCGCGATACGCGCGTACGATCGCGTGCTCGAGGTCCGCGAGCGGACGCTCGACGCGGACGATCTCGGCGTTCAATCCGCGCGCCTGGACGTCGCCGTGACGACGGAGAAGCTCGGCGATCCGGCCAAGGCGCGGGCGCTCGAGGAGCAGATCCTGGAGGTCCTGTCCCGGACCCTCCCCGACGACCACCCCATGCTCCAGAGGGTGCGGCAGTCCCTCGGCGTCGCGCTCAAGGCGCTCGGGCATCTCGAGGAGGCCGCGTCGCTGTACGAGAAGGTCTACGAAGTCCGCTCGCGCAAGCTCCCGGACGATCACAAGGACCTCCAGGCGACGCGCATGAACCTGGCCGCCGCGGTCAAGGAGCTCGGCGATCTCGGTCGGGCGCGCGAGCTCGAGGAGAAAGTGCTCGAGATCCGCACGCGGACGCTGCCGGAGGATCACCCCGATCTTCAGCGAGTGCGCTCGAACCTTGGCGCGACGCTCTTTGCGACGGGCGACGTCCCGGGGTGTCGTGCTCTCCAGGAGCAGGTGCTCGCGGCCTTCTCTCGCACGTTGCCGCCGGAGCACCCCGACCTGCAGACGGCGCGCCTGAATCTGTCCGTGTCCATGTACTTCCTGCGGGACCTGCAGGGGGCACGCACCCTCCAGGAGCGCGTCCTCGAGGATCGTTCGCGCATCCTTGCCGACGACCACATGGACATGCAGGTCGCCCGGTTCAACCTGGCCTCGACGCTGTCGGAGCTCGGGGATCTCTCGGGCGCGCGCGCACTCGAGGAGAAGGTGATGGAAGTGTTATCACGGACGCTCCCCGACGATCACCCTCACCTTCAGGCTGCGCGGACGAGCCTGGCCCTCACGTACTCGGACCTCGGCGACCACGAACGGGCCCGCGCGCTCCAGGAAAAGGTCTTGGAGGTGCTCTCGGCTCGCTTCCCGCCGGAGCATCTGGATCTCCTGAAGGCAAAAGCGCGGCTGGCGAGCACGCTCTGGGACTTCGGCGATCAAGACGCCGCGCGCACGCTCCAGGAGGAAGTCCTGGAAACGCGGACGAGGGTGCTCGGCGAGGAGCACGCCGGGGTTTACGAGGCGCGCGCGGCCCTGGCCTCCATCTTGAATAAGCTCGGTGACTACGCAGCCGCGCTCGAGCTCCAGGAGCGTGTCCTCGAATTCCGGTCGCGCACGCTCTCGGCGGGTGATTCGATGATCCAGAGCTCGCGCCGGAACCTCGCCGTGACGCACCTGTACGACTCGGCTTCGCGCCAGACTTCCGCTGGAGCGGCGGAGCGCGATCTCGCTCGGGATCGGATCACGAGCCTGCTCCAGGCACAGTGCCGCGACGAAGCGGACACGGCGATCGAGCTCCTCCGGACCGCCCCGGCCCGGGAGGCCGAGGAACGCTGCGCGGAACTCGCGAAGGGTCTCAACGTGACGCTCTCGGCGGGCCTGGGCTTCGGGGTCTTCGACTCGCTCCCCGAGCTGTGGCCGGACGCGTTCCAGTTCTCCGAGGTGACGCGCAATGGCGGAGTCCTCGCGGCCGCGGTCGCACGCCGCGCGGCCGACTCACTCCGAAATGTGGAGATGCGGAAGCGCCTGCACTCCGCCACGGAGGAGCTGGCGTCGCTCGCGAGGCGCGGCACGACGAGCGAGGAGTACCAGCGTGCCCGCGTGGCGCGCGAGTCGATCGAGCGA
The DNA here is from genome assembly GCA_046155895.1 of Planctomycetota bacterium. Classification (GTDB taxonomy): domain Bacteria; phylum Planctomycetota; class UBA1135; order UBA1135; genus DASYPQ01. The sequence goes on along the minus strand of JBJXFB010000151.1, from coordinate 1,523 downwards.
GAGCTGCTCGAGCTCGGGCAGAAGACAGGCTCGGCCGCGGCGGTCGAAGTCCGGTTCGATCCAGCGCTCCTTCAGGCGCGCCTCGGGCCGGGCGCGGCCGCGGTCGCCTTCCGTCGCTTCTTCCAATTCACGCTGCCCGCACAGCCGCCGGAAGCAGAGACCCCGACCCCTCTGCGCGAGACCTCCGTCGAGAGCCTGTGCGCCTTCGTCACGGTCGGCGGAGAGCCGACAGCTCCCGTCCTGCTCGAACTCGGCCCCGTCGCGCCGATTCGGGCGGCTGTCGAGGCATGGCGCGAGGCCCTCGGCGTGGCCAGCGGTCGCGGAGTCTCCGCCGAGCGCCGCGAGGAGGCAGGGGATCTCCACGCGAGGGGCTCCGCCCTCCGCCGCCTCGTGTTCGATCCGTTGCGAGGCGCGATCGGGGATGCCGAGCGCCTGATCGTCGTGCTCGACGAGGCGCTGAACCTCGTGCCGCTCGACGTCCTGCCCGCGGAGGACGAGGGCGACCGTCTGCTCGGCGATCTCTTGGCGATCGAGAACCGTGCGACGCTCTTCGAGCTCCTCGAGGCACCGGTGGAGGTCCGGAGCTCGCACGAGCTCGTGGCCCTGGGCGGGGCGTCGTTCGGCGCCGATCCGGAGGAAGGGGACGCGATCGCCGGCATCCTGCGCGGCGGGGCCTGGGACGACGGATTCACTCCGCTGCCTGGGACTCTGGGGGAGATCGAGGGGCTCCGGCCGCTGCTCGCCGACGCGGCGGGCCCCGCCGCGGCGTGCACGATCCTGAGCGGGGACGGTGCGACCCGGCAGGCGCTGGTCGAAGCGGCACCCCGGGCGCGCTGGCTCCACCTGGCGACGCACGGCTGGTACGCGAGCGAGTCGATCCGCGCGTGGGGCGATCCCGAGCCGACCGACCGCAAGCTCGGTCTCCTCCGCAGCTCCGGCGAGGAGCAGATCCGAGGCATGAGCCCGATGGTGTTGTGCGGCTTGGCGCTTGCCGGTGCGAACCTCCCGGAGGATGCGGTCGGGCGCGCGAGGGGCTTGTTGACGGCGGAGGAGCTGTCGACCCTCGACTTGTCGGGATGCGAGCTCGCGGTGCTCTCGGCTTGCGACACGAACCTGGGCGTAGTGCGCGCCGGGCAGGGCGTCGCGAGTTTGCAGAAGGCGCTGCAGATGGCGGGAGCGCGCTCGGTGATCACGAGCCTGTGGAAGGTGCCGGACGAAGCGACGAAGGAGCTGATGCTCGACTTCTACCGGCGCATCTGGATCCTGAAGCAGCCGAAGGCGAGGGCGCTGTGGGAAGCCAAGATGGCGCTGCGCCACGCCAAGGACGAGCGCGGCCAGCCGCGCTACGCGCTGCGCGACTGGGCGGCGTGGGTGCTCACGGGAGAGCCGGAGTAGAGGTATAGGCCGGGCACATCGGTAACAGATCTGACCGGGCACATGGGTGACATCCGGAGGGACGGCAGGAGGTGCCGTCCATGCCGTGGAAGGAGTCCCAAGTGTTCGAAGAGAGACTGAAGTTCGTC
>JBJXFB010000146.1:0-11067 GCA_046155895.1 Planctomycetota bacterium | reverse complement strand
ATCCGCGGGATGAGCCCGATGCTGCTGTGTGGCATCGCTCTCGCCGGCGCCAACCTCCCTGCCGACGCCATCGGCCGCATCCCCGGCCTCATGACCGCCGAGGAGCTCTCCAACCTCGATCTGACTCGCTGCGAGCTCGCCGTCCTCTCGGCCTGCGACACCAACGTCGGCGTGCGTCGCGCGGGCCAGGGGGTGGCGAGCCTGCAGCGCGCGCTGCACATGGCCGGCGCCCGCAGCGTCATCACCTCGCTGTGGAAGGTCCCCGACGAGGCGACGCGCGAGCTGATGACCGACTTCTACCGGCGCATCTGGGTCCTGAAGTTGCCCAAGGCACAGGCGCTCTGGGAAGCCAAGCGCACGCTGCGCGATGCGAAGGACGATAGCGGCAGGGCGAAATATTCGACCCGCGACTGGGCTGCGTGGGTCCTCTCCGGCGAACCGGATTGAGGGTATGGACCGGGCACGCTGGATCTGGGTGGGGGATCCGGGGGAGGGGCCAAGCCTGGGGTCTCCGGTCATCCATCGATACTCCTGACGCGCATGCACCGGATGGAATAAGCTTGGTGACGACTCCATGCGCCTCCCGGTCTCCATCTCCGCGGCGATCCTCGCGCTCGCGGCTCCCGCCTGGGCGCAGACGCCGGATGCCGGCCCGGACCAGACGGTCCTCTACCCCGCGGCCGCGCAGCTCGCCGGTTCCGTGACAGGCGGCACGCCGCTCGACTGGTGGACCGCGGACGGCAACGGGATCTCCGAGAACCATCTCATCCTCTACTCCTCGGCCTCCGGGCTCGCCGCCGTCGGTCCGATGCAGACCAGCGGCGGGCAGATCCACGGCTTCCCCGGCGATCTCGTCCGCGTCGGCGCGACCGTGTACGGCATCGACGTGTCCCTGCGCCGCCTCTACACCCTCGATCCGGGAACAGGGATCGTGACTCCGGTCGGCGCGCAGTGGTCGACTTCGTACACGGCCGTCGAAGCGCTCGCGCACGACCCGGTGGGGGACCGCTTCTTCGCCGTCAATCGGATCGGAGGCCAGCTCCTCTCGATCGACCGCGCGACCGGCGTCGTGACGCCGGTCGGCTCGCAGACGCTCTTCGCGTGGCCCCTGATCCGCTCTCTCGCGTGGCGCGATTCGGACGCGATGCTCTACGCCGTCGATCAGTCGAGCGACCAGCTCGTCCGGATCGACCCCGCGACGGGCATCGGCACGGCGATCCTCGGCCTCGCGATCGAGCCGAACCGGCGCATCGAGGAGATCCAGTTCGTCGCCGACAAGCTCTACGCGGTGAACGACGGCGAGTCGGTCGGTGCGCTCGTGAGCGCGCAGCTCCAGCGCATCCGCCTGACCGACGGCCAGGCGACGAACCTCGGCCCGGAGATCCTCGACGTCTCCGCGCACTCGCTCCTCATCAACACGCTGCCCGAGGACGTCCTGTGGACGAAGATCTCGGGCCCCGGCAACGTGACCTTCTCGAACCAGCGCGTGCTGGATCCCACGGCCACGTTCTCGGCGCCGGGCGACTACACCCTGCGGCTCACGGTGTTCGGGAGCGGGGGACCCGTCGCCGACGACGTGTCGATCGTTGCCGACGCATGTCCTTCCGATCCGAACAAGACCGACCCCGGGACCTGCGGCTGCGGCATCCCGGACACCGACGGCGACGGCGACACGCTGGCCGACTGCGTGGACAACTGCCCTGGGGTCTCGAACTTCACGCAGGACGACACGGACGGGGACCTGGTCGGCGACGCGTGCGACAACTGCCTGACGCTTCCGAACCCGGGCCAAGGCGACTGCGACGGCGACCTCCTCGGTGACACCTGCGAGATCGCGAACGGCGAACCGGACTGCAACGGCAACGGCCTGCCCGATGGCTGCGACGTCGCGAACGGCTCCAGCCCCGACGTGAACAGCAACCAGGTTCCCGACGAGTGCGAGTCGCCCTCGGGCGCTCCCTACTGCTTCGGCGACGGCTCGGACGCGGCTTGCCCGTGCGGTAACTTCGTCCCGCCCGGCACGGCCTCGGGCTGCAGGAATTCGACCGGCAACGGGACGGCGCTCTTCGGGTCCGGCACGCCGCAGGTCTCGGCCGACACGCTCGTCCTCAACGCGACCGGAGCGCCGCCGAACGTCCTGGGCGTGATCTTCCAGGGCCGAGCGACCGCCGCGAACGGCGCCGGCGTTCCCTTCGCGGACGGGCTGCGCTGCGTGCAGACGAACCTCGTCCGCATCGCGGCGATCACGGCTTCGCCGAGCGGCGTCTTCACGTACCCCAGCATCGGCCAGACCCCGGTATCGGTGCGCGGGCAGCTCACGGCGAGCGGCGGTCTGCGCACGTACCAGATCTACCACCGCAACAACATCGGGCCCTGCCTCCAGCACCTGAACCTGTCGAACGGGCTCGCCGTGGTCTGGGCGCCCTGACGCCGCCTTCCCCGTGCGCGGGATCCTGACGTACCACTCGATCGACGACTCGGGCTCGCCGATCTCGGTCTCCCCGCGCGCGTTCGAGGCGCACGCGCGCTTCCTGGCGGGCGGGCGGGTCCGCGTGGTCGGCCTCGAGACGATCGCGGCGCTGCCCGACGAGGAGGACGCGGTCGCGATCACCTTCGACGACGGCTTCACGAACTTCGCGACGGAGGCGTGGCCGCGTCTGCGCGAGCTGCGCCTTCCGGCGACCCTGTTCGTCGTGACGGACCGCGCGGGCGGAACGAATGCCTGGGACGCGGCGCCGGGTCTGTCGATCCCGACGCTCCCGCTCCTGGCGTGGGAGGACCTCCGCCGGCTGGCCGGCGAAGGCCTCACGCTCGGCGCGCACGGACGGACGCACGCCTCCCTCCCGGGGCTCCCCCGCGAGGCGCTCGAGACGGAGGTCCGCGGTTCGCGCGACCGCATCCTGGCGGAGACGGGGAAGACTCCCGTGTCCTTCGCCTATCCTTTCGGCGACGTCGATCCGGCGTCCGCAGCGTCCGCGAGGTCCGCGTTCTCCTGCGCCGTCACGACGCGGTTCGGGCTGCTCGGCCGGGGCGACGACCCGCATCTCCTGCCCCGACTGGACGCGTACTACCTCCGGTCGAACGATCGCCTGGAGAGCTTCGGGAGCGGGGGATTCCGCCGCTGGCTCGCGCTCCGCGGCGCCGCCAGGCGCGCCGGACTGCTCGCGCGCGGCCTCCGTCGGAATCGCTAGCTTGGAAAGCCGGATGCGGCACCTACCATGGGTCCGCGAGAGGCCGATGACCGCCCGGATCGAAGAGCGTGAGCTGGCAGAGTTCCCCCCGGAGCTCCGCCTCGCCTTCGAGCCGCTCGACAAGCGCGCCTTCGGACTCGCGGTGGGCGTGTGGGCGGCGCTCGGCGTGTTCGGCGTGACGCTGCACCCTCTCGTGCTCGACTCGTGGCTGCTCGAGCACGTCGATCACCTGGCCGAGGCGAAGTATTCCGGCGACTCGCTGTGGCTCCTCGCGCAGTATTTCCGCGGCTACGACCCGACGACCTACGGCGGCGCCGCGATCGGGGGCCTGTGGGGCCTCTGGACCGGTTTCGTGATGGGGTGGTTCCTCGCGTTCGCGCGCAACCTCTTCGTCGCGGCGTGGCTGTTCGCGATCCGGACGCGCGAGCAGCTCGCCGCGAACCGGGAGTTCCTCGACCACATCTGAAGGGCATGGACGTCATGGCGGACCGCGAGCGTGAAGTCGAGAGCTACCTCTTGCGCCTCAACGGCCGCGCGTGGGGGATCGCCTGCGGCCTCCTGTTCGGAATCGGGCTCTTCGCCGCGACGAATTTCCTCCTGATCCTCGGCGGCAAGAACGTGGGGCAGCACCTGAACCTGCTGTCGGTCTACTTCCCCGGGTACGAGGTGACGTTCCTCGGGAGCGTGATCGGCTTCGTGTACGCCTTCGTCGTGGGCTACGCGACCGGGCGGATCATCTGCGGCGTGTACAACCTCGCGGCGCGGGCGAAGTGAGCGGGTCCGGCCGCTGCCGATCCGAACGGCGCGAGGCCGGCTGTAGACCGGCCTCGCGCGTTCACCGGGGATGGGGCCCGATCAGGGAGCCCAGAGGACTCGCCCGGTCTGGGTCGCGTTGAAGTTGCTAGCCGCGGGGCAGCCGCCGAGCGGCGTGTTGTCGCGGTAGTACACCAGGTACCGCCGGCTGGTCCCGGCGAGGATCGTGTCGCCCTTCGCTGCGGATTGCGCGGAGACCGTGAGGTCGCCCCCGCCGACGTTCGGCGCCGTGATGCTGCCGCCCGAGGCCAACTGGCTGTACAGGCGCTTGAGGGTGCCGGAGGTGCAGCGCACGCCCATGCCGAAGGTCACTCCCGCAGCGTGGGCGCCGTTCCACTGGGCCACGATGCTCAGCGCGGTCGGCCGCTGCCCGCTCGTCGTGAACACCAGAGTGTCCGCGCCGAGCGAGGCCGTGCCGGTCGCCGTCAGCAGGGCCCCGCCGGTCCCGGAAGAGTTGTCGCAACCTCGTCCGAGGACGGACGGCGGATTCGCGCACGGGCATCCCATGAAGCCCGCGTCGCCGGGGTGGCAGATCGTGAGCATCGGCGACACCCCGCCGGCGCCGTTCAGGAGGACCGAGACCCCCCCCGTCGTCTCGTTCGTCGCGACGAGGTCCGCGACGCCGTTCAGATCGAGATGGGTCGCGACGACGTGGCCCGGGGCGGTCCCGACCACGAACAACTGGTTCGGGCCGAAGGCCCCCGCGCCGTTGTTCTGGAGGAGCGAGAGGTTGTTCGAGCTCCGATTCGCGATCGCGAGGTCGTTGTCCCCGTCCCCGTCGAAGTCCGCGGCGTCCATCGAGCCCGCGTCGACGCCCGACAGCACGAAGGCCGCGACCGGTCCGAAGGCGCCGCCGCCGCCGTTCAAGGACACCATCGCGAACTCGACCCCGCCGTTGGAGCCGGTCGCGGCGATGTCGAGAGTCGCGTTGCCGTCGAAGCGCGCCAGGACGACGCCTTCGGGGCTGCGAGGAGCGGTCGAGACCGGCGGATTGGCCGTGAACGCGGCCGCGCCGGTGTTGCGCAGGATCGTGACCATGTCGGAGTCGTGGGACGCGATGACGATGTCGAGGAGGCCGTCGCCGGTGACGTCTCCGAGGTCGAGATCGCGCGGATCGAGGCCGGCGGGGTACGTCGTGGCCGAGAACGACAGCCCGCCGTTGTTCCGCAGCACGGAGACCGAATCGCCCGAGCGGTTCGATACGACCAGGTCCTGGTCGAGGTCGCGGTCGAGGTCCCCGATCGCCAGGTCGCGCGGCTCGGCGCCGACCCGGAAGGATCCTCCCGGGGCCATCACGCCTCCGGTGTTCAGGATGAGCTGGACGGTGTTCGCGTTCTTCAGCGAGACCGCGAGGTCGACGTCCCCGTCGCCGTCCAGGTCGCCCGCGATCGGCGTGTGGGGGGAGGTCCCGGCGCCGAGGAAGATGTGGACCGGCGCCGAAAACGTGCCGTTCCCGCCGTTGAAGAGGATGGAGACCTTGTCAGGGGCATCGTTCGTGACCGCGAGGTCCAGGTCGCCGTCGTTGTCGAAGTCCCCGACGGCTGCGGCGTCCGGGGTCGGGCCGACGGGATAGCCCGTGGTCGTGAATCCGAACTGGGCGGAGGCCGGGGCGGCCGCGAGGACGCATCCGGCGGCGAAAAGGGTGGTGCGTGTCCAGGTTCTCATGGCTTGCTGTTCCATCGGAAGCGGTGACTGGGGACTCGGTGCGGACGTGTCTTGGCACGTCCTCGAGGTCCGCCTGGGCAACGCGTGTGCCGGGGCAGTCGGAGCCCTTCGTGCGGCTCGTGCGGATGGAAACCGTCTCGGCTCTGGACGGGAATCCAGAGTCCGGATGACGCGTCGTCAATCCTCGACGACGTGCGTGGCGAAAACCTCTCGGTGGGCGCGCCATTTCTCGCGGTCGAACTCCGCGCCGTCCAGGCAGTCGACCGCCGCGTACGCCATCGCGAGCGCATGGTGCGTGTTGTCGTGGGCGAAGAGGCCTTGCCGGCCGTACGAGAGGAGGTTCTCCCGCTCGCCGATCCAGTGATCGAGCGGCTCGAGCGCCATCTCGTAGCCGCGCTGGTAGATCGGATAGGCCTGCGGCAGCCTGCGCACGAAGACCTGGAGCGGCTTCGAAGGCAGAGGCAGCCCGCACGAGCGCAGGTCCTCCTCCACGATCCGTCCCAGCTCCGCCTCGCTCGCGCCCCAGTGCCGATCCCCTACGGCGCAGGGCAATTCCGCGCACAGCACCGTGCGCCCGCGCGGCTCCACCCTCACGGCGTAGTTCTTCGGTTCCGACAGGCGCGTGATCGTCACGTCGGCCCCGGGGAAGTAGTGCGCGTCGTACTCCGTGAACTGGTCGACGCCGAACTCGACGTACACGAGCAGCATCGCGCGGTACCCGATCTTCTCCGCGGCGGCGAGGATCTCGGGCGGAGTCTCGGGGCGCAGCATCTTCGCAAGCAGGGTGATCGGCAGCGTGGACCACACGTGATCGGCGTCCACGGCGCGCTCCTCGTCCCCGCGGCGCGCGAGCACGCGCCAACCCGGGCCGCGCTTCTCGACCGCGCTCACGGTCCACCCGAGGAGGATCTCCGCTCCGAGATCGCGCGCTGTCGACGCGTACGCTTCGCTGATCGCCCCGTAGCCTCCGCGCGGGTAGAAGAACCGCCCCGCGCCCGGCGGCTTCATCCCCGGCACGGACGAGAGCACCTTCCGCGCGAGCTTGCCGAAGGAACCGGCGCTCACGCGCTTCTTGGCCTGGATCGCAGAAAGCTCCGAAGGATCGGCGCCCCAGATCTTCCTCGCGTAGGGGAAGTAGAAGTGGTGGCACATCGCAGGGCCGAGGTTGCGCTCGAGCACCGTCGCGAAGCTCTCCCCGGCGGGATCGGCGGCGGGAAGGAAGCGCTTCGCGATCACGTGGCGCGCCGAAGCGAACGCGAAGCCCTTGTCGAGGTGCAGCAGCAGATCGGCCGGCTTCAGCGGGAAGTGCACCCACTTCCCGAGCAGGCGGATGCGTCCGTGGCGCGGCCGATCGAGCAAGTCCTCCCCGAGGAACGAGCGGATGTCGGCCAGGATGCCCGGTGCGCACGCGGGGTGCAGGCGATGGCTGCCGTAGTCGAGGCGATGACCATCGTGGTCGAAGCTGCCGGCGTTGCCCCCCACGGCGCTCCCGCGCTCGAAGAGCGTGACTCCCGCCTTGCGGTCGCGCGCGAGGCGCCAGGCCGCGCCGACGCCCGCGGGGCCGCCGCCGAGGATCGCGACGCGCGTCACGCCCGGCTCCGTTTCCGGCGCAGCGCGACGAGCGCGAAGGTCGCCGACGAGTACACGAGGTGGACCTGGTGGAAGAAGAAGGCCGCCGTGGCGAACGCGAGGCCGCGGCGCCGGCGGAAGAACCTGGCGAGGTCGAGGTTGAGCGCGAGCGAGCCGACAAGGACGGCCGCGCAGGCCGCGACCAGCGCCGAGCTCGGCCGGGCCAGACCGAGAGGCAGCAGCGCGATCGCGAGCAGCGCGAAGGGCGCGAGGATCGCCGCGACGCGCTGCGACCACCGGAGGTTCAGGTCGTCGGGCATCGCGCCGCTCTCGAGGATGAGCTCCGACCACGGCCTGGCGCGGCAGCGGATGTCCGTGTCGATCACCGAGGCGATCGTCCAGCGCTTCAGGTGACCCACCTGGATCCGCGGATCGAGGCGCATCTTCCCGATCTTCGCGAGGCGCAGGCCGAGCTCGATGTCCTCGATCATGGGGCGGGGGTATCTTCGGGCGTCGAAGCCGCCGGCCTGGAGGAAGGCCTCGCGCCGGACCGCCCCGCACCCGGCCCAGAATGCCGGGCCTTCGCGCCGCGCGCGGTGGTGTGTGAACGAGTGGCGCAGGTTCATGTAGGAGGAAGCGAAGTTGCGCTCGGGAGGATCGTCGTCGTAGGAGCCCGTGAGCCCGACGAGCTTGGGCTCGGCGCGGAAGGCGGCGAGCACGCGCTCGACGACGTCCTGGTGAGCGACGCAGTCGGCGTCGAGGAAGAGGATGACTTCGGCCTCGACCGAGTCCACTCCGGCGTTGCGCGCCTCCGCGGGACCGGCGCGCTCGGGCAGGCGGACGACGCGCGCGCCGTGCTCGACGGCGCGGCTCGAGGTGCGGTCGGTCGACCCTGCGTCGACGACGAGGACCGTGCGGCCGCGCGCGGCGGAGACGGCCGCGGGGAGCGAGAGCGGGAGGAACTTCTCGGCCTGGTAGGCGGGGATCACGATCGCGAGGTCGTTCATCGCACCTTCCCCGGATCGCCGGTCGCGTAGCCGATGAGCTCGCCGAGCGCCCAGCCGACCTGGAGCAGGAAGACGAGGGGCAGGCAAGCGAGGAAGCGGCCGAGGTCGCGCTTCCGCGCCAGCTTCCCGCGCAGGAGCCGCCAGGTGAGGAGGAAAGGGAGCAGCACGGTCATCGCCGCGAAGACGGCGCGCTGGGTCAGCGGCGCTCCCGCCACGCGCGTGCCGGCGTAGGAACGGCCCCATACGAAGCGCTCGCGGAGCGCCTCGCCGAAACTCAGGCCCGTGCGGACTTGCGCGACCTCGCTCTTGCGCGTCAGGACGATGTCGAAGCCGCACGCGACGAGCGCGCCGTGCACGACCGTCTCGTGGTAGTCGTCCGCCCATGCGTCCGCGATGGCCTCGAGCGCGCTGCGGCGGTAGGCGACGTTGCTGTCGCTGACGTACTGCGCGGGCCCCTCGGGCAGCGGATTCTCGTAGCGGCCGAAGTCGCAGTAGTAGACCGCGCGCCCGAGGAGGCTGGTCGCGCCGCACTCGACCGCGCCGCCGACGGCCGCCGCGCGCGGGTGCGCGTCGAGCGCGGCCATCATGTCCGCGCACCAGGTCGGAGTCGCGACGGCGTGGTCCTCCGTGAGCGCGACGATCGACCCGCGCGCCGCGCGCAGCCCGAGCGTCCGCAGCGTGTCGTGGTGCTCGCGCGAAGCGCCCGCGCGCGCCGCGCGCGTGTCGAGGCCGTTCGCGTGCAGGAAACGCGCGTTGGGGAAGTGGGACGCGAGCTCGGCGACCTCCCGCGCGGCGTCGTCCCAGGGCACGAGGATCTCGAAGTCGGGCGCGCCGCGCTGGGAGGAGAGAGCCTGGAGGCAGCGCTCGAGGTCGCCCTTCTTCCCGGAGATCAGGGCAACGACGACGGAGAGGCGCGGATCCGCGGCGTTGCGAGTCATTCCACGCGCTCCAGGGCATCCCCGGGCCCGACCAGGTAGCCCAGCCACTCGCCCCACACGTACGCGATCGCGACGGGCACGAGCAGCGGGAGCGCGACCAAGAACCGCCCGGTGAGCTTTCCGTTCGCGAGCACGCGCGCGGCGATCCGCGCGATGAGGAGGAACGGGAATACGGGCGCGGCGACGAGGTAGACGAGGCGTTTCGCGAGGCTCGCCTTCGTCCGCTGCGTTCCGCCCCACACGCGCGAGAGCAGGTAGCGCTGCGAGAGGTAGTAGCCGTAGTCGAAGGGTCCCGTGTGCCGGGCGCCCATCGCGGGCACCGACACGAGCCGGCCTTCCTCGGCCAGACGCGGGTGCAGAACGACCTCCCAATAGCCGGTCGCGAGCTCCTTTTCGTGCGCGAGCAGCGCCGATCGTCGGTACGCGATGTTCGCGCCGTTCAGGAGATAGCGGTCGCCCTCGGGCCAGGGCGGGAGGTAGTTGTGGTACTCGGAGAAGTACACGACCCAGTCGCGCACGCGGTCGAAGTCGGCGTCGAGGATCGGGCCGCCGATCGCGAGCGCGTTGAGCGGGAAGGAGCTCTCGATCGCCTCGATCCATCCCGGCGGCGCCGTGCAGTGCTCTTCGATCACGGCGACGATCTCGTTCTTCGCCGCCAGCGCTCCGCGGCGGCGCATCTCGGGCACGCTGGCGCGAGGCTCGCCGCGCGCGGAGATCACGCGAACCCAGGGCTCGATCGACGCGCCCACGCGATCGACGACGATCACTTCGGCTCCGCGCGCGGCGGCCTGCTCCTTCAACGAAGCGAGGCACCGGTGGAGGAAAGCGCCTCCCGCTCCCGACGCGATCACGACCGAGACCTTCATGCGGGCCGTGGCCTGCGCCAGATGACGAGGACGAGCAGCCCGCACGCGAGCAGCACCACGGGCGGCCAGTACCACGCCTGGACGATCGATCCGTCGGGAGCCGTGCGGCGCAGCACGGAGAGCCAGGGGAGCTGCACGCCTCCCTCGAGGAATCGCCGCCAGCTCTCCACGATCGCGCTCGAGGAGAAGTCCCCGAGGTCCTTCGGCTGCGGATGGTAGCGCACCATCGAGAGCACCCACTCGTGGAGGACCGCGATCCCCGCGACGATCGCGAACGCCGTCCTGGGAAGCCGCGCGAGCGTCTCGCAGGCGAGCAGGAAGACGAGCGGAACGATCGGCAGGAGGTGGCGGAAGCCGCTGTTCCATTGCATGCGCGTGTACTGGTTCGAGGCGCAGAAGAGGAGGAAGAGCACCGAGAGCACGACCGCGAACCGCCGCGCGGGCTTCGGCAGGATCCCGCCCGCCGCGGGGATCAGCGCGAAGACCAGGATCGGCGAGTAGGCGAAGAGACCGAAGTCGGGATCGACAAGGTTCGCGACGAGGAGGTCGAGCCGGGGAGCGCTGAATCCCCGCCAGCCGAGCTCCGTGAAGTGCGCGGCGGGCATCCAGTGTTGCGCCGGCAGGAAGGGGTGGCCGAACTGGACCCACTGGGTCCAGAGGAGGAATGCGAGCGGGGGAATCGCTCCGAGCGCGAAGGCCAGGAACGCGCGGAGATTCCTCATCTCGAGCGCGACCCATCCCGCGAAGCAGGCGAGCACGACGGCGCCCGAGTAGTCGAAGGCGGTCGCCGAAGCGGCCAGGAATCCGACCCAACCCAGCCTGCGGTTCGCCGCGAGCATCAGCACGAAGGCCCCGAACGTCGCCGCGAGCACGATCAGGTTGTTGTTGAGCGTCCCCGCGCGGAAGAAAACGGCAGTCCCCAGCACGGAGAGCAGCGCGAGCGCGATCGCCCGTCCGCGCGGGACGCCGCCGCGCACGAGGACCGAGAGCACCAGCACCGCCGCGAGCGCCGCGAGAG
>JBJXFB010000131.1:0-24340 GCA_046155895.1 Planctomycetota bacterium | reverse complement strand
GTGCGCCGGCTTCGCACCCCACTGCGCCCTCGGGATCACCGCGAGCGCGAGGGCTTGTCCCACCGCCGCCGTCCCGAGGATCTTGTCGCAGCTGGCGACCATCGACTCCGCCCGCTTCTTCTGCGTGGGAGTCGCGTCGCTCGCCTGTGCCACGCGCTGGAATCCCATGCGCGCGGTGCGCACCCGCGCGCGCGCGGCCGCATCGGTCACGGTCTGGCCCGATTTGTCCGCCCGCGAGAGCGTCATCCGGCCCTGGTTCAGGGCGAGCTCCCCCTCGATCCTCCAGAACGGATCGGCCGAGTACCCTTCGGACGCGAGCCAAGTCTCGATCTCGTCGAGCTTCGCCCACGACGTCGGCTCGCCGACCCATTCCGGCGTCTTGGAGTAGGACACCGCGACCGGGGACGGCGGGACGGGGGCGGCGGGCGGCAGCGGCTGCAGCGAAGGGTTCGTGCGGCAGGCCACCGTCGGAACGAGTACGGCGAGGAGCAGGGCGATGCCGATCCTCGTTCGGCCGGGGAGGGTCGTGAGTCTTGAGTTCATGGGCTTCCGGGATACCGAAGCGGGGGTGGTGAAACAACGCCCCGCCGACCATTCCTGCAGGCCTGCGGCTCTCGACGGAGCGGAGGCGAACTGATGAACTGGAGCACCATGACGAGCGCGACGATCCTGGCCGCCACCATCCTGCTCGCCGCCGTCCCGATTCGGGCGGTCGTCCAGGACCCCCCGGTCGACGAGTCGGGGACTCGCCTGATCGAGGAGGAACTCCTTCAGAACGCGCTCATGCTGCGCCGGGGCGAGGTGCGCAAGGCGATGCGGAGCCTGGAGGAGATCCTCGCCGAGGATCCGTCCAACGCGCGGGCGCGGCTGATGCTCGCCCGGGGGCGCCTCGACCGCGCCGAGTACACGCGGGCGCTGTCCGACGCGACCGCGGCACTCGCCGACGCCGCGTCCGACGCGGACCTCGCGCGTGCCTGCGTCCGGACCCGGGGCGAGATCCTGGTCGCCCTGGGGCGGGCGGCCGAGGCCGTCGAGGCGCTCGAGAAGCCCCCCGCGAGGCTCGCGCCGGAGTCCGACGCGCGGGACGCCTGGGTGCTGGGTTCGGCTCACTGGGCCGCCGGCCAGCGGGAGAAGGCCCTGGCGAGCCTCGAGGCGGGCGCCCGGACAGCGGACGAGCAGCCTTGGGACGGCCTCCTCGCCCGCGGGCGCTGCCTGCACCGCCTGGGCCGGATCAGCGAAGCTTCACGGAGCTTCGTCGCCGCCGACGAGGCGAGCGCGGGGAGCGAGGGCGGCTCCGAGCCCGAGGTCTTGACCGCCCTCGGCGATCTCTACTTCGAAGCGGACCGCGAGGTCGAAGCCGCCAAGGGACGCTCCGCCGCGGACCTCTACCGGGAGGCTGGGCGCCTCGCGCCCGGGTTCGAGCCGGCTCTGCTCGGGCTCTTCCGGCTGCACCGCTGGAACTGGCTGCGGCGGTCGCGGTCGGCGCAGGACATCCAGGACGAGATCCTCGGCCTGCGGCCCGAATCGATCGAGGGCCGCATCGCGGCGGCGTCGGCCGACCTCGACGACGGCCGCCTGAAGAGCGCCCGCGAACGCCTCGCGGCGCTCGAGTTGCTCGCTCCCGGCCGGCGCGAAGTGCGGACCATCTCGGCGGCCCTCGCGTGGGTCGAGCACCGGCCCAAGGACTGCGAGGAAGCCCTCGCCGCGCTCGCCGTGGAAGATCCCGCCGACGCGACGCCCGAGCGCGAGGTCGGCCGGCACCTGTCCGAGCTCTACCGCTTCGCCGAGGCGCTGCCCTTCGCCAAGCGCGCCACCGAGCGCGACCCGCGCGACCACGAAGCCTGGAAGGAGCTCGGACGCGCGCAGGCGAACACGGGCGACGAGGACGGGGCGCGCGTCTCCCTCGACCGCGCGAAGGAGGAAGCCGCGGGCCGCCAGGACGCCTGGCGCGACAACCTGCGCCTCGTCTTGAAGCGCATGGCCGACCGGCAGGTGCGCGAGAAGCACGGAGAACTCTCCTTCGCCTGGGATCCCGCGGCCGCCGAGGTGTTCCGCTCCACGCTCCTGCCCTTCTACCAGGACGCGCGCACGGAGCTCGCGCGCCGCTACGGCTTCACGCCCGGCCCGACGACGATCGAGGTGTTCGACAGGCACGCGGACTTCTCGGTGCGCTCGACCGGCTTCGAGGGCTTCCCGGCGCTGGGCGTGTGCTTCGGGCCCGTCGTCACGGCGGTCTCGCCTCTCGCCGAGATGCGCGGGACGCAGTCGTGGGCACGCACGTCGTTCCACGAGTTCACGCACGTAATCCACCTCGGCCTCTCCCACAACCGCTGCCCGCGCTGGATCACCGAAGGGCTCGCGACCTGGGAGGAGGAGAACCGGAGCCCGACGTGGACGCGCAACATGCGCCGCGAGCTCGTCGACGCGATCGCCAACGGGGACGTGATCCCCGTGCGGGAGCTGAACCGCGCGTTCCGCTCGCAGCGCATCCTGTTCGGCTACTACCAGGGCGGGCTCCTGTGCCGGATGCTGATCGAGCGCGCGGGCTTCCCGCCCATGGTGAAGATCCTCGAGGCCTTCGACCGCGGGCTCGACCTCGACCAGGCCTTCGCGGAGGTCTACCGGACGACGCCCGAGGAGGTCGACCGCGACTTCGACGCGTTCGTCCGCAAGCTGACGAAGGACCTGTCGATCGAGCCGCGCTGGACCGGCGCGGCGGCCGCCCGCGCGCGCGCCGGGCTCTCGCGCGAGAAGCCGCGCGCGGATCTGGGGCCCGACGCTCTCGCCCGGTGGGCCGACGCGTGGTGCACGGTCGCCTCCCACGCCTGGCAGCAGGGCAAGAAGGTCGACGCGCAGGAGGCACTGCGGGCAATCCAGACTCTCGATCCCCAGCCCGCGCGCGCGCAGTTCCTGCGCGGCGAGATCGCGCTCCAGTCGGGAGACCGTGAGCTGGCGGTGGAGATCTGGGAGGCCGCTCTGGCGCACGGCGAGGACTTCCGCGCGCGCGTCGCGCTGGGGATGCTCGCGCGCGACGCGGGCAAGATCGAGGACGCCGAGCGGCATCTGCTCGCGGCCGAGCGCCTCTTCCCGGGCTTCGACGAGCCGGCGCTGTCCGCCGAGCTGAACCTCGCCAGGCTCTACGAGCAGAACGAGCGCCCCGACGACGCGATGCGGGCGGTGGAGCGGCACCTGGCGTGGGAGGCGGGGGATCTCGAGGGACGGCGCAAGGTCGCGGACTGGCACCTCGAGGCGAAACGCTTCCCGGAAGCGGCGAAGCACCTGCGCGAGGCGATCGAGATCGATCCCTTCCTGCGCGCGGTGCACAAGGACTACGGCCAGGCCCTGCGCGCGATGGGCAAGCACGAGGAGGCGCTGGCGGAGTTCACGATCGGGATCCAGGTGCCGCAGCACCTCGACGCCGACGAGCCCGGTCCGCCGGAGGACGAGGAGCGCGCGGAGTGGCTGGGGCTCCAGGCGGCCTGCCTGCAGGAGCTCGGACGTACCGCGGAGGCGATCGAGCGCGCACGCGCGGCGCTGGAGCTCGATCCCGACTGCGCGGTGGCGAAGGAGACGCTCGAGCGGTCGCAGTAGGGGCCGCTAGAACGCCGTTCCGTCCGAGAGCAGCCACACGACCAGCGTGTCCGAGTAGCGGGACAACAGGTCCTCGACCGTCACCGCCGCCGTCGCCCAGGCCTTGTCGGTCATCTTGCGGCAGGCGACCGCGAGGAGCGCGGCGGCCTCCTTCTCCCGCTGGATCAGAGCCGTCGTCCCGGCGCGCTCGCCCCAGGACCTGGCTGGGTCGAAGCACTGCGCCATCTCGTGCTCGTCGGCCTCGGTGAAGTTGAACCGGCGCGCCGCGTCGAACATCTTCGACGCGCGGGAGACGGCCTCGACCACGGCCGTGAGCCGGACGAGCGCCGCGATGCCGCGCGTCTCGTCGGCGGTCCATTCGCGCGTCAGGCGCTCGACGAAGAGCTTCGAGAGTTCCCGGCCGTCGCCGCCGAAAGTCGACCAGGGCACTTGCTCGACCGCCCCGCCCTCTTTCTCGGCCAGGATCCCAGCCGCGTCGGCGCCGACCGCGTTGCGGCTGACGCTCTTGCCTCCCTGGGGCACGGTGAAGGTCTTCCGGCGCCACGCAGCAAACTCGCGGCCCAGCGCCGCGAAGGCCTTCTCGCCGGACTCGACGTCGGCCCGCAAGCCTTGGACGAAGGCCTTCGCCTCCGGCGAGCCGACTCCCGCCTCGAGAGCCGCGAGTCGGGTCTTCGCCGAGGCCAGATCGAGCGAGCGCAGCTCCCGCTCGAGCCCCGCAGGGCCGCCGAAACCGCGCGCGATCGCCATGCGGTCGTCCTTCAGGCGGCGGTCGACGAACTGCCCGCGGAGGAGCTCGAGGTTCTTGAGGCGCTCGCGCGCCGTGCGGCCGATCTCGTAGAGCTCGGCGACGCCTCCCGGGCCCTCGCCCGGCGGGAAATCGGGCAGCTCGAGCACCGGCATCAGCTCGGCCAGCTCGCGTTCGACGGCCTCGAAGTCCCCCGTAGACATCCGCAGCTCGCTCTCCTCGAGCCGCGCGCGCGCGTAGGCCGCGGCGCGACCGATGAGCTGGCGCTCGAGCTCGCGCTTCTTCTCCTGGAACGCGGGATCGCCGGCGACCGCCTCCTGGCCGGGGACGGCGCGCATGTTGAGCAGCGCGGCTCCCGGGCGCGGCGGCATCGTGTCGAGCGCCGCGGCGGTCTCCATGCGCGCGACGAGCTCGTCGATGCGCCCCTGGCGCTCGACGTCGGCCGCGGCGCGCGTCTCGAGGTCGAGCTGGATCTGGTCCGCCTTCTCGAACGCCTCGGTCGCGGCTGAAGTCCCGCGCCAGGCGACCGCGAACTGACGCAGCGCGTCGCGCTTCTCGTTCGGCCGCATCTCCTGCCCGAGGAGTTCGAGGAGCGCGACGCGCGCGTTCGCCTCGAGGAGCTGGAGGGCCTTGTCGTCGTCGCCGGGCACTTGCGGATCCGCGGGCGGCGCGACGGGATCCTCCGGGGGCGCGACGAGCGCCGGATCGACTTCCACGGTCCGCGGCGGAGTCGTGGAGACCGCGCGCGGGACGGCCGCTTCCGAGGGTTTCTCCCAGGGCTTCTCCCGCGCGAGCCACCACCCTCCGGCCCCGAGCAGGACCAGGACGAGCAGCGCCGGAACGAGGCGGCTGCGCTTCCCGCGCGGAACCGGCGCCGTCGGCGCCCCCGGTCCGCGCGCGCGCAGCCGCTCGACCTCGCGGTTGAGTTCGGCCGCGGAAGCGAACCGTTGCGCGGGGTCCTTCTGCATCAGCTTCGCGACGAGCGACAGCGCCTCCTCGGGGAGGTCGGGCGCGAATTCCCGCATCGGGCGCGGCTCGAGAGTGAGGTGCGCGCGGACGATCTCCCGCGCGTTCGTGCCCTCGAAGGGCGTGTGGCCCGTCAGGAGCCGGTACGCCGTCGCGCCGAGCGAGTAGAGGTCCGAGCGCCCGTCGACGCGCTCTCCGCGGGCCTGCTCGGGCGACATGAAGTGCGGCGTGCCGAAGACCTTCTTCTCGGCGCTGCGGCCCTCCTCCGCCTCGATGTGAGTCGCCAGGCCGAGGTCGGCGATCTTCGTCGCGCCGACGTGGTTGCGCATCAGGTTCGCCGGCTTGAGGTCGCGGTGGACGATGCGCTTCGACTCGGCGTACACGAGGCCCGCGGCGGCGTCGCGCAGGACGTCCAGGGTCTCCGCCCAGGAGAGGCGTCCCTCGGCCGCGACGCGCTCCTCGAGCGTGCCGCGGTCCATGTACTCCATGGAGAGGAAGTGGAGCCCGCCTTCCTCGCCGACGTCGTACACGGTCACGACGTTGGGGTGCGCGAGCGCGGCCGCGGCGCGCGCTTCCGCCTGGAATCGCCGCACGAACTCGCGGTCGGCCGAGAGCTTCGGCGCGAGGATCTTGAGGGCGACGGGGCGGTCGAGGCTCGTCTGCACCGCGAGGTACACGAGGCCCATCCCGCCGCGGCCGAGGCGGCGCTCGATCTTGTAGCCGGTGAGGGTGGGGAGCGGCGCGGCCGCCTCCTGGGCCGCGGCGAACGACGTGGACGTGAGTTCGACCTCGCCCGGAGCGTCCGCGGTGAAGACCTTCGTCTCGTGGGATCGGTCCGGGGCCCTCTTGCCGGCCGGATCGACGACGGTCAGCTCGCGCTCTCCGATCTGGATGCGGTCTCCGGCCGTGAGCCGCGCGACCTCGACGCGCGCACCGTTCAGGCGGGTTCCGCCGGCCGAGCCGAGGTCCTTGAGCGCGAAGCCGCCGCCCTTCGCGCGCGCGATCGCGCAGTGGACGCCGTCGATGCCCTGGCCTTCGACGTGGAATCCGGCGCGCTCCTTCGAGCTCCCGACCGTCAGGACGCCCTGGCGGGGGAGCTCGGCTCCGGCCCGGTCGTCCCCGACCAGGACGAGGAGCAAGCGTTCATCGGAGGGGCTAGTCATCGAAGAGCAGCGTGCCGATGCGCACGACGTCGCTCCCTTCCTCGATCGCCGCCTCGAAGTCCCCGCTCATTCCCATCGACGTGCGCATCCGCCCGAGCCCCCGAGCATCGCCCATCGCGGCCTCCGGCGCCAGTTCGCGGGCGAGGCGGGCGAGCTCGCGGAAGACGGGCCGGCTGTCGGATGCCAAGGGGCCGAGAGCCATCAGGCCAGCCAGGCGAACGTTGCGGAGCTCCCGTGCCCGGGAGATGACCGCGGGGAGCTCGCTGGGATCGAGCCCCGACTTCGTGGGTTCGTCGGCGAGCTTCGCCTGGATCCAGACCTCCCGCGCCACACCGAGGTCGCCCGCGGCGCGGTCGATCGCCTCGAGCAGGCGCAGGCTGTCGACCGAGTGGATCGAGTCCGCGAGCGCGACGACGCGGCGCACCTTGTTCCCCTGCAAGTGGCCGACGAAGTGCCAGCGCGGCGCCAATCCCAGGCCGCGCAAGTGCTCGTGCTTGCGCTCGAGCTCGGCGGCGCGATTCTCGCCCAGATCGACTTGTCCCAGGCGGACGAGCTCGGCCGCCACATCCGGCTCGACGCTCTTGGTCACCGCGACGAGTGTCAGGTCCTCGGCGGATCTCCCGGCTCGGCGCGCGGCCCCCGCCACACGGGAGCGCACGAGATCCAGATTCGACTTCAGGCTGTGGGCCACGCAGCGCTCGACCGAGCGGCGAGGATACCCAGGCGGGCGGGAGGGGTCACCGCGAGCGGAGGCGATCGGCGTCCCGTGAGGCCTTCGCGCGCTCCGGGAGGCTCGGCGCGTGCAGCCTGATCCGTAGACGGACTTCCGTGTCGGATCGGACGCGCCGGCTCTCGCAGGGCCGGATGCCGGCGACCCAGACGAGCTCGTCGCCCGCGAAGACGAGCGGCACGCGATCGCGGTCCTCGCGCGGCACGCCGGCGTCGGCCAGGAAGCGCGACAGGGCCTTCCCGCCGGGCGCGCCGAGCGGATGGAAGCGGTCGCCGGGCCGAGGCAGCCGCACCCAGAGCGACGGCGCGGCCCACGAGGGCTCCGAGACGAAGTCCGCGGCTTCGAGTTCGACGCTGTCGGCCGAGCGCAACACGTCCGTCCCGCGCGGGAGGTAGACGATCTCGGCCGTGATCTGGCGGCCGTCGGGCAGGGTGACGAGGCCCGGAAGCTCCAGGCGCGCGGCGTCGGTTGCCGTGCTCGCGGCGAAAGGCATCAGGAGTTGCGGATCGGATTCCCCGGCCATCGGTGCCGGGAGGCTCTCGCCGCGCGGCGGCACGAGGTGCAGGAGGTCGGAACGCAGGTGCAGCGTGAATCCACCCGGGAGCGAGTGGCGCGTCGTGCGTCCCGCGGCGAGATCCTCGAGCAGGCGGTCCTGGACGGAGGCTGGCGGAGTCCGGCCGGTTCCCTCGGCGAGCAGCCGCCACAGCGCGCGCTTGCGAAGGGGCGAAGGAATCGCGAGCAGGTCCCGGCGGGGGAGTGTGCCGCCGAGATCGGTTTCGGCAGGGGAGAGGCGCGCCTGGGCATGGAGCGGCGGCGACCACGAGAGGCCCGCGGTGAGCTCGGCGCAGCGTTCCTCGAGCCCTTCGACCGCCGCGCCGAAGGCGCGCAGGTTCTCGACGGCCTCCGGGCCGCACGAGGCCTCGATCGCGGGGAGGAGCTCGTTCCGCACCCGGTTCCGCACGTGCCGGGGGCTCTGGTTCGAGCTGTCCTCGCGCCAGCGGATGCCGGCGTCGGCGAGGACGCGCCGCACTTCCTCGCGCCGCATCGCGAGCAGCGGCCGGACGACCTGGATCTCCGCGCCGGTCTCGTTCAGGCGCTCGTTGGCGGGCATGCGGGAGCGCGGCTCGCCGCCGAGGACGAGCTTCTGGCGGAGGCCGGGGAGCCCGCGGACATCGGTTCCGCGCATCCAGCGCTGGAGGAGCGTCTCGAGCGCGTCGTCGGCGTGGTGTCCGGTCAGGATCGCGGCCGCTCCGGCGCGCACCGCTTCCTCGCACAGCACCCGGTAGCGCGCGGCGCGCGCCCGCGCCTCGAGCGAGCCGCCCTCGCTGGCGAGGTCGAGCTTCCTGCGGACGAAGGGGACGCCGAGCGAGGCCGAGAGCCGCGCGCAGAACGCGGCGTCCTCGTCGGACTCGTCCCCGCGCAGGCCGTGGTCGACGTGGACGGCGACGAGGGACGGGCGCGGCTTCGACGCGGCGACGAGGTGGAGGAGGTAGACGCTGTCCGCACCGCCCGAGAGCGCGACGAGGACCGGCGCATCCGGGGCGAGGCCGACCGCGCGCGCGATCTGGGACCAGCGCCGCGGGCCGAAGGCGTGTCCCGACGGCTCGCGGTCGGGGTCACTGGGGAACGAGAATGAGGCGGGTCGGGTCACGGGGCTCGGGAGTGGATCGTAGCCGCGGGAGACTGGCCCCCGGCGTTTCGGCCCGGGCCAGCTGGTCGCGGGCTCCGGGCCGGGGTCACGTTGATGCCATCGGCGGGGGCCGGTAATCTCCGGGCTCGATTCCGCCGGAAACTCGGACGAGTTCGGCGGGCGTCCGGCACGGCCTTTTCGGGGCCTCCAGAGCCCCTCCCACCCACCTCCCCCGAGTCCCTTCTCCCTGGTCTGCCGACCGGGGCTCGAGCCCACCCCATGCGCATCGCCATCAACGGCTTCGGCCGCATCGGCCGCAACGTGTTCCGCATCCTCGCCGCGAAGCCCGGATTCGAGGTCGTGCAGATCAACGACATCACCGATCCGGCGACCCTGGCGCACCTCCTGAAGTACGACTCCATCCACGGGCGTTTCGACGGAACGGTCGAAGCGGCCAAGGACGGCATGGTCGTGAACGGGAAGAAGGTCGCGATCTCCGCGGAGCGGGATCCGGCGAAGCTGCCCCACGGCGCGAACAAGATCGACTTCGTGGTCGAGGCGACGGGGATCTTCGCCAGCCGGGAAGGGTGCACGAAGCACCTCGATGCGGGGGCGAAGAAGGTCCTCCTGACGGTGCCAGCGAAGGACGAGATCGACGCGATGGTCGTGATGGGGGTGAACCAGGAGATTCTGAAGGGAGAACACAGGATCATCAGCAACGCCAGCTGCACGACGAACTGCCTCGCGCCGGTCGCGAAGGTGCTCGACGACGCGTTCGGCATCCAGCACGGGCTGATGACGACCGTGCACGCCTACACGAACGACCAGAACATCCTCGACCTGCCGCACAAGGACCTCCGCCGGGCGCGGGCGGGCGCGATGAACATCATCCCGACCTCGACGGGCGCGGCGCGGGCGGTGGGGAAGATCCTGCCGAAGCTCAAGGGTCGTCTCGACGGCACGTCGCTGCGCGTGCCCGTGCCGGACGGATCCGTGGTCGACCTCGTCGCGACGCTGACGAAGAACGTGACGATCGAGGAAGTGAACGCTGCGTTCGAGAAGGCGGCGGGGAACAAGCCGCTGAAGGGGATCCTCGAGTACTCGAACGATCCGCTCGTCTCGTCGGACGTCGTCGGGAACCCCTCGAGCGCCTTGTTCGACGCGCAGTCGACCATGGTGATGCAGGGCAACATGGTCAAGGTCATCGCCTGGTACGACAACGAGTGGGGGTACAGCAACCGCGTCGTGGACCTGATGGCGTTCGCGCACGCGCTGCCGGCGGCGAAGACGCACGCCGCGGCGAAGGCCTAGAGTCGGGAACCAACGGCGCTCAGTCCGTGATGGAGCTCCACGCCCGCCGCCTCGACGACCTCGACCTCTCCGGCAGGCGCGTCCTCGTCCGCGTCGACTTCAACGTCCCGCAGGACGATGCGGGCGCGATCACCGACGACACGCGCATCCGCGCGGCGCTGCCGACGATCCGGGAGATCCTGTCGAAGGGAGGACGGCCCGTCCTGATGTCCCACCTCGGGCGGCCGAAGGGCAAGGTCGTCGAGTCGATGCGGCTCACGCCCATGGGCAAGCGCCTGGCGGAGCTGCTCGGCAAGCCGGTGCGCAAGCTCGACGACTGCGTGGGCGAGCCGGTACGCAAGGCGATCGCCGAGGCGCCAGCGGGGGCCACGGTCCTGCTCGAGAACGTCCGCTTCCACGCCGGCGACGAGAAATCGGACCCCGCCTTCGCTGCGGAGCTGGCGCGGAATGGCGACGTCTTCGTGAACGACGCTTTCGGATCCTCGCACCGCGATCACGCCTCCGTGTGTGGCGTGGCGCGGCTGCTGCCTTCGGCGGCCGGACGGCTGCTCGAGAAGGAGATCGCCGCGTTCCAGAGAGTCCTCGAGGATCCCGCGCAGCCCTTCGTCGCGATCCTCGGCGGCGCGAAGGTGTCGGACAAGCTGAAGGTCGTCGACCACCTGCTCGAAAAGGTGAACGCGATCCTGATCGGCGGCGGGATGGCGTACACCTTCCTGAAGGCGCGCGATCACCGCGTGGGGAAGTCGCTGGTGCAGGAGGACCAGATCGATTCGGTGCTCCAATCGGTCATGAAAGCGGAGCGGATGGGGATCCCGATCCTGCTGCCCGTCGACCACGTGTGCGCGGAGCGCTTCGCGGAGGATGCGCCGCCGGTCGAGACGGGGATCGACATCCCGGACGGCTTGCTCGGGCTCGACATCGGGCCGAAGACGCGCGCGCTGTACCGCGAGAAGGTCCTGGCTGCGAAGACGGTCGTGTGGAACGGGCCGATGGGTGTGTTCGAGTGGCCATCGTTCCGCGCGGGGACTCGAGCCGTCGCGCAGGCGGTCGCGGAGTGTCCCGGTTACACGGTCGTGGGCGGCGGAGACTCAGTCGCTGCGATCGAGATGCTCGGGCTCGCGTCAAAGGTGAATCACATCTCGACGGGCGGCGGGGCTTCGCTCGAGCTGCTCGAGGGGACGCTCCTGCCGGGAATTGCGGTGCTGGCGAAGGGCTGATCCGGGGGCTGAAGGTTCGCGGAGGTACGGGTTCCTGGACGGACGAGACCAGAGTGCGAGCTCTCGGAGCTCGCCGCGTGTGCAGCAGAGGTCCTACGGCACGACGATCCGCTCGCAGTCAAGCCGGTTTGCCATCCACTCGCGCGAGCTGTAGGCTCTCGCACCTTCCCTGCCGGATGGGTCCACGGGATCCTCCGTGTCGTTCCGAATTCCAAGCAGCCAGAAAGAGAAGTTCGCGCCATGCCGATAACCGTCACAGGCGATACGTCCTTGCTCAAGACAGCTACCGGGGTAATCAGCGGAAGTGTGACCCTCTCGGACGGTACGAACATCGCTCTTTCGGGGACTCTCACGAAGAACGGCGTCAGCACACCTGTCGGAACGACTAGGCCCTGGACGGTCAATGCGACCTGGAACCCCGACGGCTCGACGAGTGGCAGGGCCGTGGGCGGCACCGGTGGTCCTGTCGACGTCACGATCAACACCGACAAACCGGGGAGATCTCGGCACAGGGGCAAGTCCAAGGCGAAGGCTAGGACCTCGTCCCGGCGTGCGATCAAGGCGAAGCCCAAGGCGAAGCCCAAGGCGAAGCCCAAGGCGAAAAAGGGCGCCCGGACCAAGGTCAAGAGGAAGTCCAAGGCTCGTCGCCGTTCGTGAATGGTGGGCTCGATGAGCCCAAGGCCCGGATCCTAGCTCGCTCAGCGCGGAGCACCCGTCCAGACGAAGGCTGCCCAGACGTTCGGATCGGGGCGGGTGCGCTTGAGAGCGCGCTGGGCGTCACGCAGCGCGAGCACGCGGTTCGCCGCGCCATCGACGAGTCTTTCGTAGAAGGCGGACATCAGCTCCGCCGTTCCCTGGTCGTCTACCGGCCACAGCGACGAGACGACCGAGGGACATCCCGCGAATCGCAGTCCTAGGGGGAGCCCGAAGAACCCCTCCTCGCGATCGAGTTTTCCGGTCCGGCTCTCGCAGCTGGAGAGCACGAAGAGCTCGCAGTGCTCGAGTCTGCCCCGCCAGTGGAGGAGGAGATCGTCGAGGTCGACGAATCCATCGTCCTCCGCCGTCGGGATCGCGGGAGGGCACAGGGCGATCCGACCTGAATCCGAGTGGCCCAAGGGGTCCGGTATCTGGTGTGCGGCGACGTGCACGAGCACCGCGGCGGGCGCCCACGCGTACAGCAGGCTCTCCGTCGCATCCCCGCCCCGAAAGACGCGAACGTTCGCGAGAGCGGCGGACGACTTCCCGGCGCCGGACTCCAACGTGGCGCGGACGGCCTGCGCTTCCTGGGCGGTTCCCGGCAGGCGCGCGAGCACGTCGCTCGCCGCGGCCGTGCGGGAAAGCGAGGGCACGGGATCGCCGCGCGGCACGATCTCGAATCCCGGATCTCCGGGCTCGAGGCGGATCGTGTGTTCGACCCCGCCGCGGATGACGACGACCTCGCGGGGATTCCTGGCCGAGTCTCCGCGCAGCAGGTGATCGAGACCGGAGGTGTCGTGGATCGGCGAGCCAGCGACAGACTTGACCACGTCCCCGGCCCGAAGCCCCGCACAGGCTCCGGGGCCCCCGCGGACCACGCGGGCGACCACGGCGCCAGACCCTGAAGTAGGAGCCGAGCCCGAGTCGTAGTCCGGATCCGCGAGGATCAGAGCGTCGCGCGGCCTGCTCGTGCGCGACTGTTCCGCACGGCGGCGAAGGCTCCACACCATGGAAGAACCGGACTCCTGGTAGGCGATCGCGGGACCCTCGTCGATCCAGTACTTCGGAGGCCCGCCATCCTTCCCGGCGGAGACGACCAGGGCTTCGAAGGGCAACCAGTTCAGCGTCCCGTGCGGAACGAGGTAGAGGACGGAGCACGCGCGGATCGCGTTCCAGACTCGCTCGGGGAAGAGCGACCGGAAGAGGCGCGCGCTGATTGCCTGGGCATCTGCCTCGGGTGGCCGCGCGCGTTCCGCGGACACACCTCGTTCAGGAAGACGCGAAGTCGGCGCCAATGAGGCGAGCCAAGGCAGCGCCTGCCTTTCGATCGTGTCCGCCGTGAGCGCTCGGCCCGCATCGTCGACGAGGGGAAACCACTCGACCTGGCCTCCGGTCGGCTCGACGAGGCAGGCGTACGAAGCTACCCGGCCCAGGAAATAGGCCAGCAGGACCTCGCCTTCGCCGAGCGAGGCGCGGATCTCGGAGGCGCTCGTGCGGGCCGTGCTGCCTTGCGTCGCTCGCGTGAGGAGCAGGCGCTCGGACAGCAGATCCTTCAGGCGTTCCGCGGCGACCTCGGACCGTACGACTCGTTCCCCCGACTCGGGTGAAGCGCGGGCAGCCGCCATCGCGGCGAGTGCGGCTTCGATTTCACCCGGCAGTGCGCGCAGCCTGGCGGCGGCCTGCACGTCTCCGGCGGCATCGAAGTCGCGGATCGCCGCTTCGACGGGATCGAATCGGGTGCGCTGGAGCATTCTGTGCAACTCGCGCGCGCGGGAACTCTCGAGAACCTGCAGCGCGTCCTCCCCACGACCGAGTCGGATCAGGCATCGCACGAGTCCCTCGAAGGGGTCGCGCCACTTATGGAGTCGCATTTGCCGGAAGAATGCTGCTCGGGAGGCAGCATCGAGCCCGCCTTCTTCGGACGAGAGGCTCTCGATGCTGTCGACCGCCCGCCGCAGCCACGGCTCGGCGGCCCCGGGGTCGTCGAATCCTTCCAGCAGAAGCTCTCCGAGCGGGCCGTACACCGTGAACCCGCTCGCGTCATCCTGCTCGGCCGCGAGGGCCGCCGCGGCCTCGTACAGTTTCCGGGCTTCCTGAAGTCGCACGCCGTCGCCGTCGAGGTCCGCCAGGTCCCACAGCGACCCTGCCAGGTTCTTGGTCGCGTAGATGGCCAGCGGATGCCGCGCGCCGAGCTTCTTCTCGACGATCTCGAGCACCGAGCGTTCGATCCGAGCCGAATCCTGGGGTCGACCGGTGTTCCTGATCGCGTGGGCGAGGTAGAGGCGGCGTTGCAGGACCTGGAGGTCGCCCGGAGCCGTTCCCGCTGCGGCC
The DNA here is from genome assembly GCA_046155895.1 of Planctomycetota bacterium. GTDB lineage: Bacteria > Planctomycetota > UBA1135 > UBA1135 > DASYPQ01. The sequence goes on along the minus strand of JBJXFB010000131.1, from coordinate 9,960 downwards.
AGGAATTCCAGGGACCGAGTCAGGTCGGATTCTGCCCTGCTCCAATCCTCGTAGAAGTAGAGTGACCCGCGCAGGGCCAGGGCGCGAGCGGCCCGGGTCGGAGCCGTCTCGGCCCGGGATTCCATGTCGTCGACGAGCGCCTGCGCGATCTGCAAGGCCGCGTCCCGCTCCCCGAGCTCGCCGAGGCAGGTCGCGTAGCTGCACGCCATGTCGAATCGCTCGGGGTCGTCCGGGGGCAGGTCCTCGGCCTCCGCCACGGCTCGCGCGTACCACGTCTCCGCCTCGGCCAGACGACCCACCTCGAAGAGCGCGGATCCCAGCGCGTTGCAAGCGCGGGCACGAGCGACTGGATCGTCCGTGTCCTCCATGCGCTCGACGGCCCCTCGGGCCTCCGCGAGCGCCTCCTGGTAGCGACCCAGCATCCGGAGCGTCGACGAGATCCGCGCACGGATCGCGGGGTCGATGACGGACACGAAGTGAGGACTCGTCGGACACTCCGCGAGCGCGGTCTGGAGCAGCCTGCACTCGCGGAGCACGTCCATGTACCGCGCGGCCCTGAGGTGACAGTCGGCGATGTCGGCGTGAATCAGGATCGCCGTCTGGCAGTCGCCAGATTCCTCGGCGAGACTCCCCACCTCCTCGAAGGTGCGGATCGCGTCGTCGATTCGACCCTCGGCGAGCTGCGCGGATCCCTGCTCCTTGAGCGCCGCGCACCGTTCCCTGGCCGATACTTGGTGAGCGGGCGGGCTCGAGGCCTGCGGGGCGGCGAGGCAGTTCGCTTCGAGTAGTGACACAGCCGCCGCGACGTAGGCCAGGAACGTACGCCACGCGAGCGAGTTGGAAATGGATGTCGCGAGCGGCACTGGGGAGATCCGAGAATACGACGAGGCGGGCCGAAGGACACGCCTCGGCCATTCTCCGAGGGGGAGAGGCCCTTGGGATCGAAGTGACACGTCCGGATCCTGACCGCGCCCGGGTGGCACGATTCACGGAGGTCCTCTACTGTGAATGAGAACAGAGGCCCGCGCCGTGGACTTTCCCAATCCGATCAAGCTCATCGTGACGCACCGGGCCGCCCTCCGTCACAAGCACGGACCCAAGGTGCGGCGCGTCTATCGCGCCCTCCAGGACCTGAAGAGAGCCGATCGCCGTCGGGGACTCATCGACCACGTCGTCTTGCTCGACGGGTCTCCGGTCTTGCGGCGGCTCGGCATCCGAGCGGTCCGCGATCCCACGGACGAACGGGCGGTCAAGGAGGCTATCGAGGCGCTCTGCCGGAAGCTGAAGCCGCATTTCGTCGTTCTCCTGGGTGGGCCGGACGTGATTCCGCACCAATCTCTCAGCAACCCCCTCGCCCAATCGGGGCACGACCCCGTGATTCCGAGCGACCTTCCGTACGCCTGCGAGGGGCCGCACTCGGACAATCCGAACGCCTTCACCCATCCGACGCGCCTGGTCGGCCGTCTCGCTGGGCTCACCGGCGTCGTGGATCCTGCATCGCTCGTCAGCGCGCTCCGGTACGCGGCGCGGTGGCGTCCGCGTTCACGACGAGACTACGAACGGCCGTTCATGGTGTCGGCCCTCGAAATGGAGAAGTCGACTCGAGCGACGCTCAAGAGCGTGTTCGGGCACGATCGGGGCCTGCACGTCGTCCCGCCGAGGACAGGCCCGGTTAAATCGCAGTGGAAGTGGCCCGAGGGGCAGATGCAGCGCCGGGCGCACTACCTGAACTGCCACGGGATCAAGGGGGAGGACGAACTCACGGGCACAGCCGTCGGGCGTACGCGGATGGAGCCTCTCGCGCATCACAGCCCCTACGCCGGGCCCCGGATCCGCGAAGGCACCGTAGCCGTGGTGGAAGCGTGCTACGGAGCCGAGCTCTACGACCCACGGAATGCGGAGACGAGTGAGGGGGACTTCGCAGGGTCGGACCAGCCGATGGCGATCGCCTACCTGCGGCACGGGGCCTACGCCTACTTCGGGAGCACAACGACGAGTTGGGGGGCCGACATCGGAGCCGCGCATGCGGACATCATCTGTCAGCGGTTCATGGCCCACATCATCGCCGGCCGCTCGTCGGGACGCGCCGCACTCGAGGCGCGGATCGACTACCTGAAACTCAACCCGGAGGATCGCCCGTTCGACCCACAGCAGCTCCTCACCGTCTCGCAGTTCGTGCTCCTCGGGGACCCCTCGATCCATCCCGTCGTGCCGCCTGGTCTGGAGTGCCGCGAGCGTGGACCTGTTCCCCACGCGGTGAGAGCGACGTTTGCGCAGCAGGCCCACCAACCGCCGTCCGTCCGGTCGCCAGGGAGGCAGCGGCAAGTCGTCCGAGAGGTTGCCAATCCGCGGGTCGAGGGGTCGATCCATCGCCACCTGCACACCCTGGCGCAACGCCGAGGTGGAAAGCCGGCGAGCCTGAAGACCTACTCCCTCGAGCCGCGTCCGGCCCCGCCGGGTTCCAGGCGGACCTCGGGCGGCTCTCGGTCGATGCACGTTCTGCATGCCGTTCGTCCCCCGAATGCCCGAGGCCAGACTCGCAGGATCATGGTCGTCGCGGAATCGGACGGACGGAAGGTCCTCTCGTCGCAAGTCCTGCACTCGAAGTAGCGCCCCTGTCCGCTAGAATCGGCCGCTAGGATCCGCCGGGACGATCGCGGGCGCGACCCCGCGCGCTCGACCCGACGCCGCATGACCCGACCCCTCCTGATCGCCCCCTCGATCCTCTCCGCCGACTTCGCGCGCCTCGCTGACGAGATCGCTCGCGCAGAGGACGCCGGAGCGGACTGGCTGCACGTCGACGTCATGGACGGCCACTTCGTCCCGAACCTCACGATCGGCCCGCCGGTCGTCGAGAGCATCAAGAAGGTCGCTCGGATCCCGCTCGACGTCCATCTCATGATCACCGACCCCGCCAAGTACGCCCCCGACTTCGCGCGGGCCGGCGCGGACGTCCTGACCTTCCACATCGAGGTCTGCCCCGACGAGCGCGCGGCTCGCGCCGTCGTCGCCGCGTTCCGCGCGGCGGGAGTCGCGAAGGTCGGCGTCGCGCTCAACCCCGACCAGGCCGTCGAGCGCGTCCTCCCGATCCTCGACGCGGTCGACCTGGTGCTGGTCATGAGCGTTTTCCCCGGCTTCGGGGGCCAGAAATTCATGGCCGAGGTGCTCCCCAAGGTGGGCGCGCTCCGGCGGCGCGGCTACCAGGGCCACGTCGAAATGGACGGCGGTCTGAACGCCGAGACCCTGCCCCGTTGCGCCGCGGCCGGAGCCGACGTCCTCGTCTCCGGATCCGCGCTCTTCGGGGCGGCCGACATGTCGTCCACCCTGGGACGCTTCAGGGCCGGAGCCCAATCGGCCGTGCGCGAGACGACCCATGCCCGTTGAGCCCCGTCCCACGCCGCGTCGAGCGGCTCCCAAGATGCCCGAAGCCGTCGAAGCTCCCGGCACGCCTTCCAACGGCGGCGCCGCGCCCGCGCCGCCCCAGGAGAAGAAGCCCGAACCGGTGGCCGAAGCGAGCCCCGAGCCCACGGCCGCGGCCGCCTACGACCCGCAGGACGAGACGACCATGGGCGAGGGCCTCGGCCCCGCGCCCAAGGAGGACAAGCGCACTCGGGCGAAGTGGAAGAAGAAGGAAGTTCCCGGCGGCCTGTGGCTCAAGTGCGAGAGCTGCAGCGGCATGATCTACCGCAAGGAGCTCGAGGACCGGGGCATGGTCTGCCCCTCCTGCGACTTCCACTTCACGCTCCCGGGCCAGGCGCGCGTCGCGCTCCTCCTCGATCCCGGGACCTGGGTCGAGCATTTCGCCGACCTCACCGCGCTCGACCGCCTCGACTTCACCGACACCGTCAAGTACGCGGAGAAGATTTCGAAGACCGTACAGCGCACTGGCCAGAAGGAGGCGTTGCTCCTCGGCACCGGCCGGGTCGACGGCCGTCCGATCGTCCTCGCCGTGCTCGACTTCACCTTCATGGGCGGCTCGATGGGCGAGGTGGTCGGCGAGAAGATCGCGCTCGCGGCCGACCTCGCGCGCACGCGGCGCGAGACGCTCGTGATCTTCACGAGCAGCGGCGGCGCCCGGATGCACGAGGGGATGTTCTCGCTGATGCAGATGGCGAAGACCTCCGCGGCGATCGCGAGCCTGAACGACTCCGGCGGCTTCTCGATCTGCGTCCTCACGCACCCGACGACCGGCGGCGTCACGGCCTCGTTCGCCTCGGTCTGCGACGTGACGCTGGCCGAACCCGGCGCCCTGATCGGCTTCGCCGGCCCGCGCGTCATCGCGACGACGATCAAGCAGGAGCTGCCCCCGGGATTCCAGCGCGCGGAGTTCCTCCTCGAGAAGGGCCAGATCGACGGGATCGTCCGCCGCGACGAGATGCGCAGCGCGATCGCGCGCCTGGTCGATTTCGGCCGCGGCGCCTTCGCGATGCCGCCCGCCAAGCCGCCCGCGCCCCCGATCGCGGACAAGAAGTCCCGCCGCTAGCCCGGCACACACGCCTTTTGCATCGACGAGACGCGTCACGGGCCGCGAACAGCGGCGTACCCGGAGCCCTCATGAACATCCTCTCCACCATTCTCTCCCTCCTCGCCCTCGCCGGGCTGACCTCGTTCGCCTGCCGCCAGGGCACCGCGGCTCCCCAGGGCTCCGACGCGAAGGCCACGAAGAAAATGACCCTCTCCAAGTCCGGACACGACCTGACCCCGCTCCCTCCCGAGAAGATCGCCGCGATCGTGAAAGGCCTCGAGCCCCTGGAAGTCGAGGTCACGCAGCGCGCCGGCACGGAGCGCGCGTTCACAGGAAGGACCTGGGACGAGAAGAGGCCTGGCCTGTACGTCAGCATCGTCGGCGGCCTCCCGCTCTTCCGGTCCGAGGACAAGTTCGACTCGGGCACCGGCTGGCCGTCCTTCACGCGGCCGATCGACCCCGCGCACGTCACCCTGAAGGTCGACAAGGCGCACGGCATGACGCGCACCGAGGTGCTGGACGCCCGATCCGGTGCTCACCTCGGCCACCTGTTCGACGACGGTCCGGCTCCGACCGGCCAGCGCTACTGCATGAATTCCGCGGCCCTGCGCTTCATCCCCGACGGCGAACCCATCCCTCCCGAGTCGCGGCCGAGGCTCGCCACGGCGTACTTCGCCGGCGGCTGCTTCTGGGGCGTGGAGGACGTCCTCCGCCAGGTCGAAGGCGTCACCGACGCGGAGTCCGGGTACATGGGAGGCAGCATCGCGAACCCGACCTACAAGCAGGTCTGCTCCGACAAGACCGGACACGCCGAAACCGTGAAGGTCGTGTTCGATCCCGCGCGAGTCGACTACCGCGCCCTGCTCAAGGTCTTCTTCGACAACCACGACCCGACGCAACTCGACCGCCAGGGCCCCGACATCGGCTCGAGCTACCGCTCCGCGATCTTCGCCGCGACCCCCGAGCAGAAGCAGGAGGCGGAGGCCTTCGTCCAGGAGCTCTCGCGGGCGCCCCGCTTCACGGGACGCAAGATCGTCACGCAGATCGTGGCCCCGGGCCCGCCGTTCTGGGCCGCGGAGGAGTACCACCAGGACTACCACGAGAAGCACGGCGGCTCCTGCAAGGTCAAGGTCTACTGAGCGGGGTTTCCGATCGGGGTTCGGCCCCGGGTCGAGACGGATTCCAGCGCCCCCGCCCGGGAACCGATAAGGAATCCCGGATTCCAGTCGCGCCGCAGCCGAGGAAGCGGCATCCTGGAACTCAGCGCAGGCGGGCTTCCGCCTGCGAACTGGTGTCCGGATCCGGAGGCTGATTCCAGCCCGATCCCCACTCCGCGCGCGGGCCTGTTCCTGCGCACCGCGAGGGGAGCCCAGAGCCGCGATCGAGATCGCGGGGTGCTCGGCCCAGGCAAGATTCTCGCCGAGGTGTTGATTGAGTTCCGAAGACCTCTACTCGTCCGAGGCCTGGCAATCCCTGCCCTTCGGGGCCATGGAACGGCCGGCGATCTCGACTCGAAAGCCCGCGGAAGGTCCGCGCGAGACCAAGCGCGAACCCGCACCGCAGGACGCGCGGCCCGAGGCCCGCGAGACAAGCCCCGCCCGGGAGGACTCCCGTGAGGTGCCCGGCGATCGAGCTGCGGCCCCCGGCGGGGAAACGCGCCCCGAGTCCCCGCAGGGATCGGACCGTCCTCGTGGTCAGGGCCGACGGGGCGGCCGGCGCCGGCGTCGTGGACACGGCCAGCGTCCGCGCGGGAACGAGCCGCAGGGAGCGCCCCGGAACGACGGCGCGCCCGCTGCCGAGGCCGACGTCGCGGTCGCGGATCGCGGCGAGCCCAAGGATCACGCGCCCTTCAAGGAAGCCCCGCGAGAAGAGCGCGGGCCCGCGGAAGGGGAAGGGATGCTCGTGGTCGAGAACGGTGGCTTCGGCACGCTGCGCCAGGTCGAGACGAACTTCCTCCCGTCGCGGTCCGACATCTTCGTTCCTCAGCGCCTGATCCAGCAGTTCCGCCTGCGCGACGGATCGATCGTGCGCGGCCGCCTGGGCCGCGGGCAGAAGCACAAGTACGCGCTGATCGACGTGCAGACCGTCGACGACAAGCCGCCGGCATCGGTGCGCGACGTTCCGGACTTCAAGAGCCTCGTCACGATCGACCCCGACTTCCACTACGCGGTCGGCGACGCGGGCGGCGAGACGGCGATGCGGATCGTCGACGTGGTCTGTCCCATCGGCCGTGGACAACGCGCCTTGATCGTCGCTCCGCCCCGCGCGGGCAAGACGACGATCCTCCGGCAGTTCGCGAAGGGCATCGAGAAGGGCTATCCCGACGTCAAGCTCATCGTCCTTCTCATCGACGAGCGGCCCGAGGAGGCGACCGAGTGGCGCCGCTCGACGAACGGCCAGGTGTTCGTCAGCACGGCCGACGAATCGGCCAAGACCCACGTCGCGCTGGCCGAGGCCGTGTGGAAGCGCTGCACCCGTCTGGTGGAGCTCGGCGACGACGTCGTGCTCCTGCTCGACTCGATCACCCGTCTGGCGCGCGCCTACAACAACCTCTCGGGGGGCAGCGGGCGGACGATGTCGGGCGGCCTCGATTCGCAGGCCATGCAGCGTCCCCGGCAGATCTTCGGCAGCGCGCGCAACACGGAGAAGGCCGGCTCGTTGACGATCCTCGGGACGACGCTCGTCGAGACGGGCAGCCGGATGGACCAGCTGATCTTCGAGGAGTTCAAGGGCACCGGCAACGCGGAGATCGTGCTCTCCCGCAAGCTCGCGGACCGGCGCATCTTCCCGGCGATCGACATCGAGAAGTCCGGAACGCGCAAGGAGGAGAAGCTCCTCTCGGCCCGGCGCCTCAAGTCGGTGCAGATCCTGCGCCGCGTACTCCTGCGCATGAATTTCATCGAGGCGATGGACCTCCTCGTCACGAAGCTCGACGAGGTAGAGGCGACCGACGACTTCCTGAAGCGCTTCGAGATCGATCCGGACGCTTGAAGCCGCGCCGGCCACGCGATCGATGAGCTCGAGCCTCCGGTGGAAGAGCGCCGCGCTGTGCGTGCTCCTCCTCGTGCCGCTTGCGCTCCGCCTCGTCCCGATCCGGCACGGGCTGCCGCGCAACTACGTCCCGGATACGCACATGGTCCGCGCGGCACTCTCGATGGCGCGCGATCGTGACCTGACGCCGCCCGCGGGCAAGTACTCGATCTACCCGAACCTCCTGCCCTACCTTCTCCTGCCCTGCTACGCGGGCGAGTACGCGCTCGGGAAGGCCGCGGGCGCGTGGAACGGCACGGTGGAATTCGGCGACCACCTCCTCGACCATCCCGAGGACGCCGAGATCGTCGCGCGCATCCTCGTCGCGGTCTTCGGGATCCTGACGCCGCTCGTCGTCTTCAAGACGGCGCGCTCGGCGGGGCTCGGGCGCGGAGCCTGGATCGCGGCCTGGCTCGCGGGCACGTCGCTCCTGCACGTGCAGCTCTCGACCCAGGAGCGCCCGTGGATCCCGATGACGTTCTTCATGGCGCTCGCCGTCTGGCCGGCCGCGCGGTACGTGCGCGACGGGATCGGCGGCCGGCTCCTCCTCTCCGCGGCCGCGGCCGGGCTCGCCGCCGCGTGCCACCAGGGCGGACTCCCAGCGCTCGCGATCCCGGGGCTCGCCTGGCTCTTCGGTCCGCTCGAATGGAAGCGCCGCGATCTCGCGCGGCGCGCAGGCCAGGGCCTTCTCGCGGTGGCCGTCTTCGGCGCGACGGCCATCGCGCTCGGATACCCGCACCTCGTCCGCCACGGGATCCATCCCGAGAGGGTCATGGGGGCTGAAGCCATCGCCGAGCAGGGTGGGATGAGCATCGGCGGGCTGACCTTCATCTCGACCTTGCGCTGGGAATCGGTGCCGCGTCTGGCGTGGACGCTGTTCGGCTACGACCCCGCGATCGTCGTGCTCGGGGTCGGCGGGCTCGCCTTCGGGCTCGCGCGCCGCGAGCTGCGGGCGCCCTCGATCTTTCTCGTCCTCTGGTCCGCTTTCTTCATGACGAACCAGAGCGATCACGTCCGCTACCTGCTGCCCGCGCTCGTATTCCTGTGCTGGCCGGCGGGGCTCTTGGCGGAGGATCTCGTGCAGCGCAAGTGGGGGACGGCCGTACTCGCCGTGGCGCTCGCTTTCCCGGCCGTGCAGTCCGCGCGCCTCGCCTGGCTCCTGACCCGCCCCGACACGCGCGCCGACGCGGAGGAGGAGCTGACCAGCCTGAAACCCGGCTCGCGGGTGGCGATCGATCGGCACGGCCCCGAGGTCGACCTGGACCGCGCGAGCCTGGCACGCCTCGACCGCCTCCGGACCAGCGTCGGCGAGTCCCTGCGCGCCCGGGAGGCACGGCGCAAGGAGCAGTTCGACGCCGGGACGCTCCCCGTTGGCGAGGAAGGGATCGACGCCGTGCGTGTCGAGGAGCTCTTCGAGGTCGACGATCGCAGGGGCAGGATCGAGGTGAAGAAGGGCCTGGGCGCGCTCGGCGAGGACCCGGAGTCGGTGCTCCGGGCGCTCGGCGTCACGCACCTCCTCCTCGTGGATCGCCGGCCGGGCTCGCGGCTCGAGCACCGCCTCGAGCCGGTGAGGGAAGGCGCGAGCGCGATCCACGTCTTCGATCCGTCCTCGGGGCGGCTTCGCACGACCCCGGAGGCCTTGCTGCCGACCGAGATGGACTTCCCGCTGACGGCGCTATGGCGAGTCGAGCGACCGGGGCCTTGGATGGCGCTCTACGAACTGGCGGGGAGCCGATAGCCTTCGGCGGCAACCGGGCGGGGGGCGAGCTCTTCCGGCCCGAGGAAAAGGATTCCAGGGAGGGGGTGGAATCCGCCCTCGATGGGGGGGCCTGACGCCTTCTGGGCGGCGCAATGGGCTTCCGCAAATCCGCTGCGGGCCATACCATTGGCTTAGCCTCCTGAAGCGAGCGTGGAGCTCACGTCGCGCGGCTTGTTCGCACGCAGTCCCCCTTCCCCCCCCTTTCCCAAGAGACCTCCCCCCATGTCCTTGTCGCCCAAGCGTATTCACGCACTCCTGCTCCTCCTCGTTCTCTTCCCCCTCTGGTGGGTGCAGCACGCGGGGGCGGCCACTTTCCGTCCGCAACCCAGCGCGAGCTTCGACGGAGGCGACAGCGATTCGGATAGCGATTCGGATAGCGATTCGGACTGCGACGACAACTGCGAAGACGACTGCGACAGCGACTCCGACAGCAGCTCGGACAGCGACTCGGACAGCGACTCGGACAGCGACTCGGACAGCGACTCGGACAGCAGCTCGGACTGCGACTCGGACAGCGACTCGGACCGCGACTCGGACAGCAGCTCGGACAGCAGCTCGGACAGCAGCTCGGACAGCGACTCGGACAGCGACTCGGACAGCAGCTCGGACAGCGATTCGGACAGCGACTCGGACTGCGATTCCGATAGCGATTCCGATAGCGATTCGGACAGCGACGACTGTGACGACGACTGCGACTGCGACTGCC
>JBJXFB010000125.1:0-16306 GCA_046155895.1 Planctomycetota bacterium | reverse complement strand
CTTGCGCCTCGACTTCGATGGCTTGGGTCTGAGCGACGCGCATGTCCTGCTCAGCGAGGAAGAGCGGGGTCACGTCCGTCTGACCGGCGCGGTAGGCGTCTTCGGCGAGTTGTCGCCGCTGCCGTTGCAGCGGGATCAGCTCACGGTCGATTCGCCCGAGGTTTGCGGTGCTCGCCGCCAAGCCTTGGTAGGCAACTCGAACATCCTCGACCACTCGTCGCTTCGCGAGCGTCAGCTCATGCCGAGCTTCGAGCTGCTCGGCAGTGTTGACCGCTCGTCGTGCCTCGCCGGAGTCGAAGATGGGCAGCGGCGCAGAGATCGACGGCCCGACTTGCCAACCGCCGCCGCCCTGCGCTTCGAGCCCGGCGCTTGCACCCTCCCACGGTAGGAGTCGAACAAGTGCGGCTTCGTCGCCGAGAGCCTTGAGCCTCCAAGCGAGAGCCTGGATCTCGGGACGCGCGATCAGCGCCGCGTCGGTCCAGTCACGCTCGGATCGTCGGCGCAGCTCCGGCGCAGTCCACGGGTCAAGCGTCCATGTCGCGGCGGCCGATGGTTCCCCGATCAAACGCGCGAGCCGGAGTCGGCTCGTCCGCTCGTCCAGTCGTGAGCGGTCGATGGACACTTGAAGCTCCACGCGCTGCGCTTGCAGGGTGACGAGATCGCTGCGTGTTCCCTCACCTGCGTCGAGCCGGGCCTGCGACGTGGTGACGAGGCGCTCCACGAGCCCGAGTCGCTCTTCGAGCAGCGGTAGGAGCGCGGCGGATGTCTGCGCATCCACGTAGCGTTCCTGGACTTCGCTGATCACGTCCAGCGCCGCGACGACCGCATCCGCCGCCACGGCTCGGAGCCGGTTGTCGGCGGCACTCGCGCGAGTCGGGCGCTGGAGCGCTTGGACGAACTCCTGCACGAACGACGCCTCGAACTGCGGGCTGCCCTCACCGGCGCGGAAGACCACGCTCAAGACTGGGTTGGGGAGCAGTCGCGCTTGATCCGCTTGAGCCAACGCGACGCGCACGCGGGCGAGTGCGGCCTGGAGGCCAGGGTCCGAGGTGACCGCGCGTCGAACCGCCTCTCTGACCGAGAGTGCGCCGTCGGCTGCGTCGGGCTCGTCGAGTGGACCGCCCTCGGGGCCGACGACACGGAACTCCAGCGGAGCCGGTAGCTGCGCGGCCTGTTCGATCGAGGTCTCGGGAGTAACCTCGCTGCGCGGCGGTGCCTGACAGGCTCCGAGCACGAACGAAGCGACGAGGGCCGGAACCGCTATCGCCGCAGACAACGTCTGCGGTCGCGGATCAAGAGTTCGAGTCGGAACGGAGCCAGAAAAACGAAGTCGCAAGGAAGCTCTCCACGTCGCACGGGGCCTGACAAGAGCCTCGGCAAACGTGCCGAGGCGCAACACCATCCGCTTCGCGTGGCGATGCCACGCTCAGCCAGGAAGAGTGCGCGCCTCTAGACGAGGAGAACTACGCTGCGGATGTGCGCCAACGAGTCGGCAACACGTGGGATGCACGGAGGCGGCCCGCGCCCAGCGGTTACCGTCGGCGTCGCGTGCTGAACTCGAATCTCAGGCGGCGGCGCGATCCACGGGCCGACGTGGATCTCAATGGAGCGCGACTGTGCCAGTTGCTGCTCGGGTGATCCCGGCACCGCGAGGTCGATGCAAGGGCACGGCGCTTCCTCGCTCGAAGTAGCTGCGGCCTGGACCGGCGAGTCGCTCTCCTCGTGCCCTTCACAGCCACCGCAGTTAGCGTCCGCCGCCTTGACCTCGATGCTCACGCACCCGTCTTCCTCGATGCACACGACGAACCCCTGCGCCGGGGTCAACCCGGTCAGGAGAATGAGCGCGAGGCAGAGCCAAGCGGTGAGGCGGTGGGGCAGGGACAACGTCACGATGGTGGGGATCGTACGGACTTCGGCATACCGGGGGCAAGCACTTGAGCCCCTAGGTAGGCCAGGGGCTCGCGCTAGACACGGTGTCTGGGAAGCCTACGGGCGGGGCGGGCAGGCGTTGGCGCGAGCGGAGGGACCGCGATGACCCAGGTCACGACGAGCGCTCAGCCAGCGCAACTGGGTGAAGCGCCAGGACGCACCGACCTTCACGCCGGGGAGCAGGCGTTTCTGGGCGAGGCGATAGATGGACTTTGGCGACATGTTCAAGAAGTCCGCGACCTGCTTGATGGTGAGCAAGGGTTCGTTCATCGAGGTCCTCCGGCCGCGCGGCCCGATCCAGGTCCGGGCAGGTTGGCAAGCCAGGGCAAGGTTGTCCATTCGGTAGACACAGTGTCTGGCGGGGTTCCTGATCCCGGCCCGTCGTGGACACCGTGTCCAGCGACGGTGGCGGCCCACAAGAATCGTGAGATCCGCGAGAGGCGCGGCTCCGGTGTCCAAGCGGTCCCCCCTCCCTCCCGGCGGCCGGGCGTCGAGCCGCGACTAGACACCGGATTGGCGGGACAACGACTCGCGTCCGCCAGCGTCTCCGTCAGTTGTCGAACGGATCGCAACCCGCGAGCTGCGCCTCGATCGCTTCGCGAGCAGCCTCCGAGCTGGCGAACACCCGCGACGCGCTTTTTCCGGGACGTCACGACGGGTGGTTCCGGCGGCGGTGGCGGTCGAGCTTGCGCTTCCCGGAGGGCGTAGGTGGCGCACACGTTCGCACTTGCTGGATGAAGCCAACCGACGGGCTGAAATCCGGCTTGCATCGAGGCGTCGGGTCTCGCGCGAGGTCGCACTTGCGCTCGATGAGTACGGCGGCGAACTTCCCGAAGCCCGGCAAGGTGACCGCCCGTCCCTGGCAGACCTCGTCGGCCAGGGACTCGAAGAAGCTCGTCATCATGAGTCCGACCTCGTAGGTCGAGCAGCCGTGGCGCGTCGCGACGAACTTGATGACATCCATGAGTGGTCGCGCGTCGGCACTCTTGGCGAAGTACGGGAGCTTCATGCTGGAGATTATCCCACTCCGCGTCCGTGGAGTGAAGACCGTACGCACCGTGCGCCCGCCGTCAACTCTTCGGCAGTTTCGGAGCGTCCGCACTGCTCGTCGGCTTCGCCTCGGCTGCGAGCTTTGCGCAGTGCTCCTTCCACTGATCCGTCATTCCTTCGGCTTCCTCGCCGCAGTCCGTCCACACGACGCAGCTTCGGATCGACAACATGAACTCGACGGACGGGAAGCCATCGGGAATGCCGATCGCGGTCAGCGCTGCGCGAGACTCAAGCCGAGCGGGTAGCTGTCGGTACGGGTTCGCGATCGTCGGGTTCTTCCAGTAGCCGGATGCGAGCGGGCCGTCCAGCTTCCAGTGGATGCCGGTGATCGTGACTGGGAACTTGCTCAGGTTGATGACCTTGACCACTGGACGAGGTCGTTCGTCTTCGCCGTCTCCGATCAGCATCATCATGCGCGGCTCCACGACAAGCCGAACCCGGCTCTCGTCCTCCTGCATCTTGAGCGCGTGCTCGGCAATGCGGTTCGCGTCGCGAGAGATCCCGTTCGCTTCCTGGCTCACTTCGGTGGACTTGTCCGACTTCCTGTTCGCGGCACGGCTGTGCGCGAGAGCGACGAATGCCGCGACAGCGCCGACGAGCGCGATCGCGGTGTTGACGAGGTCGAGCGTCTCGATCGCTTGCGGTGGGGACTGCATGGTGAAAGGCTACGCCTGTGGCCTCGCTCGTTCTCCCCGTCGCTTCCTCTTCCTTCGCTCGGCTCGTTCCCCTTTCGCGGGGGCTGGTTCCACTCCCTCTGGGGATAGGGGGACACGCTGTCTGCCGCGCTTTCCCGGCGCTTTCGCGGCGATCTCGCCGCCCTTCGCCACCGAATCCAGGCCCAAGAGCCACTCCCGGAGGCGGTTCCAAGTCGGCATACTTTGCGTCACCACTTCCTCCGTTTGCCCTTGCTCCGAATCGTGCGGGCTAGTCCTGCTTCGGCTCGTGCGGCTCGTGACGGACGTCGAGCGTTGGCGTGCGCTCTTGGCCCTCGAGGGACCAGACCCGCTGGCGCAGGGCGCCGTCGCTCTCGAGGTCGAAGCGCGCGACGTGCCGGACGACTCGGTCACCTTCGTAGCCCTTCAGGTCCAACTGCAGGGCGCCGCCTTCGAGCACGGTCAGGTCGCCCTCGTACACGCCGCCCGTGTGCGACAGCGCGAGGCAGCGCAACACGTCGGTTCCGGTGTGGTGGAAGACGTAGGCGTCGAGCAGGTGCATGGGCCCGCCGTCCCCTGTCGGCGAGAGCACGCGCACGTGAATCGCGTCGACGTAGGGGATCCACTCGAATGCAGTCTCGATGTCCAGCGCTTCTGCGGCTGCCCAGTTGCCCTTGGCCGTCCAGATCTTCCCCAGGAGCGATTCGAGGGCTTTCAGGTGCTGCGAGGGTTTCGGGGCCTCTCCGACGCGGGGCGGGGGCACCGAGGAGCGCGTCTCGAAGCGCACGTAGTCCCACTCGACGAGGGGCGTGAAGCCGCTGCCGGAGTCCTCCAGAAGCGTCGCGTGGTACGCGTCCGGACCGTGGAACACCCAGCGAGAGCTCATCTTGCGGTGCTGGCCCGTCTGGTAGAGGTCGAACACGGCGTCCGCGGTCTCGCCCTCGAACCGGACCGTGCCTTCGCTGACGCCTCTGGCGAAACAGGACAGGTCCAGCAGGCAGACCCGCTCGCGACCCGGGTGCCAGTAGAAGACATGCAACGCGCGCCATGGCTCGCCATCCACATCGGAGCCGTAGCTTTGTGAGAGCATCGAGTGCTTGCCCGGGCCCCAGTGCCAGGTCTCGAACGTGTTCCATCGGGTCAGGGCCGGTCTCCGCCACTCGCCGGACTCCATGCGTGCGAAGCTCGCCATGGGGCCACCCACTTCGGCTGGCGCGAGTGCGGAGGAAGGCCCCGCCGTCACCTCACGGCCGGTCGGATCCTGCGCCGACTCGACGGCGCAGGCGCAGGCCAGAAGCGGAAGCACGGAGGCGAGGTGGGAGCTGATTCTCATCGGCTTGCGGTCCTTGTGCGCGAGGGTCTCCATGGTCGCGGGCGTGCGCTCGGGGCGTGCTCTGACAGGACGCCCACGTCTCGGCCGACATTGGGTGTGAAGTCGATTCGTCGTCCATGACCGAGTGGATCGCAGCAGTGATCTCGACCACCTTCGTGCGTGACCGGGTCACCTATGCGCGCGGCCACCGCGAGACGTTCGACCCCCAACCCTCGTCTCGCCTCTGCTTCTGCCCCGGTCCTCGCCCAAAGTCGGCGGGCGTGACAAGGAACCGTCAGTCTCGTCGCTTGGATGGACGACTGCGCGCGGAGACCGGCTTCCTTGGCGCCGCGCGCGCTGGGATGCGCCCGCTGTCCACGGCCTCCTGCAACCGGCGGACTTCGTCGATGATCCCCATGAAGCGACGTCCGTACGGCGTGAGCACGTACTCGACTTCGACGGGCGGCCTCTCGCCGATGACGGTGCGCTGCACGATGCCGAAGCGGAGCATCTTGCGGAGCCGCTCGTTCATGACCTTCGCGGACAAGCCCGTGGACGCTCGGAGCAGGGCGCTGGGCCGGCTGTACCCATCGGCAAGAAGCCGGAGCAGTCCGACGGACCACTTGCATCCCACGATGCTCTCGACCATCGAAGCGACGGGAATGGCCTTGGCCTCGTCGGTCGCGAGTGTCGCCTGAGCCGTCGGATCACCTTGGACCATCGTGTGCGTACCTTACCAGAAGGTGCCCTCTTGGCTGGATCGCGCGGCCGGTGCATCCTTCCGCGCCGGTGGCGCACGAGCCCACCGCGAACCGTTCTACCCCCGAGAACCCCAGAGGCAGGATCATGAAGAAGAAGGCCGTTTTCTACCACGCCGGATGCCCCGTGTGCGTCAGCGCCGAGAAGTCGGTGCTCGCGGCATTGGATCGGAACCGCTTCGACGTCGAGGTCGTTCACCTCGGCACGGCCAAGGCCCGCCTTCCTGAGGCGGAGAAGCTCGGCATCAAGTCCGTCCCGGCGCTCTCCCTCGACGGCCAGGTCTTCCACATCAACTTCGGTGCGAACCTGTCCGCCCTGAAGTGACCGAACTGACTGGGTTCCGTGTTGCGTCACGAACTTAGCCCTAGGCTAAGAGCCGGGTTGCGACGCTGGAGAGGCTCACCAGACAGGATGTCTCTCCAAGTTCCGAGCTCTACCGGAGTAACGTTGCGGCCCACCACACGGAACCCAGTCAGTTCATGAAGTGACCGGTCGATGGCGAGTGCGCACGGAAAGGGGAAGCGCCGGTTGCTTCACTCGCTCTCGTCCTCGCTACTCCTTCCTTCGCTCAGCCCGTCTCCTTTTTGCGGGGGATGGTTCCACACCCTCTGGGGACAGGCGGACACGCTGTCGGGGCCGCTCTCACGGCGGCTTCGGGGGGATCTCGCCGCCCCTCGTGACCGAATCCAGGCCCCGGCGCCGCTCCCGGAGCTGACTCCAAATCGGAATACGCGGGGTCACCACTCTCTCTGCCTCGCGGCCGCAACTACGGCACTGATCTTCCCCTCGATCGGCCCATCGCCGTAGCGGCCGCGAAGGGCTGCAGTGGCGACCGCCGTGGCCCGTTCGAGGCCACCCGGGTCACGGGATTCGATCTCGTTACGCAGTGGAGTGCCATGGCAGTAGCCGATCGCGGGCACGTGTGGTCCGGCGGCGCGGCTGATCATGTCCAGCCGGTTCACGGAACACTGGTCGAAACCGGCGGCTCGGACCTCGGACTCGATCTCGCCGGGACGCCCGTGCCCATGGGGAGTGCGAGCCAGGAAGAGCGGAGGATCGTCAGGGTAGAGCGTGGCCACTGCCTGGGTGACGACGTCGGCGAACTCGTTGTCCTCGATGGCGCTCCAGAGATTGAAGAGGAAGGTCCCGCGGCCGCGCAGCACTCGTCGGATCTCTCCATAGGCGGCCACACGATCAGGGAAGAACATGGCCCCGAACTGGCAGAGCACGACGTCGAAGGTCTCGTCGGCGTAGGGGAGCGACATCACGTCGGCCTGGCGCCAAGTCACCGGCCTGATCGTGCCTACCTGTTCAGCGTGAGCGACCATCGTCTGGTTCAGGTCGGTCGCCGTGATCGCGCAAGTCGCGGGCAACGACGCGGCGAGGGCGCGCGTGACCACTCCCGTGCCGCATGCGACTTCCAGCACGGAGGCCGGCCGAAGGGCTTGGGCCCTGGCGGCGAGGTCGTTCGCGTAGGGCTGGAAGATGAGCGGTACGAGGCTCGATTCGTAGACGATCGCCACTTCGTCGGTGAACGAACTGTCGGATGTCGGCCTGGTCATCGCATATCATCGTAGCGGGTGCCGACCACCCTCATGTTGCGCTTCCTCGACGATCCCGGGGCTCGAATCGGCGTGCTGTTCCTGCTCGCCGCGTCGGCAGGCTCATGTTCCTCCGGCGAGGACTCCTCACGCAGCCCGGGTTCGACCCCGCCGGCGACTGTGCGTGCGTCCGCGGTCTGGTTCGAGGAGGTCGCGTTCGCGAGCGGGCTCGACTTCCGCCATGTCCGCGGCTTCGAGCAACGCTTCTGGTTCCCCGAGATCATGGGGGCGGGCCTCGCCTGGTTCGACTACGACGGCGACGGCAAGCTCGATCTCTACTGCGTGCAGAGCGGGGATCTCGCTCCCGGAGACCGAGAGGTTCCCGGCGACGTTCTCTACCGCAACCTCGGCGACGGTACCTTCGAGGACGTCACGGCGCGGGCGAAGCTCGGCGACCTGCGCTACGGCATGGGCTGCGCGGTGGGGGACTACGACGGCGACGGCGATCGCGACCTCTACGTCACGAACGTCGGCAAGAACGTCCTGTACCGCAACGAGGGCGACGGCACCTTCGCGGACGTCACCGACGAGGCCGGCGTCGGCGACGAGGGATGGGGCACGAGCGCCGGATTCTTCGATTGCGACGGCGATCTCGATCTCGATCTCTTCGTCGTCAACTACGTGCGCTGGTCCCCGGAACGGGAGATCGAGTGTCGGTCCAACTACGGCGACCGCGACTACTGCGCGCCGGTCAACTACCACGCGCCCTCGCGCGCGACGTTGTACCGCAACTCGGGCGGGGGCCGTTTCACCGACGCTTCCGAGGAAGCCGGGCTCGGAGCGGCCTTCGGCAATGGCCTCGGTCTCGCGCTGGCCGATTTCGACCGGGACGGCAAGCTCGACGCCTACGTGTCGAACGACGGGAACCCCAACCAGCTCTGGATGAACCAGGGCGAGGGGCGCTTCCTCGACAAGGCACTCCTCCTCGGCGCAGCCGTGAACCGCAACGGCGCGGCGGAAGCGAGCATGGGCACGGTGCCGGTCGACGTCGACGAGGACGGCTGGATCGACCTCTTCATCACGAACCTCCGCGGCGAGACGAACACGCTGTATTTCAACGAGCGCGGGACCTTCTTCGACCGCACGCCGAAGACCGGCCTCGCCGCGCCCAGCCTCCCTTTCACGGGCTTCGGGGACGGGCTCGCGGACTTCGATCACGATGGGCGTCTCGACCTCTACGTCGTGAACGGCCGGGTCGGGCTCTGGAAGCCCACGTTCGGCCAGGCCGACGTCTACGCGGAGCCCAACAACCTGTACCGCGGCCTCGAAGGGTCGCGCTTCGAGGAGGTGCTCCCGCGGGGCGGTACGGCCGTCGATCTGATCGGGACGAGCCGCGGCGCGGCCTTCGGCGACTACGACGACGACGGAGACGTCGACGTCGCCTACCTCGACAACCAAGGTCCGCTGCGGCTCCTGCGCAACGTCGCCCCCAAAGCCGGAGGGTGGATCGGCTTGAGCGTCCTCGACGACAGAGGCAGCGACGCCTTGGGGGCGAGCGTCGAGCTCGGGGCGCTGGGACGCACGCTGCGCCGCGAGGTGATGGTGTGCTCCAGCTACTGCTCCTCGAACGATCCGCGCGTCCACTTCGGGATCGGCGAAGCGAAGGTCGCGGCGAAGGTGATCGTCACGTGGCCGGACCGGTCGCGCGAGGCGTTCGGGGACCTGCCCGCTGGGAGGATGCACGTGCTCCGGAAGGGAAAGGGGAAGCCCGCGGGTGACGGGCGCTGATGAAGCGCGGCACGATCTGGACCTGGATCCTCGTGATCGTGGTCGGAGCCGGGGCCGTGATCCTCTGGAAGAGGACCCGGGCGGCCGGACCGGAGCCGCCGCTGCCGGCCGACGCGGCGCGGCTCGATCCCGCCGTCGGGCGGAGGGTCCGCGAAGTCCGCGCGGCGGTCCTCCGCTCGCCGGAAAGTCCGCTCGCCTGGGGCGAGCTCGGGATGGTGTACGAAGCCAACGAGCTGCTCGATCCGGCGCTGCCCTCCTACGCCCGGGCCGCGGAGCTCGCGCCGGACGAAGTTCGCTGGCCCTACCGCAGGGCGCGCGTGTGCAGGAAGCTGGGTCGGATTCCCGAAGCCATCGCCGGCATGGAGACGGCAGCGGCGCTCGATCCGCGCGTGTCGGTCGCTCACTGGCAGCTCGGCCTCCTGCGCCTGGAAACCGCCGATCTCCCCGGCGCCGAGGCGAATTTCCTGCGCGCGACGAGCGTGGACCCGAAGGACCCTGCCGGTTGGATCGGGCTCGCCCGGGTTCATCTCCTGCGCGAGGACAGCCGTGCCGCCATCGAGGCCTTGCGCCGCGCGATCCCCTTGCGGGAGAACCAGGCCTACGCGCATCTCCTCCTCGGCCGGGCCTTGCAACTCGCCGGGCGCACGGACGAGGCGCTGGCCGAACTCGCTCTCGGCAAGGCCGAGGACCCGATGTGGCCCGACCCCTTCGCGGAAGAGATGGTCCGCCACCGCGTCGGCTTCAACGTCACGCTGGATCACGCGCGCAAGCTGATCTTCGCCGGCCAACCCCTCAGCGCAATCCCGCTCCTCGAGAACCTCCGGCGCGCGCAGCCGTCGGACCCGGCGGTGATCAACAATCTGTCCGACGCCTACTCGCGCGCCGGCCGGATGCAGGAGGCGCGCGCGCTCCTCGAGGAGGGTCTGGCGAACGAGCCCGCGAGCTGCACGATGCGCCTCAACCTGGCGGTCGTCCTCTACCGGGAGGGGAAGCTCGATGCCGCGCTGGCCGAGATCGACCGGGCGCTCGCGCTCGACCCCGCTCTGGCGCTCGCGCACGATCTGAAGGGCTGCTACCTGTTCGAAGCGAAGCGGTACCCCGAGGCGCTCGCCGCGTTCCGAGCCGAGCTCGCGTGCGACGATCGCAATGTGGAGGTTCGCCTGTGGATCGGCGAGAACCTCCTCGCGCTGCACCGGAACGCGGAGGCCGCCGGGACCTTCGAGGAGCTGACGCGCCTTCAACCCGGCCTCGCGGAGGCGTGGTTCGGATTGGCTCGCGCACGATTGGGACTCCGCGAGCTCGAGGGTGCGAATGCGGCGTTGATCGAAACGCGGCGGCTCGGACCGAAGGACCCCGCGCGTCTCGCCGCGGCCTTCGTGGAGCTCGAGAAGCGGCGCGCGGCCGCGCCGGCGGCGGGGAAGCGCTGATGCGCCGCTCGAGCCTGGCGGCCGTCTTCCTCGTCACCGCATGCGGCGCGGAGTCCTCGACTTCGGGGCCGGCCCCGTCCGGTTCTCCCTGGTTCGAGGAGTGCGCGCGCGAGCGCGGGATCGTCTTCGATCACGTCTCCGGTCACGCGGGGAACTACCTCTTCCCGGAGATCATGTGCGGGGGCGTCGCTCTCTTCGACATGGACGGGGACGCCGATCTCGACGCGTACCTGGTGCAGGCAGGCAGCCTGACGGAGCCCCCCGAGAGCCGTCCGGGGAACCGGCTGTTCGAGAACCTGGGGACCGGGACCTTCCGCGACGTCACCGCCGGGAGCGGTGCGGAGGTCCGAGGGTACGGGATGGGCGTCGCCGCGGGAGACTACGACAACGACGGGGACGTCGATCTCTACGTGACGAACGTCGGAGCCAACGCGCTCCTGCGCAACGACGGGGCGGGCCGGTTCACCGACGTCACGAGCGAGGCCGGCGTGGGGGAAACCGGCTGGAGCGCGAGCTCCGCCTTCTTCGACATCGAAGGGGATGGAGACCTCGATCTCTACGTCGCGAACTACATCCGCTGGTCGATCGCCGACGAGATCCGCTGCGACGGGCCGCCCCGGGGTCCGGACTACTGCAGCCCCAGGAGCTACCCCTGGCCCGCGACCGACACGCTCTACCGGAACGACGGGAACGGCGCCTTCACCGACGTGTCGCGCGAGGCCGGGCTGCGCACGGCCTTCGGCAACGGCCTGGGCGTGATCTGCGGGGATTTCGACGGGGACGGCCGCGCCGACGTCTTCGTGGCCAACGACGGGACGATGAACCAGCTCTGGCTGAACCGCGGGGAAGGCCGCTTCGAGGATGCCGCGCTACTCCACGGCTGCGCCGTCGACCTGAACGGCGTCGCGAAGGCGGGGATGGGCGTCGCCGCGGCCGACTTCGACGGGGACGGCGACGAGGAGGTGTTCGTGGCGAACCTACGCAACGAATCGGACTCCTTCTACCGCAACGACGGACGCTACTTCAGCGACCGCACCGCCCTCGCGGGCCTGGGGATCGCGAGCCTCCCGCTCACCCGCTTCGGCTGCGCCCTCGAGGACTTCGACGACGACGGCTTCCACGATCTCTTCGTGGCGACGGGAGGAGTGACGCGAGCCGAGACGAGCTTCGGACCCGATCCCTACGCCCAGCCCGAGATCCTGTTCCGCGGAACGCCCGAGCAGCGCTTCGAGGAGGTGCTCCCGCGCGGCGGCACCTCGGAGCCCTTGATCGCGACGGGCCGGGGCGCGGCCTTCGGCGACGTCGACGGGGACGGAGCGATCGACGTCGTGATCGTGAACCGCGACGGACCCGCGCACCTCCTGCGGAACGTGGCTTCCCCGCGGGGCGGCTGGATCACGCTGCGCCTGGTCGAGAGGCACGGCCGCGACGCGCTCGGAGCCGTCGTGTCCGCGCGCGCGGGTGCTCGGCCGATCACGCGAGTCGCGCGAAGCGCCTACAGCTACTGTTCGGCCAGCGATCCGCGCGTGCACGTGGGCCTGGGGAGCGAACGGGGACTCTCGGAAGTGCTGGTGCGCTGGCCGGACGGAAGACGCGAGTCCTTCGGCGATCTGCCCGGCGGTAGAGTGCACGTGCTCCGGGAGGGTCAGGGAACGACGCCGGAAGAGAAACGCTGACTCGCCATGGTCCGATTCCCGCGCATCCGCGCTCTCCTGCCCTTCGCGTTGTCGTGGGTTCCGGCCGGCTGCGCCCCTGACGGGCCAGATCGGACTCCGAAGACGGAGCCTCTCGCCGAATCGGCCTCGATCGCGCCCGTGACGCTCCGCTTCTCCGCCTTCACGACAGCGCGCGAGGCCTACGAGAAGCGGATCATCCCGTTGTTCGTCGAGCAATGGAGGCGTAGCAAGGGCCAGGTGATCCGCTTCGATCAGTCCTACGGAGCCAGCGGCGCCCAAGTCCAGGCGATCTTGGACGGGTTCGAAGCCGACATCGCGGTGCTCTCGAACGAGGAGGACGTGGAACGTCTGGTTCACTCCCGTCTCGTGCGCTCGGATTGGCAGTGGGGGGAGAGCCACGGCATCGTCTCGAGATCGGTCGTCGTTCTGGCGGTGCGTCAGGGAAACCCGCGCGGCGTCCGGGACTGGAGCGACCTCCCCCGGCCTGGCCTGCGTCTCGTCCTGCCTGATCCGTCGAGCTCGGGGGGAGGCCGCTGGGGGATCACCGCGATGTACGGCGCCGCCCTGCGTGGAGCGGGGCACGAGCGCACCGTGAATCTGGCGGTAGCCGAGAGCTTCCTCGCCCGCGTCCTCCCGCGCGTCGTCCGCTGGTCGCCCACCGCGCGCGAGTCGTTCGAGGCGTTCGAGCAGGGCCTCGGGGACGTCGCCATCACCTCGGAGAGCGAGGTGATGCGCAGCCGGATGTTCGGTCACGAAGTCGACTGGGTCGTCCCGCGCTCCACGCTGCGCATGGACAACCCAGCGGTGGTCGTCGACGTCTACGCGGAGCGTCACGGCCTGGCGAGCATCGCCCGGGCCTTCCTCGACTTCCTCGTGAGCGAGGAAGCGCAGCGCGCCTTCGCCCTGCGCGGATTCCGGCGGGTGGTTCCGCTGCCCGCGGCGGGCGGCGCGGATCCGGCCAAGCCCGAGGTGGACCTGTGGGGGATCGAGGACCTGGGCGGGTGGCCGCGAGTGCGCGAGGACTTGTTCGGGCCCGGCGCGGCCTTCGATCGAGCTCGCGCGACCGCGCGCGATGACTAGGTGCCCGTGCCCCAGCGGCGGTGCAGCGCTCGTTCCGCAGGCGCGAAGAGCGCGCGGTCGACGAGCAGGCCGACGACGACGATCACGAACATGACGCCGAGCACCTGATCCATGGCGTGGAGCTCGCGGCCGTAGTGCAGCAGGTGGCCTAGCCCGAGCCCTCCCAGGACCGTGACGTAGATCTCGGCCGCCATGAGGGAGCGCCATGCGAACGCCCAGCCCTGCTTCATTCCGGTGAGGATGGAGGGCAGCGAAGCCGGCAGTACGACGCGGATGAGCGTGTGGAACCGCCGTGATCCCATCGTGCGCGCGGCGCGCGTGAAGATCGGCGGCACGCTGCGGATCCCGCTGTCCGTCGCGAGCAGGATCGACCACACCGTCCCCATGACGGTGACGAAGAGCATCGCGCCCTCGCTCTGGCCGAACCAGAGCAGCGCGAGGGGCACCCAGCAGACGCTCGGCAGCGTCTGCATGCCGAGCGCCAGGACGCCGATCGTGTCGGAGCACATGCGGAACCGCGAGGTCAGGAAGCCCAGGGGCAGCCCGACGGCGAGCCCGATCGCGTAGCCCAGGAAAAGGCGCCGGGCGGTGACCAGGGCTGCGGCGCCGAGCGTCCCGTCGGCGAGCGCGCCCCAGAGGTAGCGCACGACGCTTCCGGGGGAGGGAAGGATGACCGGCGACCACTTCTCGCTCGCGGCCATTCCGGCCCACGCCAGGAGGATCAACCCGAATAACACCACAGCGGCGAGCACGCGCTTCACGCCCGGATCTCCGGCAAGGGACGAGCCTCGGGATCGAGGTGCGCCTTGAGCGCGCCATGGATCTTCGTGGAGTAGCGCGCGAGCTCGACGCTGTTGATGTCGCGCGGACGTGGAAGGTCGATCACGAATTCCTCCCGGATGCGGCCGGGGTTCGGCGAGAGCAGCACCACGCGGTCGCCGAGGCAGACGGCCTCCCGGACGTTGTGCGTGACGAAGACGATCGTCTTCTTCCGCTCGGCCCAGATGCGCTGGAGGTCGCCGTAGAGCTGCTCGCGCGTGAGCGCGTCGAGCGCCGCGAAGGGCTCGTCCATCAGCAGCACGCGCGGGTTCGGCGCCAGCGCGCGCGCCAGGGCCACGCGCTGCTTCATGCCGCCCGAGAGCTCGTGGACGTTGGCGTGGGCGAAGCGCGTCAAGCCGACCATCTCGAGGTAGTAGGCTGCCACTTCGCGCCGAGCCTTGCGATCGAGGCCCGGCTTCAGCTCCAGGCCGAAGAGGACGTTGCCCAGCGCGTCCAACCAGGGAAAGAGAGCCGATTCCTGGAAGAGCACCATCCGGTCGCGTCCGGGGCCCGCGACGGGCGCGCCTTCGCAGAGCACGCGCCCCGAGTCGGGGAACTCGAGGCCGGCGATCAGGTTCAGCAGCGTCGATTTCCCGCAGCCGCTCGGGCCGACCAGGCACACGAACTGCGCGTCCTCGATCGAGAGGTCGATGTCCTCCAGGGCGGAGACGGTGGAGCGCGGCGTGCGGAACGACTTCGAGACTCGCTCGAGGCGGATCTTCGCCGGAGGCGGACCGGGGACCTCCGATCCTCCCGTCACGGCGAGGTCTCCAGGAGTCGGGAGAGATCCCCGGCTTCCTTCAGGAATCCAGCCGCTTGGGCCGCCTCCACGAAGGACTCGAAGGCCGTGAGCGAAGTCTCCTGATCGAAACGGATCCTCGCCCAGCAGCGGTCGACGAGGGCTTGCGGCATCTCGCGCGTCGTTTCGGCTGCGAGCTCCGCGCGGACGAGCGCCTTCGCCTCGTCGGGATGCGCGCCGATCCAGCGCGTCAGCTCGTCGTGGGCGTCCACGAAAGCCCGGGCGAGCTCCGGCTCCTCGCGCAGGAACCGGGTGCTCGCGACGAGGACCGTCGCGATCGCGTCCTTCTCCTCCACGAGGATCTTGCCGCCGGCTTCCGATTCGAGGCGCGAGACCCAGGGCTCGACCGTCCAGGCGGCGTCGATCTCTCCGCGCAGGAAGAGCGCGAGGATGTCCGAGCTCTGCGTGGGCACGACGTGGACGTCGCCGCCCGTCTGGGTCACCTCGAACCCCTGGGCGGCGAGCCAGGCGCGGCAGGCGACGTCCTGCGTGTTGCCGAGCTGCGGGGTCGCGACCTTCTTCCCGCGGAAATCCGCCGGGGACGCGATGCGGCCGTCTCCCTGGACGACCAAGGCGGCTCCGCCGCGGGCCGCACCCGCGACGACGCGGATCTCCCGGCCCCTGGATCTCACGTGCGCGTTGATCGCCGGGTTCGGACCGACGTAGGTGAGATCGATCGCGCCCGAGAGGATCGATTCCATGGCGCTCGGACCGGCGTTGAAGAGGAACCACTCGACCTTCGTGCCGGGGCCCAGGCGTTGCTCGAACCAGCCCTGGCCCTCGCGCGTCAGCGCGTGCGCGGCGAGACCTTGCGCGTGGGTGACGGTGGGGAAATGGCCGACGCGGAGCACGCGCACGCCCGGCTCGGCGACGTCGCCCCCGCAGGCAGCGACGCCCAGGCCGAGCAGGGTCAGGGCGAGTCGCGCGAGAGGACGGGCCATGGGGACCTCAAGTCGCGGGGGGGAAGGGCGCGGCCAAGCCGTCGCGCCGCAGCTTGCGCAGCGTGATGTCGATGACCTGGTCCAGCGTGTGCCGGTCGAGGATCTCCGCGATGGCATTGCGCACGTCGAGCATGAGCATCCGCAGGCCGCAGTGGTCCTCGTCCGGGCACGAGCAGCGCTCGTACGCGGTCTTGCTGACGCACGGGATCGGCGCGAGGGGGCCGTCGATCAGGCGGATGATCTCGCCGATTCGGATGGAACGCGGCGACTTCTTGAGGGAATACCCGCCGCTCGGTCCGCGGCGGCTCGTCAGATAGCCCGCGTCCTTGAGCTGGAGCAGGATCTGCTCGAGGAACTTGACGGGGATGCGCTCGTGCTCAGCGATTTCGCTGATCGGGAGGATCGGCCGGCCGAGCTCGCGGGCCATGCCGAGGTCGATCAAGGCTCGCAGGGCGTACTCGCCGCGCTTGGAGAGGTTCATGAGGAGTTACCCGACTGATCCAGTAGACAATCTTATTGTCTACTGGATCAG
>JBJXFB010000117.1:0-29966 GCA_046155895.1 Planctomycetota bacterium | reverse complement strand
AGGAGGGAGGGATCGGGCTGCAGGTGAGCCCTGCAGGACCAGTAGGGACAACGCGGCGGCGTGAACATGAGAATTCTCCTCGAGCAAGGCCAAGGAGGGCCTGCTCGACCTCACGACTCGCGCGCGGCGCTACGGTGGCAGGTGATTCCGAGAATTCCGGAGCGAGGCACCCACACGGAAGCCGGGCAGTATCAGAGTGACGCGACCACGACCGCGCTGACGTCGGCGAACTCGTCTTCCCCGATCACTCCGGGATTCCGCAGCACCGCGCGCACCTCGACGATCCGCGAGCCGTCCACCTCGTCCGGCAACTCGAGGCGAAGGAGCTCCAGGGATCGCGTTCCGCTCTCGTAGAGCAGCAGGCCAGGACGGGCGAGGACCTGGGGGCCCGCCGCGAGCTCGCCGGTCGGACGCATGGACCACAGGCGGCCGCGCGTGTCGATCGCGAGGACGCGCAAGTCGGCGATCTGGAGATGCGTGCGGTGCGAGACGCCGATCCGGAGCTCCCGGCCCGTCAAGCCGATCTCGAGGCGCGGCCGGAGGCCCAGCTCCTTCCTGCGCAGGAGGCGGAAGGTCTCGTTCCGATAGGGACCGCTGCCGCGCGTCGGGATCGTGATCGGGACCGTGACCATCTCGTAGCGCGAGAACGCGCCCTGGATCTCGGCGAGCCGGCCATCCGCGAGCGGACGACGGTCGAGCTCCTGCAGCCACAGCAGCGAGAGCCCGGAGGCCGAGGGTGCGTTCTCGCTCGGCCGGATCTCCGGCACGACGAAGTCCGGGTCCATATCCAGCGCGGCGACGACGTCGGAGCGCTCGCGGCGAGTCCAGCCCGCCGGCCGCGTGGCCCCGGCGATCGGGCTCGCCCGTCCGAGGAGGTCGAAGACCTGGAGCCGGGAGAGATAGCCGAGCGATCCCGGCCAAGGCGTCAGGAGCGACGCGCTCGGGTCGAGGTAGTCGCGCACGAAGAGTCCGAGGCCGCGCAGGCGGAGGGTCGTAGCGATCTGCTCCTCGAGGCCCTGACGGCCGAGCGTCTGCTCGTAGCCGAAGCTGGAGGAGCCACGCGATCGCATCCAGCGCCCGTGCCAGGCCTCGAGCGGCAGCGGTCCGAGGTCCGCCGGATGCCGGCTCGCGAGCGCGGACACGAAGATGCAGACGAAGAGCGAGGAGAGCGCGAGCCTCCGCCCGAGCACGGATGGGCCGTCGAGGGCCTCGATCATGCCTTCCTGCGCCGCGACGAAGGCGAGTGGGAGCGCGGGGACGAGGGCCTCGGCGAACGGGAGCGGAGCGCGGCCCTGGAGAACGAGAGCTGCGGCCATGAGGAGCGCCAGGAACAACGCTCGCGTCCCAGTGCCCGAGAGATGCCGCCGCGCGAGGGAGACGATCGCGTAGACGAGCAGGATGAGTCCGATCGCCGTCCGCATCGAGTCGAGCAGCCAGGCGAAACCTTCGCCCGCCTGGCCGGGATGCGGCTCGACCATCGCGTGGACCGAGGGAGGGAGCAGGAAGCCGGTCGCCCGCCAGCGCGCCCAAGTCGTCGCGGCGACGGTGACGAGCGGCGCGACGAAGGGCCAGAGCGCCGGACGCTGCGCGCCACGGGGGAAGCCGAAGAAGCGCAGGAAGAGCAGCCCGGCCACGAGGATGGCCGCCTCCGGACGAACGAGACACAGGAGCGTCATCGAGATCGCGAGGCGGTTCCCGTAGCCCCTCTCGAAGCACAGGAAGGAGCTCGTGACGAGCAGCGCGTAGAGCGCTGTCTCCATCCCGTTCGCCGCCGCGGCGGCGACGCAGCCGCAGGAGACGAGCAGGAGCGGCGCGATCAGGCCCGCCGCGCGGCCGCTGCGGAATCCTCCCGCCAGCACGACCGTGAGCAGCGCCGAGACGATCGAGCCCGACTGCATGATCGTGTTGACCGAGATCCCGAGCTCGTCCCCGAGGTCCGTCGCGGCCAGGCGTTCGGCGACCGCCGCGAACGCGACCCAGAGCGGCGAGGGATAGCTCTCCCAGGCCGTCATGCCCGGATTCCAGCGCAGCTGCCCCTCGAAGATCAGGTTGTGGGCCAGGCGCAGGGCCACGTAGCTCGGGTCGTACGCGAAGGCGAAGTGCCCCTGCCCGTCCGTGTAGATGGCGAGGCAGTGGGCAAGCAGGATGACCAGGGCCACGAACAGGGCGATGGTCCGGTTCACGGCGGCAGACTAGCGATCTCGCGGCGTCTGTTCCTAGTCTTCGGGCTCGATCTCGATCCGTTCGATGGCCTCACAGGCGCTCTGAACGAGTCCCGGGACGTCGAAGCGCGTCTCGGCCGCCTCGCAGGCTTCGACCGATCCGCGCAGCACGGGTTTCTCGGGCATGAACAGCGAGCAGCAGTCGGGTTCCTGGTGGCTGGAGGCCGCGAAGGTGCCGATCTTGCGTGCCAGGTCGATCGTGTCCTCCTTGTCGAAGCCGATCAACGGGCGCATCACCTGCATGGGCGAAGCGGCGGCGATGCACTCGATGTTCTCGAGCGTCTGGCTGGCGACCTGGCCCAGGCTCTCGCCCGTGACGAGCGCGTCGAGGCGGTTCTCGCCCGCGATCCGCGCGGCGATCCGCTGCATCATCCGGCGGTAGAGCACGGTCCGGTAGCTCTCGGGCGCCGTGTCGCGGATCGCGGTCTGGATGTCGGCGAAGGGGACCACGTGGAGCCGGCTGGCGGGCTGCTGCCAGCGCGCGAGGATCCGAGCGAGCTCGATCACCTTGCGCTTGCTCGCGTCTCCGATGTAGGGGAAGGAGTGGAACGTGACGAAGCTCTGGTGCAGCCCGCGCTTCATCATCATCCACGCGGCGACGGGCGAATCGATGCCTCCCGAGAGCAGGCACAGGCCGCGGCCGAGCGTCCCGACCGGCAATCCGCCCGGCCCCGGGAACCGCCGCACGAACACGTAGGTCCTTTCGAGCCGCACGTCGACGCCGAGCGTCAGCTCGGGATCGTCGAGACGCACGCGGAGCCGGCCGAGGCCCGGCATGATGCGCTCGGCGAGGAAGATGTCGAGCTCGATCGAGTTGAGCGGGAAGGTCTTGTCGCCGCGCGAGGAGTGGATGCGGAAGGGGATCTCGCGGCCGGCGGGCTCCGCGGCGATCGCGTCGACGAGCACCGGCCGCGCGATGCGCGCGATCGATTCGGGATCGCTGGGCGAGCCCCAGGCGGGGGAGACCGACTTGATCCCGAACACGGCCTGGAGCCGCCGCGCGACGTCCTCGGTGCGCCGCTCGGGCATCACCGCGAGCCTTCCGCGCCGGCGCTCGACGTCCACCGCCGAGATCGGCCGCACCGCGTCGCGGATGTTCGAGCACAAGCGCTCCTCGAACTGGCGGCGGTTGCCGCCCTTGAGCGCGAGCTCGCCGTAGCGGACGAGCACGATCTCCGGAGGCGGCAGGACCTCGAGGGGGGGCAGAGTGCTCAACGGCGGGAGCTCTCGAGCTTCCTGCACACGCTCTCCAGGGCGTCCGCCGCCGCACGGGCCTCAGCCTCGGTCGTCTCTCGCGAGAACGAGAGGCGGAGCATGCACTTGGCCTCGTCGCCGCCGAGTCCGATCGCCGCGTGCGCGGGGTTCGGCGCGTTCGACTTCGCGTGGCAGGCGCTGCCGGCGCTCACGACGACCCCGAGCTCCTCGAGGTGGTGCATGCGGACTTCCGACGGCGCGCCGGGGATCACGACGGAGAGGATCGAGGGCGAGACGTCCCCGGCATCCGCCCCCGGCTGCAGCACGCGCGCCCCGGGGATGAGCGTGATCCGCTCCGCGAGGAGTTCGCGGCACCGGCGCATCGACGCGCAAGAGGCTTCTCGTCGCTCCTCGGCGAGGCGCGCGGCGACGCCGAAGCCGACGATTCCCGCGACGTTCTCGGTGCCCGGGCGAGCGCCGTGCTGCTGTCCGCCGCCGAAGAGGATCGGGCGGAGCGGAATCGAGCCCGCGGTCACGAGCGCGCCCGAGCCCTTCGGACCGTGCACCTTGTGCGCGCTGATCGCGATCGTGTCGGCGCCGAGCGTGCGGATCGAGATCTCGACCTTGCCGAGAGCCTGGACCGCGTCGACGTGGATGGCGGCGTGCGGAGAGCGAGCGCGGACGAGCTTCGCGACCTCGCGGACGGGGTAGACGGAACCGAACTCGTTCTGGACCAGCATCAGCGCAACCAGGACCGTGTCCGGTCGCAGCGCGGAGGCGAGGTGCGGGAGATCGAGCCCGCCCCCCGGCGACAGGCGCAGCGTCTCGACCTCGAAACCCTCGTCGGCGAGCGCCAGAGCGCTGTCGCGCACGCAAGGATGCTCCGTCGCGCCGACGAGCACATGGCGCCCGTGCTTCGCCCGTGCCCGCGCGGATCCCTGGACGCCGAGGTTGTTCGCCTCCGTGCCGCCCGAGGTGAAGATCACGTCCGCCGCGCGCGCGCCGAGGGCGCGGGCGACGGACAGCCGAGCCTGCTCGATCGCCTCCGCCGCGCGCTGGCCGGGACGGTGGCGCGAGGATGGGTTGCCGAACTCGTCGGCGAGGAAGGGCTGCATCGCCTCGCGGACAGCCGGATCGAGCCGCGTGGTCGCGGCGTTGTCGAGGTAGATCGTGGCGGGGTTCATGTCGGCGGGCGGTACGGGACCGGCGGGCCGAACAGGATACCCTCACCTCGAGCGCCGCACCTCGAGAGGCGTCACGCCCAGCGTCGTCGTCTCCCCCGCCCGCACCGTGACGTCCTGCACGAGCGTCGCCGAGCCCGCGCGCGCGGTGAGGGTGTACCTGCCGGCCGGGATCTGTTGGAGCGAAAACGAGCCGTCCGGCCCGCTCTCGACCGAGGGCCAGACGCGGCTCGCATCGGAGGCCTGCGCGAGGAGCAGGAGCGCGCCTTCGACCGTCTGGAATTCGAAGTCGACGAGCTTTCCGGCGATCTCTCCCGTCGCGAGCTCGATGTCGAGCCGCCCCGTCATCCCGTAGGTGCCCGGCGCTTCGTGACGGAAGATCCGCGCCTCGGCGTTCGGTGCGCCGCCGCCATCCGCAAGCGGGCGCGCGAGGTCCGGCCAGCTCCCGCCCCCGGCCCATTCCGGGCGCACCTCGACGCGGTACTCGCCCGCGATGAGGTCCTGGATCTCGAACGACCCGTCCGCGGCGACCTCGGTGCGGCGAGGCAGAGGCGCGGACAGATTCTGCACGGGCAACGTGGGGATCAGCACGACCTCGCCACCGTCGAGCGTGCCGGCCAGGCGGCTCGTCACCCGGCCCTGGAGAGGCGCGCGCACGATCGGCGGGATCGTCGGTGCCGGGCCGAAGGGCTTCTCGAGGCGGATCGTCAGCGGTCCCTCGTTCTCGGCGACCGTGAGCGCGTGCGGCGCGAAGCCCACCGCGACGACCGTTACGTTCCACGGACCGGCCTCGAGCTCCCCGAGATCGAAGCCTCCGTCCGTCGCCGTGTACGTCCAGTGCGGCTCGTCCCCGGCGCGCAGCCACACGAGCGCGGCCTCGACGCCCTCGTCGTCGGGATCGAGGACACGGCCCGAGAGGGAGCGCGTGCGTTCGGGAAGCTCGAGCGGCGGGATGCTGGCGGCCGGGGCGGGCTCGATCACGAGCTCTTCGATCGGCGGTGACAGCTGGTCGCGCGCGAAGTAGGCGATCCCGACGACGAAGAGCGTCACGAACGGGATCCAGCTGACCGCGCGCCGCAACCAGCCCGGGACGCGCCGAGTTCCGTTCGCCTCGCCCTGCATCGGGCGCCTACGCTACCTCGCGCGCTTCCCCGAAGCGCGGGGCATCACACCTCCGCCAGGATCTCCTCCCGCAGCGCTGCGGCGGGAGGGAACTCCGAGCAGTCGAGGGCCCGGATCGTCGCCGCGAAGTCGTCGAGGCCGCGGACGCCGAGCCGACGGTAGCCGACCATGCGGACGCCCATCTGGAGACGGTCGCAGAGGCGGGCGAAGCGGGCTTCGCGCGTCGCCTGGCTCCGGTACTCCGCGAAGCGCTCGAGCGCGAGCGGCGAGAGACCGCCGAGGAGCTTCCGCGCGGCCTTCTCCTCCGCTTCGCGCTTGGCGCCCGGCGGCAGGAGCTCCGCCGCGGACTTCGGGAGGTCGCCGAGCAGTGCTTCGGGCGCGTCGTGGACGAGCGCGAGCGACAGGCAGCGCTCGACGTCGATCGCCGGGACGATCCGGGGGCCGAGGGCGAGGATCGCATGGCAGGCGCCGAGGACGTGGCCTGCGATCGTCTCGGGGTCCGAGATCCCGTTCAGGACCCAGCCGGTCCGCCGGAGGCTTTCGAGCGGCTGGAGGGCGAGCAGGGCGGGGAGCGTGCCGTGGGTCATCCGATTGACGCTCGCGCGGGCGAAAACCATACTACGCCGTTTCTCGCCGCGCCTGCGAGCCCCGAGATCACCCCTCCCTCCCGCGATGCGCAAACCCTTCGTCGCCGGCAACTGGAAGATGAATCTCGACCGCGGCAGCGCGCTCGAGCTCGTCTCGACGCTGCGTGAGCGCTTCGGGCAGCGCAGAGACATCGACGCGGCCGTCTTCCCGCCCTTCGTCTACCTGGCGGAGGTCGTGCGCGCCCTCGAAGGCTCCCCGATCCGCGTCGGGGCGCAGAACTGCTGCGAGAAGGACGCCGGCGCGTACACCGGCGAGGTGAGCGCGAAGATGATCGCCGACGTCGGCGCCACGCTGGTGATCCTGGGCCACTCGGAGCGGCGGCACGTGTACGGCGAGAGCGACGGGCTCGTCCACGAGAAGGTCCGCGCCGCGCTCGCGACGAGTCTGGACGTGATCCTCTGCGTCGGCGAGACGCTGGCGGAGCGCGACGCGGGCGCGACCGAGAAAGTGATCGGTCGCCAGCTGAAGTCGGGCCTCGACGGGGTCAGCGCGGTCGAGATGAAGCGCATCACGCTGGCCTACGAGCCCGTCTGGGCCATCGGGACCGGGCGGAACGCGACGCCGGAGCAGGCGAGCCAGGCCCACGGCTACCTGCGGGGCTGCCTGGCCGGCCTCTACCACGACGGTCTGGCCGCCGCGACGCGCATCCAGTACGGCGGCAGCGTCAAGCCTTCGAACGTCAAGTCCCTCCTGTCCGCGCCCGATGTCGACGGTTGCCTCGTCGGGGGCGCCTCCATCCAAGCCGACACGTTTCTGCCGCTCCTGGAGTATCGTTGACACCATGATCGAGCTCTCCATCACCCTCCTCTACATCCTGTTCGTCCTGGCTGCGATCGTGCTGGTCGTCGTCATCCTGCTCCAGGAAGGTCGCGGCGGCGGCTTGACCGACGCGCTGGGGACCTCGGGGCAAGCGACCTTCGGCGTCGGCACCTCGGGGATCAACCGCTTCACGGGCGCGACCGCGGCGGTGTTCCTCGGGAGCGCGCTGATGATCCACGTCCTGAACCGGCAGGTCAGCGGGGGCACGGTGCTCGACAACCTGCCCGCGGTGGAAGCGCCGGCCACCGACACCGGCGGCGCCCTGCCGCCGCCGGGACCGGTGGAACCGCCGAAGTAGCGGGGCCCCGACCTTGGACTCGCCGAGCGTGCTCGAGCTCTTCCGCGCGAGCAGCGCGATGCTCGAGGGGCACTTCCAGCTCTCCTCCGGGCTGCACAGCGACCGCTACTTCCAGTGCGCGCTCCTCCTCGAGGATCCCGCGCGCGCTTCGAGCCTCGCGCAGGAGCTCGCGAGCCGCATCCGCAAGAAGGCCGGTCAGGCCCGGTTCGATCTCGTGATCGGCCCCGCGCTGGGCGCCGTGATCTGGGCGCACGAGGTCGCGCGCGCGCTCGGAGCGCGCTGCCAGTTCACCGAGCGCAAGGACGGGAAGATGGAGCTGCGCCGGGGGTTCAAGCTCTCGCCTGGAGAGCGCGTGCTCGTCGTCGAGGACGTGCTGACCACCGGCGGATCGACGCGCGAGGTGATCGAGGTGATGAAGCACTACGACGTGCGCCCCGCCGCGATCGGCGCGATCGTGAACCGCTCGGGAGGCAATCCGTTCGCCAAGGACGGGCTGGAGCTCTTCGCGCTGGCCGAGGTCGAAGTGAAGACGTGGAAGCCCGAGGAGTGTCCGCTCTGCCGCGCCGGAGGGAGCGCGGTGAAGCCCGGGAGCCGTCCGGGGGCCGGAGCGAGGGCTTGAAGAAGAAGCCCGCCGCCGCGACGGCTCCGCTGCGTTCGATGACCGGCTTCGGAGCCGCGTCGGCGACGAAGGGACGGATGGTGGCGCGCGTGGAGGTCCGTTCGGTGAACCACCGGCACCTCCAGGTCAAGTCGCGGCTCACGTCCGAACAGTCGCACCTCGAGCCCGCGCTGGAGGCGCTCGTGCGCGAGAAGGTCGAGCGCGGCGCGATCTCGGTGACCGCGTCGATCGAGCGCGAGGTCTCCGCCGGAGCCGTGCGCGTGAACGCGGAGGTCGCGCGGCATTACCAGAAGCTGCTCCTCACGCTGTCGAAGGAGCTGAAGCTCGAGGGCGGCGTGAAGCTGGACACGCTCATCGGCCTGCCCGGCGTGATCGGATCCGCCGAGGACGACAGCGTGCGCGAGAAGGAGGACGAGCTCCTGCTCGGGTGCGCGCGGAAGGCGCTCGAGGAGCTGCTGAAGATGCGCGCGACGGAGGGGAGCAGCCTGCTCGCGGATCTCCGCAAGAACACGAAGGGGATCGAGGCGCTCGTGGCGGCGGTCGAGCTGCGGATGCCCTCCGTGGTGCGCGAGCACCACGAGAACATCAAGAAGCGCGTCGAGCTGCTCCTGGACGGTCCGAATGGGCCGGGAACATCCGGCGCGCGCGCGACGCTGCGGCCCGAGGACCTCGCGCGCGAGGTCGCGCTGCTCGCCGACAAGATGGACGTGGGGGAAGAGATCGCGCGCCTCGGCAGCCACCTCGAGCAGTGGGAAGCGCTGCTCTCGAAGGGCGGGGCGGTCGGGAGGCAGCTCGAGTTCCTGGTGCAGGAGCTGCTGCGCGAGGCGAACACGATCGGGTCGAAGTGCAACGACGCGAAGGTGGCTCACGCGGTGGTCGAGATGAAGACTCTGATCGAGCGGCTGCGCGAGCAGGTCCAGAACGTGGAGTGAAGCCGTGACGGAACCGACGGCAAAGGCGCGGACGCAGCGAGGTCGGATGGTCGTGATCTCCGGCCCGTCGGGATCGGGGAAGAGCACGATCTGCAAGCGTTTGCTACAAGATCCGCGCGTCGTGTTCTCCGTGTCGGCGACGACGCGATCGAAGCGGCCTGGGGAAGTGGACGGCCGCGATTACCACTTCCTGACGCGCGAGGAGTTCAAGCAGAGGGTGGAGCGCGGGGAGTTCCTGGAGCACGCCGAGGTGTATGGGAACATGTACGGGACGATGCGGGCGCCGATGGAGGGCGTGCTCGCCCAGGGCAAGATCTACCTCCTGGAGATCGACGTGCAGGGCGCGAATCAGCTGCGGGCGTTGGGTGAGCCCGGAACGTACATCTTCATCGCGCCGCCGGACTCCGACGAGCTGCGGCGGAGGCTCGCGCAGCGCGGGACGGAGACGCCGGAGATGCTCGAGCGGAGGCTGCACAAGGCGGAGGACGAGTTGAGGGAGCGGGCGAAGTACGATCACGTCGTGGTGAACGACAACCTGGAGCGGGCAGTGGGGGAGGTGGGACGGTTGATCGGGCTCGCCCCGGCGGAGGCGCGGAAGTGACCAACATCCTCCTCGCTGCTGGTGGCTCGGTCGCGATCCACAAGGCCTGCGACCTCGCGAGCAAGCTCTCGCAGGGCGGACACAAGGTGCGGGCGATCCTCACGGCGAACGCCGCGAAGCTCGTCAACCCGCAGCTCTTCGAGGCCTTGACAGGCGAGCCCGCGTACACGGACGAGTTCAACGCGTCACGCAAGGCCTCGATGGACCACATCGATCTCGCGCGGTGGGGTCAGTGCCTGGTCGTGGCCCCGTGCACCGCCGACCTGCTCGCGCGCTTCGCGCTCGGGCTCGCTGACGATCTGGTGACGACGACGGCGCTCGCGCTCCCGGCCAGCAAGCCGCGGCTCCTGTGTCCTGCGATGAACCCGGAGATGCTCTCGGCGCCGCCCGTGCGCAGGCATCTCGAGGTGCTCCAGGGCGACGGGTGGAAGATCCTCGCGCCGGAGGCGGGCCGGATGGCGTGCGGCGACGAGGGGAGCGGGCGATTGCCGGAGCCCGAGGCGATCGCCGCGTGGATCGCGAAGACGATCGCGAAGTGAACTAGGCCGCCCTGGTCCGCTTACTTCCCCTGCGGCTTCAGCTCGAGCAGCGTCACCGTCGCCCACCATGGGAAAACGGTGTGCTCCCCCAGGCCCGCCGCGATCGGCTCGAGCATTGTCTTCGCCTCATCCGCTTCGCTCGCCTCGAGCACGGCGAGGTACGCGCCGCGCGGCGAGTCGTCGAGATCTCCCTCGAACACGACCTTGCCCGCGTCTCTCAACCCGCCCATCGCCTGCCTCGCGCGCTCGCCGCTCTTCGCGAGCACGACCGCATAACCCCTCATCTCGTCGTTCCCCGGCATCCCGCCAGCCTTCGCGAGGCTCTCCCGGTAGAGCTCCAGGGCCCGCCTCAGCCGAGCCTCCGTCCGGATGCGCGACAGCTCCATCCCCAGGACGCCGGCCTGCACGGCCGGGTCAGTCTCGGTCCACTCCCTCGCCCGGGCCACGTCCCCCGTGTCGAAGATGAAGATCCCCCGCATCGACTCGTCCGGCGACGGGCGGCCGAACGGTCCCGCGATCACCATCTTGTTCTCGTCCACCAGCTTCCCGATGTTGGCCATGTGCGCCGCCTGGACCGTCTGACGCTCCTCGGGTGTCTTCTCCTTCACTTTCGGACCGCTGACCAGGAACGCGACCACGTAGCTCTCACGTTGCGGGGCCGCCTCGTTCGAACGGCATCCGGCGTTCATGAGCATCAGGGCCGTCGACATCGCCAGGAGGGCGAACCGCGGGGCGCTGCGAAGGGGGTGAGTCATCCCCGCATCGTAGCGAGCATGCGCCCGCGCGGTACCCATCGCCCCGACGTTGCTGTAGTCTCGCCCGGCCCGCCACCGTGAACGCTTTCCTCCTCGTCGCGACGCTCGCTCTCGCCCTGCAAGCGGAGCCACGATCGCCCTCGGGCCTTTCGACCGAGGCCGCGGCCAAGAAGGATCTCCTGCGCGAGGATCCGCGCTCGTGGCTCCCGCTCGACGAGGCGCTGGGCTTCGAGGTCGAGGTGACGGTGGGTCCCGTGCGCGGCCTCGACCTCGGCAGCGTGACGCTGGTCTGCGCGCAGACGCCGCTCGACGAGAAATCGGCCGACAAGGGCGCCGGCACGGACGCAGGGAAGCCCCGCCCGATCGCGGCGATCGACGGCCTGGCCAAGGGGGGCTATCTCGGCCGCGACGTGCACCACACGATCGGCGTGCGCTGGTACGAGGGCACCCAGCCGCGGATCGAGACCTTCGAGAAGCTGAAGGGCTCGCGCGTCTCGAACAAGGAATCCCGCGTGGGCGAGTTCGACGGCGTCTGGAAGCTCGAGTTCCGGAAGGACCGCCACTGCAAGGGCTGCGACGACAAGGCCCATTTCGAGGACGGCTTCATGCCCTGGAGCAAGCCCTCGCACTGTGACGACTGCGAGCGCGGCAAGCACCGCGTCTGGAAGCCCCACAAGTACCTCGACGTCCCGCCCGATGCGCTCGACATCGTCAGCGCCCTCTACTTCGCGCGCGGGTTCCTGCGCAGCGAGGCTCGCTCGACCTCGATCTCGATCGTCAACCAGGACGAGCTGTGGCAGGTTCGGCTCGAGCGCGCCGGCTCGCGCCTGATCGAGACGCGAGCCGGCACCTTCGATTGCGTGAGGATCCTCCTCGGCCCCGAGCTCGCCGCCGGCGACGGACCCGGAGAGAAGGCCGCGGAGCGTTTCGAAGCGCTCTTCGGCCTGCACGGCAACATCAGCGTGTGGGTCGACCGGGTGCAAGGCATCCCGGTCCTCATCGAGGGAACGGCGCCGTTCGGTCCGTTCGACGTGCACGTCAAGGCCACCTTGACCTCGTACCGCGGCAGCTAGCTCCGGCGTCCGGCGCTCAAGCGAACACGCGCCGCGCGGCTCTCGCGCTTGCTGTGCGGCGTGAAGGGCCACATCCAGCGGATTCTGCGGTAGCGGAGCACCGACCGCGCCTCGTCCTCGCTGAGCCCTTCGGGCGCGAACCGTGCCATGTACTTGAAGGCGGCCTGCCGGTCGGCGTGCCGCAGCGCGCCTCCGAACAGCGCCAGGGCGAGCCGCCCCGGGGCCACGGCGGCGCCGAAGTCCACGAGGTGCACGCGCCCCGCGTCGTCGAGGAGGAGATTCTTCCGCTGGTGCAGGTCGAGATGGAACACGCCGAGCTCGTGGAGCCGCTGCGTGAGCTCGAGGATCTGCTCGAAGATCGCCCGGGGGTTCGCGCGGAACCGCTCCGCGTCGAGCGGCTGGCCGGGCACGTAGCTCAGGACGATCGCGTCCCGCCGGATCGTCCCGACCAGGTGCGGCACGCCCTCGAATTCGATCAGACGCTCGAGGATCCTGCGCTCGCGCGCGATCAGCCACCGCGCGAGCCAGCGAGTGCCGAGGCCGTTCTCGTGCGCGTCCTTCACCACGACGGGCCCGCCCGGCGTCTCGACGCGCCAGACGCGCGGCCTGAACGCGGAGCGTTTCCCCAGGGCCTGTCGAGGCAGGCGATCGAGCTCTTCCCGCGTGAGCTGCGGGAGCGGGCTCATCGTCCGCCCGCCATCACCGTCTCCAGCGGCGACCAGGCCTGGGCGAACCAGATCGCGGCCAGCAGCACCACGAGGATCGCGCCCCAGGGCCACTCGTGGTTCGCGGTCACGCGCGCCCACGAGAAGCGGCGCGAGTCGCCGCTCCGCCAGGGAGCGAGCCTGGGCCAGAAGTTCGGCACGTTCTCGGCGTGTCGCTCGAGCTCGGGGCCGAACAGCCGCTGCAGGCGCCCGTACTCGCGTGCGAATTTGCGCGGGAGATAGATCGCGAAGAACACGACCGCGAGGAGGAGCGTCAGTCCCCAGACGATGCGTCCGCGCGGCGTCTCGGCGTTACCCGCCGCGAGCGCGACGCCGATCATGGCGAGGAACGAACCGAGGTAGGCCGGGTTGCGCGTGTGCGCGTAGGGCCCGGTCGTCACCATGTGCTGGTTCTTGTCCAGGTGCCCGAAGGCCCAGATCCGGAGCGTCCAAGCGATCGCGACGATCAGGCAGCCGGCGGCGAACGTGGCCGGACGGGGATCGGCGAGGAGGACGAGCAGGATCGCGGCCAGGTAGACGCCGACCTGGCGCACGGAAGGGAGCTTGGTGGCGGCCATTGGCAGAACTGGGTACATGGTAGCGACTTGCATCTGTGAGCCCATGCCCAAGCCCTCCCCTCGTCGCCGGGTTCCGCGCCGCCTCCGCGTCGTCGTCACGGCCGGACCCACCCGCGAGTCCCTCGACCCCGTCCGCTACCTCTCGAACGAATCCAGCGGCCGGATGGGGTTCGCGATCGCCGCCGCGGCGGGGAAGGCCGGCCACCGGGTCACCCTGATCGCCGGTCCCGTCTGCCTCCCCACGCCTGCCCGCGTCCGCCGCCTCGACGTCGTCACCGCCCTCGAGATGCTCCGAGCGACCCGCGACGCCTTCCGGGAAGCTGACGCCCTGTTCATGGCGGCCGCCGTGAGCGACTGGCGTCCCGCCCGCCGCCTGAAGGGCAAGTGGCGCGCGAAGGACCTCGGATCGAATACCGC
This sequence comes from Planctomycetota bacterium, assembly GCA_046155895.1. Taxonomy (GTDB): domain Bacteria; phylum Planctomycetota; class UBA1135; order UBA1135; genus DASYPQ01. The sequence goes on along the minus strand of JBJXFB010000117.1, from coordinate 16,264 downwards.
CACGATTTCCCTCGTCCGCAATCCCGACATCCTCGCCGCCTGCGGACACGACCCCTCCCGCAGGGGCAAGCTGGTCGTCGGTTTCGCCCTGGAGACCGCTTCCGGGATCTCCCGCGCCTTGCGCAAGTTGAAGGAGAAGGGCCTCGATTTCATCGTGCTGAACTCCGAGCAGGCATTGAACAGGCCCCGCGCGAGCGCTCTCATCCTGGGGGGCGACGGATCGGTCCGGCGCCTCTCGAACCGCACCAAATCGGACATCGCGGACGCGCTGATCGAGCTGCTCGGGCCTCGCTAGGCCCTCGGGCCGGCTCCCTCGCCCCGTCCGCCCACGGGGTCAGGGAATGGCGAGTAGCCGGGTGAAGGACAAGGCCGGGCGGACGCGCTGGACGCGCGGAGCCAAGGCCCTCACCCGCCTCCGCTCGGCCTTCTCGGGGTTCCTCTTCGGCCGCGAGGTCGACGACGAGACCGCCGGCCGGCTGCGCGAGATCAAGGGCATCCTCCTGGTCGGCTTCTCGATCTGGCTCCTGATCTCCCTCGTCAGCTTCTACACGCCGCACGGCGATCCCGGCGCGCGGGGATGGAACTGGGGCGGACAAGCGGGGTTCTACCTCGCCAACACCGCGTTCTTGAGCATGGGGCTCGCGGGATACTTGGCCGTCTTCCTGTGCGTTTCCTGGGGAGCGATCCTCGTGGCCGGCCGCGGGGTCTCGTGGGCAGGCCTGCGGCTCTTCGGCGGGGTGATGCTCGTCCTCTCGACTGCCTTCCTGCTCGACCTCTCCTTCGGCGGCGAGATCGATCCCGAGCAGGGCGGCGGGCTGCGCGGGGTCAGCTCGCGGCTTCCCTACGGGTACGGCGGATGGCTGGCGCAGATCGGGACGCCGATGCTCGCGCAGAAGTTCGGAGGGCTCGGACTCTTCGTCATCCTGCTCGTGCTCGTCCTCGTGTCGTTCCTCCTCGCCACCGAGCGCGCGTTCTATCCCGCGCTCGTCTCCTTCCGTGCCTGGCTCGACGAGCGCCGCAAGTCGCGCGGCGAGAGCTTCCTGTCCGCCGTCGCCCACCGCACCGGCGCGGTCGCGGTCGGCCTGTGGAACTTCGTGCGCGGGGCGGACCTAGGAGGGCAGCTCCAGCCGGCGACGCAGGCGGCCGGAGGCGGCACGGCGACGCTCCCGAGGAAGAGGAAGCCCGCAGCGCCGAAGGAGGACCTGTTCTCCGCCGAGGCGGAGGACGACTCCGACGAGGACGACGAGGCCGGGGAAGTCGCCTCGAAGCCCGCGAAGGGATCGAAGGTCGCAGAACCCGAGGAAGATGAAGTCGAGGAGGAGGGCGACGACGAGGACGCCGAGCTCGAGATCGTCCCGCCGCGCTCGGGCACCAAGAAGGTCCCCGAGAAGTCGAAAAAACCAGCGGAAAGACAGCTGGATCCCCCCACCCCGCCGCGGGGCCCCTGGCTCTTCCCGCCGCTCGATCTGCTGATCAAGGCCGAGACGGGATCCCTCGCGGACGACTCGTTCCTCGAGGACTGCGCCAGCAAGCTCGAGGGAGCCCTGCGCAGCTTCCGCGTCGAGGCGAGCGTCGTCGGGGCGCAGGTCGGTCCCGCCGTGACGATGTTCGAGCTCACGGTCGCCCAGGGCACGCGATTGAACAAGGTGACGCAGCTCTCCGGCGAGATCGCCGCCGCGTTGCGCGCGAAGAGCGTCCGCATCATCGCGCCGATCCCGGGGAGGGAGACGATCGGCATCGAGGTCCCGAACCAGAAGCGGCGCGTCGTCCGGATCCGCGAGCTCGTCAACCAGCAGGCCTACGACCCCAAGGTCCTGGCGCTGCCGCTCTTCATCGGCGTCGACACGGAGGGGCTCCCGATCGTGGAGGACCTCGCGCGCATGCCGCACCTGCTCCTGGCGGGGACCACCGGCTCGGGCAAGTCCGTCTGCATCAACACGATCCTGTGCAGCCTGCTGCTCACGCGCTCGCCGCACGACGTCAAGATGATCCTCGTCGACCCGAAGATGGTCGAGATGCAGATGTTCGCGAACGTGCCGCACCTGCTCTGCCCGGTCGTCACCGACGCGCGCCAGGCGACGCAGGTCCTCCTCTGGACCGTGGAGAAGATGGAGGGCCGCTACGAGCTCTTCAAGGGCGCGGGCGTCAAGAACATCAAGGGCTACAACGCGCTCGGCGAAGAGGAGCTCAAGAAGCGGCTCGGCGACGAGTGGGACGAGGAGCGGACCCCGCGCCACGTGCCGTACATCATCGTGGTCGTCGACGAGATGGCCGACCTCATGATGATCTCCAAGAAGGAGGCCGAGCTCGCGATCACCCGCCTGGCCCAGAAGTCGCGCGCGGTAGGCATCCACGTGATCGTCGCGACGCAGCGCCCGTCCACGGACGTCATCACGGGCGTCATCAAGGGCAACCTGCCCACACGCATCGCGTTCCAGGTCGCGAGCAAGATCGACAGCCGCGTGATCCTCGACCATTCGGGAGCGGAGAAGCTCCTCGGCGGCGGGGACATGCTCTACACGCCGCCCCAGTCTTCCTCGTTGAAGCGCGTCCAGGGCGCGCTCGTCGAAGACTCCGAGCTCCAGGCCGTCGTCGCCTTCGTCTGCAACAATTCGGCGCCGAACTTCAGCCAGGAGCTCGTCCAGGTCGCTTCCGGCGAGCGCCCCGCGACCGCGGGCGAAGGGGAGCCGGGGGGCGAGAGCGACCCGATGTGGGACGAGGCCGTCCGCGTGATCCTCAAGTCGAAGCGAGGCTCCGCGAGCCTCCTGCAACGGGCTCTGGGTATCGGATACACGAGGGCTTCGCGGCTGATCGACATGATGAGCGACGCCGGGATCGTGGGTCCCTACAAGGGCAGCAAGGTCCGCGAGATCATGATGACCCTCGATCAGTGGGAGGAAGCCCACGGCGCGGCGGCGGGTCAGGTATCCGGACAGGGAACCCCCGAGGAGTGATGCAGTGAACGAGATGATCCACGTGAAACCGACGGGCGGAATCGACTGGCGACGAGACGGGAGGGGCCTCGCGCTCTTCACCGCGGGCGCCTTCTTCGCCGTGCTCCTCGCGCTGGCGGTCGGCAGCTCCGAGCCCCTGGAGCGCGTCAGCGGAACGGGCGTCCTCGCCCGCGTGTGGGCCGGCACCGTCGGCCTGCTGCCCGGCCTCATCTTCTGCGTGGGCATCGCCGGACTCGGAGCCTGGGAGTTCCTGGCCGGAGGCGTGAAGGACCTGATGCGCCACGCGCGCGGACTCGCGCTCACGGCCCTCGGCCTCTCGATCCTGGTGGGGGCCTTCTCCGAATCGGCGGGCGGCTTCCTGGGCCACCATTCCTCGGGAGCCATCGCTCGCTACGTCCACGTCGTCCCGGCCGCGCTGATCGGTCTCGTGAGCTTCCTGCTCCCGATTTGGATCCACTGGCTCAAGCCCGCGATTCTCGAGGACGTCGTGGTCCGGCCGAAGGCCCCGTCGCGAGAAGTCCGCGCCCCGCGCGCCCCGACCGCCGTCCCGGAAACGCCCCGACCGGCCCCCGTGGCGGACTTGGGAGTGACCGCGGATGAAGCTGCCGCGCTGATTCCGCAAGACCTGCCCTCCTGGCGTTCCCGTCCACGGAAATCGGTGGCCGTCGAGACGCCGGCGACTGCTCCTTCGCCCTACCCCGAGGACGTGCGCAGGCGAGGCGAGGTCCCGCAGGGAGCGAAGCTCCTCCATCCTCCTCATGTCGAAACCCCACGACCCAGGCAAGTCCAAGACGAGCTCGAAGTTCCTGCCCTGCAAGCTCGGGCTCCCGAACCCCAGCGCTTCGCCGTCGCCACTGGCGAGGATCTGGCTCGCCCCGCGCCAGCAATCGAGTCCGATCCCGTCCTCGAGATGCCTCCCTACGGATCGACTCCGAGGGCGGACGCGTTCGACGAATTGAGGCTCGCGCTCGAGGAGCTGGCGTACGCGGACCCCGAACCCGAGGCCCCGGCCGAGACGACGCCGGAGCCGACGGCCCTGATGGCTTCCGCGGCTCCGATCGAAGCGACGGAGGATGCGGAGGAGGTAGTCGAATCGACCTCCGGTCCGCGGGCTAGCTGGGAGCAGCCCGATCTGTTCACGCAGGACGAGGAGCCCGTCGACGCCTACGGCACGCCGATCTCCGTCGTCGAATCGGTCCGCGCCGACGGCGAAACGCAGGTCGACGAGGACGAAGCGCAGATCGACGAGGACGAAGCGCAGGGCCAGGAGCCCGAGGTCACGCTGAAACCCGTCGCGGCGTCCCGTCCCCGGAAGAAGAGCTCACCCAACGCGCCCAAGGCCTCGGGAGACCGCCACGCGGTGCTCCTGGCCGAGATCGGCTGCCACCTCCTGGACCGCGGCCGCGTGGCAGTCTCGATGCTGCAGAGGGAGTACGGGATGGACTTCGCCGAGGCGACGAAGGTGCTCGACGAGCTGCAGCAGATGGGCCTCATCGGTCCCTACCTGGGCGGTCAGCGCCGTGATATCCTGCTGACCCGCGAGGAGTGGCTGGAGAAGGTGTCGAGCCTCTGATTGCAGGCTTTCGAGCCGCAGGCCCCCCGACCCGGAAGGCCGCACGGCCGGTACGGCGTGGGAATGGCTTGAATCCCACCGCAAACGTCTCCCTCGTCCATCTGGGCTGCGCCCGGAACCTGATCGACTCGGAGCTGATCCTCGGCCGGATGGCGGAGGAGGGGCTCGTCGTCACGGACGATCCCGGGTCCGCGCACACCGTGGTCCTGAACACCTGTTCGTTCATCGGGCCCGCGCGCGAGGAGTCCGAGGGCGCGATCCGCGACCTGCTCGGACGCAAGAAGCGCGGCGAGATCGAGCGCGTCGTCGTCGCGGGCTGCCTGGTGCAGCGCTACAAGCGCGATCTCTCGGCGAAGTTCCCGGGCGTCGACCTCTTCGCGGAGATCTCGGACTACCGCGCGCTCGCGCGCTCCATCCGGGAGCTCTCGGAGGGCCGCGCTGTTCCGGGCTACCTCGAGGGACCGCTCCTGCGCGAGGCCGGCCGCGAAGACGCCCGGCTGCTCTCGACTCCGAGTTCGTACGCCTACCTGCGGATCTCGCACGGCTGCGACCACATCTGCAGCTTCTGCGCGATCCCCTCGATCCGCGGCCCGCACCGCTCGAAGCGTCTCGCGGTGGTCGTCGACGAAGCGCGAGAGCTCGCGGCGGCCGGCACCCGCGAACTCGTCCTCGTCGCGGAGGACTCGACGGCCTGGGGACGCGACCTGGGCGAGGGTCAGGAGCTCCCCGACCTGGTCGAAGCTCTCGCCGGCGTGGAGGGAGTCCGCCGCATCCGCGTGATGTACGCGTACCCGAACCGCTTCCCCTGGCGCCTGTTCGAGGTGATGCGCGAGCACGCGAACGTGGCGCCCTACCTCGACATCCCCGTCCAGCACGTCTCGACGCCCGTTCTGCGCGCGATGCGGCGCGCCGGAAGCGGCGACCAGGTGCGGGCGACGCTCGACCGCGTGCGGGAGGAATTGCCCGGGATCACGCTGCGGACGACGCTGCTGCTCGGTTTCCCGGGGGAAACGGACGCGGACGCGGAGGAGGCGGTCGCGTTCGTCCGCGAGTACGGGATCGCGCGACTCGGCGCGTTCACCTACTCGCCGGAGCAGGGCACTCACGGCTTCGATCTTCCGGATCGAGTGCCCGCCGACGTCGCACAGGAGCGGTACAAGGCGGTCCTGGCCGAGCGCGACCGGGTGCTCGCGCGGACCCAGGGCGCCCTAGTCGGCACCGAGATCGACGTCCTCGTCGACGAGGTCCATTCCGATCGCCGATCCGCGGTCGGCCGCACCGCGTCGGACGCCCCCGAGGTCGACCTCGTCGTGCTCGTCGAACGCACGGACGCCCAAGTGGGGGAGATCGTTCGCGCCAAGGTCGTCCGGCTCGACGGCGAGAAGAACCTCGTGTGTCGTGAGGCGCACGCCCGAGTGTAGGGATGGCCATCTTCGATCACTGGCCGAATCGCATCACCGCCCTGCGGTTCGTCGGTGCTCTTGCGTTGTTCGCGATCCTGGCTGTCCTCGTGGACCGGGCCATCGACGGCCGCGAGGCCAATCGCTTTCTCCTGCAATCCGCGTTCTGGCTGTTCATCGCCACGGCGGCGAGCGACTTCCTGGACGGCTACCTCGCGCGGCGCGGCAACCAGATCACGGCGTTCGGCCGGATCGCGGATCCGTTCGTCGACAAGGTCCTCGTGCTGGGCGTGATGGTCTTCCTCGCGGTCCTGCCCTGGTCCCAGCGTTGGTTCCCCGCGTGGATCGTCGTCGTCATCCTGGCGCGGGAGTTCCTCGTGACGGCGCTGCGCGGGTACGTCGAGAGCCTCGGATCCCAGTTCCCCGCGGACTGGTTAGGCAAGACCAAGATGGTCCTCCAGTGCACGGCGGTCGGCGTGGTCCTAGGGATCCACGCCATCGATTTTCCGCCCGCTCTGAACTCGATGCTCGAGTGGCTGGCTCACGCGCTCGTCTACGCGACGCTGGCGTCGACGATCCTCTCCTGCCTGTCCTACATCTCGAAGACGCGCCAGTTCCTCCTCGGCCGCTCGACTTGAACAAGCTCAAGCTCGCGATCGTCTCGTGCGGCTTCCTGGGTTGCTCTCCCTTCGCCCCGGGGACCTTTGGAACCTTGGGTGGCGTGGCGATCGCGTGGCTGCTCTCGGGCACTGCGTGGTTCCCGTTGTGGGCGCTCCTCGCGTGTGCATTCCTGTACGCGATCTCCGCCCCGCTCGGCGCCTGGGCCGAGCGCTACGCCGGCCGGAAGGACCCCGGGATCTTCGTGATCGACGAGGTCATCGGATACCTCATCACGGTCCTCTGGGTCGGAGGCCCGAGCCCGCTCGCCCTGGCGGTCGCCTTCTTCGTCTTCCGTTTCTTCGACATCGTGAAGCCGCCTCCCGCCCGCGCGATGGAGAGGATCCGGGGCGGCCACGGCATCCTGCTCGACGACGTCGTCGCCGGCGTGTGGGGGCTCGTGCTCGTGATGCTGCCCGCGCGGCTCCTGCTCGACCGGCTGGCCTGGAACGCCTAGGCTCTCGCAGCGATGGCTCGCGCCAAGAAGGGTTCCGACCTCAAGCTCTCCGGGTCGAACCTGGGGACGCGCTTCTCGGTCCAGATGAGCGGCGCGCTCGCGATCGTGATGGTCGGCGCGGGAGCCTTCCTCTACCACCAGGTGCTGCAGAAGGCCGACGAGATCCAGGAGAACGCCTTCGTCGAGGCGGTCCAGATCCAGGGGCCGCTCCAGCAGCGCGTGCTCGAGGATCAGCGGCGCGAGCTGACCAACCTGCCGCCGCTCCCGCAGCCTCCGCAGGCAGCCCAGCCGAACCGGGACGCGGAGGTGAAGACCTTCCCCGACAGCAACGTCCAGCGTCACGAGGTCTGGTACGGGGACGGCTTCAAGAAGGCCGGCTTCCTGTACCAGTACCAGGACGTGATGCCGCCGCTCGTCGTCTCGGCCGAGACGAAGGAGCGAGCCGGGCAGGGGCTCTTGAGCCTGATCATCATCGTCACCGCGCTCGTGATCCTCGTCGGCACCTGCGTCGCCTACCTGATCGGGCGCAGCGTCTCGCGTCCGCTCCAGATGATCGTCGACGACATCGGCCAGATCGCTGCGGGCGACCTGCGGCACCGCACGCGCGTCCGCGCCGGCGGCGAGATCATGATGCTGGCGAAATCGATCGATCGCATGGCCGGCAACCTCGAGGAGGCCCAGGCCGCGCAGATGGAGCTCAACAAGCGCGAGCGGGAGGTCGCGCTCGCGGACGAGGTGCGCGAGGCCCTGCTCCCCGACGCGCCGCCGGCGCTCGCGGGCTACGACCTCGGTGCGCTGCACGTCGCCTCGTCGTCGCCCGGAGGGGACTTCCACGACTTCCTGGAGCTTCCCGACGGAAGGAAGGGGCTCCTCGTTTGCGAGGTCAGCGGCCGGGGCATTCCGGGCGCTCTCGTCGGCGCGATCGCGCGGAGCTACTTGCGCGTCGAGCTCGCGCGGGGAGGGGATCTCGCCGAGGCGCTCGCGCGCGCCAACCGGAGCATCGCCCGCGACGTGAAGCGCGGGATGTACGTTACGGCGATGTACGTCGTCCTCGATCCCGCGCAGTCGGTGGCGACCGTCGCCTGCGCGGGCCACAAGCTCCCGCTCGTGCGGATCTCGGCGGCCGACGGGAAGGTGCGTCTCGCCCATCCCGAAGGGATCGCCTTCGGGTTCGACCCGGGACCGGTCTTCGATCGGGCGCTCTCGATCCAGAAGCTGCCGATCGAGCCGGGCGATCGCCTCCTGATCGCGAACACGGGTCCGGTTCGGGTCAAGAACGCGAAAGGGGAGGAGCTGGGCGAGAAGGCGTTCTACCGCCTCGTGCTCCAGCACGCGCGCGGCGACACGGCGACGATGCTCGCGGATCTCCGTGGCGCGCTCGAGACCTTCGCGGCGGGAGAGCCCTTCCCGAGCGACCTCTCCATCGTGAGCGTGACTCGCAAGGCCTGAACCATGCACATCGCCGAATTCCAGAAGCGGATCGAGGACATCTACCTCGAGCGGGATCGCGCCCGGGGACTTGCGGGGACGCACATGTGGTTCTGCGAGGAGGTGGGCGAGCTGACGCGCGCGCTCCGTCGCGGGAAGAGGGACGAGCTCGAGGGCGAATTCGCCGACGTGCTCGCGTGGCTCTCGACGCTCGCGTCGATCGCGGGAGTCGACCTCGAGAAGGCTGCGGCGGGGAAGTACGCGGAGGGGTGTCCGCGCTGCGCGAAGACCCCTTGCCGGTGCTCGTGAGGACCGCGACGTGGCCTCCCGGAAGAGCCAAAGCGCTCTGCTCTTCGCCGATGCGGAGATCCAGCCCCCGCCGCCGATTCCGTGCTCGGGGTTCGCCGACGTCGCGGTGAACCGGCCGGTCCGCTGCGAGTTCACGTACGGCGTTCCCGAGGCGATACGCGCCCGCGTGATCCCGGGCTCGCGCGTCGCCGTCCCGCTCGGAGGCCGGCGCGAGGTCGGCGTCGTCGTCGGGATCCGCGACGATCCCGGGATCCCGATCGCGCGCATCAAGCCGATCGCGCGGCTCTTCGACGGCGAGCCGGTGCTCGACACGGACCTGCTGGCGCTGACGAAGTGGATCGCGTCGACCTACGCGTGCTCGTGGGGCGAGGCGATCGCCGCGGCGATGCCAGGAGGCTTCCGGAGCGAGGGCGGCGGCAAGACCGTCTCGATGGCGCGTGTCTCGCCGGGTCGCGGGGAGGCGGACCTCGCCACGCTGGAGGGCAAGGACGAGAAACAGCACCGCGTGCTGCGGACGCTGCTCGAGATCGGCGCCCCGATCGAGGTGCGCGAACTCTGCCGGAGACTCCAGATCTCCGACAGCGCGGTCTTCACCCTGAAGCGCAAGGGCCTCGTGATCCTCGAGCGCAGCGCGGCGCGGGCGGATCCGCTGCTCGGCGCGGTCGCGGTGCGGGTGCGGCCGGAGACGCTCTCGGAGGACCAGGAGAAGGCGCTCGGCGCGATCGGGTCGGCCGTGCAGACGCGCGAGCACCGGACCTTCCTCCTCCAGGGCGTCACGGGCAGCGGGAAGACCGAGGTCTACCTGCGCGCGATCGAAAAGGCGCTCGAGCTCGGACGCGGAGCGATCGTCCTCGTGCCGGAGATCGCGCTGACGCCGCAGACCGTGGGGTGGTTCAGGTCACGGTTCGGCGAGGTCGCCGTGCTCCACAGCCGCATGACCGACGCGCAACGGCGCGAGAGCTGGCTGCGAGTGCAGAGGGGCGAGATCCGCGTCGTGGTCGGGGCGCGCTCGGCCGTGTTCGCCCCGGTGCGCGATCTCGGCGTGATCGTGGTCGACGAGGAGCACGAGCCTTCGTTCAAGCAGGACGGGACGCCGCGCTACCACGGCCGCGACGTGGCCGTGGAACGCTCGAGGATCCAGGATGCAGTCTGCATCCTCGGCTCCGCGACGCCCTCGCTCGAGACGTGGCAGGCCGCGCGCGAGCGGCGCTTCACGCGGCTGCTCCTGCGCGAGCGTGTCGGGGGCGGCCGCATGCCGAAGATCGAGATCGTCGACCTGCGGACGGAGAAACCCGAGGGGAAGGGGCCCGTGCTCTTCTCGCGCAGGCTCCGGCAGCTCCTGACGCGCGCGTTGGAACGCCGCGAGCAGTCGATCCTGTTCCTGAATCGCCGCGGGTTCGCGCCTGTACTGTGGTGCGGCGCGTGCGGCGAGACGGTGCGCTGCGCGGTGTGCGACGTGACGCTGACCTTCCACCGCCGCATCCGGCGCGCCGTCTGTCACGCCTGCTGCTCGGAGATCGCGCCGCCGTCCTCCTGCCCGACGTGCACGGCGCCCGGGCTGCGCTACCTCGGCGCGGGGAGCGAGCGGATCGAGCTGGAGCTCGCGCGGGTGTTGCCCGGCGCGCGCGTGCGGAGGATGGACTCGGACACGATGCTGCGCCGCGAGGACTACGAGAGCACGCTCGAGAGCTTCGGTCGCGGCGAGATCGATGTCCTCGTCGGGACGCAGATGATCGCCAAGGGACTCGATTTCCCGCGCGTGACCGTGGTGGGGATCGTCTCGGCCGACAGCGCGCTGCATCTCCCGGATTTCCGCGCGGCGGAGAGGACGTTCCAGCTCCTCTCGCAGGTCGCCGGGCGCGCGGGCCGGGGCGAGCTGGCGGGCGAGATCGTCGTACAGACGACGGCGCCCGAGCATCCGGCGATCGTGCTGGCGGCCAAGCACGACTTCGAAAGCTTCGCCGCGGCCGAGAGCAAGCTGCGGTCGGAGCTCGGCTACCCGCCGCACGGGCGATTGCTGCGCGTCGTGGTCGAGGATCGCGACGAGACCAAGGTGGTGGAAGTCTCGCGCGCGTGCGCGGAGATGGCGAAGCAGGGTGCTCCGGCAGGTGCGATCGTGGTGCTCGGGCCCGCTGAAGCCCCGATCGCAATGCTGCGCGGCCGCCACCGGCACCACGTGCTCGTGAAGTCCCTCCGCGGAGCCGAGGAGAGCTTCGACCGCGCACGGGAGGCGCTACGGGAGTTCGCGGGGGTCACGCCGCGACCGCGCGTCACCGTCGACGTCGATCCGGCTTCGATGCTGTGACCGGTTCCTCGCGGACGGTCAACGCAGCACCATCTCCCGGAACCGCTGGAACAAGTGCGACGAGTCCAGCGGTCCCGGAGCCGCCTCGGGGTGGTACTGGACGCTGAATACCGGCAGCTTCCGGTGCCGCATCCCCTCGACCGTCTGGTCGTTCAGGTTGATGTGCGTGAGCTCGAGCTCCTTCGGCAGCGACTTCGCGTCCACCGCGTAGCTGTGGTTCTGCGAAGTGATCTCCACCCTCCCCGTCGTGATGTCGCGCACCGGCTGGTTGGCTCCGTGGTGGCCGAACTTCATCTTGTGCGTCTTCGCGCCCATCACGATCGACAGGATCTGGTGCCCGAGGCAGATGCCGAAGATCGGCTTCTTCCCGACGAGATCCGCCATCGCGTCGATCGCGGGCTTCACGGCCGCCGGATCGCCGGGTCCGTTCGAGAGGAACACGGCCTCCGCGTCCATCCCGAGCACGTCCGACGCGCTCGTCGCGGCCGGGACGACCGTCACGTCGAATCCGGCGTGGACGAGGCTCCTCAAGATGTTCCGCTTCGCTCCGAAGTCGTAGGCGACCACGCGGATCCGTTTCCCGCCGTTCGGCTTCGCGATCCAATCCGGGTACGAAGAGTCGTACTCCTGCGACCAGGTGTAGGGTTCCTGGCAGGTCACTTCCTTCGTCAGGTCCTGTCCGTCCGTCGAGGGCGTGTTCTTCGCCTTCGCGACGAGCGTCTTCGGGTTCCCGTCCGTCGTCGACACGACGCACCGAAGCGTTCCGGCCGTCCGGACGATCCTCGTGAGCCTGCGGGTGTCAACGCCCTCGATCGCGACGACGTTCTGCCGGATGAGCCAGTCCGTCAGCGTGCTCGTCGCGCGGTAGTTGCTCGAGATCCTCGACATCTCGCGCATCACGAACGCCTCGGCCCACGCTCGGCCGCTCTCCGCGTCCTCCTCCGCGATCCCGTAGTTGCCGATCAGCGGGTAGGTCATGATCACGGCCTGCCCGGCGTACGAGGGATCCGTCAGGATCTCGTGATAGCCGCTCATCGCCGTGTTGAACACGAGTTCGCCGCCGGCTTCGCCCTTGGCGCCAACCGAACGTCCCTCGAGGACCAGTCCGTTCTCGAGGGCCAGCCAGGCAGGTTGCTGCTCGCTCATCTTCGTTCAGCCTCCGCGCGGTGGTTGATCTTCGCCGCGATGGTTCCCGCTCCGAACCCGTTGTCGATGTTCACGACCGCCACGCCCGCGGCGCACGAATTCAGCATCGCCAGCAGCGCCGCGAGCCCTCCGAACGACGCACCGTAGCCGATGGAAGTCGGCACGGCGATCACGGGCCGCTCGACGAGGCCGGCGACGACGCTCGGGAGCGCGCCTTCCATCCCGGCGACGACGACGAGGACGCGCGCTTCGCGCAAGCGCTTCTCGTGCGCGAGGAGCCGATGGATGCCCGCCACGCCCACGTCGGCGATCTCCTCGACGCGCGCGCCGTGGTGGCGAGCGGTGACGGCAGCCTCTTCGGCCACGGGCAGGTCGGAAGTTCCGGCGCCGACGACGAGGACGAGGCCTTCGCCGACGGCTCCGGTGGCAGGTTCGACGGTCACGGTGCGCGACCTGGGCCTGTGGATCGCTCCGGGGATCTCCGCGACCAGTCTCGCCGCTCCCTCCGGCCGAACGCGCGTCACGAGGAGCTGGCCGTGGTGCTCGAGGATCGCCCGCGCGATCTCGACGAGCTCCTCGGGCGTCTTGCCCTCCCCGAAGACGACCTCCGCGTGGCCGCAGCGCATCTCCCGGTGCGTGTCGATCCGGGTGTGGCCGAGATCGTGGATCGGCCAGTGCCGCATGCGGTTGACGCCCTCCTCGACGGCCAAACGGCCGGCCCGTACGTCCTCCAGCAGGCTGCGGATTCTCGAGTCGTTCAAAGTCGCGGGATTGTAGCGGCTCGCCCGCGTTTTCCCCGAGCTCATCTAGGAGATGCGTCGAGCTCCAAGGTGGCCGTCCTGCCGGCGCGGAGCAGATGGAAGCCGAGACCGGCGATCATCGCGGCGTTGTCGGTGCAGTAGGCGGGGGACGGGAAGCGGACTCGCAGCCCTCGGGCCCCGGCGCGGCTCGTCAACTCCACTCGCAGCCGGCGATTGCACGCCACGCCGCCCGCGACCAGCACGGTGTCCAGGGCTTCGGCTTCGGCCGCGCGCAAGGTTTCCTCCACGAGCACGTCGACGACCGTCTGCTCGAAGGAAGCCGCGACGTCGGCCCGGTCGAGGATCGCTTCGGGCGCCGGGGTCGGCGCGAGCGCGTCCTGCCCGCGCAGGTGGTAGAGCACCGCCGTCTTGATCCCGCTGAAGGAGAACGAGGGCCGTCCTCCCTCCGAGCGGTACCTCGGGAAGCGGATCGCGCGCGGGTCTCCCTGCTCTGCGAGCTTCGAAACGGCCGGGCCGCCTGGATACGAAAGACCGAGGAGGTGGGCGACCTTGTCGAAGGCCTCCCCGGCCGCGTCGTCGAGCGTTCCGCCGAGGAGGTCGATCCGGAGGGGGCTCGCCGCCCGGTAGAGCGCCGTATGGCCGCCCGAGACGACCAGCGCGAGGCACGGATAGACCCCGTTCGTGTCCCCGTCGACACCGGCGTGCTCCATGGTCGCCGCGTAGACGTGCGCTTCGATGTGATGGACGCCCACGAGGGGGATTCCCTGAGCCCAAGCCAGCGACTTGGCCGTCGACAGGCCCACGAGGAGCGAGCCGATCAGCCCGGGTCGCGCGGTCACCGCGATCGCGTCGATCGCGCCGAGCTCCACGCCCGCCTTCGCGAGGGCGGCGTCGATCACCGGCAGGATCTGCTCGAGGTGGGACCGGCCTGCGATTTCGGGCACGACGCCGCCGTGGACGGCGTGCAGGCTCGCCTGGCTGTGGACGATCGAGGAGAGGATCTCCCGGCCTCCGCGCACGACGGCGGCGGCGGTCTCGTCGCAGGAAGATTCGATCCCGAGGAGGAGCTCGCTCACGGGCTGGCAGGGGGGCGTGGGGTGTGGGGTGCCTGAATCTGTCCAACGACAAGGACCCGGAAGGCGTGTTCAGCCCCGATGGGCATCACGGTAACAGAACCATCTTCAATAGCTTAGGTCGATTCTGTCGATCCAGGGCACGCTGGCATGGGCTTCGCCAGCGCGCGAGACCGGCCGATCCGGCAGTGCCCACACACCCAGCGCCATGAAGCAGCACCTCGTCGCAGCCTGCATCGCCCTCGCGCCGGCCCTCGCCCATGCGATGCGGCCCGCGGCGATGCAGCGGGGCGCGCCGTCCAATTCGCTGTCTCGCGTGGTGGGCGTCTTCACCGTCTGTGACGCCGACCGCGACGGGAAGATCTCCGCGGAAGAGAGCCGAGCGATACCGGTCACCCCCCCAGAGTTCGCGAAGGAGGACTTGGACGGCGACGGATCGTGGTCGCGCGACGAGTTCACTCTTTATTACCGCGGCAGGCTGATCGCGGGCGGCCAGACGCTCGGAGCGGATCTCGATGCGGAGGTCGCGCGGATCCAGGCCTTGAAGCGCGTGCGCGTCGTCGAGGAGGCGCGCAAGCACGGAGCGGAGCCGGCCGGCGGTCGCGTGGAGGCCGAACCGGTCCGGGTGCGATTCGAGAAGGCTCTCGGGGAGCTCGAGCAGCGTGTGGCGACGCGCAAGGCGAAGCCCGAGGACTTCCGGCGCCTGCGCAACCTCGTGATCCTGAACGGTCGATCCGCTCCGGAGTCGCAGACCGGATCCCCGGCGTCGGCGACGAACTCGAAGGTGCTCGCCGCGCTCGAGCGGATGGAGAAGCGGGCGACGATCGGGCAGTTCGATCGCGAGGACTTCGAGACGCTGCGGACGCTGATCGAGACGCCTCCGCCGAGGGGTGCGACTCCACCCGCGAAGGCCGGAAGCCCGCCGGACGCGGCGGGCCCGGTTCTCGGTCCTGCGGACGCGCGACGCCGCGCCAGCGAGCCTCGCGCAACTACGCCAGCCGGACCGAAGCCGGTGCCCCGGTCCGATGCGGGGAAGCCGCCCACTTCGAGGGGAAAGCCCGTTTCGCCGAGGGGCACCCAGGACCCGCGCAACGGCTCGAAGCCCTGACGCGCCAGCCCGGGCTGGCCGGAAGGCTCGCGGAGCGGGTACCCTGACGCCCTTGGCCGAGGAACAGATCGAGATCACGCGCCGCGAGGAATTTTCCGCTGCTCACCGCCTCCACAATCCCGAGCTCGGCGCGGACGAGAATCGCAGGCTGTACGGACCCTGCAACGACGACCACGGCCACAACTACGCGGTCGAGGTGACGGTTCGCGGCGCGGTTCCCAGGCGCACGGGCATGGTCCTGGATCTCAACCGACTCATGGCCATCCTGCGCGAGGAAATCGTCAGCCAGGTCGATCACAAGCACTTGAACCGCGACGTCGCGTGGCTCACCGGAGTCATTCCGACCGCAGAAAACGTCGCGGTTGCTTTCTGGAAGCGGCTCGAGCCGCGGTTGAGAGGATTCGAAGGATGTCGACTGCACCGGGTCCGGGTGTGCGAGAGCCGGAACAACTTCGTGGATTACCTCGGTCCGGCGGATTGAACACCCAGGACCTCATCCGGCGCCTGCTGCTGAACATCGGCGAGGATCCCTCGCGCGAGGGGCTCCTGCGCACGCCCCAGCGAGTCGAGGAGGCGCTGCGGGAGATGACGCAGGGGCAGACGCAGACCGTCGAGGAGGTCGTAGGCCAGGGCGTCTTCGAAGAGGATTGCTCGGAGATGGTCCTCGTGAAGGACATCGAGTTCTACAGCCTGTGCGAGCACCACCTGCTCCCGTTCTACGGCCGCGTGCACGTCGCCTACATCCCGAACCGGAAGATCATCGGGCTCTCGAAGCTGCCCCGCATCGTGGACGTCTTCGCGCGCAGGCTGCAGGTGCAGGAGCGGATGACGGTCCAGATCGCCCAGGCGATCGAGAAGGTACTCGAGCCGAAGGGCGTCGGAGTCGTGGCCGACGCCGCTCACCTGTGCATGATGATGCGGGGCGTGCAGAAGCAGAACTCCTCGACCATGACTTCCTGCCTCCTCGGCACCTTCCGCAGCGACTTCCGCACCCGGAACGAGTTCCTCGGGTTCGTCCGCAGCATCGGATAATACTGAACCAGGTTCGTTTTCTCGCACCTCGAGCCGAGTCGCGGCGCGCGCCGTGACTCGG
>JBJXFB010000110.1:0-7058 GCA_046155895.1 Planctomycetota bacterium | reverse complement strand
CGTCTCCGCGCCTCGCCCAGAAGGCCGCGGCCGCCGGCGTCGACGCCGGCGTCGCCGAGAGCACCGACGCAGGCGGGCACGGCAGCCCCGACGGTCTCTCGACCTTCTCGCTCGTGCCGCAGGTCGTCGACGCGGTCGACATCCCGGTCATCGCGGCCGGGGGCATCGCCGACGCGCGGGGCCTCGTCGCCGCGCTGGCTCTCGGAGCCGCGGGCGTGCAGATCGGCACGCGCTTCATCGCGACGAGCGAGTGCAACGCTCACGCCGCCTTCAAGCGCACGCTCGTCGAAGCGGGAATCGACGGTACGGCCGTGTACTGCAGGGGTTACCATCCCAGCCGCGCGCTCCGCACGGCGGCAGTCGCGCGGATGCTCGAGATGGAATCCCAGGGGAAGACAACCGAGGAGATCGTCGCCTTCCGCGGCCGTGCCCGCGCGCGCGCGGGCTGCATCGAGGGGAATCTGGAGGAAGGGATCCTCCCCGCCGGTGCCGCCGTCGGCCTCGTGCGCTCCGTGAAATCCGCCGGAGACGTGGTGCGAGAGCTCGTCGAGGGCTGCGAGCAGGTCTTCGCCGCGCTGCGGGAAGCCCTTCCGGCCGAAAGAACCTCCGCGGTCCCCGGCGAGAGCGACGCCGCGTAGCCCTGCGATGGAATCAGCGGCCGTCGGCGCAGGTGTCCGTGCGACCGAGATGCCCTACGCGGCACGTCCGCGGCTGACCTTCCTCGCTCCTCTCCGGATCCTGGCCAGCTTCGCCGTGGTCTGGCACCACGCCCGGCAAGGCTATCTGTTCGGGATCGGCTTCGGACTCTTCCTCTTCCTCGTGATCCTCTTCGGCTTGGCGTCGAGCGGCACGCGGTCCGAGCCGCTCGGACAGTTCGCCCGGCGCAAGAGCTCCTTCCTCCTCATTCCCTGGGTGCGCTGGTCGGTGATCTACCTCGGCCTGCTCACCGCATCCGACCTCGTCCGGGGTCACGATCCGAGTTCGCGCTTCGAGTGGAAGATGGTCTTCTACGGAGGCCATCCCGCGTTCTGGTTCCTGCCGTTCGCGGCGCTGTCGATCGTGGCGGCCAAGGCGATCTCGCGCGTCATGGCGAGGTGGGACGCGAGGAAGACTTCGATCGCCACCGCCCTCGTCGCGACGATCGTCACGAGTCTCGCCTCCCAGGCGGTCATGCTCGAAATGCCGGACGTCCCGTTGCGAGCCTGGCTGCGAGTCACCCCGGCCATCTTCTGGGGGATCGCCGTGGGCCAATCACTGCGCGCGCACGCCCGCGAGAGACAACGCCTCCTGATCCTGGTGGCCCTCCTGGGGATCATCTCCTTCCTCTATTCGCCCTTCGATCCGAACCCGGAGGATCTGCCGCGGCGCTTCGGAGTGGCGGTCCCGCTCGCCTGCCTGGGTTTCGCCTGGACGCCGGTGGTCCCGCGGGCCATCGGGCGGCTCGCGACCGTGACCTTCGGGGTCTACCTCGTGCATCCCCTCGTCGCCAAAGCGATCGCGACGGTCCTCGACACGGAGAGCTGGTCGACGATGGAGCTCGCCCTCCTGATCTGGATCGGTTCGGCCCTGATCGTCCTCGCGCTGCGGTGGTCCGGGCTCCGCTGGCCGGAGTGCGTCGGCCCCGAGCCGGACGGGCCCGCCAGCGCGAAGTCCTGAGTCGTGACGGCATCGCGGCGAGTCGCGCGGTAGACTCCGCCGCCGATGTCACCCACTCGCAAGGACCAGAATGCGGCCTGCCCCGGCGGCGGACGCGGCCTGGGCGGCGCCCGCCGCGCGCTCGAGTCGCGATCCGTCATGGAATCGGAGAGTCTCGACGAGATCCTCGAGCACTCGCTGCCCTCCTTCGGCGGCGCGTACCTGCGGAGGCTGTGGGTCCTCCTCGACGAGGCGGTCGGCAAGGGAATCCCGATGACGGTCGCGGTCTCGGGGCCTGTGACGGTGTCGGGACAACATTTCGCGTGGCTCAATCCGCTGCTCGACACGGGCTGGTTCGTGCTCGTCAGCACGACCGATGCGGTGTGCTACCACGACGGGCACCGCAGCCTCGATGCGGCCGCGAAGCACCCCTTCCACGAGGTGGCGATCTTCGGCGACGACGGGGCGCTGCGCGAGGAGCGGACCATCCGCGTGACGGACATCGGGTTCGACGAGGATCTGCTGCTCGAGCAGGACCGGTTCATCACGAAGTGCCTCCAGGAGCCGGAGTTCGGCAAGAGGATGAGCGGCACCGAGTTCCGCTGGCGGCTCGGGAAGCGCTACGCGGCGCAGGAGAAGAAGAACAGGGTGCCCGAGGGGCTGCTCGCGCTGTGCCACCGCAAGAGCATCCCGATCTTCGTGGGCGCGCCGTCGGACGGATCGTGCTTCCTGAACTCGATGAAGCTGTGGGCGCTGGCGCAGATCGGCGGCCGCGAGCAGCGCTTCGAGCTCGACCTGAACGCGGAGGTGTTCGAGAGCTGCGCGTACCACTTCTGGGGGCTGCGCGAGAGCGAGACGAAGGCGCTGGGAACGCTGATCCTCGGCGGCGGGGTGCCGAAGAACTTCAACCTGCAGCCCGAGCCCGCGTTGTCGCAGATCCTCGGGCTGCCGGACATCGCCGGCTACCTCTACGACATCCAGATCACGACCGCGCCGATCACGGACGGGTCGCTGTCGTCCTGCCCGCCCGCGGAGGCCGTGACCTGGGGCAAGGTCGACGAGAAGCACTACCGGAGCACCTGCGAGAGCATGCAGGCGGACTACTCGGTGGTGATGCCGTTCCTGGCCAAGGCGCTGCTCGAGAAGCGCGCGCGCTTCGAGCGCTGGGCGGGCAAGATGGGGCGGGAGGCCTTGTTCGCCAAGCACCCGGAGGCGCGGGGGTATCTGCGCGATCCGAAGGGGTACCGGCTCTACGACCGGCGCGAGGAGCTCGTGAAGAAGCTCTTGCGCGAAGTCGAGCGGAACGAGAAGCGTTCGGCAGCGCCGGCGAAGAAACCGGCGCGCAAGCAAAGGACCGCAAGGTAGCTTGATGCCATTCTCGGGGAGAAACTCCCTGCTGCCTTGAACTACTGGTGGGTGAACCAGAACCAGACGTACCGACACGAGGTCGGCGGCCGCTACATCTGGTCACCGAAGCGCACCGCGCACGGAAGGCGTCATCCGTACTACGAGTTCATGCGTGAGGTCGCTCCTGGAGACTTGGTGTTCTCCTTCGCTGACAGACGAATCCGCGCAGTCGGGCTTGCTCGCTCGTTCGCCTACGAATCGCCTAAGCCGACCGAGTTTGGTTCTGCAGGAAGGAACTGGGACGAAATCGGGTGGCGTGTGGATGTCGACTTCGAGGAGCTCGGGAGCTTCTTCCGACCGGTTGATTGGATCGAACGCCTACGTCCGCTACTTCCGGATAAGTACTCCCCACTCCAGGCGAATGGACGCGGAGTTCAAAGTGTCTACCTGACGCGCTTGAGCCGGGTCTTCGCGCTCACACTTGCGGAACTGATTGGCCCCGAGGTCCTTGCCGTCGCTCGCTCGGAAGTTGTCGCGGAGCGCGAAGCCCCGCAACCGATCCCCGATGTCCTCCTCTGGGAGGAACACATTCGGAAGTCGATCGAGACAGATCCCAGCCTTCAGGAGACGGAGAAACAAGCGCTCGTGCTGGCCCGTCGAGGACAGGGTCGCTTCCGCCAAGGGGTTCAGCAGATCGAATCGAGATGCCGGATCACTCTCGTGGAGCGTCCTGAGCATCTGCGCGCGAGTCACTGCAAGCCCTGGCGCGACAGCACGAATGAGGAACGCCTCGACAGGGAGAACGGGCTCCTGTTGACGCCTTCGATCGATCACCTCTTCGACCGGGGATTCATCTCGTTCGAATCGACCGGCCGTGTGCTCATCTCCCCGGTCGCTCACAAGCCGTCGCTGGTCAAGATGGGAGTCGCAGTCGACCGCGCGATCGAGGTCGGCAAATTCACGCAGGGTCAGCGCCGATTCCTGGAGTACCACCGGGATGCGGTGTACTTGAAAGCCCACGTGAAGAGTGGTTGAAGCGCTGTTCTCCGACAGCAGAGACCTGCGTCACTTCCCTCGCCGCTCGAACACGAAGTCCTTCGCCTTCGACCCGTCCATCAGCGAGATCGTCGCCGTGATCCCCTTCTCCGTCTTCACGTAGCGGATCCGCTGCGGGTGGTCGTTCTCGGGGTTCTCGAACACCGCCTCCTCCTCCGTGAGCTTCACCGCCCGGAACAGGACCGGAGGATCGCCGCCCGGCTGCGCGATGTACGCGATCTTCCCGCCGTGCGTCGCGATCCGCAGGAATTCGAAGAAGTGCGTCCGTTTCGCACTGTAGGTGTGCGACATGCCCATGAACGTGGTCCCGGCGTGCGGCATCCACTGCTCGACCGTCGTCTTTTCCCCTTCCGCGAACTCCCACGTGCCCACGATCCACGCGAGCTTCGAGGCGTCTTCGGACGTGACCGGTTTCGTCTCGGCCTCCTGCGGACTGCCCAACACGATCAGAGCGATGAATGCAGTGGCGAGTTTCCAGGACATGATCGAGCACTCCTTCGGGGGTAGCGTTGCGGTCTGGGGCGCAGGCTACCCCCGCGCGCGAGGCGCGGCTACCAGAGCCACCCCGCCCCCTTCGACAGGCTCGCGCTCGTCACGCGCTTCCCGCGCAGCCCGTCGAAGATCCCCAGCGCCTTGCCGACCACCGCCTTCGCTCGCCCGCGGAAGAGCCCCGCTAGCCACAGGAACGGCAGCGTCAGCACGTCGTACACGACGAACCTCGCCCACTCCCTCGCCCGCGCGTGCCGCTTGAGGAACCAGATCGAGTTCACGCCCATCATGTACTTCCGCCGCGGGTTGTAGCCGCCGCCAGTCGCGCTCGACGTCGCGTGGTACGCGGCCGCTTCGCCCACGAGCCGCACGCCGAAGCCCGCCTCGTGCGCGCGCAGGCACAAGTCGACGTCCTCCATGTACGCGAAATACTGCGCGTCGAAGAGCCCGACCTTCTCCAGCAGCTCCCGCCGCGCGAGCAGCGCGCAGCCGGCGACGTAGTCGACCTCGCGCGTCTCGCGCCATCGCGGGCCGTCCGGCTGCCGGTGGCCGAGCAGCGTCGAGAGGTTCTCCTTCCACGTCAGCATCCCGCCCGCGCACCACACCATCCCCGGATCGTTCATGTAGAGAACGCGCGGGCCGACGATTCCGGTCTCCGGGCTGCGCTCGAGCTCCTGCGCCAGGCGATCCAGCGTCCCCGCGGGCAGATTCACATCGTTGTTGACGAAGAAGACCGCCCCGGCGCCGCGCGCGAGGGCTTCACGCGCGCCCTGGTTCGCGCCCTCGCCGAAGCCGCGGTTCTCGCCGTTTCGGATCAGGGCGAGGCCGGGAAACCGCCGCTCGACCTCGTCGGCCGACCCGTCCACGGAGCCGTTGTCGACGAAGACGATTTCCCCGGCCGAGAGACCTTGCTCGAGCAGCGACGCGATGCACGCGACGTTCTGCGCGCCGCCGTTCCAGTTCACGACGACGGCGATCGCGGGTGAGGGAGATCGCTTCATCGTCGGCACTGCTGGATCCTACCGCGCTCGGAGGCCGGAGCGGCTCAAGCGCCTGACGCGCCGGTCTCCTCGACCCTCGAGACGATCGAGCCGGATGCGAGGAACGTGTGGAGGCGATCGCCCCGCGTCAGGCCTTCCGCGCTCGCCAGCGGAGCCTGCTCCCCCACCTTGCGCGTGATCGAGTACCCCCGCGCGAGCACGCGCAGCGGCGAGATCGCCTCGAGCGCAGTCCCGGCGAGCTCGACGCGCCTCTGCGACCGCTCGAGCGGAGCCGCGATCCCCCGAGCGAGCCGCGGCGCGAGCGCGGCGACCAGCGCCGACCGCCGCGCGATGCGCATCGCCGGGCTCTGGCGCGAGAGCCGCGTCGCCGCGCGCGCCAGGCGCGATCCGGCTCGCTCGATCCCCGAACCCGTCGCGAGCCGCAGGCTGCGTCCGAGATGGAGCAGCTCCTCCGCGCGCCGGTCGAGGATCCAGCCCGCGCTGCGGAGCGCAGGCGACGCCGCCGCCCGCGCGAGGCGCTCCTCCCGGTTCCCGATCGCCCCGTCGATCGCCTGGAGGAGGTGATTCTGCGCCCGCTCGAGGTCCGCGAGCAGGGAGCCGCGGTCGGGGATCACCGTCTGCGCCGCGTCCGTCGGAGTGTGCGCGCGGTGGTCCGCGACGAGGTCCGCGAGCGTGACGTCGGTCTCGTGGCCGACGCCCGTGACGACGGGGACGCTCGCCGAGTGGATCGCCTCGGCGACCGCGCGCTCGTTGAACGCCCACAGGTCTTCCAGCGAGCCGCCGCCGCGGCACAGGACGATGACGTCGACTCCGTGCGCGTCGAGGCGGCGGATCGCGTGGGCGATCTCCTCCGCGGCGCCGGCCCCCTGGACGCTCGTGTGCGCCAGGACGACCGGGTAGAGCGGCCAGCGCAGCGAGCGCGTGCGGAGGAAGTCCTGGAGGGCGGCGCCGTCTCGCGACGTGACGACGCCGATCCGGCGCGGCATCGGAGGCAGCGGCCGCTTGCGGTCGAACCAGCCGAGCGCCTTGAGCTCCTCCTTGAGCTTCTCGAGCTTCAGGAGGAGCGCGCCGAGGCCCGCCGGCTCGAGCTTCTGGACGTTCAGGCTGTACGTGCCGCGCGGCCCGTAGACGTCGAGGCGTCCGTGCGCGACGACTTGCGCACCTTCGGCCAAATCGAACTTGACCGCGCTCGCGACCTGGCTCTTCCAGATCGTGCACGAGATCTTCGCGTCGATGTCCTTCAGGTCGAAGTAGAGGTGCCCCGAGGCGGCGCGGACGACGCGCGAGACTTCGCCCTCGACCGCGACGCGGCCGAAGCGGTCGAGGATGTTCTTGATCTCGTGGGTGAGCTCGCTGACGGAGAAGACTCTCGGGCCTTCCTGCTCCTCGCGGGCGAAGGCGGCGAGCTCGCCCCAGTCGTCGGAAGAGGAACCCTTCTTGGTCGTCACGAGCGTCGTTATCGCGATCCATCGCGAGATCGTCAACGAGACATGGAGCCTCCAATTGAACTCCGGCTTCGGGGGGGGGCGG
>JBJXFB010000106.1:0-14758 GCA_046155895.1 Planctomycetota bacterium | reverse complement strand
CGCGAGCCGGGTCGGGACGCGCGCCGGGGCTAGGCTCGCGGTGCGAGAAAACGAACCTGGTTCGGTATTCCGCGGTCCTACCGAGGCTCTAGCCTCAGACGAACGCCAAGGGCGTGTAGCGCTTGTCGAGCACGCTCGCCTGGTCCGCGCCGAACCACTTCTCGATCACCGTGCCGTACACGGAGCGGAAGTCGGTCGTGTGCTTCAGGTCGCCGTCGTCGAGGTCCTTCAGCGAGGGGTGCTTGCCGTAGATCCCGCCCTTCACGCTCGATCCGGCGACGAGCATCGGGCCCGCCACGCCGTGGTCCGTGCCCCCCGACGCGTTCTCGTGGACGCGCCTCCCGAACTCGGAGAAGGCGACCACGATGACGTTCTTCCCGGCCGGCGTGCCGTGGATGTCCTGCAGGAACGCGCCCAGCGCCTCGTCGAGCTCGCGCATCCGGGCGTCGTGCTGGTTCCGCTGGCCGTTGTGCGTGTCGAATCCTGCCAGCTCGACGGAGAGCACCCGCGTGCCCATCCGCGCATCGATCAAGGCCGCGGCCGCACGCAGCGAGTTCCCGACGAGATTGTTCGGATACGCGACCTTGGGGACGTAGCTCAGCGCGGCGTGGCGCACGCGCTGCGAGGATCGCTGGGCTTCCGAGAGCACGCCGCGCAGCCTATCGAGAACGCGCGCGCCGCCTGTCTCGCCTTCCTCCGGCTTCTTCTCCACCTCGCCGCTCCGGCCCGCGCGGCGGTAGGCTTCGAGATCGGACTGCTTGATGGCGAACCACTTGTACACCTCGGGAGATCCGAAGGAGACCCCGGGCCGGGTGGCCGAGTACACCGAGTAGGGAGCGCTCGATCCGATGTGGACGACGAGCTCGGTACTCGTCTCCTCGGGCCAGGCCGTCCTGGAGAGTCTCGCGATCCAGCCTTCGCCCACGTACCTCCCGCGCTCGCTGGCTGCGTGCCAGATGTCCATCGACTTGAAGTGGGAGCGGACCGGATTCGGGTAGCCGCAGCCCTCGACGATCGCGAGACGGCCGTCGTCGTAGACCGATTTCAGCCGCTGGAGCGCCGGGTGCAGTCCCCGGTAGCGATCGATCGCGAGCACGCTCTTCTTGTCGATCCCGATCGTGCTGCGATTCCGGTAGTAGGCGTCGTCTCCGTGAGGCACGACCATCGAGAGGCCGTCGTTCCCCCCGGTCAACTGCAGGAGCACGAGCGTCTTCGGCGTGGTGTCTCCTTGGGCCGCGGAGAAGGGTCCGAACAGACGCAGTCCCGGCCAGCCGCCGTGGATGCCGAGCGCCATCCCGCCGAAGGCCGCCATGCCGCCGGCGAGCAACCTGCGCCGATCGATCTCGGGCCGATCTTCGGGTCTCGACGCCGCGACCTGGACCCTCGAGCTCATCCGAGCTGCGCCTCGGGCAGCGAGTAGATCAAGTGCGCCAGCCGGCGCAACACGTGCTCCGCCTCGGCGCCAGCGTCGAGGAGCTTGCCGTCGGCGAGCTTCAGCCGCCCCCGCTCGCGGGCCAGGAACGTCTGCACGAGGTCGCGGGTGTCCTGCGGCGCATCGATGGCGAGGAGATCGTCGAGCATGCGGTCGGCGATCTCCGCGTCGGTCCGCGCTCCGCTCTTCTGGATGCGCGAACTCAAGTTGATCGAGATCGTCCAGCCCGAGGACTCGGCGCGCTTCAAGCCGTACAGCGCTGCGCCGTCGACGCCGATGCGCTTCTTGTCCATCTTGGCGCCCGGCTGGCCGTCCTTCCTCATCGGAGGACGCTCGGTCATGGGCTCGCCGGACTCTTCACCTCCCATGGAGCCGTCCGTCATCCCCGGCTCGTCTGAAACGGGCGGAGGGGGCGGCTCGCGGGTCTCGGGCTCCGACAGGACGTCCTCCACCTTGACGAGCCCGAGCATGAATCCCGCCAGGTTCCCGCGCTGCATGATCGTCGCGGTCGAGATCCAGCTCTCGCCTTCTTCCCAGCCCTTCACGCTCGGAGGCCAGAAGAGACGCTGCCCGAGCAGCGTCGCGCCGCTGCCGAGGACCGCTGACGGCACTTGCACGCCGAGGCGCCGCGTGAAACCGACCATGAAGTCGACGGGGCTCTGGACGCGGGCTCCGATGACCTCGTCGCGGTAGAACTCGGGATCGAGGAAGAGCCGGCGGAGGAAGGGCTGGATCCGGTACTCGTTGGCGCGCAGGAACGCCGCGTAGTCCGCGAGGCGCTTCGGGCTCGGCTCGACGCCCTCGAAGTTCACGAGGAGCTTCCCGGCGATCCACCGCGGGCATGCGTCCTGCGCGAGGATGACCTTCACGAGATCGTCGCCGTTCATGCGGTCGGTGACGCCGAGGACCGTCTTCTCGCCGTCGTCGTGGAGCCGCTTGTGGAACTCGTAGTTGCCCTGGCGCGACACGCCTCGGCCGGTCAGTGCTCGCGCGGCCTCCTTGACGTCCTGCTCCGTGAAGTTGCCCGCGCCGAGGCTGAAGAGCTCCATGAGCTCGCGCGCGAAGTTCTCGTTCGGGCTGGCCTTCTTGTTCACCTGGTTGTCGAGGAAGGTGAGCATCGCCGGGTCCTTCGCCATCGCGGCCAGCAGGTCCGCGTAGCTCCCGAGCGCTTGCTGTCGCACCAGCTGGTTCTGCTGGATCAGGAGCCAGCTGCGCTTGACGTCCTCGAACGAGCTGGTGAAGAAGCCGTGCCAGAAGAGGACCATGCGCTCGCGCAGGGCGTCCTCGCCGCTGGTCATGCGGTCGTACCACCAGGTCGTGTACTCGAGGAGCTGCCGGCGGTCCTTCTCGCGGATCTCGCGCATCATCGCGGTCCGATCGTCGACCGACATGGTCTTGACGACCTTGGGGTCAGGCGCCTCGATCCGCTCGAAGAAGAAGGGCTCGACCTCGACGCGCTCACCGACGAGCTTCTCGACCAGGGCGGCCTGCCCCAGGGCGACGGCGGCCTCGATCTCGGAGGGGCGCGCGCCGAATCCGGCGCGATTCATGAGGTGCTCGACCTTCTTCGCGTCCCAGACGAAGCCCGATCGAGCGCGGCCCGCGACGGTTTCGGCCGGAGTTCCCGCCTCCTGCGCGGCACTGGCCGTCGAACCGAGGAGGAGCGCCGCCAGAACTCCGAAACTGCCTGCCGCCTTGAACGTCAACATCCGCTGCCTCCAGCTCGAGCTCATGGACGAATCCCGAAAGGACCTCCAGCGAGATCCTCGGATCGAAACCGGAGCGCCTTGAGCGCTTCCAACCATGCTCGCTGAACCCCCGGGAGCTGTCCAGGTTGCGGGGTCTCCAGGAGCTCTTTCGAACCCTGCTGGCAGACACGCGGGGCGTGCGTAGGATGCGCGCCAGAGCTCCGAACCTTGACCCAGCCCTCCCAGAGGCCGGCGGGCGCGCCCACGACGAGATCCGACCCGCCTCGGGACCTGCGGGCGTTCCTGGAGCGGCTACGGAGCGGCGGGGAGCTCGTCGAGGTCGAGGCCGAGGTCGACCCGGACCTGGAAGTGGCCGAGATCCACCGGCGCGTCATCGCGGCGGGAGGGCCCGCGCTCCTCTTCAGGCGCGTCCGCGGCTCGAGCTTCCCGGTCGTGACGAACCTCTTCGGGACGCGGAGGCGCGTCGAGATGGCCTTCGGATCGCGGCCGGAGGCGCTGGTGCGCGAGATCGCGCGGCTGCCCGTCGAGATGATGCCGCCTACCTTCGGGAAGCTGTGGGAGAAGCGGTCGCTGCTCGCCTCGCTCACGCGCATCGGGCTGGAGCACCGCGGGAGCGCGCCGGTCGCCGAGATGGCACAAGCTCCGCCGCGCCTCTCGAGTCTGCCCGCGCTGAAGACTTGGCCGCGCGACGGCGGACGATTCGTGACGCTCGGGCTCGTGTACACGGAGCACCCCGAGACCGGCGGCTCGAACCTGGGCGTGTACCGGATCCAGGTGTACGACGACCGCGAGTGCGGGATGCACATGCAGATCGGGAAGGGCGGCGGGTTCCACCTCATGGCGGCGGAGAAGCTCGGCCGCGCGCTCCCCGCGAACGTCTTCGTCGGCGGTCCGCCGGCCCTGATGCTCGCGGCGATCGCACCGCTGCCCGAGAACGTACCGGAGGTGATGCTCGCGAGCTTGATGCTCGGGCGGAAGCTCGCGGTCGCGCGCAACCTGGCCGGGCCACTTCCGCTCGTCGCCGACGCCGAGGTTGCTCTCGTCGGAGAGATCCCCGCAGGCGTGCGCAGACCCGAGGGACCGTTCGGGGATCACTACGGCTACTACTCGGAGACGCACGACTACCCCGTGCTGCGCGTTCGCTCGATCCTCCACCGCCGCGACGCGATCTTCGCGGCGACGGTCGTCGGCAAGCCGCGGCAGGAGGACTTCTTCCTCGGCGACTACGTGCAGGAGCTCCTCTCGCCCTTGTTTCCGCTCGTCATGCCTTCGGTGAAGGCGCTGTGGAGCTACGGCGAGACGGGCTACCACTCGCTGTCCGCGGCGGTCGTGCAGGACCGGTACAAGCGCGAGGCGATGGCGAGCGCGTTCCGGATCCTCGGCGAGGGACAGCTCTCGCTGACGAAGTTCCTGCTGCTCGTGAGCGAGCCGGTCGACCTGAAGGACTTCAAGAGGGTTCTGACACACGTGCTGGAGCGCGCGGACTTCCGGACGGACCTCTTCGTGCTCTCGAATCTGTCCATGGACTCGCTCGATTACGCGGGCCCCAGGATCAACGAGGGGAGCAAGGGCGTGTTGCTCGGGGTCGGGAGCCCGGTGCGCAAGCTGCCGGAGGTCTTCCACGGCCAGCCTGGGGCCGGCGAGAGGAAGGTCAAGGTGTTCTCGCCCGGCTGCCTCGTGGTGGAGGGGCCGAAGTACGCCGAAGATCGCGGCGCTCCGGCACGCATCGCGAAGGACCCCGCGTTCGCGGAGTGGCCCCTGATCGTCCTCTCCGACGACGCCGAGCGGCATGCGCGGAGCACGATGAACTTCCTGTGGGCGACCTTCACGCGCTTCGATCCGGCGAGCGACCTCCACGCGGCGCGCGCGGAGCTCGTCGCGAATCACCCCTCGTTCACGCCCCCGATCGTGATCGACGCGCGGATGAAGCCGAGCTATCCCGAAGAGCTCTTCTGCGGAGAGGACACGGCCAAGCAAGTCGAGCGGAGGTGGAAGGAGTACTTCCCGCAGGCCCGCGTCGAGATGGGCGATTCCGATCGCGCGAATCTGGACTAGCATCCTCTGTCATGCATCTCGTCCTCGCGCTGGCCCTGGCATCGACTGCCTGCTCTTCACCTCCCCCCGCCCCCTTCGATCACTCCCACGCGCTCTGGAACGAGGTCCTCGCCGACCGCGTGCGGCGCGACGGCGTGGAGTACGCGGAGCTGAAGAAGGACCCCGCGAGGCTCGACGAGTACCTCGCCTCGCTCGAGACGGTCATGCCCGAGGAATTCGCCGCGTGGAGCCTCGCGCAGCGCCACGCCTACTGGATCAACGCGTACAACGCCTACACGATCCGGCGCGTCCTCGACGCGTACCCGATCGAGAGCCCCAAAGACGTCGTCGACGAGGACAAGCAGGAGCTCTGGGACCAGGACTTCGTTCCGCTCGGCCGGCTCTTCCCCGAAGCGGGCGACCGCAAGCTCACGCTGAACGAGATCGAGAACAAGATCCTCCGCCCGACCTTCAAGGACGCGCGCGTCCACGCGGCCTTGAACTGTGCCGCGCGCGGCTGCCCGCCCCTCCTCGGCGAGGCCTACGTGCCGGATCGTCTCGAGAAGCAGCTCGACGCGCGCGTCGCCGCGTGGCTCGCCGATCCCGCGCGCACCCGCTACGACCGCGAGCGGAAGCTTTTGAAGGTATCGAAGATCTTCGAGTGGTACCGCGACGACTTCGTGCGCGAAGGCCCCTCGCTGAAGGCCTGGATCGGTCCGCGCGCGCCGGAGGTCCATCGCGACTGGATCGCGGCGGCCGACGACGTGAAGATCGAGTACCTCGACTACTCCTGGAAGCTGAACGACGCGAAGGGCGAGTAGCCCGCACTTCGCGCGCGGCTCATCCGCTGCGGAACCCGTAGAACTCGGCGTGCCTCAGCTCCGGCGCCGCGCTCCGCCGGATCTGCAGCGTCCGGATCGCCCAGAGATCGCGGAAGATGCGGTACTTCGTCGTCGCGTCGAGGTAGTCGACGCCGCTGCTCCCCCCCGTGCCCGTCCGCCTTCCGATCACGCGCTCGACCATCCGCGCGTGGCGCTGGCGGAAGATCACGAACAGCTGCTCGAGCTCGACGAGCCCGTCGAGCACCTCGCGCGGCCACGCGAGCAGGGGCAGCTCGCGGTAGGTCTCGATGAACAGCATCGCCGCCCGGATCCGCGCCCGTCGCGCCCCGCCCTCCTTCTCTTCGGGCGCGAAGAAGGCCCGGACCGAGGTCTTCTCCGCCTCGTAGCGCGCGCGGACGCTCGCGGCGTCCGCAGGGCTCTTCGCGATGGACACGGAGCGTTCCGCGGTCGCGTCGATCTCGCTCGCGTGCGCGGCCAGGAAGGCCCGGAGGAACTCGGCGAGCCGCGTCGGAGAGTCCGCACCCTGGTGATCGCTGCCGTCGATCGGCGTGCGGAAGAGCCACTCGTCGATCGCGTCCTTGAGCGTCGGCCGGTCCGCGATCTGGCCCTCGATGCGCGCGAGCGCCGGCGTGCTCTTCCCGTCCTTGCCCCGCAGCGCGTCCTTCCAGCCCTCCTGCAGCCCGATCGGCGCGCGCTCCGCCTCGAGCAGCCCGAGCAGGATCTCGATCTGCCGCATCTGCGCGCTCTGGAACCCGCTCGCCGGCAGCAATTTGTCGCGGAAGGCGAGGAACTCGCGCGTCGTGAGCGTCTCCATGACCTCGAAGTGGTCCGCGGCGATGCGGAGTATCGCGGAGACGCGCTTCAGGCTTCGCACGGCCCCCGAGAGCTGCTGCTCGGCCACCGGATCGGCAATGAAGAGATTGCGCGCGGTGACGAGCTCGCGGTGGATCAGCTTGAACCAGAGCTCGTAGACCTGGTGGACCGAGATGAAGAGGATCTCGTCGTTCGAGAGCGCTCGCTCGTCGCGCTCGACGCCACCCTGGAGCGCGAGCAGCTCCTCGAGCCGCAGGTACTCCCAGTAGCTGACCGGCCGGGGAAGCATCGGGCGCGAGCATAGCGAAACCGGCGGATGCCGGCTCGCGAGCGGGCGTCAGGCCCCGCGCGACAGGCGGGCGACCTGCGTGCGGACGAATTCGACGGGAGCGCCCGGCTTCATGCCCGACCGGCGGGCCTCGTGGATCGCCTCGTCGACGCCGATCCCGCCGTCCAGCACCCGCCAGATGGCGAGGAACATCGCGGCGCGGTCTCCGCTCCCGCTGAAGAGCAGGGTGGACTTCGCTCCGCCGCGGCGCAGCTCGTCGAGCGTCCGGTCGATCTCGCCGTCGTCGGGGATCGGAGAGCCGCTCGCGGGGGCGACCTGGACGTACTCGATCCCGAGCTTCTCGCAGGTCGCGGCCACGTCGAAGCCGGGTCGTTCCTGGGGGAGCGAGACGTCGATCGTCCGGGAGATCCCTCGGCGGTCCGCGAGATCGAGATCCTCGGGCGAGGGATGGCTGCCCACCCAGACGCTCTCCCGCAGCGCGACGTTGCGCATCGACCCGAGCGCCGGTGTGGGGAGGAGAGGCGGTCCATACTCGTGCTCCACGAGCTGGGACCCAGGGTTCATGCATCCGGCCGTCGCGAGAGCGATCGCGACGAAGATCGTCGGGGCGCTGGGACGGTTGGACATTCCGGGTCTCTCGCCCGGCTTGTCCGAAGTGCCTCCCCGGGGGAGGGGCGGGTTTCTTCAGGATTCGGCCCGGTCCTGGGACGCATTCCCAGACCGGAGCGCCTGGATGCCGAACAGGATCCATCCGGCGATCAGGGCGAGTCCGCCGAGCGGCGTGATCGCGCCCAGCCACCGGGGCCCGCCGATCCCGATGCCGTAGAGGGTCCCTGCGAAGACGAGGATCCCGATCAGGAACAGGATGCCGGGAGCGGAGGACGTCCTCCGCCGCTCCTGGAAGAGCCCGAAGAGGACCAGGGCGATCGAATGGAACGTGTGGTAGAGGACGCCCGTCTTCCAGATCTCGAGGTCCTCCGGCGAGACGCGGGCCTTCAATCCGTGCGCGCCGAACGCGCCGAGGAGCACGGCGACGGCCCCCGAGAAGGCGCCGATCGCGATCCATCTCGAGTTCATGCTTCCCGTCCTCCCTCCGGCTCCGCCTTCGAGATCGCCCGCCAAACTCCGTCGGCGAATCCGCCTTCCCGGGCGTACGGGAGCGCCTGCACCGCGCTCGACCTGAAGGCCGCTTGGATGTCGCGCTGGCGCTGGAACCGCTCGGAGGCGAGCGCTTCGATGCGCTTGGCGAGCCGGCGCTCCGAAAGGCCGTGGAGGCCGAGCGACTGCCACTCCTCCTCCGGGAGCAACCGCTCGACGAGGAGTGCCAGGGGGCCGGGCAGCGTCTGGATCAGGTCGTGGATCCGGTCGTTCTCGTGCTCCCGCGCGGCGCTCTGGGCGAGCGCGATCCCGCCCGCGGCGAGGCAGAAGCCCACGGCCCACATCGCCATCGAGGGCGCGAAGGAGAGTCCTGCCGGCGGCAGTCCGAGCTCGCGCGGCGTGAACGTCCCCAGCGAGACCGTCTGGATCGGCTCGAGGAAGTCGAGCGGGATCCAGGAGAGGACGGGGATGCCGAGCGAGAGGACTTCCCAGCGGTGCTCGCTGCCCTGGTAGCTGATCCACAGGCGGAAGAGGAGCATCAGTCCCAGAGCGACGAGCGCCGGCCCGCCGATCCAGCGCGCGCCCTCGGCCGGCCCGCGGCGCCGCGCGGCGAAGAGCACGAGGAGCAGGAACACCTCGAAGAACATCCAGGGCCCGCCTGGCGCAAGCGCCCCCGCGACGACGAAGGCGAGGCCGAGGAACGCGGCGAGCGCGGCGAGAGCACCCGTGGCGTCACGGGGAATGCTGGAGGCTCGAGCTCCGACGAGGATCGCGACGAGCGCGAGAAGCGTCCCGATCGCGAGCGAAGTGAGCCCCGTGCCCGAGCAGCGCCCGTCCGCGTCGATCTGGAGTCCGAGGAGGGTCCCTCCGATTCCCACCATCGCGGCGGCGATGCCGACGTGCCAGTCCGCCGCACGCGGCCCCGACGACGCGGGGATCGCCGTGGCGGGCGAGTCCATCACTCGCAGTCTCCAACGAGGTTCGGGAACGCGGCCGCGGCCTCCTCCTCGAAGCCCTCGAGCAGGTCGTTCTTCGAGGCGAGCTTCGTCGCCGCGCGCGAGTACCGCGCCGCCAGGGCCTCCCCGAAGCGCGTGCGGCGGCCTCCCGGCGAAAGGCCCGTCAGCCCGGCCAGGAACGTCGTCGCGCGCTCGTACGGCGCCGAGTTCTTCGAGAGCAGCGGCGCCTGCCAAGCGATGCGCATCACGCGGCCGTAGACGATCGCCGCGGCGAGCGCGGGCTCGGAGAGCAGCGGATCCCGGGCCGAAGGCTCCGCCCAAGTCCTCAACCAGTCCTGCAGGAGGCCGCCGAGACGCTCGGCGTGCTGCGTGCGGGCCAGGATCCCTGGCGACCACTCGCAGGCGCGCGCGAGCTGGAAGATGAGGACCAGGGCCGCGAAGGCGTCCTCGCGCGTACCGCCGCGGAGCGCGACGAGCTGGCGCTCGGTCCATTGCCCTTCCGGGCCTTCGATCCACTGGAGGAACGGCGGACAGTCCTGGATGGAGAAGGCGATCTCGAGGACCTTCTTGAAGTCCTCGCGTCGGCTCTCGGTGACCCAGCGCTCGAGCTCGGCGACGCGCAGGGAGGCGCCGTTCCCGAGGAGCTGCATCGGCTCCGCGAGGCGAGGAACGGCCTCCACGACGTCCTTCGGGGTCGTCGCGGGCGCCGGCGTGATCGCCCGAACGACGAGCGCGGCCGCGAGAGAGACCGAACCAGCGATGACGAGGGCTCGGTACGCGAGTCGGCCGCGCGAGTTCGATCCTGCTCCGTCCACGGGGAGTCATGGTACGCAGGCGCGCGGAGCTTCCACAGCCCGCGGGAGAGTCCGGCAACGACCGCGGCCGGCTCGCGCCGGCCGCGGGAATCGTCACCCTCGCTCGAGGATCACCTCTGTTGCCCTTCGAGCTTCTTGCGCAGGAGATCGCGGATCCGCTCCTCGAGCCTGCGGTTCTCGGCCTCGATG
Organism: Planctomycetota bacterium; assembly: GCA_046155895.1. Lineage (GTDB taxonomy): Bacteria > Planctomycetota > UBA1135 > UBA1135 > DASYPQ01. The sequence goes on along the minus strand of JBJXFB010000106.1, from coordinate 4,581 downwards.
TCATCGAGGATCCCCTGGTTCGACTGATGGGCGAGGAGCTCTTCCTGGCAGCGCAGCAGCGAATTGCGGCGCACGGCGTCGATCGCCTGGCAGAGGTCGTCGCAGACGGGGAGCGCGTTCAGGATGAGCTGCTTGCTCTTGTGGAGGAGGAGGACGAACTCGGCGGTCTCGGGGTCGCCCGTCTCCTTCACGAGCTTGTCGGCTTCGGCGATCAGGTCGTCGAGCGAGTCGCCGCGGGCGTGGACGCTGCGGCGCAGGAACTCGGCGAACTGCGCGACGACCGCGGCGCGGCGGTAGCCCACGCCGGCGCCCTCGAAGCCCGTCTGCTGTCCCGCGAGGACGTTTCGCGCGATCTCGTTCGCCTCTTCGTTGGCGGAAGGAGCGTTCACGTTGCGCGGCGCCTTCCAGCGCAGTCGGACGGTCGCGAGAGGCTTCTCGGAGGCTGCGCTCGTCCGCTCGATCTCGTAGAGAGCGGTGACCTGGTGACCCGCGCCGACTTCGCCGGCGTCGATCTTGTCGTTGCGGAAGTCCTGGTCGGCGACCGCGCGGTTCTCGTACCCGAGCAGGCGGTAGGCCTGGACCTGCGAGGGATCGAACTCGACCTGGATCTTGACGTCACGCGCGATCGTCTCGAAGGCGCCGGTGAAGCGGTCGACGATCGCCTTGCGGGCCTCCTCCGGCGAGTCGACGTAGCTGCAGATCCCGTCGCCCTTGTCCGCCAGCTGCTCGAGGAGCACGTCGTTGTGGTTGTTCATGCCCACGCCGATCGTGTTCAGGTAGATGCCCTTCTCGCGGTGGAGCTGGACCGACTTCGTGATCTCGTCCTGGTCGGTCTGTCCCGTGTTCGCGACGCCGTCCGAGAGGAGGACGACGCGGTTCTGCGCGTTCGAGTCGATCTTCGCGAGCGCTTCCTCGTAGCCCATGCGCAGTCCAGCGGCCGCGTTCGTGCTGCCGTCGGGCGAGAGCGGGTAGATCGCGGACTCGATCACGCCCTTCTGCGAGGCGGGAGTCATCGGGAGGATCAAGCGCGCGTCCGAGCTGAACGCGACGATCGAAAGAGCGTCGTTCGCGCCGAGCTCGTTGGCGAGGAGGCGCATCGAGTGCTTGACGAGCTCGAGACGGTTCTGCTCCTTCATGGAGCCCGAGGTATCGATCACGAAGGTGATGCGGAGCGGCTTGCGCTCTTCCTTGGCGATTTCACGCCCGCGGACGACGACGCGGAGCATGGAGCGCGCCTTGTCCGAGCTGAAACGGCTCGGGGTGAGGTCGGTGTGGATCGCGAAGACGCCGTTGGTCGGCGCCGCGACGTCGGCCTTGAAGTAGTTGACGAACTCCTCGGTGCGGATCTGGGCCTTCGTCGGGATCTGGCCTTCGTTCAGGTAGCGCCGCGCGAGCGTGTAGCTCGCCGTGTCGACGTCGACCGAGAAGGTCGAGAGCGGATCCATCGCCGCGAACTCGAAGGCGTTGTCACCCCAGAAGCGGAAGAACGTGTCGCGCGGGCGCTCGTTCGGCCGGCGCCGGCAACGCTCGACGATGCGGCGGCACTCGAGGTCGAGCCACTTCTCGCGGTCTTCGAGGCTCAGCGAGTGGACTTCGTCGAAGCGAGGAGGGTCGACGGCGCGTTGGAACCGGAAGTCGTCGGCGCCGTGCTCGCCGACGTAGCCGAGGCCTTTGAAACCCGCCTGTGGCTCGCTTTCCTCTCCGCTGTAGCCCAACAGGCCCAACCGCGCGCCGACCTCGGCGGGCAGGGCAGGCGACGAGGGGGCTGAGCTCGCGCCGGCGGGCCTCGAGTCGCCGGGGCCGTGATACCCCTGCGTCACGGAACCGGCGACGCCCCCCGACGGTCGATTGTCTTCCAGCTTTCGTTCGCCATAGGCGCCGCGAGCGTTTGGTCCTCCGCCGCTTCCGATCGCGATCGAGTTCGAGGTCGAGATCGAGCTGTTCCCTCCACCCGTCGCCTGGCTTCGATCGATCTCCGCGCGCAGCACTTGGAGCTGCGGTTCGGTGCCCGCCTTCCATTCGTAGCCAGTTTTCAAGTCGATTTGCACGAGGCTGTCGACGGTGAGCGGCCGCGCAGCTCCGTCAGCCAGTCCCAGTCCCGGTGGGGTGTTCACGGGAGCGCCGTAGGACGGCGTGGTCTGCTCGGGCGTCGCGGCCCCACCCTCTTCGACGTGCTTGTCCTTCTTCGCTTCGTTTGAGAATGCGAGCTTCTCGCCGAACTCCGTGGTCGCCGGGGCGGGAGCGTTTCCCTGCTCCTTCGCGAACCCTCGCTCCCTCCCTTCGCTCTGCCTCTCGCGCTTGGGTTCCTGGCTCGCGAGTTCGAACGGCGCCTCGGTCATCCCCTCCATCGCGCGGAAGCTGATCACCCCCACCAGCGCGGCACCCGCGAGGCCCGCGGCCATCTTGAACGAAGTCTGCGAATACCAGGGACGCCTCCGTCGCGGACCCGCCTCCGCCAGGATCTCCCGCGCGGCGGAGGGAGGCAGCTCCTCGCTCCCTCCCATCGTCGCCTGCACGAGCCCGATCGTGCTCTCGATCCTCTCGCGCTCCTCGCGCAGCTCGGTGCTCTCCGCGAGCGCCTTCTCGATCTCCGCGCGCGTCTCGTCGCTCGCCTCGCCCAGGATGTAGGCGCACAGCTTCTCGTGCAGCCCTTGTTCGATCGGCCTCTTCATGACAGTTCTCCTCGGACCACGTCCAGGCGAGCAGACGCCGCGCCGGCTTCGTTTCTTGTCGCGCGCACGGGCTCGACCGCGAGCCCGGCTCCGAGGACGGGCGCGAGCGCTTCCGACAGCGCCTTCAACCCGATGCTCACTAGCCACCCGACCGTCCCGATCGGCTTGCCCGTGATCTCGGCGATTTCCTTGTAGCTGCGTTCCGAGAGGAGCCGCAGCACGAGCACCTCGCGCTGCTCGACCGGCAACCGCCCGATCTCCCGCTCGACAGCCGCGCGCGTGTCGTTCCCTTCGACCGCCGACAGCCCGCCTTCCTCCGCTTCCGGTTCTGCGACCTCTCCCTCGCGCCGTCTCCGCCTCTTCTCCGCTCGCATCGTGTCCATACAGCAGTTCCTCGTCACGCGGTGCAGCCAGGAGAGGAGGTGCATGCGCTCGAGCCGCGCGTCGCCTGCCGCCTCCTCCGGGATCTCCGGCGGGCTCTGCGCCAACCGGAGGAAGACTTCCTGGACCGCGTCCTCGTAGAGGCTGCCCGGCCCGAGCAGCGCCCGCGCGTGCCGCAGGAGCGTGGCTTGGTGCATCTCCACGAGGTCCGTGAACGCCGAGGCGTCCCCGTTCCTGAATGCGCGCAGCAGTTGGCCGTCGGATGGGCTGGTCATGGCCAGGCGAGTCTTCGGCGCCTCGAACGCCGCCCTGATGAGGGTTCTTGGGGGCTTTTGCGGAGCCCGGGGATCCTGCCCTCTCGACCGGCCTGGGGGATAGACGTTGTGCCCGAGAGGGTTACGGTCGTACAACGCCCGGAGCCCGCGACAGGACGAACATGAGCTCGACTTTCGACCCCGACGCAGCCGCACGGCCCGAGAGCGGCATCTACGGCCTCCCCTCGGATCCCGCCCAGGCACGGGTCCACGTCATTCCGGTCCCGTTCGACGCCACGACGTCCTACCGCAAGGGCGCCGCGCGCGCGCCGGCCGCGATCCTCCAGGCCAGCCGGCAGGTCGAGCTCAACGATCTCCTGATGGGCAAGCCCTACACGCAGGGCATCTGCATGCTGCCGGCCGATCCGCGCATCGGCGAGGCGAACGAGGAGGCGGGGACGAAGGCCGACCGGATCATCGCGGTCGGCGGTGCGATCGGCGGCGATCGGTCGCTCGCGAAGGACCTCGCGCGCGTGAACGAGATCGGAGCGGAGATCAACGCGATCGTCCGGCGAGCGACGAAGGCGGTGCTCGACGCCGAAAAGCTCCCTGTGATCGTGGGCGGCGACCACTCGGCGCCCTACGGGGCGATCCAGGCCGCAAGCGAGCGCTTTCCAGGGCTCGGCGTGCTCCATTTCGACGCGCACGCGGACCTGCGTGATGCCTACGAGGGGTTCGAGTGGTCTCACGCGTCGATCATGCACAACGTGATCTCGCGACTCGAAGCAGTATCCCTCCTGGCCCAGGTCGGCCTGCGCGATCTCGGCGAGCGCGAGCACGAACGGATCCTCGGCTCGAAGGGGAGAATCCGCGCGCTGTTCGACAACGAGTGGGCGCGAGCGCGGCTCGAGGGATTCAACCTGCGCGAGCTCGTCAAGAAGCGGCTCGAGCCCCTGCCGGAAAACGTGTACGTGTCCTTCGACGTCGACGGGCTCGAGCCGTCGTTGTGCCCGAATACGGGGACGCCGGTTCCGGGCGGGCTCACCTGGCACGAGGCGATGCTCTGGATCGAGGAGCTGTCGAAGTCGGGGAGGAGGGTCGTCGGGATCGATCTGAACGAGGTCAATCCGGGGCCGGGGGATCCGGAGGTGGACAGCTGGGACGCGATCGTCGGAGCCCGCCTGCTCTATCGATTGATCGGCGCAGCGGTCGCGAACAGCTGAGGCATCGAGCCTCCAATTGAACTTCGGGTTGGGGGGGGGGGGGGGGGGGGG
>JBJXFB010000105.1:0-11411 GCA_046155895.1 Planctomycetota bacterium | reverse complement strand
GCGTGCACGCGCTCACCTCGACGCTCGCGGAAGGGCTCGCGCGCGGCGGGCGCCCCGCGCGTCCCGGGCCTTTCTTCGACACCCTGCGGGTCGACATGCCCGCCGCCGAGATGAAGCGGGCGCGCGCCGCGGCGGAAGCGCGGAAGATGGATCTGCGGGTCCATCCCGACGGCCTCGGCGTGTCGATCGACGAGGCAACCAGCGAGCAGGACGTCGCCGACCTCCTCACGGTGCTGACCGGCCGCGAGCACGACGTCGAGGCGGTCTCGAGGCTCGCGAGGTCCGCGAGCAGGCCCGATCTCGGCCCTTTGGCGCGTCGCGGCGCGATCCTCGAGCACCCGATCTTCCGCACGCACCACTCCGAGACGGAGATGATGCGCTACCTGTGCATGCTCCAGTCGCGGGACCTGTCGCTCACGACGTCGATGATCCCCCTGGGTTCGTGCACGATGAAGCTGAACGCGGCGGCGGAGATGCTGCCGATCACGTGGCCGGGCTTCGCGCGCATCCATCCATTCGCGCCAGTGAGCGAGACGAAGGGCTACCAGAAGCTCTTCCGCGACCTCGAGGCGTGGCTCTCCGAGATCACGGGCTTCGCGGCGTGCTCGCTGCAGCCCAATGCCGGCTCGCAGGGCGAGTACGCCGGCCTCCTCGCGATCCGCGCCTACCACGAGGACCGCGGCGCATCGGGGCGCGACGTGTGCCTGATTCCCCACTCGGCGCACGGGACGAACCCGGCCAGCGCGGCGATGGCGGGGATGAAAGTGGTGGTCGTCGAGTGCGACGCCGCGGGCAACATCGACGTCGCGGACCTCGAGCGCAAGGCGGCCGCGCATGCGCCGAAGCTCGCGGCCCTGATGGTGACCTACCCGTCGACGCACGGAGTGTTCGAGGAGTCGATCCGCGAGGTGTGCGCGATCGTCCACCGGCACGGCGGGCAGGTGTACATGGACGGCGCGAACCTGAACGCGCAGGTCGGGCTGGTGAAGCCGGGCGAGATCGGCGCGGACGTGTGCCACATCAACCTGCACAAGACTTTCTGCATCCCGCACGGCGGCGGAGGGCCCGGGATGGGCCCGATCTGCGTCGCGAAGCACCTTGCTCCGTTCTTGCCGGGCCATCCGGTGATCGAGACGGGCGGCGAGCACGCGATCGGCGCGGTGTCGGCGGCTCCGTGGGGCAGCGCGATGATCCTGCCGATCTCGTGGATGTACATCGCGATGATGGGCCCCGACGGGCTGCGGCACGCGACCGAGGTGGCGATCCTGAACGAGAACTACGTCGCGAAGCGGTTGTCGGAACACTTCCCGATCCTCTACACGGGCAAGAATGGGCTCGTCGCGCACGAGTGCATCGTCGACGTGCGGCCTCTGAAGAAGGCGGGGATCGAGGTGGAGGACGTCGCGAAGCGGCTGATGGACTACGGATTCCACGCCCCGACGATGTCGTTCCCGGTCGCCGGGACGCTGATGATCGAGCCGACCGAGAGCGAGTCGAAGGGCGAGCTCGACCGCTTCTGCGACGCGATGATCGCGATCCGGCAGGAAGCGCGCGCGGTCGAGCGGGGCGAGATGGACAGGCTCGACAACCCGCTCAAGAACGCGCCGCACACGATGGAGATGGTGATCGCGAGCGAGTGGAAGCACCCGTACTCGCGCGAAGTCGCCGCGTTCCCCGCTCCGTGGACGCGCGAGCGCAAGTTCTGGCCGCACGTCGCGCGGATCGACAACGCCTACGGGGACAAGAACCTCGTGTGCTCGTGCCCGCCGATCGACAGCTACGCCTGAGGCGCTAGCCCTTCGAGTCCTTCGCCTTCTCTCCCGCCTCGGTCGCGTTCTTCCGGTCGGGGAAGGTCAGGTACTTCATCGGATCCTTCATGACGTCGCTCTTGCAGCCCTTGCAGCACAGGCGGATGAGACGGTTGCCGACGACGTAGTCGAACGGCTTCCCCATCGATCCGAGGTCCTCGTCCGTGACCGCACACTTCTTGGCCGCGTACGTCGGCCCCTGCTTCGCGGCGACGGCGGAATCGAGCTTCTGGATGGACTTCACAGGGTCCTCGAGAAACTTCGCCTCGTGCTCCTTGCTCGAGAGCCGCACGAGCCGGTTCTTGTAGACGATGTCGACCGCGCCGGCGCCGAGCTTGTCGCCCGTGACGAGGCAGGTGTCGAGCGGATAGACCGTCTTCTGGTCGGCGATCATCTTCGCGTCGACCGCCGCGAGGTACTTCTTGGGGTCCGCCTTGAACTTCTCGGCGTTCTCCTTCGTCGCGAAGCGCAGCTCGCGGCCCTCGTGATCGATCTTGGTCTGCTTCTCGATCGGGCCGAGCGCCTCGCCGGAGACGGCGTCGGTCGCGAGCGTGTAGGGATCGCCCTTCCACGTGGCGGTGGGCGCGCTCGCCGGCGGAGTTTTCTCCTGCGCGGCGTCGGACGGACGCAGGGGAGCAGCGAGGGTGACGACGAAGACCGGGAGGGCGATGCTGAAGATCGAGCGTGTGCACATGACTTGATTCCTTTCAAGAGGCCGGAGAAGTCGTCCTAGGTCGCGACGTCCGGACCTTGCAATGGACAAAGTCCAGGCAATCGCTCCAGCGCTACGGAGGCAGCGCCATCCACCCCAAGAGGACGAGCAGGGGGATGATCACGGCCACCAGGGCCTCTCCGGCGATCAAGCCCGCGGCGATCGGGATCGAGAACTTCGCGTGGCTCGCCGAGCTCAGCTTGCCCCAGATCCAGTCCAGGAGAGCGCCGACGAACATCGTCACGATGGTGCTCGCCGGGATGATCATCCCGGTTCCCATCCCCGTCGGGGACGGCACCCACTTGCGCCAGCTCCGCTTCTGCTCGAGCAGCGTGAGGACGACTCCGATCGCCGCCCCGACGGCGAACGAGGACTTCATCCACTCGAGCCGCGCCTGGGATGCCGCGCTCAAGGCACCCGGACCCGTGAGATCCTGCGTCATGATCTTCGCGAACCCCACCCAGCGCGTGGAGATCGGGCTGGAGAGCCCCTTCTCGCCCCCGATGCCGTACGTGTCCCGCAGCACCGGGTACATGAACGCCAGCGCCAGCGCGCCGACCGGGACGGCCATGAGCTGCATGTACGTCAGGTACTTCGGCGTCGACTGGATCATGTCGCCGGCCTTGAAGTCCTGGATCAATCCCTCCGACTCGGCCGCGACCGCTCCCGTGACTCCGCTGGTGATCATGCTCGCGCGCAGGTTCCCCGGAGCGATGACGCCGAAGAAGGCCTGGCTGAGGTTCGTCATCGTGCTGATCGGTCCCCAATTCGTCTCGCCCAGCACCCGCAGGGCGACGAGACCGAGCGGGATGCTCAGGGCGATCGCGGCGATCGAGTGCCAGACCGGCGTGCCGAAGAAAGCGCTCTGTACGACCACCAGGAAGACTGCGGACGCGAGCCCGCCCATCCAGACCCAACGGAGCGGGAGATCCCCGGACTCGCTCTTCGCGGCCGCGAGACTCTGAAACGTCGCCCCGAGCGCGCGCCAGCGCAGGAGGAGCGCCGTCATCCCGCCCGCGACGAGGAGCCCGACAGCCGGCCACATCCCGAGGAGGAGGATGTCCACGCGCTTGGCTTCGGGCTGGATCAGCCCGATGTGGAGGAACCAGAGGGGACCGAGCACCCAGGCGATCGCCGTGCCGAGGAGCATGCTCCAACAGATGCGCAGGCCGATGATCATCCCCGAGCCGATGCTGAGCAGAGAGATGCCGAAGCCGGCGTACACGCGCGCGGAGAACGCGTTGAGCGGAACAATGAGGTTCTCGGCGACCCACTTGAGCTGGGTCGCGAGGAACACGAAACCCGACGCGACGAGCGCCCCCACCATCGAGAACGTCGACTGCCGCGCCTCGCTGCCTCTCCGGTCGAGCATGATCAGCGTCTCGCCGGCCGCCATGCCGTCCGCGAACGGGAGCTTCTCGTCGACGATGAAGTGCTTGCGCAGAGGCACCGCCAGGAACACACCGAGCAGACCCGACGCGGAGAGCCACACGAAGGCCTGCATGCGGCTCATGCGCACGTCGAAGCCGCTGCCGACCTCGTCCGCCAGCAGGTCGAAGGCCGCGAGCAGCCAGGCGAGGAACGCTATCTGCCCGGCCGCCGTGCCGGCCGTCTGAACGATGTTGTTCTCCCAGCGGTTGTAGGTGCGCGAGAACAGGCCGAGCGCGAGGAAGCCGAAGAAGGCCGAGACGACCGAGATGTTCGGCCCGAAGCCGAACTTGAGCACCACGTACGGGTAGGACGCGCCGATGACCACCGCGACCAGCAGGCCGACGATCGTCGAGCGCGGCGTCAGCTCGCGAATTCCGGGAGGCTTCGGGGGCGAGATTGCTTCCAAGGACCGGCCCTGCGCCGGCGGAATCATGCCCTCGCCGCAGGGGGGAAGGAAGGATGCGCCCTAGAAGCCGATCGAGTAGCTGAGCCCCACATCGACTTCCCCGTCGAGATCGACGACCACGAGCCCGAGCGTCCCCGTCCTGCCCACGGGCGTCTCGGCGATGTGGTGGAGGTTGTGGCCGTCCCACAGGCTCGTGGTGGACAACCACTCGGCCCAGTCGATCCGCAGTCCGCCGATCGCCACGAACTCGTCGTCGAACGTTCCGAAGGACACTCCGCCATAGGGAGCGATCGGGATCCCGGTCGCGGCTCTCAAGTCCTTGGCGAGCGTCGCGTACACCGCGCGGCCGTGCGTGGTCCCGATCCGGTCCGAGCTGGTCCCGAGGATCAGGGCGGGCCTGTCCTTCGTCTCACCCACCGCGAGCCAGTTCGCGATCGGGCCGAGGTCGTTGTCGAGGGGGTTGTACTCCAGGCCCGCCGTGAACGTCGGGGCGAACCGATAGCTCAACGTCGTGCGCAGCTTCGCCCGGTCGACGTCGACGCCGGGGATCCACCGGATCCCGAGAGTCCACCGGTCGTCGTCGTGATCCGCGGTCCCACGGACCGCGCGCCCTTCACCGGGTCACACCGGTCACGACGGGACGGCGGAGTCGTGCTCGTGCGGCGGCTCCTGCGGCTGGATCGCAGTCGGATCCCGGGCGAGCACGGCGAACGCGAACCATGCGGCAAGCGACATTCCGGGGAGGATAGCACGCTGGGGGAGGCCTAGAATGAGGAGCGCGTGGAGACTTGGCGCCTGATCACGACCTGGGGAGCGGACCCGGCCTTCAACATGGGGCTCGACGAGGCGCTCCTCGAGAGCGAGGACAGCCCGCCGACCCTGCGTTTCTACTCCTGGAAGCCCGACACGCTTTCTCTCGGCTATTTCCAGCGATTCGAGGACGTCCCCGGCGCCGAGAGTGCCGGCGCGGTCGTCCGCCGCATCACCGGCGGCGGCGCGATCCACCACGTGCGCGAGCTCACCTTCTCGATCGCCGCCTCGCTCGAGCACCCGCTCTACCAGGGCCCGATCGCCGATTCCTACGCGCGCGTGCACGAAGCGATCGCGGTCGCGCTCGGCGAGGTCGGCGTCCCCGCCAGGATGCGCGGCGACGAGACGCTCGCTTCCGATCGCTCCGGCACCGGGATGTGCTTTCACAAGTCGACGGCGCTCGATCTCGCCTGGAACGGCCGGAAGGGCGTCGGCTCCGCGCAGCGGCGGAAGAACGGGCGCGTCCTGCACCACGGATCGATCAAGCTCGGCACGTCGCCTCTCGAGGGCTCGATCGCGACCGCGGGCGAGCACCAGGCCGGAATCTCGGCCGAGATCCTCGCGCCTGGACTACGCGAGGCCTTCGCCCGCACTCTCGGAGTCTCTCTCGAGTCCGCGGTCCCCACTCCCGACGAGCGGGTGCGCACGAAGTTCCTCGGCCGCCGGTACGTCAGTCCGGAATTCGTGCGCCGGAGATGAGAGCGCTCTCGATCGCCGCGTCGTTCGTCGCCGCCGGTCTCGCGTCCTGCACGCGGCAGGTCGAGCGCCCCAACGTGCTCCTGATCACGATCGACACGCTACGGGCCGATCGCCTCTCCGTGGCGGGCTACCCGCGCGCCACGACGCCGAATCTCGACCGCCTCGCCGCCGAGGGCCTGCGCTTCACGCACGCGGAGACGCCGCGCGCGAAGACGACTCCGGCGATCGCCTCGCTGATGACCGGCCTCTATCCGCACGACCACGGCGCGCGCGACCTCCTGATGCCCCTGGACTGGAGAGTGCCGGTCCTGGCGGAGCGCCTGCGCGACGCGGGATGGAAGACGGCCGCGATCATCGGGAACTACGTCCTGCTCGACCGGCACTCGGGGCTCGCCCGCGGCTTCGAACGCTGGACGGAGGACCTCCCCGACAGGGAGGGGGTGCCGCCCGACGATGCGCCCGAACGCCGTGCGCGCTCGATGACCGACGCGGCCCTGTCCGCGCTTTCCTCCACGACTCCCGGCGGAGATCCCTGGTTCCTGTGGCTCCACTACATGGATCCACACGGGCTCTACGATCCCCCCGGCGAACATCGCGTCTTCAGGAGCGAAACGCCGGATCCGATCCCCGATCCGCCGGAGACCCTCCCGGGCGAGATCCAGCGGTTCACCGTCGCCGAGTACAACGTCCCTCCAGGCTGCCGCACGCAAGACGGCCGCATCGACGCGGCGCGAGTTCGCGACCTCTACGACGGCGAGGTGCGCTACGTCGACGCCGAGATCGGCCGTTTGATGAACGCGCTCCGCGAGTCGGGGACGCTGGACCGGACGCTCGTCGTGGTCACCGCCGATCACGGCGAGAGCCTCGGCGAGCACCGCTACTGGTTCGAGCACGGCCGCGACGCGTACGAGACGACGTGCCGCGTCCCGCTCGTCATGCGCTTCCCGACGATCCTCGGCGATCGGCCCAAGCCGGGACTCCGGCGCGGCGACGTCTCGCTCGTCGACCTCGCTCCGACCATCCTCGCTCTCCTCGGTCTGCCTCCGCTCGTTTCGGTCGAGGGCACCAGGGTTCGCGGGGTGTCGCGCGAGGTGCTCTTCGCGGAGGACTCACCGGCGCCGCATCCGGTGTTCGTGGAGAAGGTCGACCGCGCCGAACTCTCGGGAGCCGTGCAGTCGAAGGCCGTCCGGATCGGCGACTGGAAGCTGATCCGCCGCTACACGCACGTCCTCGCGCCGGAGAAACGCCTCGTCGTCCTCTCCGACGAGCTCTACGACCTCGCCCGCGACCCCGGCGAGACGGTCAACCTCGCTGCGGATCCCCCGGCGTCGGCGCCCCTCCTGCGCCTGCAGGCCGAGCTGCTCCGCTTCGCCGACGCCGACGTCCGTTTCGACGACCTCGCGCGGCAGCTCCAGAGCCGACGCGAGTTGCTCGAGCGCCAAGATCCCGAGGCGCTGCGTGTGATCCAGGCCTTGGGCTACTGACCGTTCGAGCCGTCAGGAATCGAGGGAGGAAACCCGCTTGTAGCGCAGGCTGACGTTCTCGCGCCCCATCTGCTTCAAGCGGTCCGGCTCCTTCTTCAGCCCCAGGTTGTGGGCCTTCGAGACCACGCTCTTCACCGACCGATTGAGCTTCTGCGCGATACCGAGGTTCGGCTCGACCGGGTAGAGGACGACGAGCTTCTCGATCTCGGCCGGCTCCCACCGCGGCATCTTCGATGCGGAAGGGCCCACGAGCTTCTTGAGGAAGGCCTTGTCCTTCGCCAGGCAAAATTTTCCGGCCAGCCGCTTCACCGCGTCCACGCTGCGCTCGAAGATCAGGGCCAGGTCCTGGTCGGTCCTCGTCCCGTACAGGCGCTTGAACTCGGCGAGCTCTTCCTGCGTCCACCGGCCGCCGCTCGTCTTCGAGCGCAGCTCCTCGACCTTGCGCTCGAGGTCCTCGACGGATCGGGAGAGAATCCGCGCGACGACGTCCAAGGTCGTTCCGCCGATGTACTTCTTGAGCTCGGCGATCTCGGCGGCCGACCACGGTCCGGTGCGCGCGGCCGCCGGGAACAAGCTGGCCGCCATCTTCCGCACGCTCTCGACCGGCCGGCTGAGCTCGCGTGCGATCGCGCGCTCGTCCTTGAGGCCGTAGGACTCCTTGAGCCTGGCGATCTCGGACTGCGACCAGCGCCCGCGCCGCGGGCTGGCCGGCATCTCTCTACCCCACCTCGCTCTTCTCAATTCCTGCCTCCTCCCCCACGCCGTGAGCTTACACGCGGTGACCGCGCATGGGGATCTCCGAGGTTTCTGGCCTACCCCCGGTCGGCCTCCCGGGCCGAGTCCGTGCTCTCCAGGGCCCCCTCCGAGTCGCCCTCGGCGAAGTGCCGCCTGTGAAGCCGCTCTCGCGCCCGCGCGAGGATCCGGCCGATTCCTTCGGCCGTCGACTCGCGAATCACGCTCGCCGCGAGTTCCGAAGCTTCGCGCATGGGCATCTCCCGAACAGCGAACTTCACCTGAGGGAGCAGATGCGGGACGACGCTGACCGAGCCGTACCCCATTCCCATTAGCAGGACGGCCGTCGCGTAGTCGCCCGCCATCTCGCCACACACGGAGCTCGGCTTCCCCGCCTGGCTCGCGGTCTCGGCAACGCGGCGCAGTGCCCACCACACGGCCGGGTGCTGCGGATCGTAGAGCTTGGCCACCCAGGGATTGTCGCGGTCGGCGGCGAGGAGGTACTGCACGAGATCGTTCGTGCCGACGCTCACGAAGTCGACGAGCGGGAGGAGATCGGGCAGCACGAGCACCGTCGAAGGCACCTCGACCATGATCCCGAGCGGGACCCGCGCCGCGATCTCGTAGCCCTGCTCGGCGAGCTGGGCCCGCACTTCCTCGAAAACGCGCCGAACCTCGCGCACCTCCTCGATCGAGCAGACCATCGGGACGAGCACGCGCAGATCGCCGTGCGCGCTCGCGCGCAGCGCAGCTCGCAGCTGCACGCGCAGGAGATCCTGCCATTCGAGCGAGATCCGCAGTCCGCGCCAGCCGAGGGCGGGGTTGGTCTCGTCGGGCGTCTTGAAGTACGGCAGGCGCTTGTCGTTGCCGATGTCGAGCGTGCGCAGCGTCACGGGCCGGCCTTCCATCCGTTCGACGACGCGGCGGTAGAGGCGGTACTGCTCCTCCTCGGAGGGGAACTGCGTCCGCTCCATGTAGAGGAACTCGGTCCGCAGGAGGCCGACGCCGTCGCTGTGGGCCATCTCGAAGGTGTCCAGGTCCTGGAGTCCCTCGATGTTCACCTGGACTCCGAATCGATGGCCGTCGGGGGTCACGCAGGGCAGCGCCGCGTGCACGGCGAGCTGGCTCTCGCGCGCTCTGCGCCGCGAGAGGCGCTCGAGGAACTGGTCCACGTCCGCTTGAGTCGGCTTGAGCTGCACCGTCCCGCGATCCCCGTCCACCGCGACTCGCATCCCCTGCTCGAGGCGCGAGAGGAGGTTCGGGAGCGCCACGACGCACGGGACGCCGAAAGAGCGCGCGAGGACGGCTCCGTGCGAGAAGCGGCCTCCCGTCTCCGTGATCACGGCGAGCACGCGCTCGCGCTCGAGGAAGGTCACGACCTTGGGCGTGAGCTCGGCCGCGGCGAGGACGACCTGATCGCCCGCGGCGACCACCTGCTCGCGCCCGCGCGAAAGGAGCGCGTCGAGGACGGCTTGCCAGGGATCGCTGAAGTCGGCCGCGTAGCCGTGCCGGCTGTCGCCGCCGAGCGCGCCGAGTCCGGTCCGGAAACGTTCGATGAGCTCGCCGACCGCCGCTTCGGCGTTGATGCGCTGGTCGCGGATCCGCGCTTCGACGCGCTTGCGCGCCGCGGGATCCTCGAGGAGCATCCGGTGGACGGAGAGGATCTCCGCGTCCTTCGGCCCGGATTGCGCGGCCACCATCTCCTTGCGCCGCTGCAGCTCCTGGCTGGTCAGCGCGATCGCCCGCGCGAGGCGCTCGATCTCGCCCTCGACCTCGTTGCCGGGGATCGACCAGGTCGGGACGACCTTGGGCGTCGCGCGGACGATGTGCACGCGCCCGAGGGCCAAACCGCTCGACACGGCGATCCCTTTCACGATCCGGGGCTGGGTCATGGCCGGGTTCCGCGCGTCCGCAGAGCGCTGTGCGCTCTCAATCTACCCCTCCGGCGAGGGCGCACAAAGCGTCGCGGCGGTGTAAACGCGGCGATCGCCAGTTGGGCTCAAGAAGCCCGCGCCCGCGGCTCGAAGCTCTCTGGAGCCGAGGCGCGGCCGAATCGGCCCGAGCGCCCGACCCTCAACCCCACGCGCGGAACGGGAACGAGCCAGCATGTCCACGGAACGAGAGAACGGTCATTCGGACGGAAAATCAGGGGAGCGGAGCGCTCCCTACGCGCACGCTGGCGTCCGCGCCGGACCCGCGGGAGGGTTCCTGATCTTCGCGGGAGCGATCCTGCTCCTCGCCGGCACGGCCATGCTGGTCGTCCCGCGGGTGAGCCCGTCGTACGCGGGGATCGTCCGCACCCTGGAGGGATACGGACTGACGAGCATGCCCCTCCTCGGCGCAGGGATCCTCTTCACCGGCTTGTGGCTCACCGTGCGCACGAGCCGCGAACACTCGATCGCGGCCCAGGTCGCCGCGTTGTCGGCCGGTCCGGCGATCGCGAGCCTCTCCGAGAAGCTGACCGACCTGCGCGACGGGCTCCAGGGTCTGCGGATCGAGTTCGTCTACCTGAAGGAGGCGATCCAGACGGAGTTCGAGCGCCAGAGCCAAACCGCGAACACGGACTCGTCCGCCGAAGGCATCTACCGGCTCGCCGCGAGCCTCGATCAGCTCGGCCTGCGCATCGAGCAGCGGCTCGTATCGAGCGAAATCGAGATGCGCGAGAGGCTCGACAGCCTCGCGAGCACGATCGAGGTCGCCCAGCGCGAGGGTCGCGACGGTCGGATCCACCTCAGCGACGATTCCGTCCCCGCTGGCGATCAGGAGGCCGATGCGTACTCGCCGCGCGAACGGCTCGGCGTCCTCGACATGCTCGACGATCTCGGCCGGCTCCTGCCGAAGAAGGCCCCGCTCGCGAGCGGGACGCCGATGATCACCTCCGACGCCTTCGAAGGCGTGCAGGACGAGGGCTGGGGCCGCCACGCGGGCCCCGCAGCCCCCTTGCCCTCGACCCTCTCGCTCGCCGCGAGCGATCTGGGCCGCGCCGGTGCGCTGCTGGCCGGAGACGACATCCACGAGCCGACCGACGATCTGGCGATGATCCGGAAGCTCGAGGAGCTGCGAGCGCTGCTCGCCGACTCGCGCGTGCGCGACGCCTTGACGGCGATGGAACGGGTCGAGAGCTAGGCTTCGTCCGTCTTCGCCTCTTCCTTCTTCGCCTTGAAGAAGGAAGCGAAGGGGCTGTAGGCCTTGTTCGCGCGGTTCAGCGACTCGAGATCGGCGCGTTCGTCGCGTCCCATCGGCGCGGCGCGGCCCCCGCGCTCGTCGCGTCCGCCGGGGCGGCCGGGACCGCCTCGGCCGGGGCCGCGACCTCCGGCGCCGCGGGGCGG
>JBJXFB010000102.1:0-38867 GCA_046155895.1 Planctomycetota bacterium | reverse complement strand
CGTGGTCGATCCCGCCGGCGCGCGTGCGCATGATCGGCGGCGCGGTCTTCGACCTGGAGGACCCCGCGCGCTCGATTTCGACGCAAACGGCCTTCCAGATCGCGGAGGTGCGCCACGACACGCTGGGCGCCACGGGTTCCTACAACACGCCCACGCTGGGCGGCGACTACCGCGGCGGCACGATCGGTGCCTCGCCGGCCTACTCGTTCACGGCGCACGTCGTCGAGGCGAGCGTCGACGAGGAGACAGGCCGGATCACGTGCGAGCGCGTTTGGATCGCGCACGACTGCGGGCGGGCCCTCAACCCGATGCTCGTCGCGGGGCAGATGGAAGGCTCGGCGTACATGGGGCTCGCCGAAGCACTGCTCGAGGATCACGACGTGAACCGTTTCGGCCTGCACCGGGGTCCCTCGCTCCTCGACTATCGGATACCGACCTCGGTCGACACGCCCGAGCTCCACGCGCTGATCGTCGAGAGCATCGATCCCGAGGGACCGTACGGCGCCAAGGAGGCCGGCGAGGGTCCGCTGCACCCCTCGATTCCCGCGATCTCGAACGCCGTCCACGACGCGGTCGGGATCCGCCTGAAGCACCTGCCGTTCACGCCCGGGAAGGTCTTGAAGGCCTTGCGGGAAAGGGAATCGGCGCTCGCCGCGGAGCGGTCGGGCGCGAGGTCGACACGAGGCCTTCGCTGATGCTGCGCCTCCCCCGATTCGACCTCCTGCGGCCCCGGACGGTCTCCGAAGCCGTCTCGGCGCTCTCCGAGGCAGGCCCCGCCGCGATGATCGTCGCCGGCGGGACCGATCTATTGCCGAACATGAAGCACGAGCTCTTCACGCCCGAAGTGCTCGTTTCCCTCGACGGGATCGAGGAGCTCCGCGGCGTGCGCGAGGCCGCGGACGGATGGATCACGATCGGCGCGATGACGAGCCTCGCGGATGTCGCCGGCGATCCCCGGATCCGCGCGCGCGCGCCCGCGCTCGCTCAAGCGGCCGGCCTCGTCGCGGGGCCGCAGCTGCGGACGATGGGGACCCTCGGCGGCAACGTCATGCTCGACACGCGCTGCCAGTGGTACAACCAGACGTACTTCTGGCGGCAGGCGCTCGGCTTCTGCCTGAAGAAGGACGGCACGCTCTGCCACGTCGTGGAGGGAGGCCAGAAGTGCGTCGCGGCGGCGAGCAACGATTCGGCGCCCGCTCTGATGACCTTGTCCGCGGTTCTTTCGATCGAAGGCCCGGACGGCAGGCGCAGCGTTCCGATCGACGATTTCTGGCTCTCCGACGGCATCTTCAACAAGAAGCTCGAGCCCGGGGAGATCCTGACCGAGATCCGTGTCCCGCCGACCTCCCCGCGCCACCGCGGCGCCTACGGCAAGCTGCGCGATCGCGGCTCGATCGACTTCCCGCTGCTCGGCGTCGCCGTGCGGCTCGACCTCGACGACGCCGGCGCCGTCATCGACGCCGACCTGGTCCTGACCGCGCTCGCCGCGCGGCCCTTGCGCATCGCCAAGGCGCGAGGCCTGCTCGCGGGCGCGAAAGTCGACTCGTCGGATCGCGACACCGTCTTCACGAGCGTCGCGGAACTCGCCCAGCGCCAGTGCCATCCGCTCCCGAACATCCCCGGCGACGAGGAGTACCGTCGCGAGATGATCTCGGTCTACGTGCGCCGGACGCTCGTGGCGGCCGCGGACGGCAGCGGCCCCGTCCATCCCTGACATCTCACCGAGGCGCGAACCCGCGGTCGGCCTGCTCCCGCAGCATGCCCTCGAGGACTTCCCGCGCGTCGAGCCGGTCGGGGAGCAGCCGGACGCCCTCGCGCACGCTCTCGATCGCATCGGAGAGGCGGCCGAGATTGGCGAGCGCCTCCCCGAGGAAGAGGTGCGCCTCGCCGAAGTCCGGATCGAGCGCGATCGCGCGCGAGAACTGGTACACCGCCTCGGCGAAGCGCTTGTGGCGCACGCAGGACAGCCCGTAATCGAATCGGAGCTGTGCGTCCTCGGGGAAGAGTCGCAGGCTCTCCTCGAATTCGCGCGCGGCCTCCCCGTCGCTCCCGCTGACGTCCAGGGTGTAGGCCAGGTTGCGGCGCGCGACGATGTGACCGGGATCGATTTCGACGGCCCGGCGGTAGCTCTCGGCCGCCTCGGCGACGCGGCCCTGCTTCTCGAGCGTCCTCCCGATGAAGTCGTGCGCGTCGGCGAAGCGCGGATTCGCCGCGACCGCGAGCCGGTAGTGCGTCAGCGCCTCGTCGAGACGCCCCGCCTCGGCGAAAGCGCCGCCGAGGAGGTAGTGAGCCATGTGGTTCCTCTCCGTGACGCGGGTCGCGTGACCGAACAGGGAGAAGTCGTCCTTCCACGTCGTCGCCTGGGCGCGTGAGAGCAGGGTCCATCCGAGCACGAGGACGACCGCTCCGGCCGCGCTGGTCGCGCGGGCGAGCGGCCTGCCTTCGACGATCTCCCCCACGCCCCAGATGAACGCGATCGCCAGCCCGACGATCGGCAGGTGCATGTAGCGATCGGCCATCGACTGCTGGCCAACCTGGACCAGGCCGATCACGGGCACGAGCATCCCGAGCCACCAGAACCAACCGACGGCGAGCCAGGGACGCGAGCGCGCCTGGAGCAGGAGCGCCGCCGACATGCCCAGGATGAAGGCTCCGCAGCTGACCGACTTCAGGATCGATGGGTTCCGCGAGTACGGGTAGAACACCGCCAGATCCTGGGGCCAGAGTGCGTGCCCCAGATAGCCCACGTAGGCGCAGGCGGAGTTGGCCAGGCGGAACGGGATCGGGATCGCATCGACGCCGGCAATGGTGCCCCCTTGCGACTGCGCGGAGAGCGTCAGCACGCACGCGCCGGCCGAGAGGGCGAAGAACGGGAGCTTCTCCGCGAGCCGCTCGCGCCAGGAGAAACGTGTCGAGCGCCGGAGCGGCCAGAGATCGAGCAGCAGCAGGAGGAAGGGCAGCGTGACCAGCATCGGCTTGGCCGCGAGGCCGAGGCCGAAGAGGAGGAGCGCCCCGAGGTAGTGGCCGATCCCTCCCCGGCGCGTCCAATCGAGCCAGACCCACAGGGCGAGGATGCCGAAGAGCGCGCACAGGACGTCCTTGCGCTCGGAGATCCACGCGACCGACTCGACGTGGACCGGGTGCAGGGCGAATGCCGCGGCGGCGAGCGAGGACTTCCAGATCTGGCCCGTCATCCGGAGCAGGAGGAGGAAGAGCAGGACGACAGAAGCCGCGTGCAGGGCGAGGTTGGTCAGGTGGTGCGCGCCCGGCTCGTGCCCCCACAGGGACACGTCGAGCATGTGAGAGATCCAGGTGAGCGGGTGCCAGTTCGCCGCGTATCCCGGCTGGAGAGCCCACGCGATCCCGTTCGCGGACAGGCCCCGCAGCACGATCGGGTTCTGCGTGACGTACACGCGGTCGTCGAGATTGACGAAGCCCGCGTCGCGCACCGGCTCGTAGGCGACGAGCGTCAGCAGGACGAGAGCGATCGCGATCGCCAGCCGGCTCTTCATGCCGGCTCCCGACCCAGATCCCAGACCTCCACGACGAGCCAGGCCGTGACGAGCGGGCCCACGAGGGGCGGGCTCTGTTCCTGCAGCAGGAGCGTCGAGACGTGCTGCGCCGCGTAGACGAGCGCGAGGAGCACGCCGCAGGTCCGATGAACCCCGGCGCCGCCGTAGCGATCTCCGCACGCGTACCACACGGCCCCCGGGATCAGGAGGAGCAGACCGTCGTAGAAGAAGACGTGCGGATTGCACGAGACCAGGAACAGCACGGTCACGGACAGCACTCGCGGCAGATCCAGGCCGCTCGCACGCCGGCCCCAGATCCGCGCCAGGCAAGCGTAGAGCACCACGGAGACGGCCGCCCAAGCGATCCAGGCGAGGCGAGCCGGGAGCACGGTCTGCCAGAACGCGAAGAGCGTGGGTTGCCTCCAGAGCAGGACGTCGTGGGCCGCGATCGTGCCTCCGCTACGCCGCATGGCCGCCCACCACTCGAGCCACACTTCGGTGCCGAGCGGCAGCGTGCTCAGCAGCAGGACCGCAGTGCCCGCGCAGATGCCGGCGAAGAGCCGCCATCGCCCCGACAACGCCGCGAGCGCGAAGAGAGGCAGCCCGAGGTTGGGCTTCGCCGCGAGGAGGGCGAGCAGGAGCCCGGCACGGAAGGGCATCCCCCGCTGCCAGGCGAGGAATCCCGCCGCGAGCACGAGCACGAGGGCGGCGCTGACTTGCCCCGTCGCGAGCACGCCGAACCACGGCGACGAGGAGACCGTGACCGCCGCCACCGTGGCGTGCACCCCGGGCCGTGCCGGCAGCATGCGGCGCAAGAGGGCAAGGGCGCCGGCCAGAGAGAGCACCGCGATCGCGATGCTCACTCCGTACCCGAGCCAGGTGGAGGAAATCGCCCCGAGGAGGGCGCACGGGTAGAGGACGAACGGCGGGTGGAAGAAGAAGTAGCCGCCTTCGAAGGTCAGGCTGTAGCTCTCCGCGGCTCTTCCTTGCAGCAGGAGGCTGCCCGCGGCTTGCAGCGCGCACCAGTCACGGCGCAGGGTTTGTTCGGGATCCGCGGCCTGGACCACGGAGTTGATCCAGCCGAAGAGCAACCCGGCCGCGACCGCCATCGCGAGCCAGCGGATCTCGGTGGCCCGGTCCTTCACGCTCGGCTCGAGCTACCGCGCTAGCGCAGCTTCTCCGCGATCTCGTACTCCTGCTGGGCGCGAGTCGGGTCCTGGCGCGCCTCGCACAGCACACCCAGGTTGTAGTGGGCGTCCGCCTCGGACATCAGCTGCTTGTAGACCGCGAGCGATTCGTCCAGCCGGCCGAGCATGCCGAGTGCGACGGCCATGTTCGCCCGCGCCCGTGCGTCCTTGGGAACGCCCGCGGCGGCCGCGGTGAACTGGTCGAGGGCTTCCTCGTAGCGCCCCTGCATCAGGCGGCACATGCCGAGGTTGTTGAGGAGAACCGCGTCCTTCGGTGCGACCGCGATGCCCGCCTTGAGCACCTCCACGGCGCTGTCAGGACGATCGTTGCGCAGGTAGAGCTCCGAGAGGTCGGCGTAGGGAGGCATGTAACGGGGGTGATCGGCGATCAGCTTGGCGAGGACGACCTCCGCCTCCCCGTCCTTGCCGCGCGCGACCATGATCCTCGACATCGAGTAGAGCGTCTGCGCGCTGGGCGCGAGCTCCCCGTTCGGGTCGAAGGACGATTCGTCCGCGGAGTCCTTGGTGTCCGCCGAAGCGCACGCAGCCAGCAGAGCGAGGGCGAGCACGGCCGCACTCCGCAGCGCCCGACGATTCCGGGAAACCTCCGGAGCCTCGCGCATCACTGGAGCAACCCCGCGCCCGCGCCGGAAGCTCCGCCGCCGGACGGTGACTGCTTCTCCATGCGATCCTTCAGGATCACGATGACGCGCTCCGAGGCCATCCCGTCACCCCCCGGGAGCCCCTCCGTCACGGCGACCATCCCGCCCTCGACTCCGTGGGCGGCCAGGGACTCGAGGACGAACTTGATCCGCGCCTCGTAGAGCGAGGGGCTCGCGGTCCCGCGGCGGACGTTCAGCTCGCCGGGTGTTCCGGGCTGCGCCTCCTTGAAGTGGTCGGCCAGGACGTGCAGGTCCCGTTCGCCCAGATCGTTCAGCCGCGCCGACCCACCCGTGAAGTGGTAGGGGTAGAGGGTGTGCTGCGAGATGATCGCGTTGTTCAGAGAGGCGTTCCGCATGGATTCGCCGGCCCAGGCGCGGTCTCGCCCCTCGAGCTCCGGATTCGTGCTGGCGCTCGTGCACGAACCGAGCATCGCGAGCAGCGCGGCGGTCGTCCACGAGAACTGGGTGAGGGTCTTCTTCATGGCTGTCGGTTCCGTTCTGGGGGGTGATTCTCGGGTTGAAGCGATGGATCAGGGCGCGGCGCCGAACTCGCGGAAGAAGTCCAGCACGGCCGGCCCGACCATCACGATCAGGAGGGCGGGGAAGATGAAGAGAACCATGGGGAAGAGCATCTTGACCGCCATCCGTTCGGCGGATTCCTCGGCTCGCTGGCTCCAGGTCTCCCGCATCGTGGTCGCAAAGGTCCGCAAGGCGTCGACGATGCTCGCGCCGAAGCGCTCGGACTGCACGAGCAGCGCCACCAGGGAGGAGATGTCCTCGGCCCCGGTGCGCTCGGCCATGTGACGCATCGCCACGGCGCGGGAGGCCCCGAGGCTGATCTCGAGGTTCGTGAGCTCCATCTCGTCGGCCAGGACCGGGCTCACGCGGCGTACTTCCTCCGCCACGGAGTTCCAGGCCTGGTCGAGGCCCAGGCCGGCCGAGACGCAGATCTCGAGGAGGTCCACGGCGTCGGGGAGGTGGCGGCGGATGTCCTCGCGCCGGCGATCCCGGGCGATCCCCACGGCGAGGTCCGGCACGAGGAACAGCACGCCCGAAACGAACGCGGTGGTCATGAGGACCGCGGGCCAGCCCATGGAGGAACGGAAAGGCAGCAGGATCCCGAGGAAGATCAGCGCGCCGAAGCCGAAGAGGAGGACCTTCGTCCCCAGGAAGACCGCGGCCGCTGACGGGCTGTGGTATCCGGCCGCGGCCAGCTTCTCGCGCAGCGGGCGGCTGGCCTTGCCCTTCGAGAGGAACTCCCCGGTCCGCTGGACCGTGAAGATCAGCCGCGGGCGCGAGCCCTCGCTCTCGGAGGCGTCCTGATCCTGCATCGTCCGGCGTCGCGCGATCTCGGTCGCGAGCTTCGCCCGGCGCCGGATCAGGAGCGCCGCGCCGATCAGGACCACCGAGAGTCCGCTGAGCAGCGCGATGGTGATGACGTTGGCCGTGGTCATGCCTTCAAGGCCGCCATGCGGTTCATCACGATCCAGCCCAGCAGCAGGCTCGTCGTCGCCACGCAGAGCATGATGAATCCGGGGGTGTTGTTGAACAGCTTCCCGACGTACTCGGGGCTGAGCCAGGAGAGGATCCCGAGCAGCATCACCGGGAGCGCGATCAGGATCCGCTTGCTGATCTGCGTCTGGGCGATCAGCACGCGGAAGCGGCGATTCAGGCGCATGCGTTCACGGATGACGTGCGCGAGCCCGTAGACGACGTCCGCCAGGTTGCCACCCGTCCGGATGTTGATCGCGAGCGAGGCCGAGAACAGCTTCATGTCCGCGTTCTTCGTGAGAGCCGCGGCACGGCGGAGCGCATCGTCGAGGCTCCCTCCCATCGCCTGTTGCTGGCAGATTTCGCTGAAGATCCTTCCGACGGGGGCCGGGATCTCCTCCGAGATGAGGTGGAACGCTCCGAGCAAGGGGTGGCCGGCCCGTAGGGCGCGGGCGCTGAGCTCGAGGCCGTCGACGAGCTGACGCTCGAAGAGGATCTCGCGCGCGCTGATGCGATGGCTCGCGTACCAGAGCATCACGACGACGACCACGGCAGTCGAGACGACCGGCGGGACGATTCGCTGCGTGATGACGAACATCGCGAGGAACACGCCGAGAGCGATCAGGGCGCCTTCGGCGAGCAGCAGCTTGACGGGAGTCTTGAAGCCCGCGTCCTTCCGGCGCTGTTCGAGGCGGTCCCAGAGCGGCGGCGCCCTGTACCGGCCGGGAACGGTCTTGGTCGCTTCCTCGCCCTCGTGCCAGAGGTGCAGCGTCCGCGAGCTGCCCACCTCCGCCGCGAGAGGATCGAGACGCTGGCGGACCACCGCTTCGCGCTTGCTGCGGCGCCTGAGCCAGAGCAGCACGCCCATGATCCACAGCGTCAGAACCAGCCCGAAGACCGCCCAGGCCGCCAGGACGGTTCCGAAGGATGACTGGAGAAGGGCGAAGTTCATGACGGGATGCGAGCTCGTGTGTTCCTCAGATGAACTTGCGCCGCTGGAAGACGCTCGCGGGGAGGGACAGGCCTTCCTGGCGCATGCGGTCGAGCATCTGCGGGCGGATGTCGCAAGCCTCGAAATAGCCCTTCGCGTGGCCCTGACTGTCGATGCCCTCCTGCTTGTACTTGAAGAGATCCTGCATGAGGATCACCTCCCCCTCCATGCCGGAGACCTCGGCGATCGAGACGATCTTGCGCCGGCCGCCGGTCATGCGCGCGATGTGCACGAGGAGGTCGAGCGTGCTCGCCATCTGGTCGCGGATGACGTGGATCGGGTACTTGAGCCCGGCCATGCTCACCATGTTCTCGATGCGCCGCAGCGCGTCGCGCGGCGAGTTGGCGTGCACGGTCGTCATCGACCCTTCGTGGCCCGTGTTCATGGCCTGGAGCATGTCGAGGGCCTCGGCTCCGCGGACTTCGCCGATGATGATGCGGTCGGGGCGCATCCGCAGCGTGTTCCGCAGGAGATCGCGCTGGCTCACCTCGCCCTTGCCCTCGACGTTCGCGGGCCGGGTCTCGAGCTGGACGACGTGATCCCGCTGGAGCTGGAGCTCCGCAGCGTCCTCGATCGTCACCACCCGTTCCGTCGTCGGGATCCACTTCGACAGGACGTTCAGGAGCGTCGTCTTGCCCGTGCCGGTTCCGCCGGAGATCACGATGTTCATCCGGCATCGGACCGCGGCCTCCAGGAACATGTTCATGTCCTGGCTCCACGAGTCGTACTCGACCAGCTTCTTGGCGTCGATCGGGGTCCCGGCGAAGCGCCGGATGCTCATGGCGGGGCCCTGGAGGGCGAGCGGCGGGATGATGGCGTTGACCCGTGAACCGTCCGGGAGGCGCGCGTCGAGCATCGGGGAAGCGTCGTCGATCCGCCGTCCCACGCGGGCCGCGATGCGATGGATCACCTGCATCAGGTGCGCCTCGTCGCGGAAGCGGGCGTTCGAGAGCTCGAGCTTGCCCTGGCGCTCCAGGTAGATCTGGCTCGGGCCGTTCACGAGGATGTCGCTGATCGAAGGATCGCGCAGCATCTCCTCGATCGGGCCGAGGCCGAAGATCTCGTCCATGACCTCGCGGAGGAGCTGCTGCTTCTCCGCGGTGGTCAGGGGCGTGCGCTGCTCGTTCAGGAGCAGGTCGATCCTGCGCAGGCACTCGTCGCGCAGATCCTGGACCGGGAGCTTCTGGGCCTGGACGAGGTCCAGGGTCTCCATGAGCCGGCGCTGCACGCGCAGCTTGAGGTCCTGGCGGAAGTGCAGGTCGCGCATCCGGCCATCGGCCTGCTCCGGGGGGGGTTGTGTGGTGGTCATGATGAGATCCCGGAGCTAGTGGACGGGGGAGGGGGCCTGCGCCGTCACGAGCGCGGCCAGCTCCTTGAGGTCCTTGCGCAGGTCCGAGCGCGGGGCCGCCTGCGAGAGGGTCTGGCCGAGGTTGATCGCCCGCGAGGCGCCCTCGAAATCGTTGCCGAGGCGGTGGATCGGCATGCCCTCGAGAGCCGCGCGCGCGTCCTCGTAGGAGATGAGGGAACCGCGTTTGCGGAACCGGTTCACGACGAAGTGGATCCGCTCGCGGGGGACGCGCAAATCGATCATCGCGCCGAGCATCGCGCGGGCGCACCGGATGTCGATCACGCCCAGCTCGAAGACGATCAGGGTGAGCACGCTCTGCTGTGCGAGCGAGGCCGCGACGTCCATCGGCATCCTGGGCGCGTCGATGACCGTGTAGCCGAACCCTTCGCGGCAGGCGAAGAGCGCGGAATCGAGCTGGTCGTACGGCATCGGCATCGGATCGGCGAAATTCACCGTCGCGGGCGAGAGCAGGACGTGCAGGCCGTTCTGCGCCTGGAGCGCCGTGCTCGTCACGAGCTGGGCGTCGATCGTCCCGCGCTGCGCGAGCACGTCGACGATCCCGTACCCGCCCTGGACGCCGAGGTACGTCGCCATGGCGCCGTAGAAGCGGTCCATGTCGATCAGGAGCGCCTTCTTGCCGGTCGCCAGCTGCAGCTCGTCGGCGAGATTGATCGCGACGGTCGTGCAGCCGCAGCCCCCGCTGGCGGACAGGACCGTGACGATGCTGCCGCTCTCGCCGCTGCCGACGCTGACGTCCTGGACGAGCCTGCGCAGGACGGGAGGCAGGTCCGAGACCAGGTTGTCCTTGTGGACGCAGCGGCGTGCCCCGATCTGCATCGCCTCCTCGAGGAGCTCGCTGGAAGTGTTGCGCGAAAGCACGACGAAGCGCGTGTGCGGATACTTGCGCACGAGAGGCTCGAGCGCGCCGAGGGTCGCGAGGGGCTGGGGGTCGGCGTCCACGAGGGCGACGGCCGTCTGCCGGTTCTCGAGGTGCTGCGCGAGCTCGCGCATCCCGACACAGACCTCCAGATGTCGCGCGACTTGAGGCGTGCCCTCGAGCGCCATGTCGACCGCGCGATGAGTGTTCTCCTCGCGCGTCATCAGGAGGACTTCGTTACGAGACCCCACCCGGTTCCCTCACGGCTTCCCGGCCTCGGTCTCGGTGCCGGGCGGAGCGGACTCCGGCGGAGCCATCTCGCGCTGGGACGAGCGGGCCGTGCTCGCCGCGGGCGGCTTGCCGTAGGTCATCCAGGCCCCCGGCCCCTTGAGTCGGTCGAGGCCCATCTTCTTCATGTACCCGGCCTCGTCGGCCGGGCAGCGCGCGGGAACGCGGCCTTCGGAGCGGCCTTCGATGTAGAGCTCCCAGTCGGAGGGCTCGACGTGTTCGTCGCCCGGGACCGGCGCGAGATTCAGGTCGGAGAGGGGCTCGACGAGGTTGGCCGTGACGATGATGAGCAGCTCGGTCTGGCCCTTTTGGTACTGGATCGAGCGGAAGAGCGCGCCGAGGACCGGCAGGTTGCCGAGCACGGGCAGGCGGGAAGAGATGGCCGTCGTCTTCTCGGAGAGAAGCCCGGCCATCGCGAAGCTCTGGCCGCTCTTCATCTCCATCGTGCTCTCGGCCCGGCGTGTCGCGAAGCCCGGGGTCGTGATGCCGCCGATGGAAGTGCCGTTGCTCGGATCGATCTCGCTGACCTCGGAGAAGACCTCCAGCCGGATGCCGCCCTCGCCGAGCACGGTCGGCCGGAAGGTGAGGGTGATGCCGAAGGGCTTGAACTGGACCGTGATCCCCCCGGATCCGGTGCCGCCGGTGCCTTGCGACACGGGGATCGGGACCTCGCCTCCCACCAGGAAGCTCGCCTCGGATCCCGACAGAGCGACCAGGTTGGGTTCCGCCAGCACGCGCAGGTACTTGTTCTCCGCCAGGGCCCGCACGAACAGCTCGAGGTCGCCGTTCGTGAGCCCGCCGAAGAGGGTCACCGAAGGCGAGAGCGTCGTGGCCGTGTTGACCCCGAGCGGCAGAGAACCGGAAAAAGGTCCGGCGACGGGCAGGATGGAGCTGGGGTTGGTCCCGTCGATGTTCGTGCCCACGAAGGCGTCGCTCCCCGCGACGATGCCGTTGACGCCGAGCGCCCGCATCGCCGTGCGGCTCACTTCCGC
Source organism: Planctomycetota bacterium (assembly GCA_046155895.1). GTDB lineage: Bacteria > Planctomycetota > UBA1135 > UBA1135 > DASYPQ01. The sequence continues at coordinate 27,519 of JBJXFB010000102.1, read as the reverse complement.
CATCCGGACCTGCACCTGCACCTGCTGCACGCCGGCGACCGACGTCAGGTCCACGAAGTTGATCTTCTGGGCCTCGAGGTAGCGGCGGATCGCATCCGCGTGCTCGGCCCGCTCGAGAGAGCCCGTGAGCACGACCGCATTCTGCGACTGGGTCAGCTGGATGCCGCAGCGCGGGAACAACGCCTCGAGCTCGGCCTTGAAGCGCGTCAGGTCGGAGTTCACCTCGACCTTCAGCTCCAGCGTCTGCCCGGCGTCGCTCCAGGCGAGGACGTTCGTCGTCCCGACCGCCTTGCCCGTGACCAGGAGGATCTCGGGGGTGAGGATCTGGATGTCGGCCACGGCGGGATCGGTCACCGACGCGCCCTTGGCCGGCCATGGAAGGGTGACGTGCTCGGAGCGGCCCGCGAACAGGGTGATGGTCTTGGCCTGCGGCTTGGCTTGGGTCGACTCCGGCTGGGATCCCCGGGGCGATGGGCCGGATTCCGCCTGGCTGGTGCCGGCGAGCCAGAGCCCGAGCACGAGACCGAGCGCGGGGGCCAGACGCAGCGCCGGGCTCCGGGAGGGAGTCGTGTTCTCACGGTGGAAACGCATCGATGTTCCTTTCCTCTCTTCCTCTCTCGTGGCTCTCACTTCTTCCCGCCCGTTTTCTCGGGCAGGTCGAACTTCCGGACATCCTCGGCGCCCCCGCGGATCACGCGAGTTTCCCACTGGGGCTTGATGGTCTCCTGGGCAGCGCGCTCGGACTCGAGCTTCCGGCGATCGAGCTCGATCTTCATGATCTCGGCCTCCTTGCGGGCCCGCTCGATGTTGTACTGCGCCTGCTCCATCTCGTAGTTGGCCTTCGTGCGGCTGCGCTCGATCTCGGCCTCGGCTTCACGCCGTCGCTCCTCGATTCGGATCAGGGCCTTCTTCTCGACGTCCGCGAAGAGGGGCGAGAGGCTCGGCAGACGCGTGCCTTCGGTTCCGACCTCGATCGTGTCCATCGGGTTGCGCAAGGAGACCGAAACGCTGCCGCGCTGGCGGGCGAGGTAGAGCATCTCCGCCTGTTTCGTGTCGACGAGGACCGTCACCGTCGCGGCCGGACCCCTCGGAGGGAGGCCCTTGTCGTCCGGGTTCGCCGGAGTCACGACCGTCTGGCCCCCGACGGCGAGCACGTAGATTCCCTGCAGCAGGGTCATCGACATCGGCTGGTCGCCCAGGCCCTCGTTGTCCTTCAGGTTCATCACGCACAAGACGTCGACCATGCAGCCGGGGTAGAGGAGCGCCTCGACGCCCCCGGAGTCCGACAGCGGAACGCTGACCGCTCGCTTGCCTTCCTGCAGCGCGCCGGCGAGCACGACGCCGGTGCCCTCGGAGCTGAAGCTGGACTGGTCGAAGAGCTGCCCCTTCTTGAGCGGCCGGCGCAGCACCTGCCCGACCACCTGGGCGGGCTGGGCGTAAGAGCCGAGGGGGACTTCCTTCGCGGAGGTGGTCCGCACCTCGACCGCGCTCGTCTCGACGACCGTGCGGGCAGCGAGGTCGCGGGCGGCGACCACGTACGACCCTTCGCGGACCTCTCCCCCATCTCCAGCGAAGTTCGTTCCACCGCCACCGTCGCCCTTCAGAGTCATGACGAGCACGGCGGCGCAGATCGCGGCGACGACGCCGAGAACCAACAGCACGACTACGGACCATTTCATGTTCGGACGTCTCCTTGTCGCCGGGGAGCGAGGACCCTGGCGACCCAAGCTCGCCAATTCGGGAGAGTGATTTCAACTACCCGAACGGGGGATGGGGGCGCTTGTGGGCGGTGAAGGGAATCGAGGGATAGGACTCCGGCCCGCCGGGTGGGCGCGGGGCACGAATGCGGGATCGGAAAAAAAGGACAGGAGCTGAAGGAGAATCCCCCGTCTCACGGACCTTTCCACAGCCAGGTGCTCCCCGCGGCCAGGACCGCACCCGCGAAGATCGCCAGGCCGTAGGGCATCTGGAGACCCTCCGAGGCACCGGGCATGAGGCGCGCCGCATCGCGAATGGAACCCGCCCCGTAGAGGGGGCGCAGGAGGCCGCGCAGGGTGCCGCTGAGATTGGCGAGGACCGACCCCAGCCTGCCCTTCGTCGCAGCGAAGCCGATCGCCAGCACCATCCCGCACAGACACACGGCAAAGAGCAGCGCGACGCCGTTCACCAGGCCGAGCCAGGAGCCGAGCGCTCCCATCAGCTTGGCGTCGCCGGCTCCACCGTGCGCGAACACGAACAGGACCACGAAGGGAAGCGCCAGCAACAGAGTGGCGGCGCCTGCATCGAGGAGCCCGGGACCGCGGCCGACGTACCCCGAAACGACGAGACCTCCGAGCAAGGCCGTGCCGGTGAGGACGTTCGGGATGCGACGGGAATGGAGATCCGTGACGGCCGCGATCAGGGACACGACGAGCACAGCACCCCATTGGAGCGCGGGTAGCGGATGCTCGTAGAGCGCGGTCGTCCACATCAGGAACAGGTATCCGGGCCGGCCATGCGATCTCCTCGAGAGGAACTGGGGGCCAAGACGAGCGAGCGCGCCGAGCATTGCTGCGCGGCGCGCACTCGATCTTCGAACTCTGACGAGGTGCCCCGCTTCGCCTCCCTGTCGCGTGGTCAACCGACCGCGACAGGGAGGGCTTGCGGGAGCATCTCAGGAAAGGGCGCTGTTCAGAGCCTGGAACTTGCTTTGGACCTTGGTCCCGATCGCGGTGATGATCGCGATGAGGGCCACGACGATGAGGCCCGCGATGATGGCGTACTCGACGGTCTCGAGGCCCTTGTCGTCGGAGAAGAAGGTCTTGAGTGACTTCATGATGGGTGAACTCCTACTGGAAAACGGATGTCGGTGAGGTGGTGGTTGGAGTCCAGGCGGCTCCGGCAATCGCGAGCGCGTCGATCAGACGTTGCCTGGTGTCGGCGAGTCTCAGCTGTTCCCTTGCCGACGAGTCAGCCTTGGAGGGCGGTGACATTGCTGCACAGGTTGAAGCGTAACTAGCCCGCGTCATGAAGGATCGTATCCCCCCGACGCGCGCGTGTCAAAGGATGTCGCATCGCAACCGCGCGCTGCATTCAGCGTGCGGAAGGCGATGCTAGCATCCGCACCGCCGATGCCTCGCGGTCGAGAAATCTCCTCGATCACGGGCGATGAATTTTTTTCCGCATCGCTTGTCCCAAAATGCGATCCGGAGCGCGTGCGGAAGCAAAGAAACAAAGTCGATCCAGCCTGCCGCTACACTCCGGCCCGCGCATGAGCATCGCGAGAGTTCCGAGCGCGCCGTCCGGGCTCTCTCTGCGGACGCGCCTGGGAATCGCGCTCGCTCTCGCACTCGCGAGCGCGCTCTTCTCCGGATACTCGTTCTTCACCGCCGCGGAGACGCCCGACTTCGCCTACTTCTGGACCGCGTCTCGAGTGCTCGTCGCCGGAGGCGATCCCTACCTCGGGCGGCCCGGCGCCGAGGGCTGGGACCTTCCCGATCCCTTCTTCTATCCGCTCCCCGCGCTGCTGCCGGTGCTGCCTTTCTGCTGGCTCCCGATGCCGATCGCGGGCGCGGCCGTGATGGGTATCTCGGCCGGGCTGCTCGCGTGGGTCCTCGCTCGCGAGGGCGCATTCCGCCTGTGGCTCCTCGCCAGCGCGCCGTTCGTGATGGCGCTGAAAGTCGGACAGTGCTCGCCGATCCTCGTCGCGGCGGCCTTCCTGCCGAACCTCGGATGGCTCCTGCCCTGGAAGCCGCAGATCGGCCTTCCGCTCTTCCTCTACAGGCCCAGCTGGCGCGCGGCGATCCTCGCGGCCGCCGTGATCGCGTGCAGTTTCGCCCTCGAGCCGCGCTGGGTTTCCGGCTGGCTCGACAACGTCTCGGTACTCGAATCGCACCCGATGCCGTTGCTCGCATTCGCCGGTCCCCTGCTGCTCCTCGCAGCGATTCGCTGGCGCACCGCCGAGGGACGGCTGCTGCTCGCGATGGCCTGCACGCCCCAGATCCTCTTCTTCGCCGACCAGCTGCCGCTTCAGCTCGTCGCGCGCACGCGCCGCCAGGCCAGCCTGCTCGCTGCGGCCAGCCTCGTCGCGTTCGGCTGCTGGTTCGCGTTCCTCGAGCCGGGTGATCGGTACGTGCTCGAAGCGGCGCCCTGGGTCATGACGCTCCTCTACCTGCCGGCCCTGGCCGTCGTGCTGCTGCGGCGCGGTTCCTGACGGACGCGGACTACTTCGTAGCGCTCGAGGCGCGGGCGCGCAGCCACGCTTCGCGCCGCGCGGCCCGCTCGCCGCGCTCCTTCTCCGAGCCCTCGTCCCCCCAGTCGATCGTGCTCTCGACGATCTCCTCGGCGCGCTTCAGTCGGAAGGTCTTCTTGCCGCCGCCGCTGCGCACGATCTCGGTCACTTCATCGCGGTCCTTCGGCTCGCGTCCGTCGATCGACAGGATCACGTCGCCCTCCTGCCAGCCCGCGCCCTTGGCCTTCCCCCGCCCGGAGACGCGCGTGACGCGCAGCCCCTCGAGCGACACGCCCATGCGGCGCGGTTCGACCGCCTTCGAGTCGGTGCGATCGAGCAGGTGGTCGAGCTGCGCGAAGCCGTAGGCGCCGACCGCGACGACGATCGCGGAGCGTTCCTGCTGCGCCGGATCGATCGTCTCGAACACGTCGAAGTGCGTGTGGTGGATCCGGCTGTAGCCTTCGCCGCTCTGGTTCCAGAAGAACCCGGGAACGCCGGCCTGGAGGAACGGGGCGTGGTCGGAATCCCCCGTGTTCAGCAGGCCGTCCGATTCGCCGATCCGGAAAGGGAAGCGTTCCGCGTCGCCTTCGAGCTCCCCGGTCGAGAGGGGCGCGAAGACCTTCTCGAAGTCGTCGAGCATCGCGTACGTCGTGTCGAGGCCGGAGAGGACCGTTCCCCCGCCGTCGTGGATCAGCGCGATGCTCGTCTTCTCCAGCTCGTCCTCGTGCGCCTCGACGTAGCCGCGCGAGCCGAACAGGCCCTGTTCCTCCCCGCCGAAGAGCAGGAAGCGGATGGTGCGCCGGGGCCGTCCGCCCGCCGACGCGATCAGCCGCGCGGCCTCGAGCGCGGTCGCGCAGCCGGTCGCGTTGTCCTGCGCGCCTTCGGCGGCGTCCCAGGCATCGAGATGTCCGCCGACGATCACGAATTCGTCGGGCTTCTCGACGCCCACGAGATCGGCGACCACGTTCGTACAGGCCACCGGCCCGGGGATGAGCTTGTTCCTCACGTCGAACTCGAGGACGACGGGCTCTTCGGCCTTCTCCAGCCGGGAGCGCAGGGCGTCGTACTGGGAGCGCAGGAGCTGGATCGACGCCTGCTCGGGGATCTTGCCCTCTTCGACCTGGTGGTTCCCCCCCATCAGCAGGCGCTCGCTGCGGCCGCCGGGACGGATGAAGCCGTGCGCCTTGGCCTCGACGCAGGCTTCGCGCAGCTTGCGGCGCAGATCCCCGGGCGGAGCGGGCTCCGCGTTGACGATCCACGCCCCGGCGAGCCGCGAACGAACCGCCTCGAGGCCTTCCTCTGTCGTCGGCTCGAGGATCGCCGGGCCGCGCTTGCGCCCGCCCGTTCCCGGCGACCACGCCGGGGTGATGAAGGTGTAGTCGATCTCGATCGGCTCGACCATGCCGCCCGTCGAGTAGCCGCGCTCGAAGCGCATCGGGAACTCGCCCCAGGTCTCGAGGCGTGCGTTCAGGCCGTAGGACTGGAACTGCTCGACGGCCCAGCGCGCGGCCTTGTCGTAGCCCTCCGTCCCCGTCAGCCGGTGGCCGAAGGTCTTGCACAGCGTCCGTGTGTGCTCCTGCACGCGGTTGTCCTCGCGGCCGAGCTTCAGGATCCGTTCCAGGACCGGATCGGCGCTCGGCTTGGGCAACGAGGTGTCTCCGCCGATGGCTCTCGCGGGGAGCGCGAGAGCGGTGGCGAGCGCTAGGGAACGGCCGAGGAATCGAATCGTGCGCATGGGGAGGCTCCTTCGAGGCGGCCACTCTAGGCGCGCTCCCGAACGATCGCCACCTGCTACCGTGTCGGCCTTCCCGGCATGACGCGATCCCGCCTCCGCGCGCTCGAACCCGCGATCCGCCGGGGATTGCTCCTCGTCGTGGTGTACGGCACGGCGGCCGTGATCGCCCTCCTGTTGTCGCGGAGGATGAACGATCTCGACTACGGCTGGCACCTGCGCACGGGGGAATGGATCGTCGCACATCGAGCGTTCCCCGACCTGGAGCTCTTCTCGGAGAACCTCGCCGGCGAGCGCTGGGTCGCCTACAGCTGGGCCTACGACGTGCTCCTCCACGCCCTGCGGGAGCGGTTCGACCTGCACGCGCAGGTCGTCCTCTCCGTCGTGATGTCGCTCGGGATCGCGCACGCCCTCTTCACGCTGGTCCGCCGGATCTCGGGACGCGTCGTCCTCGCCGCCGCGCTGACAGGAATGGGAATCGTGGCGATGGGACCGATGCTCTACGGCCGGTCCACGATGTGCACGATCCTCTTCGCCCTGCTCCTGCTCCACTGCCTGCTCCGGGCTAACGTCCTGGGCCAGAGGAAGGCGCTGCTCTTCGTGCCGCTCCTGTTCGTCGCCTGGGCGAACGTGCACGTGCAGTTCCTCTACGGTTTCTTCCTCTACGCCTGCTTCCTCGCGCAAGCTCTGCTAGATGCGCGAGCGGGAGCGAGCGATCTTCGGCCGCTCGCGGAGCGACGCCGCCTCGCCGCGTGGATGGCCGCCGTGGGCGCGGCCTCGCTCGCGGCCACGCTGGTCAACCCCTACGGCCTGCGGATCTACGAGCCGCTGCTGCTGTACTTGCGGCAGGCTCCGGTGATCTACCAGCACATCCACGAGCTCCGGCCGCAGAGCGTCGATTCGATCTGCCTCTGGATGACGATCGGGATCACGCTCCTGGTGGTCCTGGGCGCCGCTCGTCGAATGACGAGGAGGCCGTTCCTGCTCGTCATGTTCGCCTGCGCTGCGTGGGTCGGGTTCCGTTCGGCGCGCGACGCCTGGTTCATCGCCGCTACCGGATCCTCGGTGGCCGCGATCGCCTTCGCCCGCCGTCAGGAGCCGGAGGAGCTGCTGGCGCATCCGGCCCTGATCGCGGCCGGAACTCTGGGTGTCGTGCTCACGGCCGCGGCCAGTCTCGACGTCTCGCAGGAGAGCCTCGCCGCGAATCAGCGGCGCAACTTCCCGGTCGATGCGGCCAGCTTCATCGAGTCCCGGCAGCTCCCGGGCCCGATGTTCAACCACTACAACTGGGGCGGATACCTGATGTGGCGGCTGCCCCAGTGGAAGGTCTCGACGGACGGACGCAGCTGGGTGCATTCGACCGAGCATTTCCTGCGCTCCCAGGGCATCTGGCGTGCGGAACCGGGCTGGCAGGAGGACCCCGAGCTCTCCGCCGCCGGTTTCGTCGTCGCCGCGCGCAAGCTGCCGCTGACGGTCGCCCTGTCGGCCGATCCCCGCTTCCGCCTCGCCTACGAGGACGAGGTCGCCGCCGTGTACGTCCGGAACGCACACTGACCGCATGCCCAAGTCCCTCGGAAGCGGATCCCCCACGCTCCTGCTCGTGCCGACCGAGCTCGAGCGGCGCGGGCTCGAGGAGCTGGGCGGATTCCCCCCTGGCCTCGCGCTGCTCGAGACCTGCGGCTTCGGCCCGATCGCCGCGGCCGCGAACACGGCGGCGCTGCTCGCGCGGGTGCGCCCGGCTCGCGTGCTCCTCGTCGGCATCGCCGGGAGCTACGACCTCGAGACCTACCCCGTCGGCGCCGCGGCGCGCTGCGCCGACGTGACGATCGTGGGCCTCGAGACTGCGGGCTTCGAGCAGGCGCCGGGCATCGGCGAGCGGATCGACCTCGCGCGCGCGTCCTCCTTCGAGGAGTGCGATGTCGCCGCGGCACGCCTCCTGACGGTGCTCGCGCCCTCGCGCTCCGTCCAGGAGGCCGCAGCGCGGCGCGCGCGGTTCAGGGCAGCATCCCTCGAGGACATGGAGGGCTTCGGCGTGGCGTTCGCGTGCGCGCTCGCCCGCGTCCCGCTCGCGATCGTGCGCGGAGTCTCGAATGCGGCGGGCGAGACCGCGCCGCAGCGCTGGAGGATCGCGGATGCGCTCGCGGCGGCGCGCGCGCGAGCGATCGGGATCCTCGAGCGATGAAGCCGCTCCGCATCGGCATCTCCCCGTGCCCGAACGACACGTTCGCGTTCCACGGGCTGCTCGAGGGAGCCGTCACGGCTCCCGGCCTCCAGCTCGAGTTCGAGTTCGCCGACGTCGAGGACCTGAACCGCCGCTTCGCCCGAGGCGAGCTCGATGCCGCCAAGTGCAGCTTCCACGCGGCGCTCCACCTCGCGGAGACCTCGGTCGTGCTGCCGGCCGGTTCCGCCCTCGGTTTCGGCGTCGGCCCGGTGCTGCTGGCGCGCGATCCCGGCCGGGAGCTCACTCCAGGCGCGCGCGTCCTCTGCCCGGGTGAATGGACGACCGCCCACCTCCTGTTCCGGGCCTTCCACCCGGAGGCGCGGCGGATCGAGCAGGTCGTGTTCTCCGAGATCCTGCCCCGCCTCGCGCGCGGCGAGGCGGACTTCGGCGTGTGCATCCACGAGGCGCGCTTCACCTTCGCGGCGCGCGGGCTCTCCCTCGTCGAGGACCTCGGCTCGACGTGGGAAAAGCGCACGGGCTGCCCGCTCCCGCTCGGCGGGATCCTGGCGCGGCGCGAACTCGGGCGGGACACGCACGCGCGCCTCGCTGGAGCCATCCGGACCTCGATCCAGTACGGACGGGATCACCGGGACGAAGCTCTCGTGACGATGCGCCGGCACGCGCGGGAGACGGAGGACGAGGTGCTCTGGAAGCACGTCGAGCTCTACGTGAACGACGCGACCAGCGAGCTCGGAGCCGCGGGGAGGAGGGCGCTGCAGGAACTCGCGCGCCTGGCTGAAGGCGCGGGTGCGCTCGAAGTCTTCGACTGTCCCGCCAGTCAGCCGCCGTAGGCGAGCTCGATCAGGCTCGCGCTGGGATTCCCGCCCGCCAGGGCGCGAGTCAGGACGACGAGGCGATCGTACTCGTCGTCACGCAACATCGGACCTTTCGGCGTGTCCACCACGTCCTCCATCCGCCCGCCCAGCGCCTGCGCGATCGCAGGGACCGTGTTCGAGTGTCCGGCCACGACGGCGACGCTGCCCGCGGGGAGCGAACGGAGCCGCTCGACCAGCCGCGCGAGCTCCGCCGCGGGCACGGCCTCGATCTCGAGCGAGAGCGCCCCCGCGAGCGGAACCAGGGTCTCCCGCGTGCGGCGGTACTCCGTGGCGAAAAGGTGGGTCGCACCGGCGCGCGAGAGCAGCTTCGAGAGCGCCAGGGCGCGCTCCTGCCCGGCCTGCGACAGGGCCGGGTCCCTGGAGGGAGGCGCCGCAGGGTCGCTGCCTGTCTCCTTCTCGGCATGGCGCAGAAGGATGGCGGTGGCGAAGCCCGCTGCCCCGGCCGGGTCCGGACTCGGCGGTAGACCCTGGGGGGCCCCGCTGCGGCCCAGAAAGGGCAAGAGCGGGATCGCGAGCGCCAGCTGACGCCGCGAGGGGAACTCAGCTCGGCTTGCCACCCGAGTCGCGCACCTCGAGCATCTCCTTGCGGATGTCCTGGGCGATGTTCTTGACGTCCTGCATGGCCTTGCGGACGCGTGAGGTCGCCGCCTTGTTGCCGGCTTCCGCCTTGTCCAGATCGGCCTTGGCTTCGTTGACGACCTGAACGAGGCGCTCGTAGTTCTGGCTCATCGCGTGGCTCCCTTGGTCTTCGTCTGTGGGGGGTTGGGGGTCCCTCCCGCCCCTCCCCGTGGGCGTGGAAGGGCCTGGACGGGGCATCCTTTGGCCACATTCGGGCCCCCGGATCAAGGTCGAGGGCCCTCTTTCGGGGGTCGCGGAAGGATCCGACCGGCCGGGTCCGCCGGCCCGGAGCGCCACCTAAGTCCTTCTCTTCCAGCCTGTTTCGGCCGCGCTGGGTCGCGCAGTCGATCCGGATCGACTCCGGCGAACGCAAGGGCGCGGCGGCTCGACTTCTCAGCGACTCCCTGAACGCCTCGGCTTGTGCCGATGAGGGGATGAGCTAGGCTGAACGCCGTCATGCTGAAGCTCGCCGCGGTCGTCCTCGCGCTCACCCTCCCGTCCTTCGGGGGCCTCCCCAGGATCGCGGTCGACGATCCCCCGCCGGAACCGGTCGATTGCCCGCTCTGCGGAGGCAACCCCGGCCTGCACGTCGCACGGACCTTCGCGGTCCTCGACGCGGGCGCCGTCCTCGTCGCTCGCGCCGCACGGTGGTGATCCGGTCGCTCCGGACACAGCTCCGGGGTGAGATCAGGGTTGGCGGGAGTGCATGGGAATCGAACCCACCGGCCCCGCTGTTCACGAAGCCCAACCGGCTTTGAAGGCCGGGCGGCACACCAGCACCGATCCACTCCCTCGCGTGCGGGAGAGTCTAACGGACCGGCGACCCGCGGGACACGCGGAGCCGCGCTTCGGCTCGCCTGCGCGGCTCCGGCACGCGCGACGATCGTCATGACGGTCGTCGCGCTGATCCTCCTCTCCCTCTCGACGCCCGCGGGCGGCACGGCCCTCTCCCAGGCCGATGAGCCGAGTTTCCTCGTCGTCTCGCGCGGAGAAGGGCTCGATTCGGTCGAGATCCCCCATGGCGAAGAGCTCGAGTACGTCGTGGAGGTCGACGTCGGGCTGTTCGGCGACATCGACGCCGGGAGGGTGACGTTGAGCGCGGGGAACGAGCCCTACGTCGCAGGCCTCCCCGCTCCCGGCGAGAAGCCTCGGACCGAGGCGCCGCGCCGTGTCGGCTGGCTTCGCACGCAGGCTCGCGGCGCCTATCTCGGCTACGAGCTGAAGCACGACATCGAGAGCCGGCATCTCCCACAGGAATGGCCCGCGGCGATCTCGCGCGACACGCAGGCGGGCTCGGAGAGCCGGCGCCGCGAGCTCAAGCTCGGCCTGCGCGAGGGGAAGCCGACCGCCAGCTACCGCAACGACGGACACTGCAAGGGCTGCCGGAGTCCCGAGCACTTCGTCGAGTCGACCTGGGCCTGGGGCGAGCCCTACCACTGCAAGAAGTGCAAGCGCGGCGAGCACCGCGTGTGGAGGGAACCGGTACAGCGCGAAGTCGCTCCGGGCTCGGTCGACCTCCTGACGGCCGTGTACCTCGCGCGCTCGATGATCCGGCAGGGACGGGAGGAATCCACGTTCCCGGTGGTCATCAAGCAGCGTCAGTGGATCGTCACCGTCACCCGGGGCCCCACGCGCAAGATCGAGACGCCCGCGGGGCGCTTCCAGTGCGCTCTGGCGCGGCTCGACACGCAGATCCCGCCCGGCGAGCCGCCGACCGACAAGGGCAAGTTCGAGGGACTGTTCGGCCTCCAGGGCACGATCAAGATCTGGATGGAGGTCACGACCGGGATCCCCGTTCAGATCTCCGGCGAGCTGCCCGTGCCGGTGATCGGCACGCTCGACGTGAACGTGAGGCTGCGCGCGTACCAGGGAGCTCCGGAGAGTTTCGCGCCGGTCCGCTAGGCGCGCGCATGGAGCCGGCCCGGAGAACCCGCGGAGTCGGTGTCGGGCACTCCGCCGGCCCAGCGGCGGATCGCCGGGGTCTCCCCGGCCCGCGATTCGATGCCACAGCTGAAGGCGATCCCGCCCGGCCGGCGGTCGAAGTCCTCGGGCAGCAGGACGCGGACGCCGCGGCCTCCGCGGTAGAAGCGCCCGTCGACGTGCACGATCGTGCGCGCCTCCGCGAGACCGCCCGGGTTCTCGATGGAGACGTAGAGCTGCCGGCCGCGGCGGCGGAGGGTCATCGAGGCCGGCGGATCTCCTGGCGATTCGCGCAGCATCGCGAGCCGCACGGCTTGGGACTGCGCGAAGGCCGCGCGAGTGCGCACGAGCGGCGCGTCGAGGAGGAGGGCCCCGGCCTTCCGGCCCGGAGCTGACTTCCAACGAAAGAGGCCCGAGAGCAGCGGATCACCGCCCGGACGCCAGGAACCGCCCGTCAATCGGAAGGGAACGGTCCCTTCCTCGCCCGGGCCGAGCTCGAGCCGGCGGGGCACACCCTCCGCTTCGAACGCGCCGTGACGCGGCACGAGCGCGACCGAGACTTCCACGCGGAACGGGAACGGATTCCGCACGCGGCCTTCGCAGGTCCAGCGCCCGCACCACTCCCCGCGCGTCCCCGCCAGGCCGCTGGATTCTCCGGGTGCACCCCGACCCATCGAGAGCTCGGGCGCATGGATGGGATAGGGCCCGCGATCCTCCGGCGCGAGCGCGACCAGGGCGCGCGTCGAGAGCGCGCGCAGAGGTTCGCGCGTCGCGAGACCGGTCTGGCCGGAGCGGAAGGCGAGCAGCAGTTCGTCGGGGAAATCGACGCCGATCGACCAGCGCTCGCAGCTCCACTCGCTCTTCCCCGCTCCCTCGCGCCAGCTCCGTGGCGGCATCGCGCAGGCCGCGATCCGCTCGCTGCGGACGAACTCGCGCGCTTCCTCGCTGGCTCCGTCGAGGACCAGGACCGCAGCGAGCCCGGCGTCGCGGATTTCGAGGCAGGTCTCGCGCGACTCCGATGCGAGGCGGACTTCGACCTCACCGGGCTGGCCCGCGAGGATGCGAGCCACCTCGGGGACGAGTCCCCTCTCGCGCAGCCACACCATGTGGACCGTCCGCGGCGACCTCAATGAGGCTCGCGGCGCCCCCGCCGAGCCTCCCGCTCCGAGCGCCTCCTCGAGGAGCGCGAGCGGCTCGCCGCGGAAGCGAGCGCCGAACCAGCTGCCCGCGTCCAGGGTCGAGACCTGCGGCAGGGTCGCGGAGGCCAGCGCGCCGCGGCCGTCCGTCGTGCGGTCGAGCGTCGCGTCGCGGAGGAGGACGATCTCTCCCGTCGCGCAGGCGCGCGCGTCGTAGGCGACGCCGTCCTGACCGAGATCGAGCGCGCGCTCGAGGCTCGTGATCGAGTTCTCCGGGGCTTCGAGCGGCGATCCGCGCAGGCCGAGGATCGCCGGGAGAGGGTCGGAGACCCCTTCGAGATCCGCTCCGCGGTGGAGCAGGGACTCGAGAACGCCCTCGAAGGCCCGCGCGCCCGCCCGCGGAAGCTTCAACGCAGCTCGATCGAGTGCTCCGTCTTCTTCTCGCACGATCCGATCCTGCGCACGGGCAGTCCGCGCGCGCCGAGCTCGCGCTCGAGACGGGCCGCGTCGCCGTGCGCGATCGCGATCAGGAGCCCGCCCGAGGTCTCGGCGTCGAAGACGAGCTTCACGAGGCTCTCTTCGGCGCCGGAGGCGATGAGGACGTCGTCGCCCATCGACTTCCGTCCGCGGCCGCTCGCGCCGGTCACGACGCCCGCGCGGACGAGATCGAGCGCGCCGGGGAAGAGCGGGAGGCTCGCGAGGTCGATGCGGATCGTGAGGCCGCTCCCGCGCGCGATGTTGCGCGCGTGGCCGACGAGCCCGAAGCCGGTGATGTCCGTGCACGCGCGCGCCCCGGCGGCCGCCATGGCCTCGGCGGCGCGGTCGTTGAGCTCGGCCATCGAGCGCGCGGCGGGCTCGAGCTGCGCCCAGGTGATCTTCTGCTGCTTGGCGGCGGTCGTCATCGCGCCCATGCCGAGCGGTTTCGTCAGGTAGAGGACGTCGCCGGGACGCGCACCGGTGTTCGCGGTGACGCGGTTGCGGTCGACGAGGCCGGTGATCGCGAATCCAAAGAGCGCCTCGTTCGATTGGACCGTGTGTCCGCCGACGACGAGCGCCCCCGACTCGCGGATCTTCTCGAAGCCGCCGCGGAAGATCTCGGCGGTCCAGGCCTCGGGGAAGTCCCTGGGGATGCCGGCGATGTTGAGGGCGGTGAAAGGCTTCCCCCCCATCGCGTAGACGTCCGAGAGGGAGTTCGCGGCCGCGATCGCGCCGTAGAAATACGGGTCGTCGACGACGGGCGGGAAGTAGTCGACGGTCTGCACGAGGGCGACCGGGCTGTCCGCGGGCAGACCGGGGGCGCCCGCGAGCGCCACGACGCCCGCGTCGTCGAAGGTCTCCGGACCGACGAGCGTGCGCTCGTCAGCTCCCTGGACCGAGTTGAGGCCGCGCAGCACCTGCGCGAGCTGCCCGAGGGGCAGCTTGGCGGCTCACCCGGCGCAGTCGGCGTAGTCGGTCAGGCGCTTCTGGGGATGCGGTTGCATGCCCGAGGAGCCTAGCGCGGCGCGCGACTTTTTCCCGTTTTGTCCTGACACCGCGGGCGGGAGTCCTTGTCGGGATGGGCGGAAGGGAGGGTTCCTCCCGGTCGAGACCGCGGAACACGGGGCAAGGAGTGCACACATGAAGACGAGGCTGTTGCTGATCCTGGTGGCGATCCTGTCGATCGACGGCGTCGGTCGCGCGCAGTCGACCTGCCCCGACACGAGGGCTTGTCAGGTCCCGGCGCTCATCCAGAGCTACGGGCCGTTCCGTCGCTGCAGCGTGGGGGTCTCGCTGTTCGGACATTCCTTCGGTCTCACGGGCGGCCGTTGCCCGCAGTTCCGCGTGATCACGCCGGCTCATCAGGAGTGCCACGGGAAGCACAACCCCGGAACCTTCTGCGAATACGAGCACACGCTCCCGGTGCGGAGAGAGTCCTGCGACTGCAAGTTCGACAGCCTGATCGGTTCCCCCCAGGCGGGTTTCCTCGGGGGCGACTGCGAGTGCGAGGACGAGGGGAACGTGGGAACCGTCCAGGACGCGCAGACGTCGACGTGCCCCCGGTGAAGACTGCGGTGAAGCTCTTGGCGGGAAGTGCCTGCGCGGCGCTGCTCATCTTCCTGATCGCGCTCCCGGGGATCGGCCCGTCGAACGGGGCGAATCCCTGGGGGCCGAACCCTCGGCCTGCACAACCCTTGGCGACCACCCTGGAGATCGCGGAAACGGAGGCGCGTGCGGCGACCGGTTCCGCTCCGGAGGCGAGCGACGAGGAGGATCCCGGCGATCGCCAGCTGGACCTGGACTTGGTCTCTCGGCTGCGCGCGGTCGCGCGCGCGCACGCCCAGTCCGATGTGGAGACGTTGGAAGCGAATCTCGAAGCGCTTCTTCGGGATCCGCGCGACGCGTGGGTCGTGCTGGAACGACTCGGCCACGGCGGACTGGCAGACGACTCGGCTGCTCTCCAGGGCGCTGTCATCACCATCCTCGCGGGCGTCAGTCTCTACAACCAACCCGGTTGGAACGGACCTCCGGGATGCCGCGAATTCCTCGGCCGCGTCCTCGACGCGCTGCCCGACGTGCCGATGCCGTGGCTCGAGCAGCTCGTGACGGGCCTCGTCGAGGCCCGGGCAGGCGAGCGGCCGATCATCGGATTCGCACTCCTCCCGAAGATCCTGGCCCTGCGCGCGGAGCATCCCGACCTCGCTCCGGTGATCAGCCTCCTGCTCGAGCACGTGGCGGACGAACTGAAGGAGACCGGCGGGTACGAGGAGCTGTACTCGCTCCTTCTCGGTGAAACGCGCGATCCCACGGCCGTCGCGATCTCGCTGTCGGCCCTCCTCGCGAGCCAGCCGGAGGCCTTCCTGCAGGTCGCCGAAGAGATGCACTCGCGGGCGCGCGAGGACCCCGAGCTGGCGAGCGCCATCACGCAGGCGATCGCGGCGAGCGCGCCGGTCGACCAGGCGGCGGGCGCGCTGGCTCGCCTGACGGACGGGACGCAGTACCTCGAGTTCCTCACCCTCGGCACGCGCGAGGGGGCGCTCGAATCGCTCTCCTCGGAGTACAACGCCCTGGTGGCGCAGGGCGATCATCCGCAGGCGCGGGCGATGCTCGTCGCAGGCATGGGAGCCGAGGAAGAGGAGGCCCTGCTCGGGATCGCGGCGACCGATCTCGATTCCCGGGTGCGCGCGCAGGCCCTGCTGACGGGTTCGCTCGGACGCGCGGTCGGGCCGCATTTCGTGCAGGCGCTGCGCGAGGCCCATGCCGGGCGCGGGAACGAGCTGATCGGGATCGATCCGAACGCGTCCGTCGCGATCGCCGAGAACGTCCTCCGCGCCTCGCCCGGCCAGCCGCGCGAGGCTGCCCGGAAGCTGCTCCTCGAGATCGCCGGGGACGAAGCGATCTCGGACACCGCTCGCTGGAGGGCCGCCGCTGCCGTGAAGCCTTGGGTTCCGGCCGGAACCCTGCGCGGCCTCTTCATCGGCGGAAAGGCAGTGGAGTGAGGGGTCCGCCTACGCGCGAGCGAGCGCTTCGAAGGCGCGCACGAGATCCTCCTCGTCGCCGGGGAGCAGCGTCCGCGGATCGAGGAGCACGGAGCCTTCGTGGATCCGCGCGTACACGGGCGGATCGGCTGCGCGGAGCTTGGCAGCGAGCGCCGAGGCGCCCAGCCCCTCGCGCTCGACGCGCACCACGAAAGTGGGGATCGTGACGCCCGGAGCGCTCCCGCTTCCGGGCTCGGACGCGCCCTCGCGCACCTCCGCGCGCACGGACGCGATCCGCGCCAGGCGCGCCGCGAGCGACTGGGCCCGCGGCCAGATCGCCTCGGCGTCGAGCGCGAGCATCGCCCGCGCCGGGATCTCGCCCCCGCGCCCGGCGAGGAGCATCTCGATCGTCCGCTCGAGTCCCGCGAGCGCGACCTTGTCGAGCCGCAAGGCGCGGTAGATCGGATTCTTGCGCAGGGCCTCGATCGCGGCGCGCTTCCCGACGAGGAGGCCCGCTTGCGGAGCTCCGAGCAGCTTGTCGCCCGAGAACGCGACGACGTCGACGCCGCTCTCGACCGCCGCGCGCACGAGTGGCTCTCCACCGAGGATCGCGGCGAGTGCGGGCGCGCCCGTAGGCTCGACGAGACCCGATCCGAGATCGATGGCCGTCGTGATCCCGCGCTTGCGGCCGAGCTCGGCGATGTCGGCCGACGCCACTTCTTCCGTGAAGCCGACCAGGCGGAAGTTGCTCGTGTGCACCTTCATCAGGAGGCCGGTCGTGGCGGTGATCGCCTTCTCGAAGTCAGCCAAGCGCGTCCGGTTCGTCGTCCCGACCTCGACCAGGCTCGCTCCGGCGCGCGCCATGACGTCGGGCACGCGAAAGGATCCGCCGATCTCGACCAGCTCGCCGCGGCTGACGATCGCCTGCTTGCCGCCGGCGAAGGTCTGGAAGAGCAGGAGTACGGCTCCGGCATTGTTGTTGACGCCGATCGCCGCCTCGGCGCCGGTGAGGCGCGCGAGGAGCTCCGAGAGGCGCTGGTCGCGCTGGTTGCGTTCACCCGTCCAGCGATCGATCTCGAGGACGCAGTAGGAGCGCGCCGCCTCCGCCATCGCCTCGGCGACCTCGGGATGCACGGGCGCTCGGCCGAGTCCGGTGTTCAGGACGACTCCCGTCGCATTGATCGCGCGGCGGACGCCCTTGCTCTTCTCGCGGCGGACGAGCGCATCGACGAAGGAAGCGAGGTCGCCGCGCGCGAGCCGCTCCGTGATCGCTGCCGTGGAGAGCCTCCCCGCGCGGATCTCGCCCCGCCAGGACTCGATCGCCTCGACCGCGAAGGAGTGGACGAGCTCGCGGCCGACGAGCGGGACGAGCGCTGCGACGCGCGGCTCGCGCAGGACTTCGTCGACCTGGGGAAGAAGACGGAAGGCCTGGGCCGGATCGACCGCTCCACTGCCGCTGCTGCGCGACCCGGGTTCCTTTCCGGCCATGGCTCCAGTGTTCCCGCCACAGCGAAGCGAGGCAAGTTCGCGCGCAGGCGCTGACGCGGGCACCGGAATCCGTTCCAGACACGCCGGGAAGCCTCACAGGGCCATCGAACGGGTCCGAACCGATCCGCAAGGAGTCTCTCCCATGGGTTCCCAAAGAGTTCTTCCCCTCTTCCTGGCGGCCACCCTGCTCTGCGCGGGCTCGGCCCGCGCGCAAGCGAGCTTCACTGTCCTGGGAGACCTCCCCGGGGGCACGACGTTCACCGAGGTGAGCGCCGTCTCGGCCGACGGCACGACCGCGGTCGGAAGGAGCGAGGGCGCGGCACCCGGCTTCGCGGCGATGGAGTGCTTCCGCTGGACTTCCGCGCTGGGAATGGTCGCGCAGGGCGACCTCGCCGGCGGCGCGTACGGGAGCTTCGGCTACGGCGTGTCGGGCACGGGCGCCTCCCTGGTCGGGTACTCGTACTCGACGCTCGGGAACCAGGCACACCGGAACATGCTCGAGATCCCGATGTACCCGGCGGGTGCCTTCGACTCGCGGGCGACGGGGATCTCGGACAGCGGCGGCGTCGTGTGCGGCTGGTCGTACCTGCCGACGGGCGGGTACGAGGGCTGGACGTGGACCGGCACCGTCGCAGCGCCGGTCGGGATCGGAGATCTCACGGGCGGCGCGTTCTACAGCCTGGCGGTCTCGATCTCGGGGGACGGCGTGGTCGTCGTCGGCGAGAGCGAGTCGGCGAGCGGCGTCGAGGCGTTCCGCAAGGTGCTCCCGGGCGGCGCGATGACCGGCCTGGGCGACCTCGCCGGCGGCGCGTTCGACAGCCGCGCGAACGGGGCGAGCTACGACGGCTCGGTCGTCGTCGGCGAGAGCGTGACGGGCGTCTCGACGGGCCCGTTCCGCTGGACGGCGGCGAGCGGGATGGTCGCGCTCACGGCGTCGACCGGCAGCGCGAAAGCGTGCAACGCCGACGGCTCGATCGTCGTCGGGTGGACAGGGTTCGGCACGGTCACGCACGCGTTCCTCTGGGACGCGGCGCACGGAGTGCGCGACCTGAAGGACGTCCTGGTGGCGGACTACGGACTCGGGACGACGCTCGCGGGATGGACGTTGTACGAGGCGGTGGACGTGTCCGCGGACGGCACGGTGATCGTCGGCCACGGGAGCGATCCGGGCGGCGTGCCTCAGGCGTGGATCGTCGATCTCGGCTCGGTCCCGTTCTCGCCGATGAGCTCGTTCTGCCATCCGGGCGAGTCGGGCGTGATCGCGTGCCCCTGCGGGAATCCGCCCGCCGCGTCGGGGAACGGCTGCGACAACTCCGCGTTCTCGGGCGGTGCGAAGATCTCGGCGACCGGCACGGCATCTCTCGCCGCGGACACGCTCGTGCTCACGACGGTGCGGGAGAAGCCGACGGCGCTGACGCTGGTCGTGCAGGGTCCCACGCGGGTCCTGGCGGGCGCGGTCTTCGGGCAGGGCGTGCGCTGCGTGGGCGGGAGCCTGAAGCGCCTGTACGCGAAGTCGGCTGTAGCGGGTTCGATCACCGTGCCAGGTCCCGGCGACCCGTCCGTGCACGCGCGGTCGGCCGCGCTCGGCGACGTGATCGCTGCGGGCAGCGACCGGTACTACTTCGCCTACTACCGCGACAACACCATCCTCGGCGGATGCCCGGCGACGTCGAACTTCAACGCGACGCAGGCGGGACAGGTGACCTGGGCGCCCTAGCTTTCGCGCTGGATTCCTGGCGGCGAGGGCGACGACGCGGACATCGACAGGCCCTCGATGCGCGCCGGCGACTGATGGGACTCATCGCCGCTTGAAGAACTGCACGGCCCGCTCGTGGTTCAGCGCGGCAGCGCGGCTGGCGAAGGTCCCGGTGTTCCTCCGCTTCTTCGCCTTCGGGTCGATCTTCCGCGAGCGAGGCGGCATTTTCCGGAAGGGAGTTTGCGGGTCATGACCCTCCATGGGCCGCACCTCGCTCGGGCTGGACACCTGGAGAACTCCGCGAACATCGGTAGGCCGGCAGCGTAGCGCGCGCCCATGAACTGCCCGAACTGCTCCGCGGCGCTACCCGAGGGCTTCCTAGCCTGCCCCACTTGCGGCCGACCCCCTCCGATCCCTCGCGCGTCCCAATGGTCCGCCTCGCCTCCGGGCTGGATGTGGTTCCTCCTCGGCTGCTGCGCCCTCGGTTGTCTCGGTCCCTGCACCGTGGCCGGCATCCTCGCAACCTGGGTCGTCTCGGGGGGCTAGCGCGACCCTCGATCGACTCGGGCCCGAGGGCCCGTGGCCCGCTCTCGCACCTCTTCCGCCGATCCCCTAGCCTCGCGCGGGCCGCATGTCCCCCACGTCCCCCGCCGCGCTCGCCCGCCCGCCCTGGAAGCTCCGCTCGCCCGATCCCGAGCTCGTCGCCGGCCTCTCCCGCGCACACGGGATCTCCCAAGTCGCGAGCTCGCTCCTCGTCACGCGCGGCATCACCGATCCCGCGCTCGCCGGCGGTCATCTCGAGCCCCGCCTCGCCGCATTGCACGACCCCGCGCTCCTCCCCGGCATGGCCGCCGCGACCGAGCGCATCGCGCGCGCGATTCAGAATCGCGAGACGATCCTCGTCCACGGCGACTACGACGTCGATGGCGTCACCGGCACGACTCTCCTCGTCCGCCTCTTCCGCCGCCTGGGCGCGAGCGTCGCGTGGCACATCCCCAACCGCTTCACGGACGGCTACGCCTTCGGCCCCCACTCGATCGAGCGCGCGCGCGCGGCCGGCGCGACTCTCGTGATCAGCGTCGACAACGGCACCTCCTCGCGCGAGACGATCCGACAGCTCCTGGACCTGGGCATCGACACGGTCGTCACCGACCACCACGAGCCGCCGCTCTCTCCCGACGGCTCGCCCGCCGAGCTCCCTCCGGCCGTCGCGATCGTCAACCCCAAGCTCGCCTCGTCCCGCTACCCCTTCCGCGAGCTGTGCGGCGGCGCCGTCGCCTTCAAGCTCGCCTGGGGCCTCTGCCAGCACATCACCGGCGCCTCGCGCGTCCGCGAGGACCTGCGCGACTACCTCGTCGAGGCGATGGGCTACGTGGCGATCGCGACCGTGTGCGACGTCGTGCCGCTCGTCGACGAGAACCGCATCCTCTCGCGCTACGGCCTGCGCTCGCTGGCCAATTCGAAGTGCGCCGGCATCCGCGAGCTCCTCGCGGTGGCCAAGCTCGACGGCCGCGAGCTCGAGTCCGACGATCTCGCCTTCCAGATCGGGCCGCGCATCAACGCCTCGGGCCGCCTCGGGAGCGCGCGCACGGCCGTCGAGCTCCTCCTCTGCGACGACCGCGCGGAAGCGTCGAGGCTCGCGCGCGAGATCGACGCGATGAACACGGAGCGCAAGCGGCTCTCCACGGCGCTCTACCGCGAAGCCGCGCGCGAGGCGGAGGTCTACTCCGACGCGGAACGCCATCCGGTGCTCGTCCTGGCGGGCCAGGGTTGGCACCAGGGACTCGTCGGCATCGTCGCCGCGCGCCTCGTCGAGCGATTCAACCGGCCCGCGGTCGTGATCGGCCTCGACGGCGACTCGGGGCGCGGCAGCGCGCGATCGATCGCGGGATTCAGCATCCTCGACGCGCTCCACGGCGGGGCCGGTCACATGGAGCGCTACGGCGGCCACGCGCAGGCGGCCGGATGCGAGGTGCGCGCCGACGCGATCGACCTCCTCCGCGAGGCGGTGTGCGCGCGCGCGCGGGAGATCCTCGTGGGGGCCGGGTTCGACGTCCCGCCGACGTGGATCGACTGCGAGATCCCCTTCGAGCGCCTGACGCCCGAGCTGATGCGCGAGATGGATCGACTGGGTCCCTTCGGCGAGCGCAACGAGAAGCCGGTGCTGCTCTCCGTCGACCTGCGCCTGGCCGAGCCGCCGAAGGCCGTCGGCAGCGACGGAACGCACCTCGTGCTCCGGCTCCGGCGCGGATCGCAAGTGCTCAAGGCGATCTACTTCGGCGCCGCCGCGCGCGCGGTCGAGCTGCGGATGGGCGAGCCGGTCCACGCGGTGTTCACGCCGCGCTGGAACGTGTTCCGCGGCGAACGCACGCTCGAGATCGAGCTGGTCGACTTCCGGACGGGCGATCGGCCGAGTTTCTGATCCGTCCGCGGCCGCCCTCGAGCGAGGGCGTAGCGAGTGTGGGGAACCCCTGTAGATTCAGGGCATCCCCTGACTCCTGGAGGTCGAGATGATTCCCGTGCTGCTGCTCTTCGTCGCGTCGGCCTCGAGCCAGAACCCCGCTACCGGCGGCGGGCCTCCCTCACCATGTGTCTCGCGCATCCGCGACCAGGCGACGGGCGGCTGTCTCTTGGCGACCTCGGTCCCGACTCCGGGGATGCTCTTTCCGCCGCCCCACGACGGCGGCGAGGGGAACGAACAGAACGGAGTGACCTCCTTCGTCGGCAGCGGCCAGTACAACGTCGCCGAGGGTGCCCTCTCCATGATCGGCGGCGGCTTGTTCAATCAGGCGCTGGGCTCGTACTCCGTCGTAGGCGGCGGCTACTTCAACGGGGCGACGGCCAACTATGCAACGATCGGAGGCGGCGAGTCCAACACCGCCAGCGATTGGTACACGACAATCGCGGGAGGCGAGTACAACACGGCGCTCGGGCGGGGTGCGACCGTCGGCGGGGGCTTTTCCAACTCCGCATCCGGAACGTCGGCCACCGTGCCGGGAGGCTCTGGAAACGTCGCCTCCGCCTGGTACAGCTTCGCCGCCGGCGGATACGCCAAGGCGATTCACTCGGGCTCGTTCGTCTGGGGAGACGGCAATTCGGGAGACAAGCAGTCGACCGCCGACAACCAGTTCAGCGTCTTCGCGCGCGGCGGCGTGCGCTTCCTCGACGGGACCACGCCCACGCTCGTCATCGATCCGGAGGGCCGGGTCGGGATCGGAACGGCCACGCCGAGCGGCTCGCTCGAGGTGCGGCGGAGCCTGGGCGACGTGAAGATCACCGGCCTCGGTGCCGCGGGCGAAGGATCGGTCGCGTGGGGCGCCCCGCGAGGAAAGACGGGCGTTCGAGGCGTGTCGGACGGAGCCGGAACCGAGAGCGACATCCTGTGGACCGACGAAGGGATCGTGCTCGCCGCCGACCAGGTGCACGTCACGGGCCTGCTGACGAAGGGCGGCGGCGCGTTCACGATCGACCATCCCCTCGATCCGCGTAACAAGGTCCTCTCCCACTCCTTTGTCGAGTCGCCCGACATGATGAACGTCTACAACGGGAACGCGGTCCTCGACGAGCGCGGCGAGGCTTGGATCGAGCTCCCCGAGTGGTTCGAGGCGCTCAATCGCGACTTCCGCTACCAGCTCACCGCCATCGGCGCCCCGGGGCCGGATCTCCACGTCGCAACGAAGATCGAGGGCCGCCGGTTCAGGATCGCCGGCGGGAAGGGCGACCTCGAGGTCTCTTGGCAGGTCACGGGGATCCGCCGCGATCCGTTCGCGAACGCGAACCGCGTGAAGGTCGAGGAGGAGAAATCCGCGGCGCAGAGGGGCCGGTACCTCCATCCGGAAGCCTACGGAGAAGCCGAAACGGTACACTCCGCGCGATGACGCTCGGCGAACGCTTCGATCACGCGCTGGCGTTCGCATCCGAGCTCCACCGCGAGCAGAAGCGCAAGGGCACGCAAGTCCCATACGTCTCCCATCTCCTCGCCGTCGCCGCGATCGCGATCGAGCACGGAGCGAGCGAGGACGAAGCCGTCGCCGCGCTGCTCCACGACTCGATCGAGGATCAGGGCGAAGGGAGCGGCGGAGCGAACAAGCTCCGCGCGACGATCCGCGAGCGATTCGGGGACGAGGTCCTCGCGATCGTCGAGGGCTGCACGGACACCGACTCGGTCCCCAAGCCCCCGTGGAAGGCGACCAAGGAACGCTACATCGCGCACCTCGAGACAGCGCCGTCCTCCGTCCTGCTCGTCACGGGCGCCGACAAGCTCCACAACGCGCGCTCGATCGTCTCCGAGCTCTTCGCGGACGGCGACGCCGTGTGGAAGCGTTTCCGCGGCGGCAAGGACGGGACGCTCTGGTACTACCGATCCGTCTGTCACGTCCTCTTGCGGAGGATGCCCGGGCGTCTTTCCGATGAGCTCGCGCGCGCGGTGCTCGAGATGAGCGCGCTCGCGGCGCCGCGGCCGTCGGCTCCTCCCTCGGAGAGCTCCACCCAGACCGGCGCGTGATCGGAAAGGCCGGCCTTCTTCTCGATCCAGGCGCGCGCGACGCGCGGAGCGAGAGTGGGGCTGGCGAGGACGTAGTCGAGGCGCCAGCCGACGTCGTTCTCTCGCGCGCGGCCGCGCGCCGACCACCACGAATACAGGCCCGGCTTCCCCGGGTGCAGCCGGCGGACGACGTCGACCCAGCCCTGATCGAGCAGCTGGCCGAACCACGCGCGTTCCTCGGGGAGGAAGCCGGAGTTCTTCTTGTTCTCCCGCGGCCGCGCGAGGTCGATCTCCTCGTGGGCGACGTTGAAATCGCCGCAGATCGCGATCGGGGCGCCCTCGGCGAGCAACTTCGCCGTGTACGGCAGCATGTGCTCCATGAACCGGAGCTTGATCGCGAGGCGCTGCTCCGAGGAGGAGCCCGAGGGGACGTAGAGACTGACGACGGATAGGTCGGGGAAATCCGCCCGGACCGCGCGGCCCTCGTCGGCGCAGAAGTCGAAGCTCGTCCCCTCCTGGTATCCCCGAGGAGCGGTGCGCGAGAGCAGCGCGACCCCGGAGTAGCCCTTCTTCGCCGCGCAGTGCCAGCGCGAGCTGTAGCCCTTGGGCGAGTGCAGCGATTCGTCGACGTCGTCGTGCGTCGCGCGCAGCTCCTGGAGGCAGAGGAAGTCGGGCTTGCGCTTCTTCAACCAGCGCGAGAATCCGCGCCGCTCCGCCGAGCGGATGCCGTTCAAGTTCAGCGTGCAGATCGTGGGCATGCGGAGACCGGAATACGGTACCAGGTCAGTTCTTGCGGACGCCGAGCCGGCCGGCATCATCTCGCGACGCCATCGCCCGGCGTCCGCAAGAACTGACCTGGTACCGTATTCCGGTCTCCGCATGCCCCGCCTCTTCCTCCTCGACGGGACCGCGCTCGCCTACCGATCGCACTTCGCGCTGCAGCGATCCGGGCTGACGACGCCCGAGGGCCGGCCGAGCGGGGCGACCTATGGCTTCACGATGACGCTGCGGCGCATCCTCGACATGGAGAAGCCCGACCGCGTCGCGGTCGCCTTCGATCCGCCGGGCCCGACCTTCCGCCACAAGCGCTACGCCGACTACAAGGCGACGCGCGAGAAGATGCCGGAGGAGCTCGTCGACCAGCTCGAGCCGATCCGTGAGTGCGTCCGCGCCCACGGCGTGCCCCTCTTCGAGGTCCCCGGCTTCGAGGCGGACGACGTCATCGGCACGCTCGCGACGCAGGCGGCCGAAGCGGGCTGGGAAGTCATGATCGTCACGGGCGACAAGGACTTCATGCAGCTCGTCGGCGAGCACGTGAAGCTCTACAACGTCTTCAAGACCGGCGTCGACCTCGTGATCGAGGGCACCGAGGCCGTGAAGGAGAAGTTCGGCACGACGCCCGACCGGGTGATCGACGTGCTCGCCGTCATGGGCGACTCGTCCGACAACGTCCCGGGCGTCCACGGGATCGGCGAGAAGGGCGCCATCAAGCTGATCGCCGAGTTCGGGTCCGTCGAGGGCCTGATCGCGCGCCTCGACGAGGTGAAGGGCAAGGCCCAGGAGCACATCCGGCGCGATCTCGAGCAGCTCAAGCTCTCGCGCGAGCTCGTCACCATCGACCGCTCGGTCCCGCTCCACTCCCGATTCGACGCCATTCCGCCTGTCGAGACGGACCCCAAGCGCCTCGTCCACTTCTTCCAGTCCATGGGCTTCCAGAGCCTGGTGAAGAAGGTCGCGGAGGGCTCGCGCGAGGCGGAGCCGCGCGACTACCACCTCGTGCGGACGCACGCAGAGCTCCAGGCGATGATCGCCGAGCTCCGCGCCGCGGGCGAGTTCGCGGTCGACACGGAGACAACGAGCCTCTTCCCGATGGAAGCGGAGCTCGTCGGCGTCTCGCTCTCCGCCAAACCGATGCGCGCGTTCTACGTGCCGTTCAACGCGGATCCGCCCGTCGTCCCGGGCGGCAAGGCGGCGCTCCTCGCGGCGATCGAGCCGCTGCTCACGGATCGGAAGCTCCGCCGCGCGGGCCAGAACACGAAGTACGACTGGCTCGTCTTCACGTCGAACGGACTGCGCCTCCCGCCGCCCGACTTCGACACGATGATCGCGAGCTACTGCGTCGCGGGGACGTCGCGCCGCCACGGGATCGACGAGCTCTCGCTGGTCTACTTCGACCTCAAGAAGATCCCGACCAGCGATCTCATCGGCACGGGCAAGAACCAGATCACGATGGACAAGGTGCCCGTCGAGAAAGTCGCGCAGTACGCCTGCGAGGACGCGGACGTCGCGTGGCGCCTCAAGGGCGTGCTCGAGGCGGAGCTGGAGTCGACGGGCTCGCGGAAGCTCTTCAGCGACCTCGAGATGCCCCTCGTGCCCGTGTTGGCGGCCATGGAGGAGCGCGGCATCCGCCTCGACACGCGCGTCGTCGCCGACATCCGCGCCGAGTGCGACCGCGACGCCGCCGCGGCCGTGGCGGAGATCCACCGCCTGGCGGGCGTCGAGTTCAACGTGAACAGCACGAAGGCGCTCGGCGAGGTGCTGTTCGAGAAGCTCAAGATCCAGGAAGCGGCGGGCGTGAAGCGCGTGCGCCGCACGCAGACGGGCTTCGCGACGGACCACGCGACGCTCGAGGAGCACTACGCCGACGTGCCGGTCGTGCAGAAGCTCCTGCTGCACCGGGAGATCCAGAAGCTCGTCGGGACCTACCTCGAGCCACTCCCCGGCTACGTGAACGCGCGGACGGGGCGGGTCCACTGCTCGTTCAGCCAGGTGAGCGCCGCGACGGGGCGCCTCGCTTCGAGCGATCCCAACCTCCAGAACATCCCGGTGCGGACGGAGCGGGGGCGCGAGCTGCGCAAGGCGTTCGTGCCGAAGGAAAGGGACGCGCGCGGCGAATGGGTGCTCCTCTCGGCCGACTACAGCCAGGTCGAGCTGCGCATCCTCGCGCACCTGTGCGGCGATCCGGGTCTCGTGCGAGCCTTCGCGGAGGACAAGGACATCCACACGGAGACCGCGGCGACCGTGTTCGGGATCATGCCGGGTCTCGTGACGCGCGAGATGCGCAGCCGCGCGAAGGCGATCAACTTCGGCCTCTTGTACGGGATGGGAGCGCCGCGACTCGCGCGCGAGACCGGCTTGTCGGTGCCCGAGGCGCGGCAGTTCATCGAGAAGTACTTCGCGAGCTTCCCCAAGGTGCGCGGATGGATCGACGCCACACTCGCGCAGGCGCGCAGCGAGGGCTACGTCGAGACGCTCCTGGGGCGCAAGCGCCGGTTCCCCGAGCTCGCGGGCAGCGACGCGCGGATGCGGTCCTTCGCGGAGAACGCGGCGGTGAACACGCCGGTGCAGGGATCGGCGGCCGACGTGATCAAGAAGGCGATGATCGCGCTGGAAGAGAGGCTCGCGCAGTCGAAGCTCGGGGGCCGGATGCTGCTCCAGGTGCACGACGAGCTCCTGCTCGAGGTCCCGGAGCGCGAGCTCGACGAGACCCGCGAGCTCGTCCGCGACTGCATGATGAACGCCGTCCCGCTGCGCGTGCCGCTCAAGGTCGACTTCGGCCACGGGAAGAACTGGCTCGAGGCGCATTGAACAGGTTTCTCGCGTCGATCCTGCTCGTCGGGGCGACGCTGTTCGCCTACGCGCCGGTCCGCGAGAACGGGTTCGTCCGGTTCGACGACCCGATCTACATCACGGAAAATCCGCAGGTCGTGGCCGGACTGACGGC
>JBJXFB010000095.1:0-35824 GCA_046155895.1 Planctomycetota bacterium | reverse complement strand
CCCGGCTGCGGCCCCGGCCCCGGCCCCGGCTGCGGCCCCGGCTGCGGCCCCGGCCCCGGCCCCGACTTCGATCGCGGCCCCGGCCCGTCGGAAGACCTCGGCCACGCAGGTCGCGGACGACCTGGACGAGATCGAATCGATCCTCGACATGGACGGCGACGCGGCCGAAGACCTCGACACGGAGACGGGTGAACGAGAGAGCGACGAGACGGCTTTCGCTCCCTCGCGCGCGCTGGCAGCGCCCGCCGCGGCGCCGGCCTACTTCCGCGACCAGGTGGCGGATCTCGCCGACATCGCACAGAAGATCGAGGGAGGCGTCGCCACGGCAAGGGACGAGGGAGCTCTGGAAGGAGCGAAGGCCGAGGCTCTCGAAGGCGACGTCGCGCGCCTCGTACAGTTCACGCGGACGCTCTCGTACCTGTCGGCTCCCCCGCCGCGCGGAGAGCAGGTGTTCGACCTGTCCGAGCTCATCGACACGCTCGTCGATGCGCTGCCGCGCAAGGGCCCGCAGGCTCCGCGCTGGCTGGTGCGATCGAACGGACCGTTGAGCGTGCGCTCGGACCGCGAGATCCTGCTGCAGGCCTTCGACGCCCTGCTCTTCGTCGCGGACAAGTGCTCGAGCCGGGGCGAGAACGTGCGCGTGCAGGCGACCGCCGTCGACGGCGTCGCCCCGCGCGTGCGCGTTTCCATCGACTTTCCGGAGGGGAAGCTCGCCGGCCTCGACCCGGCCCAGGTCGTCGAGCCCTACGGTCTGCGCCGGATTCTGCCCGATCTCGGACCGAACGCGCTCTCGGCCGCGGCGGGCATCCTCGCCGGCCAGGGAGGCCGCCTCGACCTCCGCCGGGGCCGGGGACGGATGACCTGGCTGGTGGAGCTCCCTCTCGCTTCGTAGGGCCGGCATCTTCCGTCGGTAAAGTTCAATCCCGCCCTGGCGGCATGTCGAAAACACACGACATGTCCTCCCCGCGCAACGCGGCCGCGATCCTCGTCGCCGACCCCGACCTGGCCTTCGCCCGCCGGACGGCGGCGCTCCTGCGGCAGGTGGGCTACCGGACGGAGGCCTGCGCCGGCGGCCCGCGCGTCGCGCGAGCCCTGGCGGACACGAGCGGGGAGAGCTTCGACCTCGTGGTGGCCGACCTCTCCGGCGCCCCCACGCCCGATTCGAACCCGAACGCGCCCGCGCTCGTCCTCGTGTCGGGCTTCAGCTCGATCGAGGACGAGGTCGCGGCCCTGCGCTCGGGCGCCTTCGGCTTCCTGACGAAACCGGTCGACGAGGAGCAGCTCGTACTCACCGTGGGCCGCGCGATCGAGGCGCGCGGGCTCGCCCGGGAGAACGCCCGGCTGCGCGCCGACCTCTCCGGACGCTTCGCGTTCGGCCGCGTCGTCACGCGGGATCCGGACATGCGCCGCGTCCTCGAGACCGCCCGGGCCCTCGCGGGGACCCGCGCGACGATCCTGATCGAGGGCGAGAGCGGCACGGGCAAGACGATGCTCGCCCGCGCGATCCACGAACAGGCATCGGCCGACAAGTCCACGGCCGAGGCCCCGCCCTTCGTCGAGGTCACCTGCGGCGCCCTGCCCTCGGGCCTCCTGGAGAGCGAGCTCTTCGGCCACGCCCGCGGCGCCTTCACGGGCGCCCTGCGCGATCGGCCCGGGAAGTTCGAGGCGGCCGACGGCGGCACGCTCTTCCTCGACGAGATCGGGAACGCGCCTCTGGAGCTCCAGCAGAAGCTCCTGCGCGTCCTCCAGGACAAGACCTTCGAGCGCCTCGGCGAGGTGAAGACCCGCAGCGTGGACGTGCGCGTGATCGCCGCGACGAACGAGGACCTGGCCGCGCTCGTGCGCGCCGGGAAGTTCCGGGAGGACCTCCTCTGGCGCGTGCGCGTCGTCGCCCTGCGGATGCCCCCCCTGCGGGAGCGCCGGGGGGACGTGCCGCTCCTCGTCGAGCACTTCCTGGGGGTCTTCCGTCAGGAGCACGGCCGTCCGGACCTCGAGCTCGATCCCGCCTGCCTCCCCGTCCTCGCGGCCTGGCCCTGGCGGGGAAACATCCGCGAGCTGGAACACTGCCTCGAGAGGGCCGTCCTCCTCGCCCGCGGACCTCGAATCGCGGCCTCCGACCTCGGCCTCGAGGCGCCCGGAGCGAGCCCCGGGGCTTCCCCTCAGCCGGGGCTTGAGCTATCCGAGTGCCTGAAGAGCCTCTTCGGGGGCGATCGCCCACCCACCCTCCGGGAAGCGCTCGCGGTCCCCGAGCGGGAGATCATCCGGCTGGCCCTCGAGCTCCATGGAGGCAACCGACAGGCGACCGCCAAGATGCTCGACGTGAATCGGAGCACGCTGTTCAACAAGATGAGGAAGCACGGCCTCATGGACATCCATCGCGAGAACGCCTCTCCCGCCGAACCTTCCCGTGGGGCGGCGGGTTCAGCCCCCTCGGCATGAACCGCGGCTCGTGGATCTTCCTCGTCGGTGCCGTCGCCCTCGCGGGCGCGGTCGCCGCCATGGCGACGCGCGAGCACGCGCGCTCGCCCGAGGAGGACCTGCGCGATATCCACGAGCGCCTCGGTCGCGGGAAGCTCGACCGGGACGACGCGCTCTCCGGCCTCGACCGCCTCGTCGAGCGGACCCTCGAGACCGGCGATCCCGCGTTCGTGGCGAAGCTGCGCATCTCGCGCGGGCGCCTCCTGATGGACATCGCCGCGTGGGACCGCGCGCGCGAGGACCTGCAAGTCGCGCTCGGCCTCGGCGTGCTCTCGGACCTCGAGCGCGACGAGGCGGAGGACGACCTGATCGCCCTCCACCTCCGCGCCGGCGCCCACGAGAACGCCCTGAACCTCGTGAAGACGCTGCTCGACCGGGATCCGGGCGACGCCTCGGCCTGGATGCGCTCGGGCGAGATCCACCGTCAGAAGGCCGAGATCCAGCTCGTGGACGCGCGCGAGCTGATCGCCAGCCGCCTCGTCGCCGACGAGGCCCTGCAGGCGGAAGCCGAGCTCGACCGGCTCGCGGCGATGGACCCGATCGACCCCAAGCGGCCGGCCGCGAGCCACGCGCTGGCCGCGCGCTTCGAGATCGGGGACGAGGACCGGGCCTCGAGGATCCTGCGCATGGCCCTCGCGGCCGCGCGCGAGAACTCCCAGGCCAGGATGGCCTTCGCGACGAGCATCGCCGTGAAGGACCCGCGCGCCGATCCGGGGCGCGCCCTGGCGGCCTTGATCGAGCTCCTCGATCGTGCCGGGCGATCGGGAGACGCCGCGGAGGTCGGCACCTGCGGCCTGCGCATGCTGCGCTCGCGCGGCGACACGAACGGGATCGGACTGCTGGTCGACGTTCTCGAGAAGCTCGGGCGGAAGGGCTATGCCTGCGAGGTCGGGAAGCGGCTGGTCGCCATGCCCAATCCCATCCCGCCGAGCCGGCTCCTGAAGCTCACGCGGCTCTTCTACGCGAACGGGCGCTGGGCGGACCTCGGCGTCGCCGCGAGCAAGCTCATGCAGGTGGGGACCACGGCCGAGATGCAGGAGGCTGGGTACTACGCCGCCATGTCGCAGGTGCACCAGGAGCAGTACGCGACCGGCCTGTACGCGCTGCAGAGGTTCCTGGCGACGCCCGCGACGCAACCGGTCGAGGGGGCGCGCGCCGAGGCGTGGAAGATGGTCGCGATCGCCGCGCGCAAGCTGCGGCTGTCCGACCTCGAGCGCGAGGCGCTCGACACGTCGATCCAGCTCGACAAGGACGGGTCCGGCGAACAGATGCTGCGCCTGGCGGCGATCCTCGCGGCCTCGGCCCAGGGCGGCTTCCGCAGGCCTGAGATGCAGGTCGCGCAGGCGATGAACCTCATGCCGGAGCGGACGGCGGAGCTCTTCCCCCTGTGGGAGCGGTACGGCAAGAAGGAGCTCGAGGAGACCCACCGCTCGACGACCGACGTGCTGACGAACGACGCCTGGAGCCCCGTGTTCGCTGGAGCGAGCAACGCGAGCGCCTTCGAGCTCTACACGCTCGCGCGCGTGCTGCTCTACAAGGGGCAGGCGGCGCGAGCGGAATTCTACGTGCGCCGGCTCAACATCCTCCTGCCGAACTTCGTGCCGGGGATCGACCTGTGGATCCGCACGATGCAGAAGCTCCACCGCATGAAGGAGCTCGAGGACGCTCTGCTCCTGCGCATGAGCCTCGCCGGAGTCGACGCGACGACGCGCGCGGCGCTGGCGACCGTTCCCACGCGCAAGCTCCCGCTCGACCGGCGCATCACGTTCATGGCGGCGGACCCCGAGGGATTCGGCCGCCGCGAGGTGGCGCGGGGATTCCTGGCGCGCGGGCGGCCCGACCTCGCGCTCGAGCTCGTTGGGAAGCGCGTGGTGGAGCCCGCTCCCGAAGCGGAGGGCGTCGAGGACGATCCGAACGACCTGCCCGAGGCGCGCGAGGTCGCCGCGGCGGCGCTGCTGGATCTGGGGCGGCCGCAGGAGGCTTTCCAGACGCTCGATCCGCTCGGCGCGCGCGCCACGTCGAACACCGAGGCCCTCGAGCTCTACACGCGCGCCGCGCTGCACTCCGGCCGCCGCAAGGCGCTCGAGATCGCGACGAAGCGCGTGGCCCGTTCGCTCCTCCCCCGCCGCGCAGCCTGGCTGCGCCTCGGCGAGCTGATGCTCTCCCACGGGGCGGCGGAAGCGGCCCTGCCGCTCGTGCGGCGCCTCGATTCGAGCCCCGGCACGCGCGGCGGCGAGGTGCTCCTCGCGCTGGCGTGGGTCCAGCTCCACCTCGGCCTCCGCGACGGCCTCGCGCTGACGCTCGAGCGCGCCGACGCCTTCGAGACAGGCGGACAGGCCGAGATCATCGGGCTCCTGGCCGCCGTGGAGAACGCGGACCCGTCCAGCCTGTCCGCTGTGATCGCGCGGCTCAAGAGCAGCGGGTGGAAGCCGAACCGGCTCCAGCGCGCCGCGCTCCTGCTCATCGAGGGCGACCGGGAGGCCGCGCGGACGCTGATCGACGCCGGGCTCGCGGAAAGGGCCGGGGATCTGGACTGGCTCCTCGCCGACTCGCTGGAGCGGTCGATGCGCGGTGCGGCGTTCGTGCTGCCCGACACCCTCGGCGCGGAAGCGGAGGCGGAGACCGCGCGCTTCCTCCAGGGCGAGAAGCGCATCGATCCCAAGCTCTGCGCTTCCCTGCTCCTCGTCGCGAACGATCCCCCGGCCGCGGGATGGCTGGAAGCGAAGTTCCGCGCGCGCATGGCAGCCGACACGGAGGCTCGGGCCGGGCTCTGGGAGCACTGGCTCATGGCGCGCTTCTCGCGTGCGCGCGGGGAGATCGCGATCGAGGGGCAGCGGCTCGAGGCCCTCCTCGCGCGCCATGGGGGATTCGAGCCGGCGTGGGATCGTC
The DNA here is from genome assembly GCA_046155895.1 of Planctomycetota bacterium. Lineage (GTDB taxonomy): Bacteria > Planctomycetota > UBA1135 > UBA1135 > DASYPQ01. The sequence continues at coordinate 30,457 of JBJXFB010000095.1, read as the reverse complement.
TGGAGCAGATCGCGGCGTCGAGCCGGATGCAGGGCGTGGACCTGCTCTCGATCCACGAGCGGAGGCTGCACGGCCTCGGGCTCCGCGCCGGGAGCGAGGCGGAGCGCGTGTTCACGATCGCGCGCATCCAGCACCGCGACGGGGATCTCGAGGGGGCGCTGGCTTCGCTCGCACGCGTCGCGGAGATCGAGCCCGGCCACAAGGGTGTTTCGATCGAGGTCGGCCGCATCCGCGCGAAGCGGGGCGAGTGGGCCGAGGCCGTGCGCGCCTTCGTGGCCGCGAGCGAGGCGGAGAGCTCCGCGGCGGATCTCGCGAGCACGGGAGAGCTGATCGAGGCGCTCGACAGGGCCGGCCAGGTCGTGCCTCCCCCTTTGACGGTGCACGAGCGCATGGGCGTGCTCGAAGCGCTTTCCAAGCGCGTCCCCGACGACTCGCGGGTGCCCGTGGCGCTGGCGCGGATGGATCTCGAGCAGGATCCTGGCAATCCCGCGCTCGGCGTGGCGCGTGGTCAGGCGCGGCTGCAGAAATTCCTGGGGACGCACAAGGACACGAACCTGGAGGACCTCGGGACGGGGGCGTCCTCGGCCTGGACGGACTACCTGCTCGAGCTCGACCCCGACAGGGCGCGGCGGATGCTCGAGCGGGACCGCGAGAGGAATCCCAGAGGAATCGAGCCGTGGATCCAGCTCGGCCGGATCCGCGCCGCCCGGCCGCGAGCGATCGAGCAGGACAAGCGCAAGATGGACGGGCGCGAGATGGACGAGCTGGAGACCGTGCGGCGGATGGCGCCGACCGCGCGGGTGCTGGACGCCTACGCGCGCGTGCGCCTGGCCGGTTCGCCGCGGTTGCAGGAGATCATGCTGATCGCGCGCGACGTCCCCGCGTCGATGGGGAGGACGGAGCCCGATCCGGACCTGGCCCTGCGCCTGGCGCGGGCGTACTTCGGCATCGGGCCGAACGGGCTGATGCCGGCGCTGAAGCTGTTGAACAAGCTCGCGTGGACGAAGGACCTGCCCCCGGATATCGCGCTGGAGGCGGAGCTCCTGCGGGCCGAAGCGCTCGTGACTCGCGGCGAGGCAGCCCGCGCGGCGCGGATCCTGGGCGAAGTCTCCACGCGGATCATGGATCCCTACCGCGCGACAGTGGCGCAGACGACGGCGAGCCTGGCGGACCGGGTGTCGCAGCAGTAGGGCGGGCCAGGGACGCCTACTGCCGGGGACGGGCCCGCTCCCGTTCAGCCAGCACGCTCTCCATGCTCCCGAAGCGGAAGCGGACGAGCAGCGCCTCGAGCCGCGGCAGGACCTTGTCGAGGTTCACGTAGTGCCGGAAGCGCGCCAGCCGAGGGGCCTCCACGCGCGGCTGCTCGGGATCGAGCTCCCAGGGGTGCAGGTAGAGCGCGCCGGAGCGGCCTTGTCGGTCGAGCTTCGCCAGCACCGACCGCGGGAGGAATCCGGGCAACAGACGGAAGTAGCCGCCGCCGCCCACCGGAACGTTCCTTCCGAGCACCCGCCACGTCGTCACGGGGAACTCGACGATCTTCCCCTTCTCCGTCGCCACCTCCGAGATCCCCGGCTCGAAGTCGGGCACGCCGTAGGTCGGGTGCCGCACCGGGTGCACGCTCGAGTCGTAGCGGTAGCCGCGCGCGACCAGCTCGTCGAAGGCCCACCAGGTCGCGCGCGTCAGCGTGAACGTCGAGGCGCGGAACCCGCGCGGGAACGGGGCGCCGGCTTCCTGCAGAGCCTTCTCGGTCTTCGCGAGGTCCTCGGCCAGGCCTTCTCGCCCCAGGTCCTGCAGGAACGCGTGGTCGTAGCCGTGGCTCGCGATCTCGTGGCCCGCATCGAGACAGCGCTTCACGAGCGCGGGATGCCGCTCGGCGATCCAGCCCAGGAAGAAGAACGTCGCTCCGGCGTGGTGCTTGTCGAGCGCGGACAGGATCCGGTCCATCCCGATCGACAGGCGCGAGGGTTGACCCTCCCAGCTCGCTCGCGGGAACGCGTGGCGCAGGTTCGCGACCTGGAAGTGCTCCTCGACGTCGAACGAGATCGCGTGCAGCCTGCCTTCCTTCACGCCACGACCTCCTCGACGCCGTGCCGCAGCCGCCAGCGCTCGAGCACGAGCAGGCTCCACAGCAGGTGCGCGTGGTCGACGAGCCCCGTGCGGTGCTGCGCCAGGCGCTCGCGCAGCGCGGCGCGGTCGAACCAGCGCTCCGGGAGGTTCTCGACGGCGGCCTCGACGGCCGAACCGAGCGGTCCGCGCGTCCAGGCCGCGAGCGGGATGTCGAAGCCCCTCTTGGGGCCGTCCAGAACGCTCGCGGGCAGGCGCGAGCGCAGCGCCTCGCGCAGCGCGTGCTTCCCGCGCCCTCCGCGCACCTTCTCGCGCGCGGGCAGGTTCGCGAAGCGCTCCACGAGCCGGTGATCGAGCAGCGGCGGCCGCACCTCCAGGCTCGCCCCCATCGCGGCGCGGTCGCTCTTCACCAGGATCCGGTCGGGCAGGAAGTGGTGGAAATCCGCGTACTGCGCGCGGTAGAGCGGATCGCCGACCGCCGGGCGGCTGTAGTGCTGCTCGAACGCGTCGAAGGGGTCCGTCTCCGCCAGCGCGCGCGCCAGGCCGGGCTCGAGGATCGCGACCGCATCCTCCCGCGACAGCTGCGTCAGGCTGCTCCAGTACGCGTGCGCGGGATCGGCGCCCAGGTTCATCAGAGTGCTCTTGGCACGCAGCGCGCGCGGAGCCCAGTCGAGCTTCGGGTAGCGCTTCCCCACCGTCCCGAGCAGCCGCGTCCCCGCCGGCCCGATCGCCGCTCGCACGCGGTGCTCGGCGACGTCGAACACGTAGCGCCGGTAGCCCGCGAACACCTCGTCGCCGCCGTCGCCGGAGAGCGCGACCGTCACGCGCTCACGCGCCATCTTCGCGACGAGGTGCGTCGGGACCGTCGAGGGGTCCGCGAGCGGCTCGTCGAAGAACCAGGGCAGCACGTCCAGCGCCAGGGTCGGATCGGCGTCGAGGATCGCCGTGTGGTGCTCGGCCCCCAGACGCGCGGCCGTCTCGCGCGCGGCGGACACCTCGTCGAACTCCTCCTCCCGGAAGCCGACCGTGCAGGCCAGCAGCCGCTCCCGCACCGAGCGCGTCGCCCGGGAATCGATGCCCCGCGCCCGCGCCATGCTGTCGAGAACCGCGTTCGAGTCGATGCCGCCCGAGAGGAACGCGCCGAGCGGCACGTCGCTGATCAGGTGATCGCGCACGACGCGGTCGAGGAGCTCGAGGATCTCCCCCGGGGCCGCGGGCTCGCGCAGGGAGTCCGTCGGGAGGTCCCAGTACCTCGCGATCCTCGGCTCGTCCCTCGAGCCGGCCTCGCAGACGAGCGTCGAGGCGGGCGGCAGGCGCTCGATCCCCTCCCAGGCCGAGAGCGGGCCGCTGGTGTAGCCCGCGACGAGGTACTCGAGCAGCGCCTCGCCCCGCAGCCTGCGCGGAAGGAACCCGCTCGCGAGCAGCGCCTTCGGCTGGCTGCCGAAGAGCAGGCCCGCCCGCGTCCGCGCAAAATAGAGCGGCTTGATGCCGAGGCGGTCCCGCGCGAGGAACAGCCGCTCGCGCCCGGGTTCGCGCCAGTCGAGAATGGCGATCGCGAACATGCCGACGAGCTTCCGGACGAGTTCCGGGCCCTCCTCCTCGTAGAGGTGGACGATCGTCTCGACGTCCGAACCCGTGCGGAAGCGGTGCCCGCGCGACTCGAGGCCCGCCCGCAGCTCCTGGAAGTTGTAGATCTCCCCGTTGCACACGACCGCGACGTCCTCCGACTCGTTCCAGATCGGCTGGCGTCCCCCGTCGACGTCGATGATCGCCAGGCGCTGGAAGGCGATGCCGAGCCGGCCGCGCTCGACGATCTTCAGATCATCCGGTCCGCGGTGCTCGATCGTTCCGGCCATCCGCGCCAGCAGCGGCTCGAGCGACCCGCGCTCGTCGGAGGCTTCACTCCCGAGCGTCGCGATGCCGGCGAGTCCGCACATCCCGCGGCTCGCGCTAGGCCCGGCCGAACGCCGGACCGCGCCGGAATCCGCCGCCGCCTTCGGATCGTTCGAAACCGCCGAGCGCCGGCTCGCGCTCGATCCCGCGCTCGCGCGAGAGCTTCAGCGGTCCGCGACGTCCGCCGCCCTCCGCCGGATCCGGCTCGACGACGAGCTTCTTCATCTCCAGACGCGCGAAGTGCCCGAACATCATGATCAAGGCGACGAAGTGGTAGAAGAGGTCGAACTGCGCGCGGTTCAGGAAGAAGCTGCCGACGACGAAGGCCGTCATCGACGCCTCGAACATCGTCGCGTAGGAGAGGATCCAGCTCGAGTGGTATCGCTCCCGCGCCATCTTCCGGATGCGCCAGAGGTCCAGGTACGAGAACCAGATCAGCAGCAAGTACAGGATCATCGCGGGCGTCCCGCACTCGGCCCAGATCTGGAGGTAGCTGTTGTGCGCGACGTGGATCGTCGAGTCCTGGATGCCCGCGGCCGGGCCCGTCTTCTTCTCGTACGCGCGGTAGTTGCTCGTGAACTTGTCGAAGCCCACGCCGAACACGGGATTGGCGGAGATCATGTTCCCGGCCACGGCCCAGGCCTCGAGGCGGCCGCGCGCCGACCCGTCCTCTTCGTAGGTCTTGATCGTCCCGATGCGCTCCTTGTAGGACTCCGGCGCCGCGATCACGGCCGCGATCGCGACGAGGATCAGCGTCGCGAAGCCGCCGACGCGGTTCTTGGAGCGCCACACGAGGACGAGCACCGAGCACGTCATGGCCAGGAACGCCCCGCGCGAGTGCGTCGCGACGACGGTCAGCATCGTCAGCGGCACCATCGCGAGCATCGTGCGGCGCATCAGCTTCCTCCGCTCGGCCCAGCCGAGGTGGAAGAGCAGCGGGATGCCCATGCACAGGGCCAGCGCGAAGTCGTTGTTGTCGGCCAGCATGCCGCCGGGGCCCTGGATGATCTTCAGCGAGCCCCCGGAGAGGATCATCGAGATCCCGTTCTTCACTCCGAAGAAGCCGAAGGACAACGCGATGATCCACACGAGCACGCGCAGGTAGTGCCGGTCCTTGATCACGGCCGTCGTGAAGATCGCGACGCCGACGATCTTGAGGTACTCGATGTAGCGCGGCGTGTCCCAGCGGACATCGAAGGACCCGGTCATGACGAGCGAGAGGCCGACCAACACCATGAGCCCGATCATGATCCAGTTGCGCAGGTCGGGGAGCATGTTCCGCCGCTGCGCACCGGACAGGATGTACCCGGCCAGCGTGATGACCATGACGTAGAAAGACCAGCGCTGGAAGCGTGCGAAACCCCAGGTCAGGTCCTGGATGCGCATGTACGCGAGCAGGCTGAACAGGAGCAGCCCGATGAAAGGCCGGCGGAAGCAGGTGGGAAGGAGGCCGACGACGAGCCCGCTGACGAAGAGATCGCGCATGGCCCGTCGGACTCCGCCTCCTACTTCAGCGCCGAGCGCAGGTCCTCGATCGCGTTCCGGAGGGCCGGCGAGAGGAGCGCGGACTCGGCGCTCCAGGCCCAGGTGACGAAGCCGAGCGATCCGAGCAGGAGGAAGCTCGTCGCACCGACGAGCAGGCGGCGCGTCCGGCGCAGCCGTGCCTCGCGGCGGGTCACGATGCTGTTGATGTTGCCGAGCACCGGCACGACCATGACGCGGCCGACGTCGTAGACGCTGCGGAAGCAGCTCTTGCTGTACTCGAGGAGGACCGCCAGGCCGACGCCGAGGCCCAGCCCCGCGACGACCGAGAACGCCACCAGGATGAGGGGATTCGGCTCGGTCGGCTTGGGCGGGACGTTGATCTCCTCCAGGGTGGCGAACGGGTTGCCGCGCGGACCCTCGGAGAGCTCGACCTGCTGCACGCGGCTCTGGTATTCCTTGTCGACGGCCAGGAGCTCGGCGCGCAGGCGCCCGATCTTCTCCTCGCGCTGGCGGACCTCCTTGTAGACGTCGTTGAGCTCGGAGACGCGGGTCTCGGCCAGGGCGATCGCATCGATCAGGAACTTCTTCGAGGACTCGTTCCGAGCCACGTCCTCCTTGGCCCCGGCGATCTGCTTGAGGAGATCGAGCCGCTCGGGGTTGGCGAGCAGCAGGCTCTTGGACTCGCTGCGCGTGACGAGGCTCTCGAGGTCGAGCTTCCGCCGCTCGAGGGTCGCGATCTCGTTCTTGAGCTTGAGGTACCTCGAGTTCCGCTGCCCGTACCCCCGCAGCTTCTCCTCGAGGTCGAGGATCTCGGTCTCGATCTTCCGGATGTCGTCCTGGTGCCCGACGCCGGCGATCACTTCCTCGCGGCTGATCTTCTCGGGGATGTCGCGCAGCCGCGCCTCGAGGAGCTCGAGCTTCGTCTTGGCCTCGGCCAGCGCGCGTTCGGTCCGGCTGAGTTCATCCTTGGATTGCTGGAGCCGGGAGTATTCGGGATCCTCGTCGCGCACCCCGGTCGTGCCCGGGATCGGCTGCGTGGCGGAGATCTTGGAGATCCTCTTCAGGTCCGCGAGCTCCTCCTCCTCCTTCAGGAAGCGCTCCTCGAGGTTCTTGCGCTCGAGGCCGAGCTTCTGGCGCTCGTCCTTGAGCTTGTTCTTGTCGCGCTCGAGGACGTCCTCCCGCCAGTCGTCGCGCAGCCCGCGCAGGAGGGTCGACGACCAGCCGCGGTCGACGTGGGCGTAGCTGATCGTGATGAAGATCGAGCTCTGCGAGCCGGGCGTCTGGATGTCCACGCGCAGGTCCCGCTGGACGTCGCGCAGGAACTCGCGGCGCTCGGGCTCCTCGAGCGCGAGGTAGACGGGGCTCTTGAGGTCCTCGACGACCTGCTTGATGCGCGCCGGCGCGAGGATCTGGAACTTCGCGTTCTGGCCCTCCTTGGCGGCGCCCTGGGCCCCGACCTGCCGCAGCTCGAGCTGCGTGCGCGCGAGGTACTTGCGCGGCACGATCGCGGTGAGGCAGGAGCCGATCACGATCACGAAGACGGCGGGGACCGCGATCTGCCAGGCGCGGCGGCGCAGGACGTCCAGGAAGTCCTGGATCTGCCCGCGGGATTCGATGGGGATGGCCACGGTGTCGTCTCGATCAGAAGAAGCCCCGGTCCTGGTAGAACGAGATCTGCCCGAGGGTGAAGATCGCCCCCGCCAGGCTCGTCAGCACGAGGCGGATCGGGAAGACGGCCGTCTGGAGCGCGTAGCCGATGCGCGCCAGGAAGGTGGGCGGGACGTAGATGATGTCGCGCTCGTGGACGAGCACGTTGAAGGTCGAATCGCCCGTGTCGATGATCTCGGAGAGGTTGATGATCTGGATCTGCGGGTCGCGCGGGTCCGCGCGGATGAGCCGGACGCGTCCGAGGTTGGCCGAGTCGGGCTTGGGGGAGGCGGCGGTGACCGCCTCGAAGATCGTGATGTCGCCGGTGAAGGGCTTGGAGCCCTGGCCGGTGACCTCCCCGAAGATGAAGTACTTCTTGCCGCCCGTCGTGATCTTCACTTTCACGTCCAGGAGATCGTAGTACGGACTGTATTTCTCCATCAGGAGGGCTTCGATCTCGCTCCGGGTCCGGCCGGCGACCTGCACGGTGCCGATCTCGGGGAGGAGGACCGTCCCGTCGATGTCGACCGCGACGTTGGCCTCGATTTCGTCGCTGTGGTAGGCGTCCGTGACCTGGATCCGATCCCCGATCGCGACCCAGTTCTCCTCCTCGGCGTTGCCCGAATAGCGGTTGCCGAACCCTTGCGTGTTCAGGTTCTGCAGGAGGCGCTTGTCGGGGGTCGAGTCGCAGGCCGCCAGGAACGTGATCAGGAGCGCCCCGAGCAGGCACGAGGCGGCTAGGACGGGTTTGCGGTCCTGGGTCATGGCGAGGGGCCCGCCTGCCTGCGGGGACGAAGGGGCTTTGCGACTCATCGGCGGCTCCGGCCGGGTGGGTTGACGATCAACCCCGACCCCCGTACTGCCGGGCGTAGTACTCACGGTAGGCTCCACTCCTAACTCTTTGCAACCATTCCCCTTCCGTCTGGTACCAGCGGATCGTCAGCGGCAGGGCCGTCCCGAAGGTGAAACGCGGGCTCCAGCCCAGTTCCTCCCGGATCTTGGTGGCGTCGATGGCGTACCTTCGGTCGTGCCCGGGGCGGTCCTTCACGTAGGTGATCAGCGACTCGGGCTTCCCGAGCGCCGCGAGCACGGCCTTCACGAGCGACAGATTCGTCATCTCGTTGTTCCCGCCGATGTTGTAGACCTCGCCCTGCCGGCCCTTCTCGAGCACGGCCAGGATCGCCTCGCAGTGGTCGCGGACGTAGAGCCAGTCGCGGATCTGCAGCCCGTCGCCGTAGATCGGGAGCGGCTTGTCCTCGCGCGCGTTCGCGATGACGAGCGGGAGGAGCTTCTCGGGGAACTGGTAGGGCCCGTAGTTGTTCGAGCAGCGCGTGATGCAGGCGTCGATGCCGTGCGTGTGGACCGCGGCGCGCACGAGGAGGTCGCTCGCCGCCTTGCTGGCGGAGTAGGGCGAGTTGGGCGCGAGCGGCGTCGACTCCGTGAAGAACCCCTGCGCCCCGAGCGTGCCGTACACCTCGTCGGTCGAGACGTGCACGAAGCGCGCGACGCCGTGCTTGCGAGCCGCGTCGAGCAGCAACTGCGTCCCGACGACGTTCGAAGTGACGAAAGGCAGGCCCGAGAGGATCGAGCGGTCGACGTGGCTCTCGGCGGCGAAGTGGACGACGACGATCCGGTCCTTGGCCCTGGCCGCCGCGAAGGCCCGCTCGACGTCCGCCTCCTCGCGGATGTCGCCGTGGACGAAGTGGTAGTCCCCCTTCCCCTCGACGGAGGCCAGGTTCTCGAGATTGCCGGCGTAGGTCAGCGCGTCGAGGTTGACGATCCTCCAGTCCGGCCGCAGCTCGAGGAGCATGTGGACGAAGTTGCTGCCGATGAAGCCGGCGCCGCCGGTGACGAGGATCGAGGTTCCCATCGAGAGGGGCAAACCTCGGAGGCTACGACATGAGTCCGAGGCTCACAAGCAGGGCGTCATCGGACGGAACGAGCCCTGTTTCGGCTCTTGCTTCCGCTTCTCCCGCTTCTCCCTGGCCTCGATCCCCCAGTACTCGTTCCACGTCTCCTCGGCGAATCCGGGCACTTTCCCGATCTCCTTCTGGACCTCGAACCGGGTCTTGTTCTCCTGCCACCAGCGAGTCCACATGGCCGAGTCGGGGCCCTGGTCCGTCCCGGTCAGCCGCACGAGCGACTGCCGGAAGAGGTTCATGTAGTCGTTGACCTGCCGCCGGCCGGCCTTGGTCATGATCTCCATCAGCGCCTCGACGGACTTCCTCGAGCGGATGTTGCCGAGCGACAGCACGCGCGCCTGGATCGCGGGGAACGATCGTTGGAGGAACAGGTCGTCGGAGAGGATCTCGACCGACTTCTCGCTGCCGTGCCTTCCGATCGACTTGAAGAGGAGCGGCAGGAGCTTCTCGTCCTCCTTCAGACGCTGCTTGTCCGACTTGTAGAGCCCGTGGAGCGCCTCGAGCGCCTCGGGATGATCCATGCGGCCGAGCGCCTCGAGCGCCGCGGCCTGGACGCCGGCGTCCTTGACCTTGAGGCCCTTCCCGATCGCGCGGACGACGCGCGCGTCGAGGACCTCGTGGCCCTTCCGGATCGCGGCGATGCGGTCTTCGGCGGTCTTGCCCTCCTTGAAGGCCGATTCGAGCTCCAGGACGGCGGCCTCGACGCGCTGGGGATCGGGGACCTTCGAGTCCGGGCCCTGCGCGGCGCCGCCGAGCAGGGCCGCGAGAGCGAGGACGAGGGACGCGTGGAGCATGAGGGGCCTCCGAATGGGTCGTTGGCGGATGACGCGGACCGTCGAACCGAAGGAGTATCGCGGCGCCCGCCCAACGCGTCAATCGAGGCGGCTCTGCGGCGTCGGTCCTCCCGTCGGCCCCGCTCGATCGCGCGACAGGAAGACGGCCAACGCCCCTCGCCACGGCGCGAGTCGCCGGCCGCGCAGGCGATGGAGCTTCGAGCAGTCGAGCACGCTGTACGCCGGACGGCGCGCGGGGCGCGGGAACTCGGCCGTCGTGCACGGCCGCAGGTCGACGCCGGCGACGCCCGAGAGCTCGAGCGTGGCGAAGGCGAGGTCGAACCAGGAGCAGGACCCCTCGCAGGCGGCGTGCCACACGCCGGGCTCGCCGCGCAGCAGCACGTCCCAGACCGCCGGCGCGAGCTCGAGCGTCGTCGTCGGCGAGCCGACCTGGTCGTTCACGACCTTCAGCTCCTTGCGCGTGCGCGCGAGCTCGCGGATCGTGCCGGGGAAGTGCTTCCCGCGCGGGCCGTAGAGCCACTGCGTGCGCACGATCCTCGTCCCCTTCGGGTGCGCCGCGAGCGCCGCGCGCTCGGCCGCGAGCTTCGTGCGGCCGTAGGCCGACAGCGGACGGACGGGATCGTCCTCGCGGTAGGGACGGCGGGATTCGCCGTCGAAAACGAAGTCCGTGCCGATCACGACGAGCGGCGTCCCCGCACCCGCGCAGGCCTGCGCCAGGACTCGCGTCGCGCCTTCATTCGCGCGCTGCGCCTCGGCCTCCTTCTCCTCCGCCAGATCGACGGCCGTGAACGCCGCGCAGTGGATCACGCCCGAGAACGGTCCGTGGTCCGCGAAGAGCCGCGCGATCGCCTGGGGATCGGCGAGGTCGACCGACGGCGCTTCGACGCCCTCGCCCGCGCGCAGATCGGTCCCCAGCGTCGCGGTCCCGCGCGGCGCCTGGATCCGGAGCTCGCTCCCGAGCATCCCCGCCGCGCCGGTGACGAGGACCCGCCCCTCAGTCGACGTGATTGGCGCCCCCCTGGGCGATCAGCGTCGAGGCCGCGTGCAGCGACTTGAAGGTCCCCGCGTCGGTCCACCAGCCCTCGAGGATCTCCCACGTGAGCGAGCCGTCCTGGATGTACCAGTTGTTGACGTCGGTGATCTCGAGCTCGCCGCGGTTGCTGGGCTTGAGCGTCTTGATGATGTCGAAGACGCGGCCGTCGTACATGTAGATGCCGATCACGGCCAGGTTCGACTCGGGGTTCTTCGGCTTCTCGACGATCTTCAAGACCTTGTCGCCCTGGAGCGTGGCGACGCCGAAGCGCTCGGGGTCGGAGACCTGCTTGAGGAGGATCTTCCCGCCCTTCTTCTGCTCGCGGAAGTTCGAGACGGCCTTGCGGATGTTGCGCTCGATCAGGTTGTCGCCCAGGACGACGCACACCGAGTCGCCCTTGGCCCAGTGCTCGCAGAGACCGAGCGCTTGCGCGATGCCGCCCTCGCCCTCCTGGTAGGTGTAGTTGAGGTGCTTGAGGCCGAAGTCCGAGCCGTTCCCGAGCAGCGAGAGGAAGTCCCCCGCCTTGCGTCCGCCCGTGACGATCATGATGTCGTCGATGCCCGCGCGGACGAGCGTCTCGATCGGGTAGTAGATCATCGGCCGGTCGTAGACCGGCAGGAGGTGCTTGTTCGTGATCTTGGTGAGCGGGAAGAGCCGCGTGCCGAGACCGCCGGCGAGGATGACGCCTTTCATGGGTGATCGCGTGGAGGAGTCGAGTGCTGTGCCGGGTCCTTCGGTCGCTGGGCGTGAATCCTTGAGAGTACCGGCCGTCGGGGCTCCGAGCAATGCGACGAGTGCCGCCGCAGGCCCGAGATTCCACCGCGTCAGGGCAGCCGATCGAGGAGCGCGCGCTGCGCGGCATCCAGCCCGGCCGCGAGCGACGGATCCTCCTCGACGAGCGCTTGTGCGTCCGAGAGGTCTTGGAGACGCTTCGAACGGCGGCGAGCCGGATCCGCGCCCGCGCGGAGCTTCTCGCGGAGGAGGTCGCGCTTCCGGAGCACGCGGATCTCGATCCCGCCCGCGTCGAGGGTCTCCGCGCGCGCGATCGACTCGATCAGGGCCGGATCGTCCGTGAATTGGATCGGCACGAGACCCGGTCCTTCCCAGTTCTCGCTGTGCTCGAAATCGCCCGTCGGACGGAAACCGGCGGCCAGCAGGCGTTCGCGCGGGATCGACTTGCGGGCGGCGACTGCGATGTCGATGTCGAGCGTCGTACGGGGGTCGCGTTGGTGGATCTGCAAGGCCACGCCGCCAATCACCGCATAGGAGACCCCACTCTCCTTCAGGACGCGCGCGAGCGCGGTCAGCGCGGGTTGCTTCGACCGCTCGGCTTCACCGCGCATGGAATGCCACAGCCTATCGAGAAGGTAGCCCGCTTCCAGACCCGTGATCCCCGAGGTCATGGCCGTGAGCGTACCACGATCCAGGACTCGAGACCTGGCGAGCGCCGCGGCGAAGACGGGCGTCGTGGCAATCTCGGGCACTCGACGATACGTTGGCGCGATCCCCTGAAGGACGGCGACGACGCCGCCCGCGCGTCGTCCTTCGTGCACGATGCCTCGCTCGCCCGATCCCACACCCGCACCCTCTGACGACGAGAGATCATTCGCCGCTCGGCTGCGCGCGAAGTACGGCGAGGGCGTGGATCCGGAGGTGTCGCTCGGCGGCGAGTTGGCGGGTGCGGGCGAGCCGGGCGGCGAGCCGGGCGGCGAGCCGGCGAGCGCGACGAGCGAGCTCCTGCGGCGCCTCTCCGAGCACGGCCTGAAGTCGCCGCGCTACCGGCTCGAAGGCGAGGTCGCGCGCGGCGGGATGGGGGCGATCCTGCGCGTGTGGGACGAGGACCTGCGCCGGCACCTGGCGATGAAGGTCGTGCTCGGGAAGGGCGACGCGCCCGGCTCGAGCGGGACGCCGCAGGTCGACACGCGCGTCCTGGCGCGCTTCCTCGAGGAGGCGCAGGTGACAGGGCAGCTCGACCACCCCGGGATCGTGCCGGTGCACGAGCTGGGGCTCGATCAGGACGGCCGCGTCTACTTCACGATGAAGCTCGTCAAGGGCCGCGACCTCAAGGCGATCTTCGACCTCGTCTTCCAGGAGAAGGAAGGCTGGAACGAGACGCGCGCCCTCGGCGTGATCCTGCGCGCCTGCGAGGCGGTCGCCTACGCGCACAAGAAGGGCGTGATCCACCGCGACCTGAAGCCCGCGAACGTCATGGTGGGCGGCTTCGGCGAGGTGTTCGTGATGGACTGGGGCCTGGCGCGCGTGCTGGGCCGCAAGGACAGTCACGACATCCGCATCGCGCCGGAGTTCACGAGCGCGCTCTCGTCGGTGAAGACGGAGCGGCGCGACGAGCGGGAGCGGCGCGACGAGCGCGAGGACCTGTCCGACTCCCCCATCGTGACGATGGACGGCGACGTGATGGGGACGCCGGCGTACATGGCGCCGGAGCAGGCGCGCGGGCAGATCGAGAAGCTCGGGCCCCGCTCGGACGTGTACTCGATGGGTGCCTTGCTCTACCACCTGCTCGCGCGGCGGGCGCCGTACGTGCCGGCGGATGCGCGGGTCAGCAACCGGATGGTCCTGCAGTGGGTTCTCGAGGGCGCGCCGAAGCCCCTGCACGAAGTGGCCCCGGCCGTGCCGGCGGAGCTCGCGGCGATCGTCGAGAAGGCGATGGCGCGCGAGGCGGAGCGGCGCTACCCCGACACGCTGGCGCTGGCGGAGGACCTGCGGGCTTACGTCGAGCACCGCGTCGTCTCGGCGTACGAAACGGGCGCCGTGGCGGAGTTCCGGAAGTGGGTGCAGCGGAACAAGCCCCTGGCCGCGTCGATCGCGGCGGCGCTCGTTCTCGCGATCGGCGGTCTCGCCTGGGTCTCGATCGTGCAGTCGCGGGCGAGCGAGGCGATGGAGAAGAAGAACACCGAGCTCGCTGCCGCGACGAAGGCGGCCCAGGCGAACGAGAAGCTCGCTACGCAGAAGACGAACGACGTGCTGTCGCTGTCGGCGATCCAGGACTTGCAAGATCTGGAGGACCGTGCGGACGCGCTGTGGCCCGCGGATCCGGAGAACGTGCCGAAGTACGAGGCGTGGCTGGCCGACGCGCGGGTCTTGATCGAAGGGCAGCCCGCGGATCCGTCGAAGGGCGTGAAGGAGCGTCCGAGCCTTGCGCAGCACGAGGCGAAGCTGGTGGAGATCCGGGCTCGTGCGAAGGTGCTCTCGGCAGAGGAGGTCGAGGCGGACCGGAAGTCGAGCCCGAGCTACGCGGAGTGGGAGAAGGCGGCGGCGCAGCTCCTGTGGATGCGGCGGATGCTGGGCGAGGAGCCGTGGCCGAGCGAGGCCGAGGTCGAGGCGGGGCTCGCGAGGGAGACGTTGCCGACCGATGCGAATGGGTTGAACGACCTTGCATGGCCGCTTGTGGACGTCGATCCGGCGAAGATCGTGCACGGGAGCGAGGTGCGTGGGCTGATCCTGGCACGGCGCGCGGTCGCCGCGGCGAAGGACGCGGACCGTGCCGGGATCCGCGACACGCTGGGCTGGGCCCTGTACCGCTGCGGGCGGCTCGACGAGGCGCTGGCCGAGGAGCAGCGCGCCGTGGACGAGGCGGAGGGGAAGCAGAAGGAGGATCTGTCCGGATCCCTGAAGCAGATGCAGGAGCAGGTCGCGGTGTGGAAGTCCGAGGGTGGTCGCTCGAAGCAGGCCGAGGAGGCGTCGAAGCTCGGCGCGCGCGTGGCGGAGTTCGAACGCGAAGTGGGCGAGCGCTGGACGTACGAGTTCGAGGACGGCGAGGACCGCTGGTGGCACGCGCAGCTTTCGAAGCTGGTGACGGACCTGAAGGCGTTCAGGGACGAGAGGACGGGCGGCCTGTTCTCATCCGGCACGTCGGAGGAGCACGGCTGGGGGATCGTGAGACGAGCGGAGTTTGCGCGGACGATCCAGGAGCGGAGCGTGGACGGTCCGGAGGCGAAGCGCCGCTGGGAGGAGGCCATCACCGCGATCGCGGCGAGCTCGAAGTACGGAGGGCTGAAGCTCTCACCGCAGATTGGGCTCCTGCCGATCGGGGCGGATCCGGAGTCTTTGCTGTGGGAGTTCGCGCACTTGGCCAGCGGTGAGCCTGCGGCGCGCGGAGCCGACGGCAAGCTGATCCTCAAGGAGGAGATGGGCCTGGTATTCGTGCTGATCCCGGGCGGAGCGTTCCGGATGGGGGCGCAGAGCACGGACCCGACCGAGTCCAACTACGACCCGCAGGCATCGAGCGACGAGTCTCCGGTGCACGAGGCGACTCTGTCGCCCTACTTCCTGTCGAAGTACGAGATGACGCAAGGGCAATGGAAACGCTTCGTCGGCCGCAACCCGAGCAACTACGGCCCGAACACCGAGTTCGCTGACCACCAGCACAATCTGCCGCACCCTGTCGAGCAGGTGACTTGGACGCAGTGCACGGAGGTGATGTCGCGCCTTGGGCTTTCGCTGCCGAGCGAGGCGCAATGGGAGTGCGGCTGTCGTGGCGGCACGGACACGCCTTGGTGGACGGGAGCGGATCGCGAGAGCCTGCGTGGCCAGGTGAACCTCGCCGATCAGACGGCGGCGAAGGCAGGAGCGCCGTGGCATGACATCAAGGATTGGCCGGATCTCGAGGATGGATGGGTTCTCCATGCGGCCGCGGGGAGTTTTCCGGCGAACCCCTTCGGTCTCCATGAAGTACACGGAAACGTCTGGGAGTGGTGCCTGGACGGCTTCGACGCCTCGTTCTACGGGAGGAGCCCGAACGTGGACCCGGTTGCTGCAACTGCCGGCGCCCGCAACCGCGTGATCCGCGGCGGCGGCTTCGACAGCGCCGCCTCGAACGCGCGGTCGGCGTACCGCCGCAGCAGCACGCCCGAGCTCCAGAACGGCGGTCTCGGGCTCCGCCCCGCCAGGGCATCACAGCTTTCCCCTTCACAACTTCACCCAGCCGGGAAGTGACTGGGTGCCGTTGCGAGGCGGGTAGCCGGAGCGGCGTGCGAAGCCGCCGGCGAAGGCGAACCGCCGGTGCAGTTGCAGAAACCGGACGCTCCTTTCATCTTTTTCCGAGTTCGTGGTGGAGCAGGGGCGGGTCGGCGGGGATTAGGGACCCCCAGGGGAGCACCCACATCGTGCCGTCTTCGATGCCCCGAACATGCGCGTGAAGCTGATGACCTTCCGCTACTCCGCCACGCTCGGCGGCTTCGACGACACGCCTCTCTCCGACTTCGCCCGCGACAAGGAGGTGATCGCGTTCCGCGAGAACTTCTACGTCGTGAACGAGGTGCCGCACGTGACCTGCATCAGGTCGCCATCGTGCCGCATGCCGCTCTCGACGCCGCTTGCGAGATCCCTCCGAGACCAGCCGCGGGCGCGCGCTACGGCGCGGCCAACTTGCAGCGACTGAACGGCTCACCGCCGCGCACCGCGCCGGCCGTCGTCCGCCAAAGGAAGGGCCGGCGATCCAGGAGGATTCCAGCTTGCCGTACATCCATCCCGCCGATATGGTTTTCCATATGAAGACCACCCTCGTCATCGACGACCAGGTCATGGCCAAGCTCAAGCAGGAAGCGGCGCGCCGGGGGAAGACGATCTCGGAGCTCGTCGAGTCCGCGCTGCGGCTCTTCCTCCGGCCCGCGTCCCAAGTGAAGGAGCTGCCGCCCTTGCCGACCTTCGACGGAGGCGAGCTGCTGGTCGACATCTGCGACAAGGAGAAGCTCTACGACGTGTTGGACAACGACTGATGTTCCTCGTCGACACCAACGTCTTCGTCTACGCCACGAACGTCGCTCTTCCCGAGCACGCCGCCTGCCGCCGACTCCTCCAAGGATGGCAGCGACAGCAGGCCGCCTGGTACACGACGTGGGGCATCCTGTACGAGTTCCTGCGCGTCGTGAGCCACCGGCAGGCCCTGCGGCGGCCGTGGCCGATCGACGACGCCGTCGAGTTCGTCCAGTCCCTGCTCGCCTCCCCGGGGTTCGGAGTGCTCGTTCCCACGCCGCGCCACGCAGCCGTGCTGGCGGAGACGGTTCGCGACGTCCCCGGCCTCGGAGGGAGCATTCTCCACGACGTACACACGGTCGTCCTCATGCGGGAACACGGGATCCGTCGGATCGTGACCCGCGACTTCGGCTTCCATCGCTTCCCCTTCCTCGAGGTCGTCGATCCGATGGCGGAGGATTGGCCTGACGTCGTCCGCGAGACTCGCCCGCGGCGTACGAAACGGTCGCCGAAGGCTCGTCTTCGCCCTTGACTGGGCTCAGGCGCGCTCGGTCAGGTACCAGCGGACGAAGCGATCGAGGCCCTCACGCACGCTCGTCCTCGGGTCGTAGCCGAGCCGCGCACGCGCCTTCGAGACGTCGGCGTACGTCACCAGCACGTCTCCGGGCTGCATCGGCTGGCGGTCGAGGACCGGTTCCTTCCCCGTGACCTCCCCGATCAGCCGCACGAGCTCCGACAGCGACGTCGTCTGCGACTCGCCCAGGTTGTAGATCTCGTAGCCCTCGCAGCGGTCGATCGCCCGCACGACGCCGTCGACGATGTCGTCGATGTAGGTGTAGTCGCGCCGCGTCGAGCCGTCGCCGAAGAACGGGATCGGCTGCCCCTTGTGCACGGCGTCCACGAACTTGTGGATCGCCATCTCGGGCCGCTGGCGCGGGCCGTAGACGGTGAAGAAGCGCAGGCAAGTCGTCGGGATCCCGTACAGATGGTGATGCGTGTACGCGAGCAGCTCTCCGGCGCGCTTCGTCGCCGCGTAGGGCGAAACCGGGTGGTGGATGTCCTCGTCCTCGCGGAACGGGACCTTCTCGTTCGATCCGTACACGCTCGAGGAGCTGGCGAACACGAAGCGCGTCGCGGGCCGCTGCTTGAGCTCCTCGAGGAGGATCAGCGTGCCCCGCACGTTCACGTCGGCGTAGTGCAGCGGGTCCAGGAGCGAGGGGCGGACCCCCGCCATGGCCGCGAGGTGCACCACGACGTCGAAACGGCCCTCCGCGAAGAGCTTCGCGACGAGACCTTCGTCGCGGATGTCCCCCGTCACGATCCGCGCGCCTTTCAGCGCCGCCGCGTTGGCGCGCTTGAGCGCCGGATCGTAGAAGTCGTTGAAGTTGTCGAGGACGACGATCTCGTCGCCGCGAGCGAGGAGCTTCTCCGCGACGTGCGATCCGATGAAGCCGGCTCCACCGGTGACGAGGATTCGGACGCCCATCGTTGCGATCGGCGGCGCACCCTACGGGATCGCCGCGCAGGGGACAAGCGCTCCACGAGCGGCTCGGTGAGTCACCCGGTTTTCGACTCGCCTCCTCGGCCTCCGCTTCCGCCCGCAGGCCGTAGCGCTCGAGTTCGCGGTAGAGAGTCTTCAGCGCGCTGCCTACAGCCGGTCGACCTCGGCTTCGTTCTCACCTTGTCGGCCGGGCCCGTCCATACTCTCGACGGCCTTCTCTTGGCCCTGGTGTGGACCGCGTACTGCGCGATCGGCCCGCTGCACGAGGAACGCCGGTACCGGACCTGGTACGGGGAACCGCACGCGGCTTACAAGGCCAAGGTCCCCCACTTCCTGCCGAGGATCCTTCGATGAAGATCGCTTCCGTCGCGAGCGCACTGCCCGAGCACCGCTACTCCCAGGCCGCGTTGTCCGCCTACCTGCGCGACGAGGTCTGGGGCGAGCACCGGGAGCTCGCACGCCGCGTCGAAGGGCTGCACGAGAACGTGCGGGTCGAGACGCGCCACCTCGCCTACCCCCTGGAGCGGTACGCGAGCTTCAAGACCTTCGGGGACTTCAACGACGCGTACATCTCGGCCGCCACCGAACTCGGCGGGAAGGCGGCCAGCGAGGCTCTGGCAAGGGCCGGCCTGACGCCGAGAGACGTCGACTTCGTCCTCTTCTCGACGGTCACCGGAATCGCGAGCCCGTCGATCGACGCGAAGCTCGTGAATCGCCTCGGCTTGCGTCCCGACGTCCGGCGCCTGCCGCTGTTCGGACTCGGCTGCGTGGCCGGAGCGGCCGCCGTGTCGCGGGCAGCCGACCTCGTCCGAGGGAAGAGGGACGGCGTCGCCCTCGTCCTGGCGGTCGAGCTGTGCTCGCTGACCCTCCAGCGCGGCGACTGCTCGGTCGCCAACGTGATCGCGTCGGGTCTGTTCGGCGACGGCGCTTGCGCGGCCGTGGTCGTCGGTGAGGCCAGGCAGGCCGACGGCCCGCGCATCCTCGACACGCGATCGGTGTTCTATCCCGACACCGAGGACGTGATGGGATGGTCCATCTCCGAGCGGGGTTTCCGGATCGTGCTCTCCGCGGCGGTGCCGACGGTCGCGCGCGAGCAGCTCGGGCCCGACGTCGACGGATTCCTGGCCGATCACGGTCTGACGCGCGCGGACATCCGCTCGTGGGTGTGCCATCCCGGCGGCCCGAAGGTGCTCTCGGCCGCGCGAGACTCGCTCGGGATCAGCGACGAGGATCTGGCACTCTCGTGGGACAGCCTGCGCCGGATCGGGAACCTCTCGAGCGCCTCCGTGCTCGCGATCCTCGAGCAGACCTGGAATCGCCGGCGCCCCGCTCCGGGCTCGAAGGGCATCATGCTGGCGATGGGCCCGGGGTTCTGCTCGGAGTACCTCCTGCTCGGGTGGTGACGCGGAGGGCTACTCCACCGTCACGCTCTTGGCCAGATTCCGCGGCTTGTCGATGTCGCAGCCCTTCAGGCTGGCCATCGAGTACGCCAAGAGCTGCAGCGGGACCACGTTGAGCACCGGCGAGAGCCACTCGGAGGACTCCGGCACCGTGACCGAGTCCTCTTTCGAGCCGAAGCTCTCCGTGTCCGAGCCCACGCAGATCACCCCGCCGCCGCGCGCGCGCACCTGCTCGATGTTGCTGCGCATCTTCTCGGCCAGTCGCCCGCGCGGCGTCACGCACACGACCGACATCGCCGGCTCGATCAGCGCGATCGGCCCGTGCTTCATCTCCCCCGCCGCGTAGCCCTCGGCGTGCACGTAGGCGATCTCCTTGATCTTCAGCGCGCCCTCGAGCGCCACCGGGAAGTTGATCCCCCGGCCGAGGAAGAGAAAGCCCTTCGCGTCCTGGTGGCGCTCGACGATCCCGCGCACGGCTCCCACCGCGCGCTCGCCGAGCAGCTGCTCCATCCGCGGCCGCAGCAGGCGCAGTTCCTCGAGCATCACGCGCCCGACGTCCAGTCCGATCGTGCCGCGGGCCCGGCCCAGGCGCAGGGCGAGCAGATAGGCGGCCACGAGCTGCGCGACGAAGGCCTTCGTGCTCGCGACGCCGATCTCCGGACCGGCCCGCGTCAGGATCACCGATTCCGTCTCGCGCACGAGCGTGCTGGCCTGCACGTTGCAGATCGCGGCCGTCCGCGCGCCGAGCTCGGCCGCACGGCGGAGCGCGGCCAGCGTGTCCGCCGTCTCCCCGGACTGGCTGATCGCGAGCGCGAGCGTCCCGGGCGCGAGCCTCGGATCGCGGTAGCGGAACTCGCTGGCGTAGTCGACGTCGACGGGGATCCCCGCCAGGCCCTCGATCAGGTAGCGCGCGACCATCCCGGCGTGCAGCGCGGTCCCGCAGGCCACGACGCTGATGCGCTCGATCTTCCGCAGGCGCTCGTCGGTCCATCCCGGCGACTCGAAGGAGACGTCGCCCTTCTCCTCGCGCAGCCGGTCGAAGGCCGTGCGGGCGAGCACGTCGGGCTGCTCGTGGATCTCCTTGAGCATGAAGTGCGGGAAAGTCCCCTTCGCGGCCGTCTCGGGGTCCCACTCGATCCGGCGCGGCTCCCGGTCGACCGGCGACCCGTCCAGGCGGACGATGTTCGCGCGCCCGATCGAGAGCTCGGCGACGTCGCCGTCCTCGAGCACGACCATCTCGCGCGCGTGCGGGATCAGCGCCAGGACGTCCGAGGCCAGCCAGGCCGAGTCGCTCGTCGTCGCGACCATGAGCGGCGGTCCCGCGCGCGCGCAGACGAGCCTCGGCTGGCCGTCCTGCGTCGACAGCGCGGCCACGGCGTAGTACCCGCGCACGCGGTTCAGGCTCGCGCGGACCGCCTCGGCGAACCCCGCCCCCTTCTCCAGCTCGCGGCCGATGAGGTGCGCGAGCACTTCGGTGTCGGTGTCCGAGGTGAAGCGCACTCCCGACTGCGCGAGCTCGCGGCGCAGCTCCAGGTAGTTCTCGAAGACCCCGTTGTGCACGACGGCCACCCGGCCCTTCGCATCGGTGTGCGGGTGCGCATTCGCGTCCGAGGGAGGCCCGTGCGTCGCCCAGCGCGTGTGGCCGATGCCGGCGCGGCCGCCCGCCAGGGCGCCGTCCGAGAGCGCGGCGGCGAGACGCTCGATCCGGCCCTCCTTGCGGCGGATCGCGATCCCTTCGTCCCCGATCACGGCGATGCCGGCCGAGTCGTACCCGCGGTACTCGAGGACGCGCAGGCCCTCGAGCAGGCTCTGCGTCACCGAACCGCTCGAGACCAGGGCACCGACGATGCCGCACATCCCCGGATCAGCCCTTTCCGCGAGCCGCGGCCGCCGGGACGCGCGCGCGGAAGTAGGCCAGCGTCCGCGCGAGGCCGTCTTTCAGCGAGACCTTCGGCTCCCAGCCCAGGAGTCTGCGCGCCTTCGTGATGTCCGGCTGCCTGACCTTGGGGTCGTCGACCGGCAGCGGCTGGAACTCGATCCCGCTCTTCGAGCCGGTCGCCTCCAGCACGGCCTGCGCGAACTGGAGGATGGTCATCTCGTTCGGGTTGCCGATGTTCACGGGCAGGTGCTCCCCGCTCGCGAGGAGGCGCCAGATCCCCTCGACGAGGTCGTCGACGTAGCAGAAGGAGCGGGTCTGGGATCCGTCGCCGAACACGGTGAGCGCCTGGCCCGCCAGCGCCTGGCTCATGAACGCGGGCAGGGCGCGCCCGTCGCGCAAGCGCATCCGCGGCCCGTAGGTGTTGAAGATCCGCACGATGCGCGTGTCCACGCCGTGGAAGCGGTGGTAGGCCATCGTCATCGCCTCGGCGAAGCGCTTCGCCTCGTCGTAGACGCCGCGCGGCCCGACCGGATTCACATTGCCCCAGTAGGTCTCCGGCTGCGGATGCACGAGCGGATCGCCGTAGCATTCGGACGTCGAGGCCAGCAGGAAGCGGCAGCGCTTCTCGCGGGCGAGCCCCAGCGCCTTGTGGGTCCCGAGGGACCCGACCTTGAGCGTCTGGATCGGGAGCTCGAGGTAGTCGATGGGCGAGGCCGGCGAGGCGAAGTGCAGGAGCGCGTCGAGCGTCCCCGGGACGTGGATGTACTCCGTGACGTCGCGCTTCTCGAAGTGGAAGTAGGGATCCCCGAACAGGTGCTCGACGTTCGCGAGGTCCCCGGTGATCAGGTTGTCCATGCAGATCACCTCGTAGCCTTCCTTCAGGAAGCGCTCGGCGAGGTGGCTGCCGAGGAAACCGGCGCCGCCGGTGATGAGGACGCGCGGCCGCGTCATGGCTGTCCCGGCGGAGCCGTTTCGATCGGCGCCGCGGCCTCGGCCGGAGGCGCCGGCTCGACGGGGGCGGGCTGCGGGAATCCGGCGAAGCGCGCTTCGTCCCGGGTACCGAGGCGCACGGAGACGCCGAGCGAGCGCGCGACGCCCTCGCCGCGCGCGACGACCGACGCGCCGTCGGCGGAGAGCTCCGCCCCGCCGTCCCGCTCGACCGCGAAGCCGAGGGCCTGGAGCACGCCGGCGGGACGCGGCCGGGCCGAGGGCCTTCCGCCGGCGGCCTCGCCCGGATCCTGCGGCGACGACAGGATCGGCAGGTGGACCGCCTGGCCGGGGTCGAGCACGATCGTCGCGTCGAGGTACGCGACCTCTGCCGACCGCTTGGACTGGTTCGAGACGAGCAGGATGTCTTCGCGCACCCGCATGGCTCGCACGGGACCGTCGCGCGCTCGCAGCTGGGCTCCGCCGAGGAGCTCGTAGAGATCCTCGCTCGCCGGGTCGAACTGCGCGCGCTCCAGGTCGCGCATGAGGAAGCTCGGCTCGCCGCGGCTCAAGCTCCCGACGATGCCGGCCGTTCGGCCGAACAGGACCACCGAGCTGCCGTCGGGCCACAGGATCTCGGCCCGCCCGCCGGCCGCGCAGGCGATGCTGCTCCCGGAGGCGACGCGGATCTCCTTGCGGCGGTGGGAGAGCGGGAAGCTGGCCGAGTTTCCCGCCGTGCGGACCTGCACCGGATCGGCGTGGCGCAGGATCCGGACCTCTTCGGGTCCGGGGGGATAGAGATGGCCCTCGCCGGGCGGCAGCGGGTTGCTCTTGTTCTCCATCGGCTCGGGCCAGCGCTGCGTCGAGACCCAGGGCAGGTTCTGGAAGCCCGCGCAGCCGCTCGAGAGCGCGAGCAGCGCCAGGATCGCGCTCTGCCGTTTCAACGCGCGGCCTCTCGCGCGGGGCCTTCCCGCATGGGGATGCCGGGATGGCTCCCGTAGTAGCGCTCGACGAAGCCCGTGTCGTGGTCGCCCGAGCGGAAGTCGGAGTGGGACAGGATGCTGCGCAGGATGGGCACGGTGGTCTTGACGCCCTCGACGACGAACTCGTCGAGCGCGCGGAGCATCGTGCGGATCGCCAGATCGCGGCGCGAGCGGTGGACGAGGAGCTTGCCGATCATCGAATCGTAGTTCGGAGGGATCCGGTAGCCACTGTAGCAGTGGCTGTCGATCCGCACGCCGGGCCCGCCGGGGGGCACGAAGAGGTCGATGCGGCCCGGGGAGGGCATGAAGTCCCGCTCGGGATCCTCCGCGTTGATCCGGCACTCGATCGCCGAGCCCGAGCAGCGGATGTCCTCCTGGGCGAACGCGAGCTTCTCTCCCGAAGCGACCAGGATCTGCTGCTGGATGAGGTCGATCCCGGTCACGAGCTCGGTCACGGTGTGCTCCACCTGGATGCGCGCGTTCACCTCGATGAAGTAGCAGTTCCCGTCGCGGGCGAGTAGGAATTCGACCGTGCCCGCGTTCGTGTAGTTCGCGGCGCGCGCGACGCTCACGGCCCATCCGCACAGGCGCTCGCGCATGGCCTGCGTCAGAGCCGGGGAGGGTGACTCCTCGACGAGCTTCTGGTGGCGCCTCTGCACCGAGCAGTCGCGCTCGAAGAGGTGCACGGTGTTGCCGTGGCGGTCGGCCAGGATCTGCACCTCGACGTGGCGCGGGTTTTCGATCAGCTTCTCGAGGTACACCGTGCCGTCGCCGAAGGCGGCCTCGGCCTCCGCGCTCGCCGCGTGAAAACCCGCCACGAGGCTCGGCTCGTTGCGCGCGATGCGCATCCCGCGCCCGCCGCCGCCGGCGGAGGCCTTGATCATGAGCGGGAACCCGATCACCCGGGCGACCGAGAGCGCGTGGTTCTCGTCGTCGACCGGTCCGTCGGAGCCGGGCACGACCGGAACGCCGGCCTTGCGCGCGATCTCGCGCGCCTGGACCTTGTTCCCGAGCATCGCGATCGTCTCCGGCTCGGGGCCGATGAACTGGATCTTGCACGAGCGGCACACCTCCGCGAAGTGCGCGTTCTCCGCGAGGAAGCCGTAGCCGGGATGGATCGCCTCGACGTCCGCCACCTCGGCCGCGGCGATGATGGCCGGGATGTGGAGGTAGGACTTCGCCGCCGGTCCCGGCCCGATGCAGATCGTGTCGTCCGCCTGGCGCAGGTAGAGCGCGTCGGCGTCGGCCGCGCTGTACACGGCGACGGTCTCGATGCCGAGCTCCCGGCAGGCGCGGATCACCCGCTGCGCGATCTCGCCGCGGTTCGCGATCAGGACGCGGCGGAACATCAGTCGACCTGGACGAGGAAGAGCGGCTGACCGAACTCGACCGGTTCGCCGTTCTCGACCAGCACCTCGAGAACCTCTCCCGCGACTTCGGACTTGATCTCGTTCATCACCTTCATCGCCTCGATGATGCACAGCGGCGATTCGGCCTTGATCCGCGTCCCCGCCTGGACGAACGGCTCGGCATCCGGCGAGGAGGAGCGGTAGAAGGTCCCGACCATCGGGCTCGTGATCGTGTGCCCGGCTGTGGCGGGGGCAGCCGGAATCGCGGGGGACCCGCTCCCGGCTCCCAGGTGGGGTCCCGCCGCGGAGGCAGGGTGGACGCCGACCGCGCCGCCCTGGAGCACGTGCACCTGGGGAGCGGGAGCCTCGCTGCCGCGCCGCAGGCGCAGGTGGACTCCGGTTTCCTTCTCGTCGATCTCGAGCTCGGTGAGCTCGCCCCGCTTCATGATCCGGATCAGGCGCTGGAGAAGCTTCAGGTCCATGCGATGGGCTTGTGGAGTCGCAGGTTTGGGGGTCAGGGGCGCGCGCCGAGGCGCGCGGCGATCTGCAGGGCGTTCAGGGCGGCACCCTTCCTCAGCTGGTCGCCGACGGCGAAGAAGCATAGCGACCGAGAACCCCGCGCGCCCGCCCGAACCCGCCCGACGTGGACGGGATCGCTGCCCGCGCATTCGCGCGGCCGTGGACCGTGCGGATCGTCGACGAGGGCGATCCCGGGCGCCGCGCGCAAGAGAGTCCGAGCCCCGTCGGGGGAAAGCGGGCGAGCGAGCCGCGCATGGACCGCGACGCTGTGGCAGCGCTCGACGGGCACGCGCGCCGTCGTCGCTTCCACGAGGAGATCGGGGCGAGAGAGGATCTTCTGGAGCTCGGCCACGATCTTGCGCTCCTCGCCCGTCGCGCCGGTCTCGTCGGGCTCGGCCACACCGGGGATCACGTTCAGCGCGAGCGTGGCGGGAAAAGGGCTCTCCTCCTTGCGAACGGTCCGCGCGAGCCCCGCAGCAACCCGGGTCTCGGCCTTCAACGCGCCGAGGCCGGCGCGTCCCGCTCCGGAAGCGGCCTGGTAGCTGACGACGACAACCTCTTCGAGACCGGCGGCGGCTTCGAGGACGGCCAGCGGGAGGGCCGCGATCGCGGTCGTGCAGTTGGGGTTGGCGACGAGCCGGGGGCCGCGGTCGAGGAGCGCGCCATTGATCTCCGGGATCACCAGCGGCACCTCTGGATCCATGCGGAAAGCGCTCGACAAGTCGACGACGCGCACCCCCTGCTCGGCGAGGCGCGGAGCGAGCTCGAACGAAATGGCCGAGGGAGTGCAGAGGAAGGCGAGGTCGGCGCGCGACCACTTCTCCAGCGGGAGCACGTCGTAGCGGCGCCCCGCCCGGTAGAGGGACCTGGCCCTCCGCCCGAAGCAGAGTGTCCTCTCACGCGGATGTCCCGCATCGGACAGGAGGTCGAGGAGTTCGCGGCCGACCGCTCCGGTCGCGCCTACCACGGCCACGTCCCACGCGGGATCGATCACCCGTTCCGCCTCCACGTCCCCGATCTCCCGCCGCGCTTCTCGAGGAGCTCGACCTTCTCGATCGTGATGCCGTGGTCGAGCGCCTTGACCATGTCGTAGACCGTCAACGCCGCGACGGACGCCCCCACCATGGCTTCCATCTCGACTCCGGTGCGCCCCCGGTTCGAAGCGCGGCACGTGACTTCCAGATCCCCCTCGTGCGGCTCGAAGAGGATCTCCACGTGGTCGAGGCCGAGGGAATGGCACATCGGGATCAACTCGCTCGTCCGTTTGGCCGCGAGGATCCCGGCCGCGCGCGCGACCTCGGTCACGGGTCCCTTGGGGCCGCCCGCGTCGAGGATGCGCCCCAGCACTCCGCTCGGAAATCGCAGCACCGCCCGGGCGAGGGCGGAACGCGCCGTGACGGGCTTCGAGCCCACGTCGACCATCTTGGAGCGCGAGGTCCCCGCCGCGCGCTCCACGTGGGACAAGGCAGTCTTCTTCCGTCTCGCGGCCATGGGATCCGACCACTCTAGCCATCGAGGGACCCGGCTCAAGCTGAGTGCGCGGACTGGCGACGTAGAGCCTAGAATCGAATCGCGATGAAAACCGGCGTCGACGTCGCCCGAGTCCACGAGCAGAATCGCCGCTTCCACGACGAGGTCGAGGCGGAGCTCTACGACCAGCGGATGGGGATCCGCCACGACGCCGAGGCGACGGGCCGGATGATCTTTGAGCTCGAGACGGTCCTCGGGAGCCCGCTGCCGCGCGGGGGGGCGGTCCTCGACGTCGGATCGGGGACGGGGCACGTGGCGGTCAAGCTGGCCAAGAGCGGCGGCTTCCGTCGCGTCGTGGCGACGGACATCAGCCCGAAGATGCTCGAGTGCGCGCGTCTGAGCGCCTCCGCGGAGGGTTGCGCGATCGAGACCGTCGAGTCCGACATGGTCCGCTTGCCCTTCGACGATGCGTCCTTCGACCTCGTGGTCGGCTGCGCGGTCCTCCACCACCTCCCCGACCCCGTGGCGTTCATGCCCGAGGTCCTGCGCGTCCTCCGCCCAGGCGCCCCGTGCATCTTCATCGGCGACCCGTCGACCTGGGGCAGCCGCATCTCGAACGCGATGAAGCTTCCGCTGCTCCTCGCCAACCGGGCCTACAAGACCGTGACGGGGAAGCCGCTGCGATCAGGCTGGGAGAGCGATCACATCGACGTGCACACGTTCTCGGAACGCGACATCGACCCGCTCACGCAGGGCTTCGAGGGCGTACGCATCGTGCCCGAGGGATTCCTCGAGCCGCTCCTCGACATCGCGTTCCTCACGACCGTCCGCGAGCGGCTCGGAGGCGTGCCGGGAGTCAGGCCGACGGTGTCGGCGGTTCAGTGGACCTCGCGTCATCTGGACCGGCGACTCCTGGATCGCGTCCTGCCCGCCGATTGGCTCGTCGCGATGAAGTTCTCCGCGCGCCGTCCCCTTTCCCCCGGCCCCACTCGGGCCTAATGGGGGTGGGTCACCATCTCGTACGTCCCAGTATGATTTCCGTTCATGCCCCGGCCCCCGGCGCTCCGAATCGTAGAGTGGGCGTCCCGACTCGCCGGCCCGATCCTGCGGCCCCTGGCCGATGAAACACCACCTCATGCCTCCGACCGTGTCGTTCCTCTGCGGCCTGTTCCTCCTCACCGTCTCCCCGCAGGCCGATCCCGCCTTCCGGAGCGGGCTCGAAGAGCTCGATGGACCGCCGGCGCTCGCGGCCGGTCAGGACGATGAAGCGGGAGACGAGTCCGGGATCAGCGCCGCCGATCTCGCGCGCCTCCTCGACCAGCACATCCAGACGGTCGATTCGGTCGCGCCCGACCAGGTCTGGCGCGAGTCCGAGGCCCTCGTGGCGGCCGCCCAGGATGCGGAGCCGGCCGCGATCGACGCGGCCTTCGAGCCGCGTCTCGCGCGGAAGGATCTCTCGGAGCGCGCGCAGCTCCTCCTCGTGGGGGCCCGCCTGGCCTTCCCCGAGCCCGACCGCAACGCGCTCGCCACGATCCTCACCGATCTCCTCGCGTCGAAGGACGACGAGATCGGCCGCTCGGCCGCGGGGCTCGCGGCGCAGCGCGGTTTCCACGAGCTCCACGACACCACCTCCGACGCCCTGGTCGCGCGGCTGACGGAGGGCGCGAAATCGGGCTCGCGCTCGCCGGAGTTCCGGCTGGCCTGCGCGGTCGCGCTGCACGCGCAGGGCCGCGGTGAGGGCCAGCGCGCCGCGCGCAAGGAGATGATGGAGTTCCTGTCCTCGTCGGACTTGCGTCTCCAGAACCTCGCCGCGCTCTCGCTGGCCCGGATCGGCGACGTCGAGACCGGACGCGTCCAGCTGGAGCGCATGGCGGGTCTCGCGGGCGAGGAAGGGCGACTGGCCGAGGCCTACCTGAAGCAGGAGGACATCCGGACGCTGGCCGAGCGCCGCCAGCAGAACCTCCTGAAGCTGACCCAGGAGCAGGCAGCGAACGTCGACCTCAAGGGCGATCCGCAACTGAAGCTCGTCGAGCGCGTGATCGACATGATCGAGAGCACGTCGCTCGAGGGCGAGACGCACACTCGCGAGGAGCTCATCGACGCGGCGCTGGACGGGATGCTGCGCAGCCTCGACGAGCACTCGAGCTACCTGACGCCCAAGTCGTTCAAGGTGTTCGACCAGGAGCTCCTGCAGGCCGAGTACGGTGGCATCGGCGCCTACGTCGGCGAGGATCCGGACGACCACCTGTTCACGATCCGGCAGCCGATCTACTCGGGTCCGGCGTACCGCGCGGGCCTCCACACCGACGACAAGATCGTGCGGATCGGGGATTGGCCGACCGTCGGACCGAACGGCAGCCAGCCGACCGAGGAGATCATCAAGCGCCTCAAGGGCAAGCCCGGGACGAAGGTCAAGCTCTACGTGTGGCGCCACGGCATGGACGCGGCGCTGATCGACCGGCCGACGGAGGAGATGGCGGTCGAAGTCGTGCGAGAGGAGATCACGATCCCGCCCGTCAAGGCGCAGCTCCTGCCGGCCGGCGTCGCGCTCGTGCAGCTCTCGACCTTCAGCCGCGTCGCGAGCGAGGAGCTCCGCGGCGAGATCCAGAAGATGCTCGAAAAGGGCGCCAAGGCCATCGTCCTCGACCTGCGGAACAACACCGGAGGGCTGCTGACGGAGGCCCGCAACGTCGCGAACCTGTTCCTGCCGAAGGACAAGCTGGTGGTCTCCACCGAGAGCCGGACCGAGGAGCCCGACCGGCTGCGCACGCTGGCGCAGGCCCTCGTGCCCGCGGACATGCCGGTCGCCGTGATCATCAACGGGTCCTCGGCTTCGGCGAGCGAGATCGTCTCGGGCGCGCTCCAGGACCACCAGCGCGCGGCGCTGGTCGGCCAGCGGAGCTTCGGCAAGGGCTCGGTGCAGCAGCTCCTGCCCGTCGTGGGCGTCCCCGACGACCGCTACGCCGACGAGAACCACAACAACCGCTTCGACCCCTGGGAGAAGCTGGAGAAGGACTGGAACGGGAACGGCGAGTTCGACTACGGCCCGCGCGTGCGGATGACGATCGCGCGCTACCTCCTCCCGTCGGGGCGGTCGATCCACCGCGAGATCTCACCGGACGGTACGATCGTGAGCGAGGGCGGCGTCGAGCCCGACGCCACGATCCGGCCGAAGAGGTACGAAGCCTGGAAGATCGACGAGATGCGCCGCCTCCAGCGCGAGCGCCTCGTGCGGGCCTACGTCGACCAGCAGTTCCCGGCCAACCAGAAGCTCTTCCAGGAGCTGGCCGAGAGCGACGAGGACGACACCTCGCGCTATCCCGCCTTCGACGAATTCTTCAACGGCCTGGGCACGACGCTGACGCCCGGCGAGGTCCGGATGCTCGTGCGCGCCGAAGCGCGCGGCCGCGTGCAGGACTCGCGCGGGGCCGCGTTCCCGGACGGCGACTTCCAGGAGGACGTCCAGCTCCAGAAGGCGATCCGGATCGTGCTCGAGAAGCTCGGAAGCTCGTGGGCCGATGTGCCGGCCTTCGCGACGACCTTCGAGCCGGAGGCGGAGAAGGACAGCCAGGCGAACCGGCTGCTGGCGTCGGGGATGTCGGACACGGCGCGCAGCAGTCTGCGCCAGGCGCTGGCGCTGATCGCGGAAGCGAAGGACGGCGGAAGGCTCTCCGAAGAACGCTTGGACGCGCTTCAAAAGGCCCTGCAGACCGCGCTGGACAAGTAGCGCGAGGCCCTAAGCCTCCAATTGATCGGGATAGGGGGCGGCGGGGATCAGCCCGCCGCTCCCCTCCCACACCACCGGACGTGCGGGTCCGCATCCGGCGGTTCGGTGAGTTGAGGTCAGTCGGCAAGCCGTGGGATTCCGATCTCGTC
>JBJXFB010000086.1:0-6532 GCA_046155895.1 Planctomycetota bacterium | reverse complement strand
CTCGCACCTCGCCGCGCGACGCCGCGTTGCCCACGACTTCCGGCGAGGTGCGAGAAAACGAACCTGGTTCAGTATTCCGCGACGACCGGCGGCGTCACGACGAGCGGTTCGCCGAACTTCGCGCGATAGGTGCGCTTGTCGTTCGGGACGTTGAGGTCGAACTCCATCTCGGCGCCGGGCTGCAGCGTGAAGTCCAAGATCCCGGTCCCGCACCAGCCGATCTGGCGCTGGGTCCACGCGCCTTCCGTCTGGACATCGACCGCGTACGTGGGCAGATCCTCGGAGAATCCCTGATAGGTGATGTCCTTCGCGGTCTCGTTCTTCACCTTGAACCGCACGCGCACCTCGCCGTCGAGGGAGTCCATCCCCTTCTTCGAGACGAGCTCGACCCGGATCCCGGGCGTCCCGGGAACGTCAGCGGCGGCTGCGGTTCGGTGGCAAGCCGCCGCGAGGAGGCCCAGGAGGATCGACGGCAGGAAACGGTTCATGTCGGGGCATTCTAGGCGACGCATCGGTTCCGTACTCTACCGCGATGCCCCGGCCTCCCCAGCACTCTCTCAACGCCCAGGGCGTCGAGCGCGAAGAGCTGCCGGTCGACGTCGTCCTCGTCGGCGCGGGGCCGGCCAATCTGGCCTGCGCGATCCACCTGCAACGCCTCCTCCAGGCGAAGGGCATCACCGACAAGACGATCCTCGTCCTCGAGAAGGGCGCCGAGATCGGCGACCACACGCTCTCGGGCGCCGTGATGAACCCGCGCGGCATGGCGGAGCTCTTCCCCGACTGGCGCGAGCGCGGCTGCCCCGTCGAGGCGGACGTCAGGTGGGAAGGCCTCGAGGTCATGTTCTCGAAGAGCGGCCACAAGCGCCTGACGGGCGCGCTCGTCCCGCCCCAGCTCCAGAACAAGGGCAAGGTCATCGTGACGATGAACCAGGTCGTCCGCTGGATGAAGGACCAGGCGGAGGCGGCGGGCGTGCAGGTCTACCCGGGCTTCGCGGCGGCCGAGATCCTGTTCGAAGACGTCCCGGGCGGCGAGCGCGTCGCCGGCGTCGTCACGCGCGATTCCGGCGTCGACAAGCACGGCGAGAAGAAGGGGAGCTTCCAGGCCGGCATGGTCGTGCGCGCCGCGGTCACCGTCTTCGGCGAGGGGCCGCGCGGTCATCTCGCCAAGCACCTGATCCGCCGCCACGCGCTCGACGAAGGCAGGAATCCCCAGACCTACGGAACCGGCATCAAGGAGGTCTGGGAGATCCCCGCGGAACGAGGCGCGGGGTGGCTCGGCGGCGTCGTGCACACGATGGGCTACCCGCTCGGCGCGAGCGGCTACGGCGGCGGCTGGATCTACGGGATCCCGGGCAATCGGCTGTCGCTCGGCTACGTCGTCGGCCTCGATCACCCCGACGCGAGACTCGATCCGCACGCGCTCTTCACGCAGTGGAAGCAGCACCCCGCGGTCGCGTCGATCCTCGCGGGAGGCAAGGTCCTGCGCTACGGCGCGAAGACCGTGCCCGAAGGCGGCTACTTCGCGATGCCGCGGCTCCACGGCGACGGCTACGTGCTCGTGGGGGACACGGCGGGCTTCCTGAACGCGTCGGCGCTCAAGGGCGTGCACCTCGCGATCAAGTCGGGCCTGCTCGCCGCCGAGGCGATCGCCGACGCGATCGAGGCGGGCGACACGTCGAAGGCCAAGCTCGCGGGATACACGGACCGCTTCGAGGCCTCGTGGGCGAGGGAAGAGCTCTGGCGCGTCCGCAACTGGCGCCAGGCCTTCGACCACGGCCTCTTCGCGGGCATGATCGACGCCGGCGTGCAGATGATCACCGGCGGGCGCGGGCTCGTGAAACGCCGCGGCGGCCACGAAGACCACGCGACGACGCGCCCGAAGGCCGAATCGCGCATGGTGAAGCCGTCCTTCGACGGCGTGCTCGCGATCGACAAGCTGACGGACGTCTACCACTCGGGCACCGTGCACGAGGAGGACCAGCGCGCGCACCTGCTCGTGCTCGACCCGAAGATCTGCGTCGACCGCTGCACGTCCGAGTTCGGCAATCCCTGCCAGCACTTCTGCCCCGCGGCGGTGTACGAGTGGCCCGAGGGCCACAAGCCGGCGGCGGGACAGGGACCGATCGTCAACTTCAGCAACTGCGTCCACTGCAAGACCTGCGACATCGCCGACCCGTACGGGATCATCGAGTGGGTGGTCCCCGAGGCCGGCGGCGGTCCGAAGTACGTGGACATGTGATCGCGGGCGCGCGACTCACGCATCCGAAGCGACCCAAGCACTCAGACACGAACGACCCCGCCTCGTTTCCACGATTTCGCCTACACGACCACGACATCAGCCACGACCCCGCCTCGTCCTCACGATTCCGCATCCAAGACCGACTGAGACTCCCCAGCCCATGAAGCTCAACTTCTCCTCGTCCACCCGCACGGCCCCCAAGACCGCGATGCTGGCGCTGTTCGCGCTGGAGGGCTCGAAGCCGGATCTCCCGAGCGGCGTGAAGCTTCCCGCCGGGGCGCTCTCCGAGTTCAAGGGCGAGTTCCGCGAGGTGCGCGTCGTCGACACGGTGTCCGGACCGGCCAAGCGCGTGGTCGCGATCGGCCTCGGCAAGAAGGAGGCGCTGGACGCCGAGCGCGTGCGGCGCGTGGCGGCGATCGCCGTGCAGCGGGCGGAGGGCGGCGCGTGCGACACCTGCGCGATCTGGGTTGAGGACGATCTGGTCGAGAGGGCCGGCGGAGCCGAGCGTGTCGGCGCCGCGTTGGCCGAAGGAGCGACGCTGGGCGCGTACAAGTTCGACCAGCGCAAGAGCAAGCCGAAGAAGCCCAAGCTCCAGTCGGCGACGATCCTCGGCCCGCGCGCGATCGGGCGCGGCGTCGACCGCGGCCGCGTGATCGCCGAGGCGAACGCGTTCGTGCGCGACCTGCAGAACCAGCCCGCGAACCTCCTGACGCCGCGCGACCTCGCGGCCGCGGCGAAGGGCCTCGCCAAACGCGGGCGAGTGACGTGCAGGGTGATGACCGAAGCGGACATGAAGCGCATGCGGATGGGCCTGCTGCTCGGCGTCGCGCAGGGATCTCGACAGCCCCCGCGGCTCGTGCACCTCGTCTACAAGCCGCGCGGGAAGAAGAAGGGCCGCGTCGCGCTGGTCGGAAAGGGCCTGACCTTCGACTCGGGCGGCATCAGCATCAAGCCGTCCTCGAAGATGGACGAGATGCGCTACGACATGTCCGGCGCCGCCGCCGTGCTCGGCGTGTTCCACGCGCTGCGGACTCTCGACGTGCCCTGGGAAGTGCACGGGATCGCGCCCTGCACGGAGAACATGCCCGGCGGCGCCGCGACGAAGCCCGGCGACATCCACACGGCGATGAACGGCACGACGGTGGAGGTGCTGAACACGGACGCGGAAGGCCGCCTCGTGCTGGCCGACGCGCTGTGCTACGCCGTGACGAAGGTGAAGCCCGAGGTGATCGTCGACCTCGCGACGCTGACGGGCGCGGTGGTGACGGCGCTCGGGCACGAGCTGTCGGGCTTGTTCGCCTCGACGACGAAGCTGCGCGACGACCTGGTGGCCGCCGGCGAGGAAACCGGCGAGAAGCTGTGGCCGCTCCCGCTGCTCGACATCCACAAGGAAGGGATGAAGGGCAGCTTTGGCGACCTGAAGAACATCTCCGGCGGCGACATGGGCGCCGGCTCGAGCGCGGGCGCGGCGTTCCTGGCGCCGTTCGTCGGCGAGACGGAATGGGCGCACCTCGACATCGCGGGGACGGCCTGGGGCGGGTCTGGTCGCGACTGGGTCGGCGGCCCGATGGGGTCGGGAGTCGGGACGCGCCTGCTGCTGCGCTGGCTCGAGACCCGCTAGGAGTCTGGTCCCCTTCGCTGGGCATGGCGCCAAGCGAAGTATCTCACAGGCAAGAGCTTGCGGCGTTTTCGAAGGCCTAGGCGAGGCCGGGTGGATCGAACGAGCCCGGAGTGCCGTGAATCGCAGGAGAAACCGGCATCGCCTGCACAGCGAAGGGTACCAGTCTCCTAGCGCTTCGGTTTCGGCACGTGCTGGTCGACGAGGATCGGGTTGCCGTCGGGGTCCTTCAGCGTGAAGTGCGCCGGTCCCTCGCTCTTCTCGTCCGCCTCGACGTCCAGCTTCAGCCCGCGCTCCTTGAGGACCCGCTGGAGCTCGCGCACGTCCTGGAAGTCCTTCGGGGTCTTCCGCTCGCTGTCCCAGCCCGGATTGAAGGTGAGGCTGTTCTTCTCGAACATCCCCTGGAACAGGCCGATCTTCGTCGTGTCGTTCTGGAGGACGACCCAGTTCTGCTCGAGCTTGCCGGCCACCTGCTTGAAGCCGAGCTTCTCGTAGAAGGTCTTCGAGGCCTTGATGTCCTTCACGGTGAGGCTGACGGAGAAGTTGCCGAGCTGCACGGGGTCGTCCTTCTTGGTTGGCTTGTCCTGGGGAGACGTGAGGATCACGGCGGCGAGGGCGGCGAGACTGACCGAAATGAGTGCGTTCATGGTCGATGCTCCTTCGATCCGAGACCCTGGGCGCGCACGTGCGGCCCGGGAGAGTGCGATGCGCCGGATGCTACCGCGCGGTGAAACCCGGACAACCGAGCCCGCCTCGTTTTCACGATCTTCCTGACCTTCCCCCGACCCAGCGCGCGTCGCGCAGGCTTTCACGCGGATTCCAAACGGGCTCGACCCCGAGCGCGTGTCGGGCATGTCCAAGGCGCTCGAATCCCTTCTGCGCCCGCCAAGAACCGACGGCGCAGCAGTGTGAATTCCGTGTCGCGCTCACGCCCGGCCCCCCCAACCTCCGATGAGCCCCCCTGGATCACCAGACGCAGCAGGCTGCAGGACTCCTCGGGCTCGATACCTGGGGGGAAAGCACCGGAGGGAGGCGCGTCTTGGAAAGTCGGGCAATCGGGATCTCCTGGAGATCTCTCGTCGTCGCAGCGGTTCTCGTGGGATCGAGAGCCTCGGCCCAGACCCTGATCCATCAGATCAACGGGGGGGCCGCGGCAGAGCAGCTCGGCTTCACCGTCGCGCTCGTGCCCGACCTGGACGGGGACGGCGTCAGCGACATCGCCTCCTCGAGTCCGATGGCGGGCGGCGGCCTCGGCATCGTGCGCGTCCATTCGGGCGCGACGGGCGCACCGTTGTGGTCCGTGACCGGCGCCGGCGGCGAGTTCGGCGTGAGCCTCGCGGGCCTGGGTGACGTCGACGGCGACGGTAGGGGAGATGTCGCGGTCGGAGCGTACTTCGCCAACTTCCCCGGCGCGATGGGCGCCGGTTCGGTGCGGATCCTGTCGGGCGCGAACGGCGCGCTGATCCGCGAGCACCGCGGGGATTCGGCGGACGATCACATGGGGTATTCGGTCGCGAACGCGCGCGACGTGGACGGCGACGGGGTGGACGACGTGATCGCGGGAGCGGTCGACGACGACGACGGCGGCGGGAGCGCCGGGTCGGCGAGGGTGTGGTCGGGCGCGACGGGAGCGACGCTGCTGACGGTACACGGGACAAATTCGACGCAGATCTACGGTAGCGCGGTCGCCGGGGTGGGCGACGTCGACGGGGACGGGCTCGGAGACGTCGTGGTCGGCGGGCCGTACTTCGCGAATACGCACTCGTCGGGGATGGCGCGGCTGCATTCGGGCGCGACGGGAGCGGTGCTGCTGGCGTGGACGGGAGTGGCGGCGAAGGACGCTTTCGGGAGCTCGGTCGCGGGGGTCGGCGATGTCGACGGCGACGGGATTCAGGACGTGATCGTCGGAGCGCGACAGAACATCGCGGGGTCGACGGGATACGCGCGAGTTCTGTCGGGAGCGAACGGCGCGGTGATCCACAACGTCGTGGGAGACGCGAATCACTCGAAGTTCGGCACGTGCGTGTCGGGCGCGGGTGACGTCGATTACGACGGGAAGATGGACTTCCTCGTCGGGACGCCGCAGAGCGCGACGAACGGGGCGAATTCGGGGGTCGTGAGGCTGTTCTCGGGCGCGGATGGAGCGCCGATTTTCAGCTATCTCGGCGCGAGCACGGGGATGCGATTGGGAACGTCCGTCGCCGGGGGAGTCGATCTGAACGGGAACGGAGCACCGGATCTCGTGATCGGCGCGACGGGAGCGTCGTCGCTCGGGACGAACACGGGTGCGGTTCTGGCGATGACGGGGACGGACGTGCTGCCGCCTCCTCCGCCTCCGCCTCCGCCTCCGCCGCCGCCTCCGCCGCCGCCGCCGCCACCGCCACCGCCGCCGCCGCCGCCGCCGGCCGAGCAGCAGTCGCTCACGGCCGATGTGCTGGAAGTGTCACGGCACGCCCGTACGGTCCAGTCGTTGAGTCTCGACGCGGGCGTCGAGAACGCCGGACTCCAGTACCTGCTGATCGGTTCGATGCACGGGACTTCGCCTGGCTTCGATCGGAACGGCATCCACGTGCCCATCAACTTCGACGCCTACACGCTGTGGCTCGCGCTGCATCCGCGGCAGCCGGCGTTGCAGCCTCTGTGCGGCCGCCTCGACCGGAACGGTCGGGCCACGG
>JBJXFB010000078.1:0-58873 GCA_046155895.1 Planctomycetota bacterium | reverse complement strand
CCCCCCCCCCCGGCCCCGAGCCCTGCGTCGATCTCGGAGTCGGGCACGTGGCCCGTGTCGCGCTCGTCGAAGTCCAGGCTCGCCTCGGTCAGCGCGCGCAGGTCGGCGAGCCGATCGCGCACCGCGCCGATCCGCTGCGCGAGCCCGCCGGCGAGGAGCAAGGCGCCCGCGCGGCGCTCGCGGTCGTTTCGCGCGCCGACGAGCGCGAGGACGCCCTCCGCGCGCGTGAGATCGATCCGTCCGGAGAGGAAAGCGCGGCGGGTGAACTCGCCGGGCGCCGCCGCGGTCGCGCCGAGGGCCAGCACGTGCTCCAGCGCGGCCTCGAGAAGCGGCGGGGAGCCGCAGAGGTGGAATTCCGCCACGTCCTCGCGCGTGAAGGAGCGCGGCCCGGGCATCCACAAGAGGAGCAGGGGCTGGTCGCCGCGGCCATCGAGGAAGCGCCCGAGGCGCAAGGTCCGCCGCGCGAGGTCGAGCGGGGGATGGCCACGGAAGACGGCCCGGACGATCTCGGCCGCACGAGGCCCCGAGAGCCGGACGATCCCGCGCGCGGCTCCCCCCGGCGGCGAAGCGATCGCGGCGATCGTCGTGCCGCTTCGATCAGCGCCGCGGATTCCCCCGGTCACGCTTCTTCCTCTGCTCTTCCTGCGCCTGCATGAGCTTGGCGAAGAAGGCGCTCTTCTTGCGCGGCTGCTCCGTCTCGTCGAGAGGCCAGAACTTCTTGATCACCTTCTGCTCGATGATGCCGAGGCCCGACTGCGTGATCATGTAGAGCGAGAGACCCGCCGCGTAGTTGTAGAGGAAGAAGCCCATCATCACGGGCATCCACATCATCATCTTCTGCATCCGCGCGGCCTGCTCGTCGGCCGGCGTGGGCATCCCCTTCTGCTGCCAGACCCACAGGACGACCATCAGCGGGGGCAGGACGTTCAGGTACTCGATGGTCCCGACGAGCGGCAGGCTCAGGCCGATCCGGAGGAGCTGGTCGGGGAGCGACAGGTCCTGGATCCAGAGCGCGAAGGGCGCGTGGCGCAGGTCGAAGCTCGCCCGCAGCGCGGCGAAGAGCCCGATGAACACCGGGATCTGCATGAACATCGGCAGGCAGCCGCCGAGCGGCGGGAAGGCGCCTTCCTCCTGCATCAGCTTGGCCTGCTCCTGCCGCTGCGCGGCCGGATCCTTGCTGTAGCGCTTCTTGATCTCCTCGATCTTCGGCTGGAGCCGCTTCATCTTCGTCTGGTACCGCGACATCGCGGTCTGCGAGCGGCGGTTGATCGGGAAGAGCAGCGCGCGCACTGTGATCGTCAGGAGGATGATCGCGACGCCCCAGTTCTTCGTGATCGACTCGAGGAAGTTGAGGATCCAGAGCAGCACCGAGGCGATGCCGCTGAACATCCCGAGGTCGTGCTGGATGATCTTCTCGTGGTCGGGCCAGGCCGCCTCGAGGCGCTTCTGGTCCTTGGGACCCGCGTACACCGCGTAGCGGAAGGTGCGGCTCGCCCCGCGGTCGGGCAGGATGAACCGCAGCTGCGCGTCGGCCACGATCTGTCGCCAGGCGACATCCGCCTGGTCGGGGTGCTGTCGCGCGAATTCGGCATCCTGGAGCCGCCGCCAGCTCGATCCGATCAGCGCCGCCTGCGAGTCCTTGTCCGCGCCGTGCAGCAGGACGGCGAAGTACTTGTTGAAGACGCCCACGAAGGAGACCGGCGCGTCGGCCGCGAAGGGACCGGTGAGCTCTCCGCCCTTCTCGTCGATGGTCTGCGCGGTCGCCTCGGGGACCGAGCCCTTCTCGCCCACGCAGGACATCGCCTGCGGCTCGCTGTACCAGGTGTCGCCCGAACCGGCCGGCATGCAGGCGGCGGGAGTGAGGATCAACTCGTAGGGGCCCGAAGAGCCCTCGAAGGCGTCGTTGCGGATCTCGATCTCGACGTCGATCCGGTCCTCGCCCGGCGGGAAGAGGAAGCGCTTGACGAACGCGACACCCGATCCGGGAGCGTAGGTGAACTCGACGCCCGCCGGCGACTCCGTCGCGCCGAGGACGCGCCGGGACCACAGGACGTTCTCCAGCCGGCCGCGCGCGAGGTCCAGGGCCGAGGGCGAGGCGCGCAGGATCATGGACGCGGTCTTCTCGCTGCCCGTGTCGATCGGGACGAGCAGCCGGACCCAGTGCTCGGGATCCCCCCTCTCTCGCTCGTCGAGCTTGACCTGGTCGAAGTACTGCGCCGTCCGCAGCTCGGCGAGGGCGCCGCCCCGGTTCGTGAAGACTGCGCGGTAGCCGCCGGGCTTCCCGGGCTCCCCGAAGTCGAGCACGAGATCCGGCTCCTCGACGCCGGCGATC
This sequence comes from Planctomycetota bacterium, assembly GCA_046155895.1. Classification (GTDB taxonomy): domain Bacteria; phylum Planctomycetota; class UBA1135; order UBA1135; genus DASYPQ01. Next base: position 56,541 of record JBJXFB010000078.1, on the reverse strand, counting down.
ACGGTGCCGAGCGGCGGTTGGGACGGCGTGGTCGATGCGCCGGGATCGTCGGGAGCCGTCGGCGGCGCGGGCGCTTCCCCGGCCGTGCTCGGGACCGGTGTGGGCGTCGTGGCCGCCGTCGTCGGGGGCGGAGGCGGGAAGAGCATCTGCCACCCGAAGACGATCAGGAGGCAGAGCGCCAGGGCCTGGAGAAGTCGCTTGTCCACCGTGTCAGCGTCCGATCGCGAGGCGCTCGGCCAGGTACTCGGGGAGCTCGGGCACGGCCCGGATGGCCGCCGCGGCGGCCTGGATGTCGTACTCGAGGCGGACGAAGGTGACGCGATCGCCGTCGAAGAGCGCGTAGGAGAGGCGCGGGTCGCCGTCGCGCGGCTGGCCGACCGAGCCGACGTTCACGATGGCACGCTTCCTCCGCGCCGGATCCGGACCGTCCTCGAGGGAGAGATCGACGGGCCCTTCCGTGCCGTCGGGCCGGTGGAGCCCTCCGTCCTCGAAGTAGATGGCCGGGACGTGGCTGTGGCCCACGAAGCACACCGGCCGGTCCATGCGGCGGAAGTTGTCCTGCATCTTGGCCGGGTTCTTCACGTCCCGCGGGAGCATGTATTCACGCACCGGATCGCGGGGAGAGCCGTGGACGAAGAGCGCGCGGGCATCTCGCTCCACAGGCACGAGAGCTCCGAGAAAATCCCAGTAGCGGTAGCTCCGCTCGCGGTCCTCCCCCTGGTTCAGGGCCGTGCGCGTCCACTCGATCGCCGAGCGCGCCTTGGGATTGAAGTCCTCGGCCGAGTTGAGGAGGGCGTACTCGTGGTTGCCCTGGAGGCACAGGCCCGCGGTCAAGGGCTCCGACCCGGGTTGCGTGCCGGGATCGACCGGATCGCAGCCGCAGAGCGCCATGACGAGGTCGAGGCACTCGCGCGGGTTCGCGCCGTAGCCGATCGTGTCCCCCAGGCACACGAATCGTCGCGCCCCACGCGCCCGCGCGTCCGCGAGGGCGGTCTCGAGGGCGGGCAGGTTCGAGTGCAAGTCCGAGATCAGAGCGGTGAGGGGGTAGCTCAAGGGCCGTCCCGGCAGCTCCACGGACGGCCTGGGTGGATCCGCTGCGAGAAATGAGGCGCGGGATTATCCGGCCGAGGGTGCCCGGGGGCAAGCCTACTGCGGCTCGCGGGTCGCGAAGATCGTGATCGTGAACGCGAGCGAGGAGAGGGCGATCCCAGTGGCGAGGGGGAGGAGGCTCCCTCCCTCGGCCGCGGATGCGCGCCCCCCGAGGACCGAGGGAACGGCGATCGCGAGCATCAGGACCACGACGATCGTCGGAGAGAGGCCGGCGTTCTGCAGCCGGTGGGCGAGATGACGCCGGTCGCCCTTCCACGGCGGCGCGCCCGCGCGGCGGCGGACGACGACGAGCCGGGCGAGATCGAGGAGCGGCAGGACGAGCGCAGCCCGCGCGATCGGATCCGCGACCAGGAGGACGCCGAGCAGATGGCTCCCGGAATTGCCGAGGTAGGCGAGGGGCGCCCGGTCGCGGCGCAGCCACAGGTTGAACGGCAGGAAACCGAGCAGGGACGCGGCCGCGGAGGGCGACCCGGTCGCCAGGCCCAGGATCCCGAGCGAGCTGGCCGCCCCGTCGGCGTTGTCGAAGGTGTTGACCGCGTTCATCGCGGCGATCACGGCCATGAAACTCGCGGCGAGGACGAGCGGCGAGCCGTCGTCGAAGAGACGCCATCCCCCCATCACGAGCGCCGCGGCGACGATCGACTGCCCGGCGAGGAGGGCGGCCGGCTGGAGGCCGCCGGGCGTGCGGTCGTCGACGAAACCGACCGCGAGGGCCAGGACGAGGGCGGACCAGACCATAGCGGCAGGCGCCAGCGCGCCCGTCGCTGCGCTCGCCGCGACGAGGCCGACGAGGATCGCGGCGCCGCCGACCGGAGGGATCCCGTGCGGTTGCAGCTTGCGTTCGGGCGCGAAGGCCGGATCGTCCGAGAAGCCCCGGTGCTCCGCGATCCTCGCCAGCGCGGCCGTCGCCCCCGCGCTGGCGGCGAGCGCGAAAGCCAGCGCGAGCGGCGGGACGCTCACGTGCCGGCTCCGTACAGGCCCCGCTCGCGGATGTACGCGAGGACCTCGGGCGGGAGGTCGAGGAGCTCACCGGCCGAGCCGGGAAGGCGGGCGCGGACCTCGGTCGCCGACGCGGGAACGGGCGGGAGGCGCAGGTATCCCGCGCGCACTTTCGAAGCCAGCGCCGGTCCGAGCTTCCGCTCGAGCTCCGCGACGTGCTCCTCGAACGCATCTCCCGACGAGCCCGCGCGGTACACGACGATGGGCTGCACCCTCTCGAGGAGCGCGCGCGCCTCGCGCCATCCCGCGAAGCCGTCGAGGACGTCGCTCCCGAGGATCAAGTGGATCGAGACGTCCTCCGGAAGACCGAGCTCGGCCGGGAGCGCGCGCACGGTGTCGATCGTGTAGGAAGGCCCGGTTCGACGGAGCTCGAGGTCGTTCACCTCGAACCCGGGCCGGCCGCGGAGCGCGAGGCGGAGCATCTCCACGCGGTCCGCGCCCGGCGCGAGTTGCCGCCCCGGCTTGAAAGGCGATTGCCGGGCGGGAACGAAGACGATCCGGGAGAGGTCGAAGGCCTCCCTCGCCGCGGACGCAGCGTGGAGGTGGCCGACGTGCACGGGATCGAAAGACCCGCCGAATAGCCCAAGACGCGTCCTGGCCGGGTTACCCATCGCCCCAGCAGGGTACAGGGGGGCGGGGCCGAACCCCCGGGCTGGACTTCCCGGGTCGAAGCGGAGAAACTCTCGCGCCCCGAGGACCCCGAACGCCCCCTTTCACGACTCCCCCATGAACCAACGCTCCCACTTCGGCCTCGCCGTCGGTGCCGCGCTCCTGGCAGGGCTCACGAGCTGCCAGTCGCAAGCCAAGCACGCCCGCGACCACTGGACCGCGAACTCCGTCGGGCCGAGCCTGTCCAGGCACTTCCTCAGCTACGACGCGGAGAGCGACGGGAACTACACCGACTTCCAGTGGCGGAAGAAGAAGAACATCGAGCTGACGCTCCGCCGCCACCTCTTCAACCAGAACCCCGACAACCCGTTCAAGCCCTACGATCCGGACATCTACGCGCCGCGCCCCAACCACAGCTTGCTGCCGGCGCCGCAGCGCTACATCCACATCGAGGGTCTCGTGTTCGGCGCGATCGCGATGGCGGGGGGCGGGACCTTCATCCCGATCCCGATCGATTCCTTCCTCGGGACCGCCGAGGAAGGCGGCACCGAGGAGTTCATGAACGGGGTGGGCGAGACCTTCCGTCCGCTGGGACAGATCTCCGCCAGCTTCATGCACGACGCGCTGGGATTCCCCGAGACCCAGGGCGACGGCTGGCGCCGCGACGCGCAGTACGACTGATCTGGGCCTAGCAGGCCCAGGGCAGCACCCCGAGCGCTCGCTCGGGGGCTCCGGACGCCGGGAGCCAGCGGACGCCCTCGAATTTGCGGTACCAGGTCCGCTGTCGGCGGGCGAAACGCCGCGTCCGCTGCGCGATGGCCCGGATGCACGTTTCGCGGTCGATCGCGCCATCGGCGAGCGAGAGCGCCTCGGCGTAGCCGAGCGCCTGCGACGCGGTGGGTCCAAAGCCCCAGGTCGAGCGGATGAGCTCGGCCTCCCCGGCGAGGTCCTTGTCGATCATCTCGCGGGCCCGCGCCTCGATCCGGCGGTCGAGTTCCTCGTCCGGCGCCTCGAGGCCGACGATCGGGACCGCGGCCGCGGGCTCGCCCTGGCCGTGCCAGCCCCACTCGCGCTGCCAGTCCGAGAGAGGACGGCCCGTCTGCTCGAGGACCTCGAGGGCCCGCACGAGGCGCTTGGTGTCGTTGGCGTGGATCCGCAGGGCCGAGCGGGGATCGGCGCGCGCGAGGGCCTCGTGCTCGTGCGAGTGGCCGCGCTCCTTGACGCGCGCTTCGATCCGCGCGCGCAGCGCGAGGTCGACCGGCGGGCCCTCGAAGATCCCGTGGAGCAGGGCCTTCAGATAGAAGCCCGTGCCCCCGACGAAGAGAACTCGCGCGCGACGCGCGCGCAAACCGTCGGCGACCTGGCGCAGATCGTCCAAGTAGCGCCGGACGTCGTAGCGCTCGCTGGGCGGGACGAGGTCGAGCATGTGGTGAGGGACCCGCTCGCGCTCCTCCGCCGAGGCCTTGGCGGTCCCGACGTCCATGCCGCGGTAGACCTGCATCGAGTCGAGGGAGACGATCTCGGCGCCCGTCCGCTCGCAGATCGCGAGCGCCAGGGCGCTCTTGCCCGTCGCGGTCGGGCCGATCAGGCAGGCGGCGTCGAGGCCGGCGAGGAGGCCTCCGCGAACCGAAATTTCACCTGCGTCCCCGGACGTCACGACGAAGCAGTCTAGCAGCGCGTTCGAGGGCCCCGTACGCTCAGCCCAGCGATGCTCTGCCCTCTCCTCCTCGCGGCCCTGGCTCCGCTCCTCCAGGCGCCGCCGCCGGCGCCGCCGCTCCCGGGGGCGAAGGAGAGCCAGCCCGTCGATCCCGCGATCCTCGCCCTCGTGCCCGGCGCGATCCCGGCGGGCGCGACGGCGGCGGCGCGCGAGGACTGGAAGAAGCTCGAGGCCGCGACCTTCGTCCCGGGATCCCAGCGCGCGCCGATCACGGCCTTCGATCTCTCGATCGACATCCGGTACAAGCGCAACGCGGCCGGATCGAACGACCTGAAGGCGGTCTACCGCTACCTCGCCCCCGGTTTCGTGCGCATCGACCTGGAGAACAGCTCGACCATGCGGGGGCCAAAGGGCGACTGGCTCGAGGCTCCCGCGCGCAAGGAGAAGATCGACCTGGCCGTCGCGCGCGAGCACGCCGAGGACCGGCGGCAGCTCGACGAGACCTTGAGCGTCGCCAGGCACTTCATCGCGCTCAGCGCTCCCGGCTCGCTCCGGATCGCCTCGCTCGAGAAGCTCGCCGAGGCTCCCCAGGGGTTGCCGAAGCCGCTCGAGGAGCGATCGAAGAAGCTGGCCTGGCTGCGCCTGCGGAGCCCGGACTTCCGGCTCGTCGGCGCCGGCGCGATGAGCGCCATGTCGCGCGCGACGATCGGCTTCGCCCCGGAGACAGGGCGCGTCGAGATCGCGCTCGTCGAGGAGGACAAGCCCGGCCTCGCTCCGACGGCGCGCGTGGTCGAACTCGCCGGGAAGCAGGAGGCCCAGGGCTACGTCATTCCCAAGCAGATCCGCGTCTTCTCGATCGAGGACAGCAGGCTGCCCCTCGCGTTCACGGCCGAGCCGGGGATGGACCTCTACGTCCTCCGCGCGAACCTGCAGCCGGCGCTGACGGCCGCGGACTTCCAGCCGAAGTGATCAGCGGCGGTGGAACGCGCGTTCCAGGTCGCCGAGCGTGAACCGCACGCGCGTCGGACGGCCGTGCACGCAGGTCTGATCGGAGAGGAGACCCGCGCCGCGCTCGAGCAGCGCGCGCATCTCCTCCTGGGACAGCACATCCCCCGCCATCACCGAGGATCGGCAGGCGGCGCGGTGGAGCACTTCCTCGAGCACTTCCTCGGCCAGGGGATCGCGGTCGCCCGTGCGGGCGGACTCGAGCACGGTGATCGTGTCGCGCACGATCGCTTCGGCTCGCGGTTTCGCCAGACGCGCGGGCAATCCCCGCACGGCGACGCTGCGAGGGCCGAAGGGCTCGATCTCGATCCCGATCCGCTCGAGCGAGTCCGCGTGCGCGGCCAGGAGCTCCACCTCGGCGGGGCTCGCCTCGACCACTTCGGGAACGAGCAGGCCCTGGACTTCCGTGCGCGCGGCCTTCAGATCGGCCAGGAGCGCCTCGAAGGTCACGCGCTCGTGCAGCGCGTGCTGGTCGACCACCTCGAAGCCGCCGTCGACCTCGCGCACGATGAAGGTGCGGGCGACCTGGATCATCGGGCCGTGCGCGGGAGCCGGCCGCATCGGAGCGGGAGCAGGCGGCGGCACTTCGCGCAGGACGTAGGGCTCGCGCTCGCGCTCGCCTGACGGCCTGGGCGCCGACGGGAACGAGAACGTCGTCCCGGCTTCGCGCGCGATCGCCTTCTCGACCATCCGCGCGCCCGGTGTCGCCATGTCCGTCTGCGCGACGCCGCGGCGGATCGCCTCGACCACGAAGCCGAACACGGATCGCTCCTCGCGGAACCGCACCTCGGCCTTGGTCGGGTGCACGTTGACGTCCACCTTCGACGGATCCATCGACAGGCGCAGGAACGCCACCGGCTGACGGCTCTCGAACAGGAACCCGCGGTAGCCCTCCTTGAGCGCGCGCAGCAGCACCTTGTCGCGCACCGGCCGCCCGTTCAGGAACCACATCTGCCGGCTCGCGTCGGAGCGGGCCAGGCGCGGCGGCGCGACGAGGCCTTGGATCGCGAGATCGCCGGAACGCGCCTCGACCGGCGCGAGAGTTTCCGCCAAATCGGCGCCAAAGATCCGCCGCACGCGGCCGCGCAGGTCCATCCCAGCGTCGACGTCGAGGATCCTCCGCCCGTCGTGCGTCGCGACGAGCCCGATGCCGTCGCGCGAGAGCGCGATGCGCTGGAGCGTGTCGAGACAGCGCGAGAGCTCGGCCGAAGCTCGTTTCAGGAAGCGCCGCCGCGCCGGGACGTTGTGGAAGAGCTCGCGCACTTCGACGATCGTCCCCTGCGGCCCGCCGGCCTCGACCGGGGCGCCGAGCCGTCCGCCGTCGTCCTCGATGCGCCAGCCGGTCGCGTGGCCGGGCTCGCGCGAGGTGATCGAGCAGCGCGCGACGGCTCCGACGCTCGCCAGCGCCTCCCCGCGGAAGCCGAGCGAGGCGATGTGCTCGAGATCGGAGACGTCCGTGAGCTTGCTCGTCGCATGGGCGACGAAAGCGAGCTCGAGGTCCTCCCTCGGCATCCCCGAGCCGTCGTCGCTGACGCGCACGAGGCTCGTGCCGCCTTCCTCCAGGTCGACGACGATCCGCGACGCGCCCGCGTCGATCGCGTTCTCGACGAGCTCCTTGACGACCGAAGCGGGACGCTCGATCACCTCGCCGGCCGCGATCTGGTCGCGCACCTTCTCGGGCAGCACCGCGATGCGCTTCATCGCGCTGCCTTCCGCGGCCGGATCGTGGCCTGTTCGCGCCGCCAGCGGAGCGCCAGACGCGCGAGGTCGCTCGCGTCGACGGTGCGGCTCGTCCGCGTGCGCCGCTCGAGCTCCGCCAGGTCGTCGCTCATCCGAGCCCAGGCTCGCGCGGTGCGCAGCGAGGATCGCTCGCGGAGCTCCTCCACGGCCCGCGGCGAACCGCGCCCCGTCTCGGGCGGCGGCGGAAAGCCGGCTTCCTGCGCGCGCGCCACCGCGAGGGTCGCGCGGAGCTTCGAGCGCAGGCTCTGCATCAGCACGGCGAGCGTCGCCTCGGGCTTCACCTCGCGCGCGCCCTCCTTCGTGCGCATCCCGGCGCGGAAAAGCTGCTCGATCCCAGCCACCGCGGCCGCCGGATCGCCTCGCAGGAGGTCCTCGGACAGTTGGAACGGCGAGCCGGCCCCCGTCGAGCCGACGACGGCCTTCACGCTCTCCTTCCCGCGTCGCATGACGTCGTCGAGGGCCTGGTCGAGCGCCGAGAGCTCGTTCCCCGTCGCCGTCGCGACGTACACCGCCTCGCGCGGATCGAGGCGTACGCCTTTCGTCTTGGCGCGCGCGAGGAGCCACTGGACGAGCTCCGAGCCCGCGGGATCGGGAGCCCAGGGCGGCGGCGTGTCCCACAGGCGGCGCAGCGACAGGATCGTCCCCCCCGCGTCCTTCACCGCGGTCGCGAGCGCGTGGTCGACGCGCAGCGTCTCCGTCTCCAGCACCAGCGTGCCCGGCACGGACCGTCCGCGGAGGAAGCTGGAAGCCGCGGCGACGATCGGGGCCCCGCCCTCCTGATCCTCCTTCTTCAGGAGCTGCGAGACGGAGCGCACGAGCACGAGCCGCGCGCCCGCGAACATCGGCGCGGCGGTCAGATCGCCCTGGAGACCGGCGGAGTCGAAGTCGGGGTCCGCGGCGTCGTGGCGGACGATCTCGAGGCCGCGCCGCTCGGCCGCCGCGACGAGGCTCGACACGGCGGCGTCGCGGAACCAGCGCTCCTCCCCGCGCACGAGGTAGCCGCGCGCGAGCGGAGCGTCGCCGGCCAGCGCGCGCTCGAGCTGCGCGAGCTGGACGGGCGGAGCCGCCTCCTTCGCCTTCGGCGCGCTCTTGCGCGCGGCCATCAGACGCCTCCTCCGAGGACTCCGCGGTCGAGGGCGAGGCCGAGGAACACGAGCACGCTGACCCAGCCGTTCACGGTGAAGAACGCCGCGTCGACGCGGGAGAGATCGTCCTTCGAGACCAGGCTGTGCTCCCACGCCAGGAGCAGCGCGGCGAGGAGCACGGCCCCCCACCAGATGAAGGAGAGCCCCGCGCTGATCCCCACGCCGATCAAGGCCCCCACCGTCAGGACGTGGAGGAAGGAGGACAGCCCGAGAGCGCGGCCGATCCCCAGTCGCGCCGGGATCGAGTGCAAGCCCTCCGCGCGGTCGAACTCCGCGTCCTGGCAGGCGTAGATCAGGTCGAATCCCGCGACCCAGGTGAGCACGACGCCCGCGAGCCAGAGCACCGGCGCGATGCCCTCGCCGACACCCTGGGGCGAGCCGCCGCGCACCGCGACCCACGCGCCGAGCGGTGCCAGCGCGAGCGAGAGCCCGAGCCAGAGATGCGCGCCCGAGCTGATGCGCTTGGCGTAGCTGTACAGGAGAAGCACGAGCAGCACCGGGATGGCGAGGAAACCCGCCAGGCGGTTCAGCGCGAAGGCCGAGGCCACGAAGACCCCGCTCGCGGCGACGACCAGGAGGACGACCGTGGAGGCCCGGAGGCGTCCTGAAGGGAGCTCGCGCCCGCGCGTGCGCGGATTCCTCGCGTCGATCTCGCGGTCGACGAGGCGGTTGAACGCCATCGCCGCCGTGCGCGCGGCGACGGCGCACAGGACGACGAGCAGGAGGGCGCGGATCGGAGGAATGCCGCCGCTCGCGAGCCAGGCGCCGCCGAGCGCGAAGGGCAGCGCGAACACCGAGTGGCTGAACTTCACGAGGCCGAAGAGATCCTGTGCGCGCGTCATGGCTGGACTCCCGGATCGCCTCCCGGACCCGCCGTCCCTTCCCAGCGCGCTCCGATCGAATGCTCGACGCCCAGCCGGTCGAGGATCTTGCCCACGACGTGCCCGACGAGGTCCTCGACGCTCTTCGGACGGTGGTAGAAGCCCGGCATCGCCGGCAGGATCACCGCGCCGAGGCGCGAAAGTCTCAACAAGTTCTCGAGGTGCACGCCCGAGAGCGGCGTCTCGCGCGGCACGAGGACGAGCTTCCTCCCCTCCTTGAGCGCCACGTCGGCCGCGCGCTCGACCAGGTTCGAGCTGAAGCCGGCCGAGACTCGCGCGAGCGTCCCCATGCTGCACGGGCAGAGGATGGCGCCGCCGACGAGCGCGGTGCCCGAGGAGGGCGGGGCCTCGACGGCGTCGCAAGGGAAGGCGCGGACACGGCGCGCGGCCGGGGCCCCGATCCAGTCGGCCAACGCGGCGCCGAGCTTCTCGCCGCGCGTCCCCGCGTCGATCCCCAACTCGTGGAGCAGGACCTTGCAGCCCGCCTCGGTCACGGACACGTCGACGTCGTGGCCCGCGGCGACGAGCGCGCGCAGGAGGGCTTCCGCGTAGGCATGCCCGCTCGCGCCGGTGATTCCGAGGAAGAAGCGGGTCATAGGAAGACGTCGGGGCCCGCGCCGATCGAGAGCGCGAGGTCGAAGAGGGCGTGCGTCCAGGCCGCGACCCCGGGACCTCGCCAGCGGAAGAGGGCGCCGAAGAGGATGCCCGCCAGGCAGCGCCATGTGAAGACCGCCGGGTCGAAGGGCTCGCCGCCGGGCCCGAGGACCGCGACGAAGGCCGCCAGGTGCGAGGCGGCGAAGAGGGCGGCCGCACCGCCGATCGAGAGGCCCTCCGCGAGAGGGACGACCACGGACCGGTTCACGGCGAGCGCGCGCAGGCACTCTGCGGCGAGCAGCCACAGGAGGCTCTGGACGCCGATGCGGAAGACGATCTCCTCCCAGGCCGCGGCCCCGGCCAGGTAGCCGGCGCGCTCCAGGGGAGTCCAGGAGGCCGCGTTCGAGAGCCCGATGCGGATCGAAGCGAGATCGACGTCGAGCGCCCAGAGGAGCGCCAGGAGGAGCGGTCCCAGGCACAGCGCGGCAAGCGCTCCCTCGAGGACGATGCGCCCGACGATCGGAAGGAGCCCCGGGTGCCCGTCCTCCCGCGATTCGCGGAAGACGCGCCACCCCGCGAGCACGGCCAGGACCAGGAGGAGCGCGAGCCGCACGCTGGCCGCCGCGGATCCCAAGGGCGTCAGCGGGAGCGTCGCCACGACTTCCGCCACGCTGCGGTCGGGCCCGCCCGCGGCTGCCTCGTAGAAGAGGAGCAGCGGCAGCATCGCCAGGTACCCGGCCGCGATCCCGCGCACGCGGCCGCCGCCGATCACGTCCGGACGGACGGGCTTCTTCCGCGCGCGCCTCACCGGCCCCCGGCCGTGCGGCCCCAGTGCAGGAAGGCGATCCCCCCCGAGAGGGGCCTGAACCCGCACGCCACGAATCCGGCCGACTCGATCTCCTGCTGGAAGGCCGCGGGGCCTGGCCAGGTCGAGACGCTGCGCGGGAGATAGGCGTAGGCCTCGCCGTCCCCTGAGACGAGCGCCCCGATGCGGGGGAGCACCTTGTGGAAGTAGAGCTCGTACGCCGACGCGAGCGCCCGGCTGCTGGGGCGGCCGAACTCGAGCACCACGAGGAGGCCGCCGGGCTCGAGCACGCGCGCGAACTCCCGCAGCGCCGCCGCGCGGTCGTCGATGTTCCGGATGCCGAAGGCGATCGTCGCGAGAGCGGCGGAGCCCGTGCGCAGGGGAACCTGGACGGCGTCTCCCACGGCGAACAGGACGCGCGCCGAGCGGCTGGCCGACCCGCGCAGGCGACGGCGCTCGGCTTGATCGATCATCTCGCGCGTGAAATCGACGCCCACGACCGACGCGCCGTGCCGGGCCAGCAGGAACGAGACGTCACCGGTCCCGCAACAGAAATCGACGGCGACGCGGCCGTCGACCTCCCCGGCCGTGCGGAGCATCGCCGCGCGCCAGGACCGGTCGATCCCGAGCGAGAGCAGCCGGTTGACGAGGTCGTAGCGCGCGGAGATGCGCGCGAACATCGATCGGACCTGTCGCGGGTCGGGCATGCGCGGCGAACGGGGCCGGCGTATTCCTAACCGATCCGAACTGACTGGGTTCGCTGTTGCGCACGGATCCTAGACCGCCTCCCCGCAAAGACTTGCGGAGAACCACCCCCTGGGGAGCGGCTCGCGGTGGGGGTCCGGCTGGTTTCCAAGACCTTTGCGGAGCCGGTCACCACACGGAACCCAGTCAGTTCATCACCGATCCCGTCAGGGAACGCAGGCGGCGCGCTCGAGCCCCCATCGGGCTCGCGCGCGCCGCGTGGTCTCGAGGCTCTCGAGCTCCCGAGCCCCTATTGCCTGAAGTAGTCCGTGACGACCTGGCAGTTGGGCACCGGGATCGACTGGATGCCGGCCGTGTAGGGATCGGTGTCGATCCGCACGAAGCCGCCGTCGACGCGCACGACGTCGACGACGCCCGTGCCAATGGTGGGGCTGGGCACGGCGACGAACATGTACCGGGGCTCGTTCGTGTTGACGTACACGTTGGGGACGAAGCGGACGAGCTGCTTGCCGTTGATGGGCTCCGGAGCCCCCGCGCTGAAGAAGCTCGTCACGTTCGGCAGACCGCCCAGGTTGCGGAGGTCGTCGAAAGCGATGTCGACCGGGATCCCGGAGAGCTGGGGCGGGCCGACCGAGACCGACACGCCCAGGAAGAGGTCCCGGAACTGCGGAATGAGCAGCGAGGTGAAGTTGAGGGGCAGCACGGCCGCGATCCCGCTCTCGATCACGAGCTTGCTGACGGCCGGGACACCCAGCGCGCCGGGGATGTCGGTCGCGATGTCGATCGGGCCCTCGTGGGCGATCCAGACGCCCGAGCGCAGGTCGACGTGGTCGGGCTGGATCGCCTTGGGGTTCAGGAACGTCGACGGAGCGATGCCGATGATGTCGTCGTAGCCCCAGCCGTTCACCGTGTTCGGGCCCGACTCGAAGATCGCGACGCGGCCGCTGCGGTTGAGGACGTAGGCGAAGTAGACGTTGCGGTTGAAGCCCCAGGCCAGCTGCCGCGGCGTGATCGCCACGTCGAAGGGGCCGTTCAGCTGCGAGCGCACGGTCTTGCGGACGGTCAGCGAGGCCGCCGAGATGATCGACATCGTGTTCTCGTTCTCGTTGCAGACGAGGATGTCCTCGTTGCTCGGATCCCACGCGACGCCACGCGGCCGGTTGCCGACGATCGTCTCCTGGACGACCTGGTGGAAGGTCGAGGAGAGCGGGTCGATGTCGAGGAAGGACACCAGATTCGCCGTCTGGTTGACGACGGCGAGGAGGTTCAGGTTGGGCGACATCGCGAGCGTCGTCGGATCCTGGGTCGGGATGCGGTCGATGACCGTCATCCGGTTCGAGTTGAGGATCACGAGCTCCCGGCGGCCGCGGTCGATGATGTAGAGGTAGTGCCCGATCTGCTGCCGCACCATGTACGGGTTGCAGGGCGGGATCGTCGGCTGCGGCAACGAGGGGCCTTCGAAGTAGTTGTTCTGCTCGGGCGTCAGGAGGCCCGAGGGCGGAATCCCGGCCGCCGGCTGGCCGAAGTAGTCACCCGGTCCGAGCAGGTTCGTGAGGCCCAGGATCGTGGTGTCCGTCGAGGTCGGCTCCTGTCCGCCGATGAAGGGCGAGATGCAGAGCGGCGGGAAGATCAGCGGCGGAGGATTGGGGTGCGGACCCCAGCACACGAGGTTCTCCGCGCCGGGGCTGATGATCCCGTTGGCCTGTCCGGTCTGGAACGGAATCATCGAGTTCCCGTTCACGTTCGGGTTGATCAGCTTCTTGCCGTCGAACGCGCACAGGTTCCCACCGCCGGCCTGGCAACCGAAGGGTGCCGGACCGTTGTTGAAGGTCCCGTCGAGGGCGTGGCCGATCATCATGTCGCCGACCGAGGTGAGGATCGGCGGACGGACGACGAGGTTGTTGAGGGAGCTGTCCTTCGCCAGGGTGAAGACGCCGGCCGAGCCGCCGTTGATCGTGCACGTTCCCGGCTGGAGGGGCGGACGGAGCGTGGCGCCCTGGAGGCGCACGTTCGGGTTGTTCGGGAAGTTCGAGTTGCCCGGGATCGGGTCGTTCTGGCTGAAGGTCGGGTTGCCCGTGCCCTGGCCGAATCCGTTCAGGTCGATCACGGAGATGCCCGGGATCGCTCCGGAGCGGCCGACGTAGATCGTGTCGGGCGTCACCGGCACGTTCACGAGCCCGGGGCCCTCGCCCGTCTCGAAGCTCGTGAGGGCGCCGACGAGGTTGCTGTTGGGGACCACGGCGAGGTCGATGATCTGGCCGGAATTGGCCGTCACCGTGACCTCGTTGAAGACGCCGCACTGGAAGTCGTCGGGACCTTGGCCGGGGAAATTGAAGGCCGGAGTCAGGATGTAGTTCGACAGGTCGAACACGCTGACTGGGGTCACGGTGAACGGCACGCTCACCGGCGCGGCGGCGGGACCGAAGCTGATCGACATCGCCGAGGACTGGATCGGGGGCGTGTCGCTCGGGAGCGGGCCCAGGGACAGGGGCTGGATCGGCTCGGTGAACTCGACGCGGATCGTCGTCATCGGATCGACGTCCGTCTGGCCGTTGCCGGGCGAGATCACCGCCGTGTTCAGGGGCGGCGGCGAGGTCGCGAGCTCCGGCCGCAGGGTGTCGGAGCCGACGGTGGTCGCCGCGAGCCCCTGGCGCAGCAGGTTGCGCCCGTTCGTCGCCCGGACCGACGTCGTGATCTTCATCTTGATCTGGCGATCGGCCGGGAATACTTCGAACGTGGTCAGGTCGGAGTCGCTGTCGGCGACGAAGACGATCGTCTTCGGGGAGATCAGGTTGGCCGAGCCGCTGAACTCGCTGCCCGGAGTGCCCGGGAACCCGGTTCCCGGGAAGGCGCCGTCGACTTCCGCCACCTCGGGCAGGCCGGTCGTGTCGTTGATGCGCACCCATTGCTGGAGCGGGAGCTGGAGCGGTGTGCCCGTCGGGGTCCCCGAGTACGTGGAGCCGTTCACGAAGACGCGGACGGGGATCGAGAAGGACTCGTTCGTCGCCGGATCGAGTGCGACCAGCGTGATCGCTCCCGTGATGCCTCCCGAGGGCTGGGCGCCGGGCGTGGGATCGAGGACGCTCGTGACGTCGATGTCCTTGTCGAACTGGGCGTACATGAAGTGGTTGCCCGAGAGCCCGCTCGGAACGATCGCGTTCGGCGGATACTGGGGGACCGGCAGGATCGGATTGAGGGCCCGGACGTTGTCGATCAGGTCGGCCTCCGTCCGGATCGGGATGACGGTCTGCGTCGGATTCCCGGCCGCGTCGAGGCGGAAGACCGAGTGGGGCAGGATCTGGCCGAACCCGTTGCTGACGACCTGGAGGTCCATGTTCGCCGCCGAACCGCCGCCTTCGTCTCCGCCTCCGCCGCAGGCGGGGAAGAAGCCGAGAGTCGCGCCCAGGAGGACCAGTGCCAGTTGGATGTGCTTCATCAGGAGTTTGGGTACTACGGGACGCTCGTCAGGGACCGTCTCGAGCGTCGATCGGCGACCTCCGGCTCGATTCCGCGATTCGATTCGGAAGGGTTGGGGATGGGGATCGGTAGATTGCCAGGATCGGGGCGCGAGAGCCAGCCGGGAACCGCTCGCGGGGGTCCGGACCACTCCCTGTTGTCGCCGGGCTGCACGCGGGAGGTACTCAACCCTCGTGCCCGGGCCCGCGAGCCGTGGGTCCGGCCCCGGGAGGGATCCTCTTACATCTTGTTCGATAGGAGGTTACCCGCGCCGTGCCGACCGGCCTCGGGCGCCGGCTGGCCGCGCCTCGCAGCGGGTTCGCGCCTTGCCGGCACGAGTGGAGAGCGTTCCCGCACGCCCCCTCGATCCGACGGCCGCCATGGCTATCCTCCACGGGGATGACTGATCGCGTCTTCGACCCGGCTCCCCTGCCCGAGGAGGACGCGCGGCTCGCTGCGGACCTGCCGCCCGGGACAGGCCCGGAGATCGAGATCGAGAGCACGCTGCGCCCGCAGCGCTTCGAGGAGTTCGTGGGGCAGGAGCGCGTCCTCTCGAACCTGCGCGTCGCGATCGCGGCGGCGCGCGAGCGGGGAGACGCGCTCGAGCACGTGCTCTTCTCGGGACCGCCGGGCCTGGGCAAGACTTCGCTGGCGCGCATCCTCGCCCGCGAGATGGGGACGCGGCCCTTCGCCACGAGCGGACCGGCGCTCGAGCGCCCGCGCGACCTCGTCGGGATCCTGACGCAGCTCGAGAAGGGCGACGTGCTGTTCGTGGACGAGGTCCACCGCGTCCCGGCGAACGTCGAGGAGTACCTCTACTCGGCCATGGAGGACTTCAAGGTCGACTTCACGCTCGACCAGGGTCCGCACGCGCGCATCCTGCCGCTCACGATCGCGCCGTTCACGCTCGTCGGGGCGACGACGCGCGAAGGGCTGCTCTCGGCGCCGTTCCGGTCGCGATTCGGGATCGCGGAGCGCCTCGAGCCGTATCCGCCGTCCGACCTCGTCAGGATCATCGCCCGTTCCTCGCAGATCCTGGGGATCGGGATCGCGCCGGCGGCAGCCCAGCTGCTCGCGGAGCGCGCCCGCGGCACGCCGCGCATCGCGAATCGATTCCTGCGCCGCGCGCGCGACCTCGCGCAGGTCTCCGGGCGGAAGAAGATCGGCGAGGAGCTCGCGCACGCGGCCCTCGAGCGCATGGGCGTCGACGGGAACGGGCTCGAGGAGCTCGACCGGCGGATCCTGCGCTGCCTGGCGCAGAACCTGGGCGTCCCGGTCGGCATCAAGACGATCGCCGCCGCGGTCGGCGAGGCCGAGGACACGATCGAGGAGGTGTTCGAGCCGCACCTCCTGCGCGGCGGGTTCCTGCAGAAGACGGCGCGCGGGCGGGTGGTGACGAAGCGCGGCTGCACGGCGATCGGCGTCGACCCGGGTCAGGTCGCGGGCGCGACCGGGATGCTCTTCTAGCGGTGTTCCGCTTCGAAGTCCGAGCGCGCGCCAGCGACTGCGCGGCGCGAACGGGCGTGTTCACCACGCCGCACGGCGACGTCCTGACGCCGGCCTTCATGCCGGTGGGGACGCGCGGCACGGTGAAGGGCGTGCTGCCGCGGGACCTGCGCGCGCTCGGTGCGCGGATGATCCTCGCGAACGCCTACCACCTGCACCTGCGCCCGGGAGAGGAGACGGTCGCGAAGCTCGGCGGACTGCACGCGCTGATGGGCTGGGACGGGCCAATCCTGACGGATTCGGGCGGCTACCAGGTGTTCAGCCTGGGGCACCTGGCCAAGGTCGACGACGAGGGCGTGACGCTGCGGTCGGTCGTGGACGGCGCGGAAGTGCGCCTCTCTCCCGAGAAGGTCGTCGACATCCAGCGCGCGCTCGGAGCGGACGTCGCGATGGCCTTCGACCACTGCCCGGCTGACCCGACAGACCGCGCGTCCGTCGCGGACGCGACGGCGAGGACGCGGGCCTGGCTCGCGCGCTGCGTGGCGAGGCACCGCGAGCGGGGCGGCGAGGAGAGCGGCCAGGCGCTGTTCGGGATCGTGCAGGGCGGCGCGTTCGAGGATCTGCGGCGCGAGTCGGTCGAGAGCGCGCTCGAGCACGACCTCGCCGGCTACGCGATCGGCGGCGTGAGCGTCGGCGAGGACCGCGAGCAGATGAGGACGGCCGTGGGAGCCGCCGCGCCGCTGCTGCCGGAGGGAAAACCGCGCTACCTGATGGGAGTCGGCATGCCGGAGGATTTCTTCGACGCCGTCGAGCGCGGCTGCGACCTGTTCGACTGCGTGACGCCGACGCGGCACGGCAGGACGCACCAGGCCTTCACCAGCGGCGGAACGGTGAATCTGCGCAACACGCAGTGGCGGGAGGACCGGTCCCCTCTCGACGCGGATTGCGACTGCCCCGCCTGCGAGCGCTTCTCCCGCGGGACGCTGCGTCACCTGTGCCTGAGCGGCGAGATGCTCGGCGCGATGCTCCTGACGATGCACAACCTCCGCTTCTTCCACCGCCTGCTCGAGCGGATGCGCGCGGCCATCGCGGAGGACCGGCTGACCGCGCTGCGGCGGGAGATCCTGCCCCCGATGCGCGGTCGGGCCGGAAACGGGTCGTAGCTACGGTCCCCACGCAATCGCGACGCCGTTCGACGTGTTGATCGTGCCGCCCGAGGGCGCGGGGCAGAAGCTCGCGCTCGGGTCGCGGTAGAGCATCTGGTACGCCCTCGTCGAGCCGAGAGTGATCGGCACTCCGCGCGCGGTCGAGCGAGCGGTGATCGATGGATCGCCTGGGCCGGGCGCGACGGCACCGTCCCCGGAAACATGGACGGAGTAGAGCCGCGTCAGACCGCCCACGCAGAGAAGCCCGTCGCCGAAGACACTGGCGGAGAGAGGGGCTCTCCCCTGGAAGAAGACGACTGCTCCCGTCGGCGTCGCCTCGCGCGGAGCGGCGAGGTCCATGGCCTCGAGCTCGACCGTATCGAGCGAGAGCTTTGCGAATCCCGAGGCCGAGAGGAGCGCGCCGCCCGTGCCGGCGGAGTTCTCGCAGCCGTGGCCCGAGGCCCCGATGTTCCCGCAGGGGCAGTGCGCCGCCGTCCCGTCGCCGAAGCAGAACGCCGTGATCGCCGCCGCGATCCCCTCCTCGCGCAGGAAGACGTCCCTGACGCCGTTCGTATCGCCCTCGGAAAGATTGCTCGCGCTGCTGTCGAAGGCGATCCGCAGTCCGTCGGCGGAGATCGACGGTCGCTCGCTCGAGGTCGCCCCCTGCGTCCCGCCCGAGTCGACGCTCACGCGTTCGGTCGCGTCGAGGAGGAGGTCGCGCACGAAGACGTCGATCGAGAGGTTCGTGTCGCCCGGCACCAGGTTCGTCGCGGCGCTCTGGAACGCGACCCTCCGCCCGTCGGCGGAGATCGAGGGATCCGTGCTGCCCCCGCTGAGTCCCTGCGTGCCGCCGGAATCGACGCTGGTGCGAACCGTCGTGGCGAGGCCGCCCGACAGGTTGCGGCTGAAGGTGTCGACCGAGAGGTTCGTGTCGCCCGGCACGAAGTTCGTCGCCGCGCTCTGGAAGGCGACCCAGCGACCGTCCGAGGAGATCGAGGGATTCGTGCTGTCCCCGTCCCCCTCGGCCCCGCTCGCGCCCACGCTGACGCGCGAAGTCACCAGCGTCGTGAGGTCGCGGAGGAAGACATCGAGCGCCGCGTTCGCGTCGCTGGCCACCAAGTTCGTGGCGGCGCTCTCGAAGACGACGTAACGACCGTCGCCCGAGATCGACGGGTCCGTGCTCGGCCCGTTGCCTTCCGAGCCGACGCTCGCGCGCACGGTCGTCCCCGTCTGCCGGTCGTGGACGAAGACGTCGGAGACCGCGTTCGTGTCTGCCGCCACGAGGTCGGTCGCGACGCTGTCGAAGGCGACGTAGCGGCCGTCGGAAGAGATCGAGGGCCGGAAGCTCGCCCCGTCCGCCTCGCCAGCGAGCGAATCGACGCTGACCCGCGCGGTCGTCCCCGCCTGGCGATCTCGCACGAACACGTCCGAGACGCCGTTCGTGTCGCCCGCGGCGAGGTTCGTGGCGACGCTGTCGAACGCGACGTAGCGGCCGTCGGAGGAGACCGAGGGACGCGCGCTCGCCCCGTTCGCAGCCGCCTCGGCCGAGTCGACGCTCGCGAGCGAGGTCGTCGCGGCCGCGCGGTCGTACACGAAGACGTCCTGGACGCCGTTCGCGTCCGCCGCGACGAGGTTCGTCGCTGAGCTCTCGAACGCGACGACGCTCGAGTCCGCAGAGAGCGCCGGAGCGCCGCTCGAGCCGTTCCCCGGCAAGCCGTCCGCCCCCACGCTCACCGTGCCCGTCCCCTCGGCCCCCAAGGTGCGAACGAAGGCGTCTTGGAATCCATTGGTGTCGCCGGTAACGAGGTTCGACGCGAGGCTCGTGAAGGCGACGGCGCTGCCCTCGGCCGCGATCGAGGTGGTGCCGTTGATGGGCAGGTTCCCCTCCGCACCTGCGGTACTGACGCTCGTGCGCACGATCGTTCCCGCGATCCGGTCGCGCAGGAAGGTGTCGGAGACGCCGTTGGTGTCGCCCGGGACGAGGTTTGAAGCGGAGCTCTGGAAGTGGACGTAGCGGCCGTGCCTGGAGATCGACGGACGGACGCTATGGCCGTTCCCCTGCGCGCCGGCGCCGTCGACGCTGACCCGCTCGGTCGTCGCGCCCAGCAGGTCGCGCACGAAGACGTCCGAGGCGCCGTTCGTGTCCCCCGGCACGAGATCCGAGCCGGTGCTGAGGAAGACGACGCAGTTGCCGTCTCCCGAGATCGCCGCCTCGTCGGAACCGTCCGTGGTCTGCCCGCCGAGGTGTGTAAGGCTCACGCGCTCCGTCGTCCCCGCCTGGCGGTCGCGGACGAAGATGTCCGACATCCCGTTCGTATCCGCGGCGACGAGGTTCGAAGCGAAGCTCTGGAAGGCGACGAAGCGGCCGTCGTCCGAGATCGAAGGAGCGTAGCTGTCCGCGTTCCCCTCGACCGCGAGCGAGTCGACGCTGACGAGCTCCGTCGTGCCGAGCTGGCGATCGTGCACGAAGATGTGGCTCGATCCGCTGGTCGCAGGTGTGACGAGGTTCGTCGCGATGCTCCGGAAGGCCACGAAACGGCCGTCCGCCGAGATCGCCGGGAAGAGGCTGGGCCCGTTCCCCTGGGTGCCCAAGGAATTGAGGCTCACCCGCTCGGTCGTGCCGAGCAGGCGGTCGCGGACGAAGATGTCCTCTAAAGCGTTCGTGTCCGAGACCACCAGGTTCGCTGCGTTGCTCTGGAACGCCACGAAGCGGCCGCTCCTCGACAACGCCGGGGACGAGCTGTTGCCGGTCGCCTGAGCCTCGCCCGAGTCGACGCTGACGCGCCGGGTCGTGCCGCTCAGCCGGTCCCGGACGAAGATGTCACCCACCGCGTTCGTGTCGCCGGAGACGAGGTTCGACGCGTGCGAGAAGAAGGCGACGATGCGTCCGTCACCGGAGAGCCGCGGATCGAAGGTCTGGCTGTTGTTCGCCTGCACCTCCGCCGAGCTGACGTTGATCCGCTCGGTCACCTGGCCGAGGGCCGAGGCGACGAGCAGAAGCCCCGCGAGCCACGGGGCGACGATGGAGCGAGCGAAGCGCACGATGGAAGAAGGGGAAACGAGCGCCGGATCGAGCCCAATCTACCACCCGGCCGCGGGCCTGGCGCAGAAGAGGAGCATCTTCTCGCTGAAGCCCGGCGAGAGCCAGGTGCGCTTCACGAGCTCGAGCCCCGCGGCGGCGACGTCGGCGTCGATCTCGGCCAGGCTCGAGCGCAGGCTCGGGGGCTGGCGACCGGCGATCCGGGCGCGCAGGCGTTTCCCGACCGTCGTCAGGCAGTACCGGTGCCGCACGTCGACGACGACCCAGCGGCGCGACACGCGCCCCATCTCGCGCAGGAAGCCGGCGCGCAAGTCCTTCGGCACGTGCAGGAAGAACCGCACGGACAGCACGAGGTCGAAGGACGCGTCGGCGAAGGGAAGCCTCGCGGCGTCGCACTCGACGTGCTCGGCGCGCCCTCCTCCGGCCTTCGCGCGGCCAGCTTTCTCGCGCGCGGCGAGGAGCATCGGACGCGACCGGTCGGCGTTGACGACGCGCTTCCCCTCCCCCAGCAGGAGCTCGGTGAACCGCCCGTTGCCGCAGGGAACGTCGAGAACGCTCCGAACGTGCTCGAACTCGCGGCCGAGGCCTCGCCGGAGCGCGCGCCACTTGCGCGCGGTCGATCGCCGGTTGCCTACCCCGGCGAAACGCTCCGCGTCGTAGCTCGCGACGACCGCGGGGTCCTGGTAGTGAGCCTGCTTCGCCCGCCAGCGCTCGTCCTGCGACTCCGGACGCTCGTCACTGCGGCCCATCCCGACCTACTTCTTCTTGTAGTCGGGGCAGACGAGCGCGTTCGGCCTCTCCGGCCGCGTGCACGCGGTCCCGTAGTCCCACTTGCAGCTGTCGCAGAGGTACCGCTTCGACCCCACCGCGAACATCCGGCGCAGGCCCTCGCCGAACTTGCGCCACCACGGCATCCGCTCCCGCGAAGCGGTCTTCATGCCGGAATACGGTACCAGGTCAGTTCTTCCGGCCTCCAACCCCTCGGCTCGCACGAACGCCTCGGGGGGGAGTTCGGTGCCGTGGCCGAGTGGTTTCATCGAGATTCGAGGCGCAGGATCTCGCGGCGCCTCGACCACGACGACTCGAGAGCGGAGGAAGTGACGCGGTACCGGAGGGCGAGGCCGGAAGAACTGACCTGGTACGGTATTCCGGCGTCAGCCGCCTAGCGTCGCGGGTTGATGACCTCGATCCGCGTCGCGTCGATCTTGGCGGGGGTTCCCGGAGTCTCCGCGGTCGCGGGCACCGCCTCGCGCCGAGTGACGCCCACCACGCCGATCTCGCAGCCGACGAACGACTCGAGCTCGTAGCGGCCGCTGCCGCAGGCGATCTCCGCCATCTCCCTGCCGCCCCAGCTGACCGAGTAGCGATTCGGCATCCCCGGCTCCACCAGCTTCTCGAGCCGCCCGCGGGCCTGGAATCGGCCCTGCAGCGGGCTCTGCCGGAGTGCGACCTCGGCGAGCTTCGCCTCGGCCTCCGCCAGTTTCTCGGATCGCTCCGACTGGAGCCTGTCCTTGTCGGCCTTCAGCCGCTGGATCTCCTCGCGGATCGAGATCTCCTCGAGCCGCTGCCGCGCGGAGTCCGCCGCGGCGCCTTCGGGCGACTGCGCGACCACCGCCGCGAACGCGGCCTTCGCCGCCGTGTAGTCGGGGCTGCCCTGTGCTTGCGCGGCCTTCAGGAGCTTCTCCCCCTCCGCCAGCTTGTCGTAGGCGGCCTGCGTCTTCGGCTCGGGCTTCGCGGCAGCATCCTTCGCGGTCGCATCCTTGGCGCTCGCGCCCTTCGCGGCCGCGGCCGGAACGGCGGCCGCCGCATCTCCCCCGCCGAACACGTCGACGACCGGCATCGCCGCCAGCGCGGCCTTGAGTTCACCAGCCCACGCCGTGCGTCCGTCCTCGTTCGCCGCGAGCGCCTTCGTCTCGCCCTGCGCGATCCACGCCGTCGCGCCCGCCGGCGACCAGATCCGGATCCAGTCCTCCTCGATCGGCTTCGACGCGTCCGCGCGCGCGACGACGCGCACGCGCTCGCCCTTGTCGAGCTTCATCGGCAGCGGGAAGCTCTTCTCGTCGCTCGACGGCAGCGGCCGCATGCGCACGCTGTTCGCGGTGACTTCCGCGACGCCGGGCGTGCCCGTCTTCTTGAGGTAGGTCCCGTAGACCCACACCTTCATCCCGCTCACGGGCTCGACCTCGAGCCAGCCCGCCTTCTCGGCGCGCACCGCGAGCAGCGTTCCGGGTTTGGCCTCGAGGACGACCTCGCCGGCGGGGCTCGCGAGATTGCGGAGCTTGCCTCCCGCGTCCGCGGCGCGCACGTAGCGCGTCGCGACCGGTGTCGTCGAAGTCGAATCCTGCGCGCTTGCGCTCGCGAAGGATCCGGCGGAGAAGAAGGCCAGGGCGGTGAACAGGCTTGCGTGGAGCTTCATGTCGGTGCGATCCCCTCGGTTGGCGCCGCTTTTCTTCGTGAGCGCGGCGACCGGCCGGATCCTAGCGGTGGCCGAGGCGGCGATCCACGGGATGGAAGAGGTCGAACGCAGGGATTTCGAGGAGCCGCGAGATCCCTGAGGTCGGCCGAGGGACGCTGACCGGTGCCGTCTCGCCGGCCGAGACCTCGGGTTCCGGGTCAGGATTCTGGGTGCGCGCGGTCGAGCCGGACTCCAGACTCTCCCCGGTGAGCGAAGCCGAGCGACTCCAGTTCCCCTACATGGTCTGGGCCCACACGCACGCCGCCCGATCGTCGTGGTCGCTCTCGCAGTCGGGGATGCCGATGGCCGAGCCGTCCTTCCTGGAGGCCCTGGGCCGTTTCGACCTCGATCACCCGGCGCGGGAGGCCCTCCCGGAGCTCGAAGGGCGTCTCGCGGAGCTCTTCGGGGTCGACCGGGAGCGGGTGATCGTCGCGCTGGGAGCGTCGGGAGGGATGCACCTCTGCGCCCTGCGCTACTTCCGGCCAGGAACGCGGGTGGTGGCCGACGTGCCCTCTTACGAGCCGTTCCGGTCGCTGCCGATGTATCTCGGGGCGGACTTCCGACCCGTGAGGAGGCGCCTGGAGGACGGTTGGCAGATCGATCCGGGGGAGGTCGGAGGGCTGCTCGGATCAGGCGGAGGCGGAGCGAGCCGCTCCGGGACGAGCGGATCGGGGACGAACCGATCGACAGGCGGGCCGACCGGAGGCCCCCCCCGCGGCCACGTCTTCCTCGCCAACCTCCACAACCCCACCGGAGTGCTCCTCGAGCGCGAGCGGATGGCCGCTCTCGCGAAGGCGGCCGAGAGGGCCGGCGGGAACCTGATCTCCTGCGAGGTGTACATGGAGTACGTCCCGAGCGAGCGCCGGGTGCACGCCTTCGACGTCGCGCCGAACGGGATCTCGATCGGGAGCCTGACGAAGGCCTATGGCCTCGGCCCGATGCGGATCGGGTGGATCGTGCTCGGCGAAGGGCTGGCGCGGGAGCGGCAGCACCTGGTCGACATGGCGTACCTGAGCTACGTCGACCCGCCGACGGCGATCCTGCGGGCCGGACGGTTCGCCCTCGACCGGTTGTCGGACCTGTTGCGGCCCCTGCGGGTGATCGAGCGGGAGAGCCGCCCGATGTGGGAGCGCTGGCTGACGCGGACGGAGGGCATCCGCTGCATCGTGCCGGAGTTCGGGATCATCGCGTTTCCGAAGATCGAGGGCGTGGAAGACACGATCGCGCTGTCGGAGCACCTCGCGAAGGAGCACCAGGTCGACGTCGTGCCCGGCGAGTTCTTCGGACTGCCCGGCCACATCCGGATCGGCTGCGGCGTGCCGGCGGCGACGCTCGAGGAGGGTTTGGCGAGGCTGGAACGCGGGATTCAGTCCTTCCGCGACAGGAATCCCCGGCGCTGACCCCATGAGCGCCGGCACCCCTCTCCACGTCCTCCACGTCCGCATCGTCACCGGCACCGGCGGCGGGCCGGAGAAGACCATCCTCGAGTCGCCGCGGCATCTCGAGGGCACGCGCTACCGCGAGTCGGCCTGCTGGCTCCACGCGCCGGGCGATCCGGGCATCGCGATCCTGGAAGCCAAGGCGCGCGAGCGCGGGTGTCCTTTCACGGCGATCGAGGATCCCCATCCCTACGACCTGCGCACGCTCCTGCGACTCGCCGCGCTCTGCCGCGAGCAGGACGTCCGCGTCTGGCACGGGCACGACTACAAGTCGAACCTCTTCGGCGTCCTCCTCGCCAAGCTCTGCGACTTGAAGCTCGTCTCGACCGTCCACGGCTGGGTCAAGCACACGGAGAAGACGCCGCTCTACTTCGCGGTCGACCGCTTCGCGCTCCGGCGTTACGGCGAGGTCGTCGCCGTCAGCCAGGATCTCTTCGACGAGTGCCTGCGGATCGGGGTGCCCGGCGATCGGCTCACGCTGATCGAGAACGCCATCGATTCCGACGTGTTCCGCCGCTCCCGCGCGCCGCGCGAGTCGCCGCTGCGCGACTCCGCCTCGCTGCGCGGCGGGCGCCTTCTGATCGGCGCGGTCGGACGGCTCTCCGAGGAGAAGGGCTTTCACCTCCTCGTCGAGGCCGTGGAGCGCGCCGTCGACGCCGGCTGCGATCTCGAGCTCTGGATCGCCGGCGAGGGCGACCAGGAGGAGCGCCTGCGCGCGCAGATCTCCGCTTCGCGCCACCGCGAGAGATTCAAGCTCCTCGGCTTCCGTTCGGACAACCGCGCTCTTTTCGAGGCCTTCGACCTCTTCGCGCTCTCCTCGATCCGCGAGGGCCTGCCGAACGTCGTCCTCGAGGCCATGTCGACGGAGGTTCCCGTCCTCGCGACGCGCTGCGGCGGCATGGAGGCCTTCGCGCGCGACCGCGAGGACGCGCTCCTCGTCGGCGCCGGCTCCGCGGAAGCGCTCGCGGACGGACTCGTGCGACTCGCGCGCGATCCGGCGCTGCGCGCGCTCCTGGCGTGGACCGCGCGCCGCCGGATCGAGACCGAGCAGGGCTTCGCCAGCCGGATGCGGCGCTTCGTCGAGGTCTACGACCGGCTGCTCGGCGGGACCTGAAGCGCGAGCAAGGGAAGCGCCAGAGCGATGGCGCGGCGCTCCGCCTCGCGCAGGCTCGTCCTCGATGCCTCGGCCGCTCGCGCGAGGTCGTCGTGCTCGGGCGACAGATCGCGCTCCCCGGGCGGGCTCGCGCCCGGGTAGGGCGGCCTCTCGCGGACCTTCACGCGCACGCGCACGCCGCCGAGCTCGACTTCGACGGTGCGGCGGCCGCACTCGGTCCGCGCGCACTCGCTCCAGCGTACGCCGAGCGTCGGAGTCGTCTCGAAGAGCGCGCGCTCGAGCGCCTCGCGCTTTCCGGCGCGGCACAGGGCCGAGAGGACGACGCCGGGGCGGTCCTTCTTCATCTGCACGGGCGCGTGCCACACGTCGAGCGCACCGGCCTCGCGCAGCGCGCGCGCGGCGTGCGCGAGCTCCTCGCCCGTGACGTCGTCGAGGTTCACCTCGACGAGCCAGGCGGCCGCCGTGGGGCGCTCGGGCAGGATCGCCGGGTGGCCGAGCTGCACGCGCAGGATGTTCGGCGGCCCGTCCTTCGGATCGCGCATCCCCGCGCCGTAGCCGATGCGCTCGGCGGCGAAGGCCCCGGGCGGCTCGAAGGAGTCGGCGATCTCGGCCAGGATCGCCGCTCCGGTCGGCGTGAGGCGCTCGCCCGAGCCGCCGCCGAGAACGCACGGCTTCCCGCGCAGGAGCTCCGCGACGGCCGGGACCGGCACCGGCATCTCGCCGTGCGCGCACTTCACGGTCCCGGTGCCCGTCGCGGGCGGGACGGTGACGACGCGCAGCACGCCGAGGCGCTCGAGCGCGAAGCAGGCGCCGCAGACGTCGACGAGCGTGTCGACGGCCCCGATCTCGTGGAAGTGGATCTTCTCGGGCGTCGTGCCGTGCACGGTCGCCTCGGCGACGGCGATGCGGCGCAGGATCGCCTTGGCGCGCGCCTTGGCGTCCGCCGGCAGCCGCGCCGCCGGCGCGGCGTCGACGATGCGCGCGAGATCCTCGTAGCCGCGGTGCGGGAGACCACCCGAGTCCGGCGTGCGCACGGTGAGGAGCTTGCCCGAGAGATTGCCGCGCCAGACCGTCTCCACCGTGATCGTGCACTCGCCGGGAACGAGCGCGTGGGCGAGTTCCTCGAGGTCGGCGAGCTGGAATCTCGGATCGGAGAGGTCGAGCAGGGCCGCGAGGAGCATGTCCCCCGCCATGCCGGAGTGGGGTTCGAGGAAGAGCGTCGCCACGGACGCAAAGTACCGTATTCCTTCACGCGCGCGCCACCGCGAGCACGCCGACGCGCGCGGCGCCGAGGCGCTTCAACGCGCGCGCGCACTCGCTCGCCGTCGCGCCGGACGTGACGACGTCGTCGACGAGCCAGACCTCGCGTCCGGCGAGCCTCCGCGACGCCCTCGGCCAGGTCCAACGCTCTCGGAACGCTCCGGCCACGTTGGCGGCACGCGAGGCTGCCCCGGGCGAGCCTTGAACGGCCGTGAATCGCGCGCGGCGAAGCGCGCGGACGACGGTGAGACCCTGGATCTCCGCCGCAGCGCGCGCGAGGAGCAGGGCCTGATCGTAGCCCCGCTCGACTCGCCGCAGCGGGTGGAGAGGTACCGGCACGAGGATCGGTGCACGCTCGACGCTCGCGAGACGCACTCCGAGCGCGCGGCCGAGCGTCAGCGCGAGATCGGGGCGCCGTCCGTGCTTCAACGCCAGGATCCACTCGCGCGCCGCGGGCTGCGCGCGGTAGTCGGCGAGGGCGATCGTCCGTGCGAAGGAAGGCGGATCGATCCGGCACTCCGCGCAGCGCTCTCCGTCGGCGATCGAGGGCGGCAGCGCGCCCGCGCAGCGGCCGCAACGCGGTCCGGGCGGCTCGAGCGGCAGCCGGTGCGCCGCGCAGCCGAGGCCGTCGCCGGGATCGAGCTCCCCGCACACCGGACACAGCGGCGGGAAGAGAGCGTCGTAGACGTCGTCGAGGGCGGCCTTCACACCGGATCGGACCGCGCCGGCCCGGACCGGTGGCGGTTGATCGCGGAGAAAACCGTCCCGCGCTAGGCGTTCTCCTCCGCCTCGATCTCCTCCAGCCTCGGCAGCGGGATCTCGCGGCGCGGGCGCCGGTCGGGCGCGGGCATCTCGAGCGCCTGGTGCAACCGCTCGAGGAAGCTCTGCACCGTGTCGTCGCGCTGCGATTCGACGCCGAACAGGTCCCCCACCTCGCGCGCGAGCAGCAGGTTGGCCTCGAAGTCCGGCGGCTCGCGGCGCAGGTGCGCCCGCACGTGCCTGCGGAACGCGTGCTTGGCCCACCACCAGGAGACGGCGAGCAGCGCGATCGTCAGAACGAGGACCGCACCGACCCAGGCCACGGGGAACTCGGGCTCGGGCCCGCCGGGGAGGGCCGCGCCGGACCGGTAGCGACCGAGGAGCTGCACGCCGAAGCCGCCGACGAGGTAGGTGAACCCGACGCCGACTTGCGCGCGGTGGAACACGAACTCGCGGATCGCCGGCAGCCGCGTCGCTTTCGATCCGAAGAACTCTTCCACCAGCGTGCGCGGATTGCGGAAGAGGATCGCGTTGCCGAGCAGGAACGCTCCGACGACGGAGAGGACGAGTCCGATCGCGATCCAATCGGGCTCGCCGGCGCTTCCCTGCGGCGGGAACACGGCCGCGACGGCACGAACGAGCATGATTCAACGCTACGCAGGCCGGGGAGTGCGAACAAGAGGAGGCGGCCGAGCGGCTTGCACCTTAGAATCCGCGCCCCCCTGCCCGCGATGACTCCCGATCCCAAGCAGTCCCCCCCCGTCGAGACCGTCCGCAAGATCGCGGAGCTCGCCCGCCTCGACCTCGCGCGGGAGGAGGAGGAGACGCTGGCCGGGCACTTCGGCCGGATCCTCGAACACTTCCGCGTCCTCGAAGGCCTCGACGTCACCGGCGTGGAGGCGATGCTCGGCGCCAGCCGCGTCGCCGACGTCGTCCGGGCCGACCTTCCCCAGCCCTCGCTGCCGGTCGAGGCGATGCTCGCGAACGCGCCCGCCCACACGGCCGAGTTCTACGTCGTGCCGAAGACGGTCGGAGGCGAGGGTTGACCGCCGTCCACGAGCTCGACGCGACGGCGCTCCGGAACTCGATCCTGACGGGCGAGAGGAGCGTCCGCGACACGATCCAGGAGACCTTCGCACGCATCGACGCGGTCGATCCGTCGCTCCACGTCTTCCTGAACACCCTGCGCAAGAGCGCGATGGCGCGAGCGACGGAGCTCGACCAGAGCCTGGCGCAGGGCGAGCGGCCCGGGGCTCTCTTCGGCGTGCCCGTCGCGCTCAAGGCGAACATGTGCCTGGCGGGCGTCGAGACGAACTGCGGGAGCAAGATCCTCGTCCACTACATGCCGCCCTACACGGCGACTTTCGTGCAGCGCCTCATCGACGCGGGGGCGATCGTCGTCGGCATGACGAACATGGACGAGTTCGCGATGGGCAGCAGCTCGGAGAACTCGGCCTTCGGACCGACGCGCAACCCCTGGGATCCCGCGCGCACGCCGGGCGGGTCGTCGTCCGGCAGCGCGGTCGCCGTCGCTGCGGGAATCGTCCCGATCGCCCTCGGCTCGGACACGGGCGGCTCGGTGCGCCAGCCCGCGGCCCTGTGCGGGATCTACGGCTTCAAGCCGACCTACGGGCGCGTGTCGCGCTACGGGCTCGTCGCCTTCGGCAGCTCCCTCGATCAGGTCAGCCCCTTCGCACGCTCCGTCCGCGACCTCGAGCTCGCGATGGCCGTGCTCTCGGGCGCCGACGAGAACGACTCGACCTGCCTCGACGAGCCGCCGGTCGCGCCCGAGGAGCCCGCCGATCCCGCGAGCCTGGCGGGCATCCGCGTCGGCGTCCCGAAGGAGTACTTCCCGGCGGTGCTCTCGGGCGGCGTCCGCGAGCGCTGCGAGGCGGCCATCGCGCGCCTCGAGACGCTCGGCGCCGAGATCGTGCCCGTCAGCCTGCCCCACACCGACTACGCGATCCCGACCTACTACGTCGTCGCCACGGCGGAAGCGTCGAGCAACCTCGCGCGCTACGACGGCGTGCGTTACGGACCGCGTGCGGATGGCGACGGAAGCCTCCAGGGCATGTTCGCCGCGACGCGGGAGGCCGGTTTCGGCCCCGAGGTGAAGCGCCGCATCCTGCTCGGGACCTACGTGCTGTCCGCCGGCTACTACGACGCCTGGTACGGGCGCGCGCTCAAGGTCCGCTCGCTCCTCGCGCGCGACTTCGAGCGCGCCTTCGAGACGGTCGACGTGATCGTCGGCCCGACCTCGCCGACGGCCGCGTTCAAGCTGGGCGAGAAGGTCGACGACCCCGTCGCGATGTACCTGTGCGACATCCTGACGACGCCGGTCAGCCTGGCGGGGATCCCAGGGCTCTCCGTGCCGATCGGATTCGTCGAGGAGGGCGGCCGCAAGCTGCCCGTGGGCATGCAGATCGCAGGTCCCTTCAAGGCCGACGCGCGCGTGCTGCGCGTCGCGCGCGCCTACGAGGCCGCGACGGAGTGGTCCAAGGCCGCGCCGCCGATCTCGGCGCTGACGCCGCCACGCGCGCCCGACGGAGCGCGAGCCGGCAAGGCGGAGGGCGTCCTGCCTCCCGAGAGCGCGACGCGCGGAGGCCGCGCATGACCGCCACGAAGGAAAAAGCCGAGATCGGCGTGGTCTCGAAGAAGACGGGCGTGCGCTGGATCCCCGTGATCGGCCTCGAGGTCCACTGCCAGCTCGACACGCGCACGAAGCTCTTCTGCGGCTGCGAATACAAGTTCGGCGCGCCGCCGAACTCGCTCACGTGTCCGCGCTGCACGGGACAGCCGGGCGCGCTGCCGGTCCTGAACCAGGAGGCACTCGCGCTCGCCGTGCGCACCGCGCTCGCGCTCGGCGCGGACGTGGCGCCCTGGAGCAAGTTCGACCGCAAGAACTACTTCTACTGCGACCTCCCGAAGGGCTACCAGATCAGCCAGTACGACCGGCCCTTCTGCACCGGCGGCGGGATCACCCTGCCCTCGGGCAAGCGCGTGCGCCTGACGCGGATCCACCTCGAGGAAGACGCCGGCAAGGCGATCCACGACCGCGGCGACGAGACGCTGGTCGACCTGAACCGCTCGTGCGTCCCGCTGATCGAGTCGGTCACCGAGGCGGACATGCAGACCTCGGAGGAGGCGCACGACTACCTGACGGCGCTCAAGGAGATCCTCCAGTACATCGGCGCGTCGCACTGCGACATGGAGAAGGGCGAGCTGCGCTGCGACGTGAACGTCTCGGTCCACCCCGAGGGCGAACCCTGGCGCGCCAAGGTCGAGATCAAGAACGTGAACTCCTTCCGCTTCGTGCAGCAGGCGATCGAGCACGAGATCGCGCGCCAGATCGAGGCCTACGAGTCCGGCGACCCGAAGCTCTTCCCCGTGCAGGAGACGCGCACCTTCGACAGCGGCAAGGGCGTCACGCGCTCGATGCGCAGCAAGGAGAGCGCGCACGACTACCGCTACTTCGCCGAGCCCGACCTCCCGCCCGTGCACGTCGACGCGGCCTTCCTCGAGCGGCAGCGCGGGTTCCTCCCCGAGCTCCCCGCGGCGCGCCGGAAGAGGTACCAGGAGGAGCTCGGCCTCTCCGAGTACGACGCGCGCCTCCTCGTCTCCGACCGGGCGCTGGCGGATTTCTTCGAGATCGCCGCGCGCGTCTCGAAGAAGCCGAAGGAGTGCGCGAACTGGATCACGAACGAGGTCGCGCGCGCCCTCGGGGACGCGGAGATCGGCGCGGCGACGATCGACGAGATGCGGATGCGCCCGAGCGACCTGGCCGAGATGATCGACCTGATCGAGCAGGGCGTGATCCACAACAATTCGGGCCGGGATCTTCTGCGCGCGATGATGAAGACCGGCCGGAAGGCCGAGGCGCTGGTCGAGGAGCTCGGCCTCGCGCAGGTGCAGGACATCGGCGCGATCGAGAGCTGGTGCCGCGACGCGCTGAAGGGCAAGGACAAGATCGTCGCCGACGTGAAGGCCGGCAAGACGAACGCGATCAACGCGCTGCTCGGGCCGGTCATGAAAGCCTCCGGCGGCAAGGCGAATCCGCAGGTCGTGCGCGAGACGCTGCTGCGGCTGATCGAGAAGGAAGCCTGACCCGGATCGTGCGCGTCCAGATCGACGAACTCGTGGATCTCGGAGCGCTCGAGCGCGAGTCGGGCCGGCGGCCGACCCCGAGCGAGATCCGCGGAGCCCTGCCGAGGGGCTGGGTGCTCGATCCCGACGGAAGGAGCGCGCGGCGGGACGCGCGGATGCTGTTCCGCCAGGGCTGGATGCTCGCGCTGTGCCTCGTGTCGTTCGGGGCGGCGGGCGCCGGGCTCTTCTGGTGGAGCTTCCCGGCGGGGCACTCGGGATGGCTGCGCCTCGCCGGCGCTCTGGCGGTGCTCCTCCTCGCAGGCGGGATCGCGGCGCCCATCCTGACGCGCGCGCTGTCCCGCGGCCGCAACCTGGTCGTCCTCGCGCTCGCCGCCCTCTTCGCAGCAGGCTGCGGCACGAGGGCGCGTGACGTGGAGCTGTCGATCGAGGGCAAGGCTCTCGTCCTCGTTTTCGTGTCCATCGACTGTCCGATCTCGAATCGATACTTGCCCGAGGTTCGCGCTCTCGAGTCGAGTCTGGGAGCGAAGGGCGTGGGCTTCCGACTCGTCTTCGCGGACCCGTCGGACGAGCCGCCCGCCATCCAACGGCACCTGACCGAGTATGGGATCGACCTGCCCGTGGTGCGGGACACGCATCACGGTCTGGTGCGCCGGTGCGGTGCCCGCGTGACCCCGGAGGCCGCGGTATTCCTTCCCGACGGGACGCTCGCCTACCGCGGGCGCATCGACGATCGTTTCGTCGCCTTCGGGCAGGCCAAGCCCGCTCCGAGCCGCCGCGATCTCGCGCTCGCCATCGACGAGATCCTCGCGGGCCGCGCGGTGAGCGAGCCCCGCACCGAAGCCATCGGGTGCCCCATCCCCGAGCCGCACGAATGAGCCGCGCCGGATGGACCCTGGCTCTCGGCCTCGCCGCCTGCGGCCGGCCCGAGCCCACGTTCAACCGCGACATCGCCCCGATCGTCTTCGAGAACTGCGCCGGCTGCCATCGCCCCGGAGAATCAGGTCCCTTCAGCTTGCTGAGCTACGCCGACGTCGCGAAGCGGGGATCGCAGATCGTCGAGGTGACGCAGAGCCGCACCATGCCGCCCTGGCTGCCGGCCGAGGGCCCGGAAATCCGAGGGGAGCGGCGCTTGAGCGACGAGCAGATCCGGACCCTCGAGCTCTGGGTCGCGCAGGGCATGCAGGAAGGACTCCCGGAGGATCTGCCCCCCCCACCGAGCTTCCGCGCAGGCTGGGCTCTCGGAGCTCCCGACCTGATCGTGGAGATGACCGAACCCTATGTCCTGGCGGCGTCGGGGCCGGACGTCTACCGCAACTTCGTCATCCCCGACGTCGTCCCGGAGACGCGCTACGTGCGTGCCTTCGAATTCCGTCCGGGCAACATGCGCGTCGCCCACCACGCCTTCGTGCTGGTCGACACGACCGACGGTTCGCTGCGGACGGATCGAGCCGATCCCGAGCCGGGCTTCCACGGGATCCACGGCTCGCAATCCGCGGTGCCCCCCGACGGGTTCTTCTTGAGCTGGACTCCGGGCCGGGAGCCCTCCGAGGGGCTCGACGGGCTGGCCTGGCGCCTGGACGACGCGGCGGACCTCGTGATCCAGCTCCACCTCCAGCCTTCGGGCAAGGCAGAGACCATCCGGTCATCCGTGGGCCTGTACTTCGCGAAGGGTCCGCCCCGGCTGAATCCGCTCACCCTCGTCGTCACCTCGAGGGATCTGGACATCCCGGCGGGCGAGAGAGCCTACGTCGTAGAACGCAGCCATGTCGTCCCGATCGACCTGAAGGTCGTCACCGTCCTTCCGCACGCGCACTTCCTCGGGAAGGAGCTCTCGGCCCGGGCGACGCTTCCCGGCGGGGAAAAGATCGATCTCCTCCGCATCCCCCGCTGGGACTTCAACTGGCAAGCGGCGTACGACTACCGCGAGCCCGTATCCCTCCCGCGCGGCACGACCGTCTCGATCCGCTTCGTCTACGACAACTCGGCGGACAACCCCTTCAATCCCCACTCCCCGCCGCAGCGGGTGACCTACGGCATCGAGAGCCGCGACGAGATGTGCGAGTTCTGGCTGCAGGTGCTCCCAGAGCGCTCCGAGGAGTCGCCGATCCTCGAGCGCGACTTCCAGCGCGTCTTGAGCGAGCTCTCGATCCAGACGGCCCGTCGCGACATCGCGGCGAACCCGGCCAACTTCCAGGCACACCTGACCCTCGGCCAGTTCCTGCCGGGCGAGGGCAAGATCGAAGAGGCGCTCCAGGAGCTCCGACTCGCGTCGCAGATCGACCCTAAGAGCAGCGAGCCTCACCTCTACGCCGGCTTGATCCTGCAGGCGCGCAACCAGCACGCCCAGGCCGAGTCGGCTTTCAGGAGTGGCATCGCCCTGGATCCTGGCAACTCGGTGCTCCACACGGCCCTGGGCGAGTTCCTGCTCTCGCGCGGGCGGCCCGCCGAGGCCCAGATGGCCTTCGAAAAGGCCCTCGAATGGGATCGTGGGAACTACCCTGCCCGCCTGCAGCTCGGACTGGCCTGCGCGCAGCAGGGCAATCTCGCGCGGGCCAGGCAGGAGTTGCTGCGCTGCCTGGAGTCCCGGCCCGGTGATCCGGACGCGAAGAGGGTCTTGGCGGAGGTCGAGGCGAGAGCCGCGCGCGGCAAGTGATCAGTAGCAGACGCGCACGTCGCGGAACTTCGCCTCGCCGCCCTGCACGACGAAGCCGATCCGGCCGGCGAGGTCCTCGGGGTCGTACGGCTTGGGCTTCCCCGTCGACTTCCCTCCGAGGAAGAACTCGACGGTGTCCTTCGCAACCTCGATCCGCACCTCGATCGAGCCGAGCTGGCCCTTCTTGATCGACGGCAGCGGACCGATCCGTTTCCAGCCCTTCTCGTTCTCGCCGTACTCCGCCGTCCCGCCGGCCGAGAAGCCGAGGAACTGGAGCCCCTTCGAGTTCTCGCCGAAGTACATCCCGACGAACCCGGATTCCGCTCCCAGCCCCGTCGCGTCGATCTTCGCCTCGAAGGTGTAGCGCTGGGGCATCGGCTCGCGCCAGGAGCAGAAGCTCGGATGATCCGCCGTGGCGGAGAGGGCTCCGTCCTGCGTGGTCCACTCCGCGCCGCCCTCCCACTCGAGCCGTTCGCCCGTCGTCGGCAGGCGGCGCCACCGGCGCAGGTCGGCCCCCGACTTCTCCGCGATCTCGGCCCGCAGATCGGCGAGCGCATCCGCGCGTCCGTACAGCTCTTCGGCCGCATCGAGCAGGGCGAGAGAGGCCCGCGGCAGCTCCTGCTCGGCGTACGCGCTCGCCGTTTCCGCCACCGACGCGGCGAAGCTCGCGTCGGCCTTCGCCATCGCGTCGCGGAGCCCCGGGTCGAGCTTGGCGATGGCACCCTCCGAGATCGCGAGCAGGTCGGCGCCCGTGAGATCGCCTCCTCCCGGGAGCGTCCCGGAAGGATCCTCGAGCGCGCGCAGGCTCTCGGCCGCAGCCCGGTAACGGAAGATCGCCGCGTCGATGCGCTTCTGGTCCGCGAGGAGCTCGGCCAGCTCGAAGCTCGCGACGGGATCGCCCGGGCGCTTGCGCAGGGCCCATTCGTAGCTCTCCTCGGCGGACTCGAGCGCCTTGTCGGCGACCTGCTTGCGGGCACGCGCGATCAGGCGCTCGGCCATCTCGGGCGGACCGAAATGGAGCGCGTGGAGCTCGTGGATCCACGCCCGCCAGCGCGCCTCGAACTCCTCGAAGCTGCTCACGCCGGGCTGCTTGGCCTTCGTGACGAAGTGCTCGACGAAGCGTCCCTTGACGTCGTGCTTCCCGCCGGACTTGTAGGCGAGCATGAAGTCCTGGTAGGGCTTCTCGTAGACGCGCCTGCTGCGCTCGTCCTCGTAGTTCAGGAAGAAGTACACGAGGCCCCAGCCGAAGGGGTAGTACTCGCCCGGGTACGAGCCGGGCTTGTAGAAGCTCACGACCTCCTCGAGGGTCGGAACGTTGTCCGGCTTCTTCGCGATCGCCGTCCCGTCCGACTCGCTCATCTTGAGCATGATCTCCAGTCCCGCGAGGCGCTCCTCGGGGACGAGGTTCGTCTCGACCATCCCGTTCGGCCGCAGGCGCGCGCCCTCGAAGTAGCTCGCCGTCCCCTCGTTGAGCCAGGAAGGGATCAGGTCGGCCGAGATCATGTGCGTGAACTGGTGGCTCGCCTCGTGGAAGAGCGTCTCCCACAGGGACGCGAGCGAGCGCTGGTCGCTGCGCGGATCGTAGGTCGCGACATAGTTCGCGCCCGGGCGGAAGAAGCCGGCGACGTTCCGGTCGATCGGATCGTCGGCGCTGCCCTCGTGCGCGTCGAACTCCTCGCGCGACCTGTAGACGCAGATCGTCGCGCGCGCGGTCTGCCCGCCGCCGAACTCCTTGACGTGGAACACCTTCCGGTAGAAGGCGTTCATCTGCTCCATCGCGAAGGACATGGACTCCGCCAGCTCGATCCCCATGTCGGTCCTGATCGTGTACTGCTTGCCCTTGATCTCGTGGGCCGTCTCCCAGGTCGAGTGCTTGGCGTCCTCCCTCGCGATGGCTTCGGCCGAGCGCTTGCGCTTCGGCGCGACCTGCACGTCGAGGCCGGAGTCGAGGAGCGCCTCGACCGCCTTCTTGTTCGCGTAGATCCTCGCCAGCTCCGCCTCCGCCGCCGCGGCCGCGCTCGTCCCCTGGCAGCGGACGAGGAGGTCGACCGCGTTGACGTAGAGCTTCTTGCTCGCGCACTCCCTGCCGATCGCCGCGATCGAAGCCGCGTAGGCGTCGATCGTTTTCGCGCCCTTCCGCGCCAGGGGATCGAGCTCGAGCATGCGAGTCGCGAGCGCCTCGCCGATCGCCTTCTCGAGCTTGCTGGGCGCGGCGATCCCGGCCAGCTCCCCCGCCGCGAGCGTCCCGTACCACAGGGCCTCGTCCTTCGCTCCGGACTCGCCCGCCGCCCGCGAGGCGAGGTCGAGGAGCTCGAGCAGGTCGGGCGCGGACTCGAGCCCCTGCTTCGCCTTCAGGAGCGCCTCGGCCGCCTGGCCTTCCTGGAGGAGCTCGCGCGCTTCCGCGAGCTCCCTGGGCGGCTCGCCGTGGAACGTCGCCGCGAGGAGAGGCGCGGCGAGGGCGAGGGTCGAAGCGAATCGCATGGACGACTGGGTTCCCTCAGATCGTGCGATCCACGGGCGTCAGGGAACGGAAGTCGTGAGCTTCCAGGTCCCCGAGGCCGAGACCTTGCCGACGACCGCGAACTGGAAGCTCTCGCCCTCGAAGTCCGCCTCCGCCGACACGTCGATGTCGATCTTCGATCCGATGCGCATCTCGAACGCGTGGACACGGCCGGCCTCGAGATCCCAGAGGACCTTCCCTTCCCCGTCGAGCTCGATCCTGGCCGTCGCATCGACCGTAGGCGCGATTTCCTCGCCCTCGGCGAGGCTCTCGAGCGCCTGGGAGAAGTCGATCTCGCCCTGACCGCTGACCGTGAACGGAATCTCCGCCACGCGCGTGCCGTCCTGCTCGCGCGTGCCACCGTGCTTGCACTTGAGCTTCCCGGCCTTGAGGAGCTTCTCGAGCTCGTCCTGGATCTCCTCGACGGCGCCGCGCAGGGGCCCGGCGTCCTCGTCCGCCGCGATCTCGCCCGGCATGCCGCCGGGCAGGAAGAGCGGCAGGAAATTCGAGCCCGGCACCTCCCAGGTGTCTCCCTCCTCGACGTCCTTGCCGGGCAGCAGCACGCGCAGGTCCATGTCATCGGAGAGGTTCAGGAGGAGGATGTCGTCGCCCTCGGACTCGTGGAAGCTGCGCTCGTAGGCATCTCCGGCCTCGTTCCAGTGGAAGCGCACGGTCTTGCCTTCGAGTCGGTCGAAATCGGGAGCTTCGTCTTCTTCCGAGCCCGACTTCGCGCGCAGGGAGAGCTCGTCGAAGGTGCGCAGGAGGTCGATGGGCCGGCCGTCCTTCGCCTCAACGAACTTCTCGGTGACGCCGACCGCGAGCTCGACGATCATCGACTCCTCGAGCCCGTCCATGC
Organism: Planctomycetota bacterium; assembly: GCA_046155895.1. GTDB lineage: Bacteria > Planctomycetota > UBA1135 > UBA1135 > DASYPQ01. Next base: position 19,064 of record JBJXFB010000078.1, on the reverse strand, counting down.
TGCCGTCGGGCATGGGCTCGCCGTTCATGGAGAACTCGACGCTCTCGGGCTTGAGCTCGAGCTCGACCTCGAGCTGCTTCTTGACCTCGGAACCGGCCTTCGGATGGAAGGAGAGGTCGTCGTTGGGAAGCGCCGTCGCGAGGAGGAGGGGCGCGGCGACGGTGGCGAGGAGCGCTCGGCGTGTAGGCATGGATCGGCTCTCGGAGGGGATCGAAGTCTTCGGGGAAGATAACCGCGGCTGTCGGACCTCACAATCACCCGCCGGCGGCCTGACGCCGATGTGACTGGATCCTCGAGGAGCGGATAGACTGGGCTCGCCATGCGATCGAGCGGAAGGTGGATCGGCTTCCTGTGCGTGATCGCCCCCGTCGCCTTCCTCGGCGCGGCCTGCGGGCGAGGCGACGTCGACCTGCCCGCCGAGGTCCGCGTGCTCGATCCCAGCCCGCCCGACAGCGACATGGAGCGCGTCGAGACCTGGAGCGAGAGCGTCGCCAACTCGATGATCGGATTCGCGGACAAGCTGCGCCGGCGGGACTTCGAGTCGGCGCAGACCTGGCTCGTGCCCGGTTTCGCCGGGCACTCGTGGCGGGACCTGCCCGTGAAGGAGCGCAAGCAGCTGCCGCTCGCGAGCGAGCGCATCAGCTCGGACGTAGCGCGGCCCGCGATCGTCGACCGCGCCGGTTTCCTGGCCGGCATCGCCGCCCACCTCGGGCCTTGGCGGCGCGTCGAGTTCGCGCTCTGGAAGGTCAAGGGCGCGGAGTTCCAGGCCGGAGCCCGGCCGTGGGGCAAGATCCGCTTCAAGATCACCTTCCTGGGGACGGGCGAGGACGGGGGTCCGCGCGCGCTGATCGCCTGGGGCCATGCCCGCGCGCTGCGCGAGGGCGAGGACTGGAAGCTGGATCTCTTCGAGCTCACTTCGCTGGACGAGACCAGGCGCAGCGGCACGCTCTTCACGGACGTGAGCGTCGCGGCGGGAGTCGCGCACACCGGCATCCGCTTCGGCCAGGAGGGCAACAAGAGCTTCGCCTGGAACGGCGCCGCTTGCGGCGACGCGGACGGCGACGGGCTCTTCGACCTCTTCGTGCCGAGCTCGCCGCGGAACTTCCTCTACGTGGCGACGCCGTCCGGAGGCTTCGTGGACCGGGCCGAGGCGCTCGGCGTCGCACGGCCCGCCGGAGGCACGGGGGCGGTCTTCCTCGACTTCGACAACGACGGCGACCAGGACCTGGCCGTCGCGGACGTCGGCTGGCGGGAGCGCGACGGCGCGCTGGGCGGCAACCGCCTGCGGCTCTACGTCCAGGGCGAGGGCGGCGCCTTCGTCGAGCAGGGCGCGCAGCTCGGCTTCGACGCGCTGTCCCACGGCTACTCCGTCACGGCGCTCGATTTCGACTCCGACGGCTGGCTCGATCTCTTCGTTGCCAACTACGGACGCATCGAGAGCGAACCCAACGACTCGTGGACGGACGCCCGCAACGGAACGCCCGACCAGCTCTTCCGCAACGTCGGAGGAAAGCGCTTCGAGGAGGTCGCGAAGGAGGTCGGCATCGTCGACCGCCGCTGGGGCTACGCGTGCGCGGCAGCCGACCACGACGGCGACGGCGACCAGGATCTCTACGTCGCCAACGACTACGGGGTGAACGCCCTGTGGCGCAACGAAGGCGGCCGTTTCACCGACACGGCGCCCGAGACCGGCGTCGACGACCTGGGGAACGGGATGGGGGCGGCCTGGGGCGATCTCGACAACGACGGCCAGCTCGATCTGTACTCGGCCAACATGTCGTCGACCGCTGGGAATCGCATCCTGGGACGGCTCAAGGGAGACGAGGAGCGGCGCCAGAGCCTGCTCAAGATGGCGGCCGGGAACTCGATCTTCCTCACCCGCGCCGCGGGCGAGGGCCGGCCCCGATTCGAGCTGCTGCCGCCGGCCCGGGGAGGCATCGACGCGAGCTGGGCCTGGGCCGTCGCCCTGGCGGACTACGACCTCGACGGGCGGCTCGACGTCTTCTGCGTCAACGGCTTCATCACCGGCGACACTCCGGCGGACACGTGAAGCTCCTACTGGCGCCACGTGGTGGCGTCGACCGTGGATGCCCTGAAAGTCCAGGGTGTCGGACAGCCCTCCAGGCCGAACGACCCGACCTACCTGTCCTCGCACGACGCGCAGCTCTTCGCCCAGGGCATGTCCTTCAGCGGCCACGAGCGCGACAAGCTCTGGATCAATCGCGGAGCGGACGGCTTCGCGGACCTCTCGGACATCTCCGGCGCGGATTCGCCCAACGACGGCCGCGCCGCCATCGCGGCGGACTTCGACGACGACGGCGACCTCGACCTGTTCGTCCACCACATCCAGCGCGAACGCCACGGACTCCTGCGCAACAACATCGGGGCGCCGGGGGGTGCTGGAAACCGCTTCCTCAAGCTCCGCTTGCGCGCGACGAAGTCGCAGCACGAGGCCATCGGAGCGACCGTGGTCGTGCGCACGCCGCTCGGACCGGTCGCGCAGGTCCTCGCGCGGGGCTCCGGCTTCGCGTCGTGCCTCCCGCCGGAGCTCGTCTTCGGCCTGGGCGCCGCCGAGAGCGCCGAAGTGGAGGTGATCTGGCCGGGCGCGAAGCGCGAGGCCTTCGGCGCGCTGCCCGCGAACTCGCGCGCTCTACTCGTCGAGGGATCCGGGAAACCCGAGCCGATCGCGGCGCGAACCCGCCGTCTGCCCGATCCTCAGCCGGAGGGACTGAAGCTCTCCGAGGGTGATCTCGTGCCGTCGATGACGCTGGTCGATCGAAACGGTCGCGAGACCGTGCTGGACGTCCGCAAGCTCGGCGGTGGGAAGACGCTGTTCCTCAACTTCTGGGCGAGCTGGTGCCCGCCGTGCGTGGCCGAGATCCCCGCGCTGCAGAAGATCGCGGCGCGCGGCGAGGTCGCGGTGGCCGCGATCGGGCTCGATCCTCCGGGGAATCGGGAGAAGGCCCGCGCGCTGCTGGACCAGCGCGGTGGGCGCTTCGAGGCGTTCTTCCTGCCCGAGTCCGCCCAGCCCGGCGTCGTCGGCGTCGAAGCCGTGGTCGACCTCGAACGACTCCCGATCCCGACGACGCTCGTGATCTCGCCGGAGGGCCGGATCGAATCCGTGCTGCGCGGCCCCGTCGCGGATCCGCGTTGAGCGGGGGTCCCTACTCCCACTCGATCGTCGCCGGAGGCTTGCTCGACACGTCGAGCACGACCCGGTTGATCCCCCGCACCTCGTTGATGATGCCGTTGCTGATCCGCCCCAGGAGCTCCCGGTCGAGGTAGGCCCAGTCGGCCGTCATCCCGTCCTGGCTCTCGACGATCCGCAGCGCGCAGCAGTTCTCGTAGGTCCGCGCGTCCCCCATCACGCCCACCGACTTCACGGGCAGGAGCACGGCGAAGTACTGCCAGAGGCCCTTGTGCGCGCCGGCCTTCTCGATCTCGCTCGTCACGATGTGGTCGGCCTTCTGCAGCAGCGCGACGCGCTCCGAGGTCACCTCGCCGACGATCCGCACCGCGAGGCCGGGGCCGGGGAAGGGCTGGCGGTCGACGATGCGCGGATCGAGCCCGAGGTGCCGGCCGATGGCGCGCACCTCGTCCTTGAAGAGCTCGCGCAGCGGCTCGACCAGGCCCAGGTGCAGGGTCTCCGGCAGCCCGCCGACGTTGTGGTGGCTCTTGATCACCGCGGTGTTGCCGCCGTGCACGTTCACGGACTCGATCACGTCGGGGTAGAGCGTTCCCTGCGCCAGGTGCTTGGCGCGCGCGAAGCGCTTGGCTTCCTCCTGGAATACGTGCACGAACTCGCGGCCGATCGCCTTGCGCTTCGCTTCGGGGTCGACGACGCCGGCGAGCTCCGCGAGGAAGCGCTGGGCTGCGTCCACGACCGTCAAGTCGATGCCGAAGTGCTCGCGGAACGTCGTGTCGACCGTCTCGCGCTCGCCCAGGCGCAGGAGGCCGTTGTCGACGAAGATGCAGTGCAAGCGCGAGCCGACCGCGCGCTGGAGCAGCAGCGCCGCCACGGAGCTGTCGACGCCGCCGGAGAGGCCGAGGATCACTTCTCCGTCGGCACCCACCTTCTCCCGGATCTTCGCCACCTCGCGGTCGACGATCGAGCCGGGCTTCCAGTCGCCCGGCATGCGGCAGACCCGATACAGGAAGTTCGCGAGGATCTCGCTGCCCCTGCGCGTGTGGCTGACCTCGGGATGGAACTGCACGCCGTAGAAGCCGCGCGCCTCGTCGCCGATGGCCGCGAGCGGGCAGGTCTCCGAGCGCGCGAGAACCGCGAAGCCCGCGGGCAGGCGCTCGACCGAATCGCCGTGGCTCATCCACACGACGCTCGAGCCGCCGAGCTTCTCGAAGAGGCCCGCCGCCTTCGAAACCTCGACCTCCGTGCGGCCGAACTCGCGACGGTTCGCCGCGCGCACCTCGCCGCCGAGCTCCTGGCACATCCACTGCATGCCGTAGCAGATGCCGAGCACCGGGACGCCGAGCTCGAGGAGCTGCCGGGGCACCTTGGGCGCATCGGGGGCGTACACGGACGCGGGGCCGCCGGAGAGGACGATGCCGCCGAGGTCCATCCGGCGCGCGGTCTCGAGAGCCTTGGCGGGCGGCGCGATCTCGCACCAGGCGCCGGCCTCGCGGATCCTCCTGGCGATCAGTTGCGCGTACTGCGCGCCGAGGTCGACCACGAGGATCCCGCGCGGATCCGAGGTCGCCGCGTCCCTTCCCTTCGCCATGGCGAGGCTCGCATCAGTCGGCATGGTGGAAGTAGTTCGGTGATTCCTTCGTGATCGTCACGTCGTGCGGGTGGCTCTCCTTCATGCCCGCCGGAGTGATGCGGATGAAGCGCGCCTTCTCCCACAGGTCGGGGATCGTCGACGCGCCGCAGTAGCCCATCCCCGCGCGCACTCCGCCCGTCAGCTGGTGGACGAACGGGGAGAGCCGCCCCTTGAACGGAACCATGCCCTCGACGCCCTCGGGGACGAGCTTGTCGGCCTCGAGCACGTCGCCCTGACGGTAGCGCTCCCGGCTCCCCGCCTGCATCGCGCCGAGCGATCCCATGCCGCGCACGGCCTTGAACGAGCGGCCCTTGTAGAGAATGACGTCGCCGGGGCTCTCCTCGAGCCCCGCGAAGAGGCTGCCGAGCATGACGCACGAGGCGCCCGCGGCGAGGGCCTTGACGATGTCGCCCGAGAAGCGGATGCCGCCGTCGGCGATCACGGGGACGCCGTCCTTCTCGAGCTCCTTCGCGACTTCCATCACCGCCGTGAACTGCGGCACGCCGACGCCGGCCACGACGCGCGTCGTGCAGATCGAGCCCGGCCCGATCCCGACCTTGACGCCGTCCGCGCCCGCGTCGACCAGCGCCCGCGCGCCTTCGGCGGTCGCGACGTTCCCCGCGACGACGTCGACGTCGAATCGGCTCTTCAGCTCCCGCACGGTCTTCGTCACGTTGTCGCTGTGCCCGTGGGCCGTGTCGACGACGAGGACGTCGACGCCGGCCTGCACGAGCCCTTCGGCGCGCTCGTAGTCCGACACGCCGATCGCCGCCGCGACGCGCAGGCGGCCGCGCGTGTCCGTGGCGGAGCTCGGGAAGGCCGTGAGGAGGTTCAGGTCCTTCATCGTGATGAGGCCCTGCAACCGGTTGTCGCGGTCGACGAGGATCAGCTTCTCGACCTTGTGGCGGAAGAGGAGCTCGCGCGCCTGCTCGAGCGAGGTCCCCGGCGGCGCCGTGACGAGGTTCGAGCTCGTCATGATCTTGCCGACGGGCGTGTCGTCGCTGACCTGGAAGCGGCAGTCGCGCCGCGTCAGGATCCCGACGACCTTCTTCGAGGGCCCCTCGACGATCGGCAGGCCCGAGATGTTGAAGCGCGCCATGATGTCGCGCGCCTCGCGCATCGTCGCGGTGGGCAGGAGCGTGACCGGGTCGAGGATGACGCCGTTGGCCGAGCGCTTGACCTTGTCGACCTCGCGGACCTGCACCTCGATCGTGAGGTTCCTGTGGATGACGCCGATGCCGCCCTCGCGGGCGAGCGAGACGGCGAGCTTCTCCTCGGTGACGGTGTCCATGGCCGCCGAGGAGAGCGGGACGTTGATCGGGACCTCGCGCGAGAAGCGCGTCGCGAGCTTGGCGTCGCGCGGAACGAGGTCGGAGTGGCGCGGGACGAGCAGGACGTCGTCGAAGGTCAGGCCTTCGAGGAAGGCGTGGCTCATCGCAAGCCTCCGGGGAGGAAGAGGCCCTGGCGGAAAGGACGGCGCTCCATGGGGAAATGCTAGCGTCCGCCTCGGAACGCTCAAGCGCCGCGGGTTTCGGGCCCCTGAAGTAGAGGGACCCGACACCCACGCAAGTGAGATGCCGGGTCCCAAGAAGGAGGAGATGTCCTTCCATTCGGCACGGGGTACCGGATCCCTGAACGACTCTTTGGGATTCTCCTGGAGGTGGTCCCACGGGTTCGACCGGGCCCCCCTCGGCAGATTGGACAAGTGCTTCCAAGCCGGGGTCGCCTTCCGGACGATGAGCGCTTCCCCGGATCAGAGCCGGGTTCCCCCGCCCGCGTGAGCCAGCCCCTCCAGGACTTCCCCGGCCGTCCCCGCCGCGTCGCCTTGGTCGGCGCGGGGTGGATCGCCGACGCACATGCCGAGGTCCTCGCCGGGATCGAGGGTGTCCGCCTCGTCGCCGTCTGCGATCCCGACCGTGCCCGGGCCGAGAAGCTCGCCCGCCGCTTCGGGATCCCGCGCGTGGAGACGTCCGTCGAGGCGCTCTCCCCCGCCGACGTCGACCTCGTCCACCTCCTCGTGCCGCCCGACCTGCACGAACGCCTCGCGCGCGAGCTCCTCGAGAAGGGCCTGGGGGTCTTCGTCGAGAAGCCGCTGGCGCTCTCCGCGACGGCTGCGCGCGCGCTCGCGGATCTCGCGGAGCGGAAAGGTCTCCCCTTCGGCGCCAACCACAACTTCGTCCACCATCCCGCCTTCGTCCGGTTGCTCGCCCGGGTCCGCGCGGGCGAGATCGGACGCGTCGAGCACGTCCGCGCCGTCCTCGCGACGCCGCTCGCGCAGCTCGAGGCCTTTCAATTCGGCCACTGGATGTTCCGGGCGCCGGCGAACATCGTCTACGAGCAGGCGGTCCATCCGCTGTCGCTCGTGCGGGCGCTCGTCGGTAAGGCCGACCGGGTCGAGCCGACGATCCTCTCGACGCGCGAGCTCCTCCCCGGGCAGCTCTTCCACGACCGCTGGTCGGTCGCGGCGACCGCCGGCGGCGCTTCCGTCGAGCTCCATCTCGCCTTCGGGGCGGGCTTCGAGCAGTTCAGGATCGAGGTCCGCGGCACCGACGGCGTCCTCGAGGCCGACTTGCGGGGCAACGCGCTCTCCGGCGAGGGGAAATCGCGCTGGCTCGAGTTCTGGGACGGCTACCTCGCGACCTCGAGGAGAGGCGCGATGCTGCGCCGCGACGCCCGGCGAGTGCTCTCGCGCTACTTGAAGTCGACCCTCGGCCTCGGGCGGCGCGACGACGGCTTCTTCGCGAGCATGCGCGGCTCGATCGAGGCGTTCCACCGCTCCCCTCCGCAGGCCGCCGACGCCGTCGAGGTCCTCGCCTGGTGCGACGCGATCGCGCGCGTCGCCGCACCGCCGGCGCCGACTCGGAAGCTCCCCGAGCCTGCTCCTCCGCGCCCTAACGAAGTCTGCGTGCTGGGCGCGAACGGCTTCATCGGACGCCGCACCGTCCTGAAGCTCCTCGAGCGCGGCCTTCCCGTGACCGCCGTCGTGCGGCGCCTCGACGCGCTGCCGACCGAGATCACGCAGGGCGCTGCCGACGGCCGCGTGCGCATCGTCCGCGCGCGCCTGGAGGACCGCGCCTCGCTCGACGCGGCGCTGGCGGGAGCGAAGTCGGTCGTCCACCTGGCGACGGGCGGCGGCGACGCGTGGGACGAGGTCTACCGGTCCATGGTGAAGGGCACCGCGGCGGCGGCCGAGGCGGCGCTCGATGCCGGAGCGACTCGCTTCGTCTACGTCTCGTCGATCGCCGCGCTCGACACGGGCAGAGCGGGCGCGATCGAGGACTCGCTCGCCACCGATCCGAGCCCCGACGCGCGCCCGGTCTACGCGCGCGGCAAGATCGCGGCCGAGAAGGCGCTGCTCGCGCTGCGCGAGACGCGCGGACTGCCGCTCGTCATCGCGCGGCCGGGAGTCGTGATGGGCGCGGGGACGCCGATGCAGCACTCGGGCCTCGGCTTGTGGACGCGCGACAACCACTGCGTAGGCTGGGGGGCGGGCGAACACCCGCTCCCGCTCGTGTGGGTCGACGACGTCGCGGACGCGCTGGCGCGCATCGTCGCGCACGCGGGGCACGATCTCGACGGCAAGGCCCTGAACCTGTGCGCTTCGCCCGATCTGGGCGCCCGCGAGTTCGTCTTCGAGCTCGCGCGCGCTAGCGGACGGTCGTTGCACTTCCACGCGCGGCCGCTCGTGTCGAGCCAGCTCATGGAGATCGGCAAGTGGATCGTCAAGACGATCGGCGGCCGCCGAGACGCCGAATTCCCGTCCTGGCACGACCTGCGGGCGCGCTCGCTCTCCGCGAGGATCCCCTCGGGCACGGCCCGTGCCGTCCTCGGCTGGAAACCGGTCGACGAACGCGAGGCCTTCCTCGACCGCACGGTGCGAATCCACGCGCCCGCACCCCCTCCCTCCGTTCGCCAGTAGAATCCCGGGCGGAGGTGCCGCCATGCATCGACTCGGCCCGACGCTCTTCGTTCTCTTCCTGGCCGTCCCCGTGGGTGCGCAGAGCATCAACGTCGACTTCGAGCCCGCGAACACGCCCTATGGCCGTCCGACGCCGAACTACGGGGGCTCCGCGCTGAAGGCCGGCGTGTGGAATTCCGTCGGCGACGTCGCCGTCTCGGGACTGCTGAAGTGGGACGGCGCGGTGACAGGCGTGAGCCTCACGATCAGCGACGACTCGACGGGTTGCGGGAATGGACCTACCGCCTTCGATTTCGTGGCGAATCCGGGCACAAGCGGTCAGGACGAAGCTCTCCTGGACGACCGCTACAACCCGGGCGGAGGATTCGGAAGCTCGTTCGACTTCCAAGGACTCGCGCCGGGGAACTACGTCGTCGACACGATCATCCCGAAGCGTGCCTGCGGAGGCTCGAGCCCGCATCTGGTGAGCGTCCTCGGCTCGCCGGATCCGACGGTGTCGGTCGCCGCCACCTGGAATGGCGCCTACGTCCACGGACAGAACTTCGCGCGGCACGGGGTCACGGTCACCGCCTCGGGGACGCTCTCGGTCTTCGTCCAGCAACAGCACTTCGCCGACTACATCGAGGTCGCGGGGATCCAGCTCCACTACGGCGAGCAGGAGCTGCCCGGACACGCGCTCTGCTTCGGCGACGTCTCAGCGGCCGCGGCCTGCCCGTGCACCAACACGGGGCTCGAAGGCCGCGGCTGCCAGAATTCCGCGAGCACGGGCGGCGCGGTCCTCTTCGCGACCGGCACGACGAGCCCTGACACCGTTGTGCTCCGCTCCTCGGGAGAGCGCGCGACTTCGCTGTCGATCTTCCTGCAGGGAAACGCATCCATCAATCCGGTGACGTACGGCGACGGCCTGCGCTGCGCGGGCGGGACGCTGAAGCGCCTGTACACCAAGACCGCCAGCGCCGGAGAGGCTTTCGCTCCGGGCCCCGGCGATCCGTCGATCACCGCGCGCTCGGCTGCGCTCGGCGTGCCGATCCCGGCCAACGGACGGCGTTACTACCAAGTGTGGTACCGGGACGGGAATCCAGGTTTCTGCGCTCCGCCCACGGGAGACTCGTTCAACGTCTCGAGCGCGGTGCGGATCCTCTGGTGAGCTCAGCGAGGAGGCGGGAGCGCGAGCGTCTCGACCGCTTCCTCGATCCGCTTCCACGCCTCGGCTCCGAGAGGATCCTCGTGCCCGACGGATGACTCCAGCAGGAGCTCCTTCGGACATGTGAGCGCGTCGAAGATCCTCCGCGAGTGATCGGGCGGCGTCGCCGTGTCCTCCGCTCCGTGGACGAGCAGGACCGGGCAGCGAATGCGCGCTGCGCACGCGACCGGCGAGGCCTCGTCGACCGCGAACCCGCCTTCGAGCCCCGCGAGGCGCAGCGCTTCCTCCGCCTGGCCGCGGGTCACGAAGAACGGCGAGCGATCGTGGACGATCGTCCGCAGGTCGGAGAAGGGGGCGATCGCGACCACGAGCGAGATCCGAGGATCGTCCGCGGCGGCCTGCAGGGCCACCGAGGCGCCCAGCGAGAAACCGATGAGGGTGACCGGTCCGCTCGGCTCGCCGTCGAGAATGCGCGCGAGGTCCCGGCGCTCCAGCACGCCGTAGGTGCACGCGTCGCCGCCGCTCTGGCCGTGCGCGCGGAGGTCGTAGGCCAGCACGTCGAATCCGCGCGGCGTGAACTGCCGCGCGATCCCCACGCTGCCGCGCCGGTCGTCCGACGAGCCGTGCAGGTAGACCACGAGCCCGCGGCGCACTCCGGAAGCCGGGAAGCGCCAGCCGCGGAGATCGATGCCTTCCCCGCGAAGCGTGAGATCCTCGTGCGGGATCGAGGGCGGCGACGGAGCCGGCCGGCGCCAGGAATGGAGGATCGCCTCCTTCCCCCACGGCGCGACGGTGCGGGATGCGACGATCGCCATGGCGAGCGGCAGCGCGACGGCGACGGGGAGCGCCCAGAGCTTCCAACCACGGATCACGTCGTCACGGGCGTCCGGAACACGAAGTACGCCGCTCCCGCGAGGCACAAGCTCGCCCACAGGAAGTCCAAGCTCACCGGCTTCTTCATGTACCACGCCGCGAAACCCATGAAGACGATCATGGTGATCACCTCCTGGATCACCTTGAGCTGCCCGAGGTCGAATCGGCCGTAGCCCATCCGGTTCGCAGGCACCTGGAAGCAGTACTCGAAGAAGGCGATCCCCCAGCTCGCGAGGATCGCGATCCAGAGTGGCGACGTCCGCATCCCCTTCAGGTGCCCGTACCACGCGAAGGTCATGAACACGTTCGAGACGACGAGGAGGAGGATCGTGGGCATCGGAAGGGGCCTCGGGGACGCCTGGAGGAGCTTTTCTCGCGCCGCGAAGCTAGCGATCGGCGCGGGAATCCGCGCTAGGATCAGGCCATGAAGCCCCTCTGCAGCCTGCTCGCACTCATCCTCCTGCCCGCCACCTCCCCGGCCGCGCAGCAGGACTCCGGCTACCGCCTGCCGCCTCCCGAGGTCGTCGCGCTCCTCGACGCGCCCGAGACGCCGAGCGTCCGCATCAGCCCGGACGGTCGCTTCATGCTCTTCGTCGAGCGTCCCGCGATGCCGTCGATCGCCGACGTCTCGCGTCCGTGGATCGGCCTCGCGGGAGAGCGCATCGATCCGAAGACGAACGCGCCCTGGCAAGCCTCGTACGACACGAGCGTCTCGCTGCGCGAGCTCAAAGGGAAGGAGGCGCGCCGCGTCGCGCTGCCCGAGGGCGCCCGCATCGCCGGCGTCTCCTGGTCGCACACGAGCCGGCGTTTCGCGATCACGATCGCGACGGACGGCGGCCTCGAGCTCTGGATCGGCGACGTCTCGGACGGGAAGGCCGTGAAACGCCTCGAACGCATGAATGCCGTGCTCGGTGGCGGCTTCGACTGGACTCCCGACGGGAACGCCCTCGTGGCCACGATCATCCCCGCCGGCCGCGCCGAGGCTCCGGCGGCGCCCGGGGTTCCGAGCGGCCCGGTCGTGCAGGAGACCTCGGGCACGAAGTCGCCGGTGCGGACGTACCAGGACCTCCTCGACGACCCGCACGAGGAGCTGCTGTTCGAGCACTACGGCACCTCGCAGATCGTCCGCGTCGATATCGCGACGGGAAAGACGACGCCGATCGGCCAGCCGGGGCTCCACGAGCAGGCTTCGGTCTCGCCCGACGGGAAGCATTTGCTCGTGTCGACGCTCCATCGGCCGTTCTCGTACCTGATGCCCGCGGGGCGGTTCCCGAAGCGGACCGAGGTGTGGTCGATCGACGGGGCCCTGCAACGATCCATCGCCGACATCCCTCTCGGCGAGAACATTCCGCAGGAAGGCGTGCCGCTCGGGCCGCGGAGCGTCCAATGGCAGGCGAGCGCGCCGGCGAGCCTCGTGTGGGTCGAAGCGCTCGACGGCGGCGATCCCAAGCGCAAGGCGGAATGGCGCGACAAGTGGATGCGCCTCGCGGCGCCCTTCGGAGCTCCATCCGATACCAGCGCGAAGGCGTGCGAACCCGTCGAGCTCTTCCGCCTCGCGCAGCGCGCGCGCGGCCTGCAGTGGATGGCCGACGCCGACGAGGTGCTCGCGGGCGAGTACGACCGCGACCGCCGCTGGATGAGGACGCTGCTCTTCGATCTCGGCGACATCGCGGGCGCGCGCGTGGTCGAGGACCGCAGCGTGAACGACCGCTACGGCGATCCGGGCAGCCCGGTCACGAGGGTGACGGAGAACGGGACGCGGATCGTCCGCCAGGACGGCGACTGGATCTACCGCTCGGGGGGAGGCGCGACGCCCGAGGGGGCGCGGCCTTTCCTCGACCGCGTCCATCTGCGGACGGGGAAGAGCGACCGACTGTGGCGCTGCGAGAACGGCGAGTACGAGAGCGTCGTTGCGACGATCTCGAGCTCGGCGGAGACGCCGCCGACGGTCGTCACGGTGCGCGAGAGCCCCACGGAGCCGCCGAACTGGCGCCTGCGCGATCTCGCGCAGGGCGACGTGACCCCGCTGACGGACTTCCCCGATCCCCAGCCGCAACTGCGCGGCGTGCGCCAGGAGCTCGTGAAGTACACGCGGAAGGACGGCGTGGAGCTCTCGGCGACCTTGTACCTGCCGAAGGGCTACGTCGAGGGCACGAAGCTCCCGCTCGTCGTGTGGGCCTACCCGATGGAGTACAGCGATCCGGGGACGGCCGGCCAGGTCGGAGGGTCACCGCACCGGTTCGTGCGCGTGCGCGGGCCCTCGCACCTGCTCTTCCTGACGCAGGGCTACGCGATCTTCGACAACGCGACGATGCCGGTCGTCGGCGATCCGGAGACGATGAACGACACGTTCCTCGACCAGGTGGTGGCTTCCGCGCAGGCGGCGATCGACAAGGCGGCCGAGATGGGCGTCGCGGACAGGACGCGCGTCGGCGTGGGCGGGCACAGCTACGGCGCGTTCATGACGGCGAACCTGCTCGCGCACTGCGACCTCTTTCGCGCCGGGATCGCGCGCAGCGGCGCGTACAACCGCTCGTTGACCCCGTTCGGGTTCCAGAGCGAGCGCAGGACGATCTGGGAGGCGCCCGAGATCTACATGAAGCTCTCCCCGTTCTCGTACGCGCACCGGATCCAGGCGCCGATCCTGTTCGTGCACGGCGAGAAGGACAGCAACCCCGGGACCTTCCCGATCCAGTCGGAGCGGATGTACCAGGCGGTCAAGGGGAACGGCGGAACGGCGCGGCTCGTCGTGCTGCCGGAGGAGGACCACGGCTACCGCGCGCGCGAGTCGGTGATGCACTGCGCGGCGGAGATGGTCGACTGGTTCGACAAGTACGTGAAGAACGGGACGGCGATCGCCGGGAGCGGCGCCAGCGCGCCGGTGGAGGCGGGCAGCGCGAGGTGAGGTGTTTCCGCTCGCGCCCGCGCCTTGCTATCTAGAGAGCGCGTGCCCGGCGCTCCGCACCTCCTCCATGTCTTCTCGACCTTCGTCCCGGCCGGGCCGGAGATGCGCACGGTGCGCCTGATCGAGGCCTTCGGGAGCGAGTTCCGGCACTCGATCGTCGCCATGGACGGGCGGACGGACGCGCGCGCGCATCTGCCCAAGGGCGTGGATGCGCGCATCCTCGACGCGCCGCCCAAGGCCGGCACGATCGCTACGACGCGGCGGCTGCGCGCTCTCCTGAAGCGCGAGAAGCCCGACCTCCTGCTCTCCTACAACTGGGGCGCGTTCGACGCCGTGCTCGCCGCGCGGAGCCTGTTCTCGCGCCGGATCGTGCACCACGAGGACGGGTTCAACCCCGACGAGGCCGTCCGGCAGCTGCCGCGCCGCGTCCGCGCGCGACGGATCGTCCTCCCCGGCGTCCACGCCGTGGTCGTGCCTTCGCGGAACCTCGAGCGGATCGCGAAGGATTCCTGGCGCCTGCCCGAGCGCGTCGTGCGCTGGATCCCGAACGGGATCCACGCCGAGCGCTTCCTCCCGCGCGACGGCCGCCCCGCGCTCCGCGACAAGCTCGGTATCCCCCGCGAGGCGCCGGTCGTCGGCTTCGTCGGCCATCTGCGGCCCGAGAAGAACCCCCTGCGCCTCCTGAAAGCCTGCGCGCGAATCGACCCGATCCTCGGCAGCCACGTGCTCGTCCTGGGCGAAGGCGTCGAGCGTCCCGCGATGGAAGCCCTCGCCGCGAAGACCCCCACGCTCTTCGGCCGCGTCCACTTCGCCGGCTTCGTGCCCGATCCCGCCGAGCACTACCGCGCGATGGACGTCTTCTGCATCTCCTCGGACACCGAGCAGATGCCCGTCGCGCTGCTCGAGGCGATGGGGAGCGGGCTCCCGGTCGTCTCGACCGACGTCGGCGACGTGCGGGTGATCCTGGGCGAGGCGCAGGAGCCCTTCGTCGTGCCCCTCGAGGAGCACGAGTCCGCCTGGCCGCTCGCGGAGAAGCTCACGGAACTCCTTCGCGACGCCGATCGTCGCACTGTCCTCGGCGCCGGGAACCGCGCGCGCGTCCAGGAGAGCTACACGTTCGGATCGATGCTCGTGGCCTACCGGGACGTGTACCGGAGCGCGCTCGGGGCTTGAGGCCCCTTCCCCCTGGGAGCCCGGCGCGCAGCCGACTATCCTCCGGGCATCCCACATGACCTTGGCCACCCTGACCCCTCCCGGCACCGCCCTCCTCACCCGCATCGTCGAGCGCGCCTTCGCGCAGACGATGGCGATGATCCACTTCGCCAACCACCGCGAGGGCAAGCAGCGCGGCGATCCCAAGGTCGGCGGCCACCCGGCCTCCTGCGCCTCCTCGATGCACCTCCTCGGCGCGCTGCACCTCGTCGCGCGCGACGTGCACGACTACGTCTGCTGCAAGCCACACGCCTCCCCCGTCGACCACACCTACCACCACCTCATGCAGCTCTTCCGGGCGGAGGGCAGCTTGAACTGGTTCTCCCCGGAGGAGTCCAAGGCGGTCATGCATCGCCTGCGGCAGTTCCCGCACCCGCTCGACCAGCCCGTCTTCCAGAGCTACCACGCGCGCTCCGACCCCGATTCGTTCCACTTCCTGCCTTCCGGATCCGTCGGCATCCCGCCCGTCGCCTCGGTCTACCTCGCGCTGGCGCACCGCTACGCCTCCGACCACGGCTTCGAGGTCCCGCCGCAGGCGCACTTCTGGTCGATGATGGGCGACAGCGAGTTCCGCGAGGGCTCCCTGCTCGAGTGCCTGCCCGACGTCGCCGAGCGCCAGCTCGGGAACGTCACGTGGATCATCGACTACAACCGCCAGAACCTCGACGGCACGCGCATCCCCAACGAGCGCAGCTTCCGGGGCCAGGATTGCGACCGCATCGAGCGCACGGCGGCCGACAACGGCTGGCGCGTCGTGCAGGTCCGCCACGGGAAGTTCCGCGACGAGCTCTTCGATCGTCCGGGCGGCGTGGCCTTGAAGCGCCTCTTCGAAGGCGGTCTCTCCGACTACGAGTACCAGATGCTCCTCCTCAAGGGCGAGCCGGCCGAGATCCGCCGCGCCTGCGGGCAGGGGAATCCGGACGTCCAGAAGCTCCTCAAGAATCTCTCCGACGAGGAAGTCCTGCGCGCGTTCGCCGACGTCGGCGGCCACTGCCTGGAGAAGATGATCGAGGCCTACGACCGCGCGCGGCACGACTCCGAGGTCCCCTACCTCGTGATCGCCCACACGATCAAGGGTTGGGGCCTCGAGTCCGCGGCGCACCCGGCCAACCACTCGACGCTCCCTTCCGAGAAGGAGATCGTCCGCCTCCTCGAGAAGGCCGGGCTCTCCCTGGAGGATCCCTTCGCGCACTTCGGCGAGAAGACCGAGGAAGGCGCCTACCTCCGCGACCGGCGCGATCACTTCCGCCGCGGGATCGAGGAGCACCTCGAGCTGCGCCGCAGGAACCGCGAGCGGGTGCGCGATTCGATCGCGAAGGAGGGCGGCCTCCCCGACTCGCTCGACATCGACCTGTCGCTCTTCCCCATGGCGCACACGCAGTGGATGTGGGGACAGCTCGCGTCGAAGCTCGTGCGCATCGGGACGAAGGACGAAGCCGGTCCGCGGACCGCCGTGAGCAGCGAGAAGTCGCTCTCGGAGGTCGAGAAGCGCTGGAAGACCGCCGCGGACATGGTCCTGACGCTCTCCCCGGACGTCGGCACGAGCACGAACATCTCGCCCGTGCTCGACCAGCGGATCTACGGCCCCGACCACCAGCCCGATCTCGAGGAGGAGCTCGCGCTCGAGGTGAAGCACCCGGCCTTGATCGCAACCGACGATCCCTGGACGCGCCACATCCGCTTCGAGATCGCCGAGGCGAACGCCATGTCCTGCGCGGGCGCCTTCGGGAAGATGGGGCACTACACGGGGCTGCCCTTCTTCCCGATGATGACGGTCTACGACTTCTTCATCAAACGCGCGCTCGACCAGCTCTACTACAACCTCTACTGGGGCGCCGAGTTCGTGATCGTGGGCACGCCGAGCGGCGTGACGCTCTCCCCCGAGGGCGCGCAGCACTCGTGGAAGAGCGACATCCAGATCCCGAACCTCATCACCTGGGAGCCGCTCTTCGCCGTCGAGATGGACTGGATCCTGTGCGACGCGCTGCGCCGGCAGATGATCGACGACAACGAGGGCCGGCGCGGCGTCCTGATCCGCGGCGTGACGCGCGGGATCGCGCAGGGCCTCCTGCTCGACTGCGTCCGGAGGCAGGCCGCGTCGAAGTCCGGGAGCTTCACGGCGCTGAAGCCGCAGGGCGCGGGCGAGGAATGGGGCGACGCGACCGACGAGTCGAGCGTGCCGTGCCTCCCCGACGCGGAGCTCCTCGCGCGGATCCGCCGCGACTGCCTGCTCGGCGCCTACTTCCTCGTCGACTGGCGCGGGTACGCGGGCTACGAGCCCGGCGACAACGTCGTCCGCGTCTTCGCGATGGGTTCGGTCGCCACCGAGGCCGTCCTCGCGAGCCAGAGGCTCCTCGAGAAGGGCGTGTTCGCCGACGTGATCGTCGTTTCCTCTCCGGAGCTCCTGCTCGGCATCCTGGGCGAGCAGGACGGCTATCGCCACCTGCGCGACAACCTCGGCATCACCGGCGATCTCCATGCGGTCGCGGGCGCCGGGGCCACCGAGGCCGGCCTCCTTTCGCTTGCCGGAAGGCGCGTGCCCATCGTCGCGGTCTGCGACGGCGAGGCAGGGCTGCTCGACAACATCGGCTCGATCGCCGGCGTGAAGCAGGTGACGCTCGCCGTGCGGAAGTTCAGCAAATGCGGCCGGCCCGACGAGGTGTACGCCTACCAGCACCTCGACGCGCCGAGCATCGAAGAGGCTTGCGGGCGCGCGCTGTCCGAGACGGCGCTCGAGGACCTGCGCGTCTCGCCCGCGCTCGCCGCGAGGCTCGCCGGGGGCGCGGGCGCGGGGACGGGTCCGCGGCGCGATTGGCGCGAGCTCTGGCCCGGCGCCGGCGCGGGAGCACACGTTTGACCGTCGCGCGGGACCTCCCTCCCGACAACCCGCCCCCCTTCGAGCCCTTCGAGGTCGCGCGGAGCGAGCGTCTCTACGACTCGAAATGGTGCGGCCTGAGGCGCGACTGGCTCGCGCTGGCCGACGGGACGCAGCAGGAGTACCACGTCGTCGAGATCCCCGACGCCGTCGTCGTCGTCCCGATGACGCGCGAGGGCTCGATCGTCCTGGTGGGTCAGTACCGCCATCCCCACGCGAAGACACACTGGGAGGCGCCCGCGGGAAGGATCGGGCCCGGGGAGACTCCGGAGGAAACCGTCCGGCGCGAGCTGCGAGAGGAGACCGGCTACGTAGCGGCGCGGCTGTCGCGTCTCCCGGGCTTCTACGCCGCGAACGGCATCACGGCGCACTACGCGCACGCATTCCTGGCCCACGACTGCGAGCGAGCCGGCGAACCCGAGCTCGATCCCTGCGAGCGCCTCGTCGTGCGGAGCTTCCAGCGCAGCGAAGTCGAGCGCCTGCTCGACGCGGGCCGGATCGAGGACGGGTTCAGCGCGCTGGCGCTCCTGTACTGGCTGCGCGGCGCATCGGCCGGGTGACAAACGGCGCGAGGCCGACCGGGTGAACCGGCCGGCCTCGCTGCAATCGATCCTCCGAGCGCGAGGGCCCGGTCGAGACTAGAGTCCCCAGACGACCTTCAGGCCGTTCGACGTGTTCGTCGTGCCGCCGCAGGGTCCTTGGCCGTCGCGATAGAGCACCTGGTAGTAGCGCGTCGCTCCGGCCGGGATGTTGAACTCCTCCGAGATGGGCGGGTCGCCCGGCGGCGGGTACGAATTCCCGCCCGGCTGGCCGGCGATCTTGGCGAGGCGGATGAAGGGCCCGCCGATGCAGCGGGTGCCGTTGCCGAAGGGTACGCGGCCCGCGTCGGCCGCGCCCTGGAAGAAGAAGCCGGGCTTCCCGTTCGGGATCCCGTCGACGTGCAGCAGGAGCGTGTCGTTGCTGACGCTCGGGATTCCCGTGGCAGTGAGATCCGCGCCCACGCCGTCGCCGTTCAGGCAGCCTTCCGAGGTACCGCTGGGAGCCACGTTCCCGCACGGGCAGTCGACGCCGCCGTTGGCTTGGCCGATGCCTTCGCAGAAGGTCGTGATGCCCGGCTCGCACTCGTCGGGAACGCCGTTGTGGTCGGCGTCGATCGCGCCTTCGGCGATGTCGATCGCGTCGTCGATCCCGTTGCCATTGCAATCGGTGATCTCGCAGTCGTCGTGGCAGGGGCAGTCGCAGTCGCAGTCGTCGTCACAGTCGTCGCTGTCCGAATCGCTATCGGAATCGCTATCGGAATCGCAGTCCGAGTCGCTGTCCGAATCGCTGTCCGAGCTGCTGTCCGAGTCGCTGTCCGA
>JBJXFB010000077.1:0-23737 GCA_046155895.1 Planctomycetota bacterium | reverse complement strand
TCTGGGTCGTGTGGCGCAACTACGTGCGCGGGATCACGAATCGGTGGCCGAGGCGCACGCCGGCGATGGTGCTCGGCGTCGAATCGAAGCGATGGAGACCGAGTGAAATCTGCGCCTGGCGCGTGCTGCCGCGACGCTGATTCCTGCACAGCGAAGGGGGCCAGATTCTCAGCGCGTGAGCTCGGAATCGCGCGGGAGATCGTCCAGCCCCGACAGACCGAATCGGTCGAGGAAGGTCTTCGTCGTCGCGTATTGGAGCGGGTGGCCCGGGACGTCGGCGCGGCCGGAGACCTTGATCAGGTTGCGGTCGACGAGGGAGCGGAGGATCGGGCCGGCTTGGACGCCGCGGATCGCCTCGATCTCGGCTTTCGTCACGGGCTGGCGGTAGGCGACGATCGCGAGCGTCTCGAGCGCGGCCGGCGAGATGCGCTCGGTCTTGCGGGTTTCGAAGAGGCGCTCGACGACCGGGCTCTGCTCGGGAGCGGTCAGGATGCGCCAGCCGCCGGCGATCGAGCGCAGCTCGAGCGGGAGGCCGCTCGCGGCGAGCCGCGCTTGGAGGGTCTCGAGAGCGGCGCGGACGCGCGCGACCGCGGGGGCCGCACCCCCGCCGCCGCAGAGGGACGCGATCTTCCGGTCGGAGAGCGGATCGGGCGACGCGAAGACGAGCGCGGTGACGGCGCGCAAGAGCTCGTCGTCGGAGATCGGCTCGCTCGCGGCCTCGCCCGGCTCGCCAGTCGTCTCGGGTGCCACGTCCTCTTCCACAACCAGGGCGCCTTCGGTCGATTCCGGCTCGGGATCTCGCATGAGGGCGAGACTCGCGGACGGGCAAGCGACAGTCAATACGGGACCGCGGGACTTCGCTACTCCATGATCCTCATGAGGGGCGTGATGTCGACTCCGTACCGCTCGACCATCACCGGCTTCCACTGGGAGACCTCGAGGTCGACGACCGGGCTCTCCGCCAGGCTCTTCAGGACGGCTGGACCGACGGCCTTCCAGTCACCGGCCGTCGGCGCGGGCCGGGCTTCCACCTTCACGAAGAGCCAGGCTCCCTTCTCGTACTGCGGGCCGCCGACCTGCCCGATCTCCGTCTGGAACGCGAGGCGCGCGATCGGACTGTCTCCGCGCACGACCGCGGGCACCCGTCCTCCTCCCTTGGCGGAAGAATCGGCCGAAAGGCGCTGGGCGACCTCCTCGAAGGCCTCCCCCGCCGCGAGGGCGTCGCGGACCTGCCGCGACGCCTCCTCGGTCTTCACGGCGATCACGCGCACCTCGCTGCGCTCGCTGGCGAGGATCCAGGTGCGCACGACGCGTTCGGCCAGAAGCCCGCGCAACGATTCGTCGCGCAGGAACTCGCGGTAGCGCACCGGGTCGAGCCCGAGGGCTTCGTCGACGTACCGATCGAGGGTGAGACCGGGTCGCTTCGAGCTGATCGTCTTCTCGATCGTCTCCACGGCCTGCCGGTAGGCGGCCTCGGCGGCCTCCGGATCGACCACCACGGAGAGACGCGCGGCCTCGGCCAGGACAAGCCGTCCGAGCACGAGGTGGTCGAGGTGCTCGAGCACCTGGAGGCTGTCCTGGTGCAGCCACAGGCCGAGGAGCTCGGCCACGTCGATGTCCTTGCCGGCGACCCGCGCGATCGGAAGCGGGGCTGGCTTGCCTGAAGGCGGCGGCGCCGGCGCGGCCGACTCCTTCGCGGTCGACTGGACCGGCTCCTCGGGTCCCGGCGCCGCGGCGGCGGGCACCTCCGCTCCGGGAGCGCGGCGCGGTTCGAGGGTGGCGACATCGGCCGGCTGCGTGGGCGGCGGCGGATTCGCCATCGCGCCGCACGAGGGGAGCGCGATCAAGAACGCGAGGGCGAGCGGAGAGACCATCCCGGGCCTAGCGGAACGCGATGCGCCGGATCCGGCCGATCCCATGGCATGTGGTGCACTCGTTGGTCGTCCCGATCACTCCCTGCCCCGTCATGCTCTTCGCGACGTTCGCTCCCGCGATGGACACCTCACGCGTCCCGATGCCGCCGCAGTCGGGGCAGTTCGCCAGGTTGGGCTTCTTGGCGACCTCGAAGTCGCCGGAGTTCTCGACGAAGTAGGCCAGGATCCACTGCGCCCGCGACATGACCGGGAACTCCCTCCAGAAGCCGTCGCGATCCTCCCCTTGCTCTTCCTTGCTCTGCGCGCGGCGCGCCATCTCCTGGTTCTGGAGGAAGGCCTTGATCTTCTTCTCGAGGTCGGCGCGCTGCTTGTCCGCCTCGGAGACCGGCTTCTTCTCCTCCTTCTCCTCTTCCATGCCCTTCAACGCCTCGTCCTTGCCGAGGAGCCAGGTGCCTAGGCCGTACGATGCGCGGTGCCAGATGACCTTCTTCCGCGTGGCCCACATCTGGCGCACCGTGTCGGGCGTCGCCTCCTTGGAGATCTTCGCCATGTCCTTCGCGACCGAGTCGAAGAGCTCGGTGCGCATGGCCTCCTGCGCGTAGGCAACCGCCTCCTCGAAGGGCTTCTCGAGCGCGACCGTGTGCGCGAGCGCCCCGGCGCGCGTGATCAGCTGGCGCGCCACGCGGTCGGCGATGAATCGTTCCCGGGCCTTGATGATCCGGTCGTGCTTCTTCCGCGCGTCGGGCACGAGCGCGCTCTCCGGGAACTTCTCGGCGAAGGCATCGGCCATCGCGAGTGCCTTGTCGAAGTGCTTGCGGAGGAGCTCGGACTCGACCTCGCCGAGGTAGTCGATCTGGTCCTGGTTCTTGGCCTTCTCGGACGCGCGCGACATCGCCAGGTTCACGTCGGCGGGACGGAAGGCGGGATCGGCCGCGGCGGCCTTCTGGTAATGCTCGAGCGCGTGACCGAAGTCGAGGATGCGCTCGCAGTACTGTCCCAGCGCGAAGTGCCCGGCCGCGTCGGCCGGAGGATTCGCGAGGAGCTGCTGGTCGTAGAGCTCCGCCTTGCTGAACACCTCGAGGGCCCGCACCGGGACGGTCGTCGCGGCGCCGCCGATGCGGTTCTTCGGGATGGAGACCGTCGCGCTGGCCGTCTTCAGGAGGATCGCGTCGTCCGTGCGGTCGAGGATCCGGCCGAGGAACTCCGTGCCGTCGGTCGTGACGATCCGGTCGGCGTCGATCATGACCTCGTCGCCCGTGAGGTCGACGTAGCCGTGCTTGGACTTCAGCTCGGTCTCGAGGCGCGGATCGAGCAGGTTCCAGCCGATCCGCGCGATCCCGCCGTTGTCGAGGCGCTCGAAGACGAAGCCCTCGGGATCATGGGCGCGGATCGTGCCCCAGGCGATGCGCCCGTCGCGGAGCTGGAGCAGGGTGACGGGAGCGTCGGCGGGCGCGGCGGCATCCTGGAAAGTCGCGGCCGCCAAGAGGCAAGCGATGATCGAAAGCGTCATAGGGTCCTGCTCACTCTCGGCGATCCGGCTCGCATTGGCAACTTCCTCACTTCGGCGGCACCGCGGCCGGATCCCGCTTCTCGCCCCGGCCTTCGACGAACCTCCGGCGCAGGCGCTCGCCGAAGGGGATCTCGCGCACGAGGATCGTCTGGAAGCTCATCGCGCGGCGAACGCCGGCGGAGGTCCACGACATCTCGACGTCGACGCGGTACTCGAGCGGACGCTCGGGGTTCGGCACGGCGCTCGCGCTGTACGTCACGTCGGGCATGCCGGGGAGGGCGCGGTTCAGGACCTCGATCGGCGGACCGGCGTCGCTCTGGCCCGGGGAGACGCCCTCGACCATCGGGAAGAGCGTTTCCTCAAGGTCCGCGACGACCGCCTGGGCCGAGGCCGCGGCCGTCGTGCGCAGGAGCGCCGTCCGCGACAGCGCCGCGCCGAAGGTCAGCATCCCGATCACGGCGGTCATCCCGAAGAGCAGGATGCCGAGCGCGACGATCACCTCGATGATCGTGAAGCCGCCGCGGGAACGGACACCGGAATACGGTACCAGGTCAATTCTTCCGGACCTCGAGCCACGTCGCAGCGCGAGCATGCGTCGAACTCGAGGTCCGGAAGACTTGACCTGGTACCGTATTCCGGTGTCCGGTCTCACAGGTTCCAGTCCTCCCGGTACGTCGCGATCGGGATCTCGCGCACGAGCCGCAGGCCGTAGTGGACCATCGCGCCGGCCTTGTGGCTGACGGACTTCGTCCCGCGTTGGCCGCGCTTCACGGCGACGCTGGGCCCCGAGATCGACAACACCTCCATCCATTCGGTCTCGACGAGGACGTACGCGCCCTCCTCGCGCGGGATGCGCTGCGGATCGTCGACGAGGATGGCCGTGTCGCCGATCTCCGCCGGCTGCGCGAGCGTCGTTCTCCGCAGGCGGTCGATCGGCCGCTCGAGCTCCATCTCGAAGCGCACGCGGCGCGGGAGGAGCGGGCGGCCGCGCACCGCCGGCATGCCCGCGCCCGGCTCGTTCCAGGCGTGGACCTCCGTGTCGGGCCGCGAGCGGTTCCATGCGTCCCAGGACGTCGCGGCACAGTCGAGGCAGTCACGGTCGGTCGCGAGCTTCCATTCGTCGTGGACGATCGACGTCTGCGTTGCAAAGAGCACGCCGAGCCAGAGGATGCCGCCGCTGACCTCCTCGACCGCGCCCGCGGGCGGACGGTTCGACCGGCCGATGAAGTCGGGGGCGAAGAAGGACTTCGTCGTGGTGTCGGAGATCGCGCGTTCCCCGCGCCAGATCGAGCCCTCGGCGCGCGCGACGGGGTCGGTGAGCGAGGCGGGCACGATGAGCCACAGGACCTCCGTGAGCGCCGCGTCGGAGCGAGGCAGCGCCGTGACGCCGTCTTCCGCGGCGGGAGCCTCCGCGCGCTCTCCCGGAAGACGCAGGATGTCCGAGGCCGAGGCCTGGCGCACGAAGCGCAGCCGCGGCCACTTGGAATCGTCGACGCCGTCCCCGTCCGTGTCGAACGCGACCCATTCGGCCAGCAGATCGCCGCGCGCGCCGCCCTCGAGGCCCGCGAGATCGCGCGCGAGGAGCTCGGAGACGGTCGCGGCCTGCCCGAGGAGGCTCCGGCGCGTCTCCGCGCGCCTCCAGAGCGAGAGCGAGCGGTCGAGGATCTGGAACAGCGCCAGGACGAGGAACGCGAAGATGCCGAGCGCGAGCAGGAGCTCGATCAGCGTCAGGCCGGCGCGCGCGTTTCCTCGGTTCATCTTCATCGCTCCACCGCCGAGAGGACCATCCCCGGTCCGAAGTAGAAGGCGCCGAGGCGCGAGAGCCGCGGCGTCTCCTTCCATCCGTGCGGCGCGCCGGTGACGAGGTCGAAGGCGCCCGGCGCGTACTCGACGAACACGCGCCACTCGATCTGGTCGGACTGGTGGCCGATCGGGATCGCGCGGCCCTCGACGTCGCCGTCCCACAAGAGCGCGATGCGCTTCTCCTTCTCCGGATCGGCGTCCCAGGGAACGACCGGGTCGCTGCGCATGAGGACGCCGATCCGGCTCGCGGTCGCGTCCTCCTTCGCGAAGAAGAACGAGTCCCAGAAGGCCGCGGGCTGATCGATCGAGAGCTTGAAGTAGGCGAGCTCGGGCGCGTCGGCCTGCTCCTCCCAGCGGTCCCAGTAGCGGAAGGGGAAGAGGATGACGGGCTCCCCCATCGCGTGCGAAGCCGCGGTCGTGCCGAAGCGTCCGCGGAAGAGGCCGGGACCCTTCTCGTCCATCTTCCCGGGCTCGGAGGAGGCGCGCGGCATCTCGAGGGCGTTCTGGCGGATGCGTGTGTAGTGGATGAGCTCCGAGCCGACGAGCACGGTGCCTTCGTTGGGGAAGTCCGCCGTGTTCGCGATCGGGAGCGCCGAGTCGCTCGCGCCGATGTTCCCCGCGAGGAACGACACCGCGCGGTGCTCGAGGAAGGTCACGGGCTCGGTGACCTCGTGCGGCTGCGCGGTCGTGCCGAGGAGGCCGCGGCCGCCGGGCGCGATCGAGATCTCGCCGCCGAGCGTCTGACGGCTGTTGTAGCAGACGATCTCGTCGCCGATCCGCAGGAGCCCGGCGTCGTCGGGCGTCTCGGTGAGGAACTCGTAGTCGGCGGAGAAGTGTCCCAGCGCGAGGCGCACGGACTTCGGGCGCACCCTGGTCTGCAAGCCGGCGTCGTCGAGGGGATCCTGGAGGACGAGGCTCGCGCCCGCGACCGCGTCGGGATCGCCGGGCGAGGCGCGGCCGAACTGCGCGTCGCCGTAGACGGCCTCGTCGACGACCGCGGAGGGCACCGCGCCGGCCGCCGCGCCGTCGAAGCCCCGCCCGATCGTCGTCGTGCCGACGATGCGCGGCTTCTCCCCCGAGGGGAAGCAGACGAGGCGCGTGCGCAGGCGCGCGTCCTGATTCGCGGGGGCGGGATCGGCGGTGAGGGGCTGCACGACGGCCGCTTGCAGCGCGATGAAGTTGATGCCGACGAGGTAGAGATCCTGGTCACCCTGGTCGCCCGGCGGCGCGATGGCGACACGGACGGGCGGACCTGGGTAGTCATTCTGCGTCCAGCCCGTCAGCCCGTACTTCGGCCCCGGCGCGTGCGCGCGATGGACGCGGACCGGCCAACCGAGGCTCGTCGGGTTCGCGTCGAAGAGGAAAGCGGAGTCGAGGCGCCCCGGCCGGCCCTCGTCGGCTCCGCCGAGCGCCGCCTTGAACACGGGGAGCACGAGCGTCCCCGACTTGTGCTCGTGCGAGAAGGTCCCGAACACGCCGCGGAACTGGAACGCCGTCTCGATCGCCTCCGAAACCGGGTAGTCGTCGTTTTCGCCCTGTCCGATGCGCGGATCCCAGGTGCTCATGCCGGTCTGCGACTGCGACGGAGGCGTCGGGCTCGGAGCCGACGGGGGCGCGGCGATCGAGAGCGCCATGCCGCCGGACGGTCCGCTCGGCCCTGGCGGCTGCTGCGGATCGTCCATCCTCGGCACGGTGAGCCCCCCCGTCGCGCCGAAGAGCGCCCTGATCAGCGCCGCGGGATCGTCGCGGACGAGCTGGCCGCTGGCGGTCTCGAGCCAGTCGTAGCGCACCCACTCCGTGAGCTCGGCGTCCTGGATGCGGGTGAGCTGCGCGAACTGCGACGCGCCCTTCCGCGCGGCGAGATAGTCGAGCGCGCTGGCTCCCGGCACCGGCACCGAGATCGGGATCACGTAGGTCTGCCAGGCGAGGCTGAAGCGGTTCTCGACCGTCTGCCCGACCAGATGGATGTTCGGGTTCCAGTTCGCCACGAAAGCGCGGCGGCCGCTGAAATAGTCCGCCTGATCCCCTTCGAGCGTCTCGAGGTTGTCGAGCTCGGGGAGCTGGTCGCCCCGCTTGGTGATCTGGAGAGTGGTGCCGGACCATCCGCTGTACTGGACGATCTCGATGCCTCCGACTTGGGTGCCCGCGGCCGTCTCGTTCTCCCCGCCGACAGTCCACGCGACCTGCATGATGGCCGCGTAGCCGCCGTTCGGATTGAAAGCCGGCATGAAGTCCGACGCCGGCACGCTGTTCGGCTGCGCGAGGTCCGAGTCGGCGCTGGCGAGCACGAGTCCGGTCACGCCGCTCGCCGCGCCTTCGAGGCCGTGCCCGAAGGTGAAGCCCAGCGGACTCCAGGGCACGGTCCAGATGATCGGATCGCCCTGCGGAGTCGCGCCGCCCTCCACGCCGGCGAGCCTCGCCGCGCGGAACGGGCCGAGGTCCGCGGGGAGCTGCTTGCGCCCGACGGGGACGTCGGAGAGCACGGGCAGGCTGTAGCCGTACAGCGAGACGGTCGTTCCCGCCGGGTGCGAGGTCGTGATCGAGGCCAGGTTCGCGGGCACGTCCGCCGTCGGCGCGGTCGCCGGCGAATGGTGCGAGAGCGTCGCGAACGGCTCGCGCGCGATCCGGCCCCCGAAGCCCGCGGCGAGGCCGGTCTCCTGCCGGAGAGCCTGCATTCCGCCGTTCGCGACCAGGACCTCCATGAGTTCGTTCCCGATCCGCACCGTGCACTGCGCGGGGAATCCCTCGACCGATTCGACCGGGATCGTTCCGGCGTCCTGCCCGATCCCCGCCGTCAGTCTCGTCATCCCCGGCGTGCGCACGCCGTGCGCGAGGCCGTTCACGAGCATCGTGATCTGATCGGGCCGGTCCCCGCGCACGTCGAAGTCGACGTGGCTCCACGTCTCGACCGGAAGCCCGGGCGCGCCAGTCCCCGAAGCGACCGAGTAGCGCGCCTCGCCCCATTCCTTCTCGACGGTGTCGGGGTGATCCCCGCCGCCCGACCGCACGCGCAAGACGAGGTCCGCGCCCTCGAGCTGCAGCGACACGCGGTCGAGATCGTGGCTCGTCCCGCCCAGGTCGAAGATCATGGAGTCCGCGACCGCGCGCGGCTTCACCCACAGCGAGAACGAGAGCGGGCGGCACAGCGGCTCGTTCGCGACCGTCCACGCGACCATCGTGTCGTCCGTCGGGCGCGTCACGATCTCGTCGGGCAGGTACCGGCCCTCCGGATCGCGCGTCTCGTGGTCGAAGTGCATCACGCGGCCCTGCGTGCGCTGCGAAGCCTCCGCGACGCGCGCAGGCCAGAGCTGGACCCAGCCCGTCTCCTCGCGCGACGCGAACACGTGCTCGGCGACGGGCGGCGGGCCGCTGCTCGAAGCCCCCGTGTTCGTCACGCCGGGCAGGTAGATCTGGCCGTTCGCCGTGCCCATGTGCGCCCAGAGGCGCGAAGGCGGCACGGCGCCGGAGTCGTAGCGCGAGGTCGACGACGGGCCGGTCATGAACCACGGCGCCTCCAGGTCGAGCCGGCAAGCCTCGTCGAAGTCCTCCTGCCGCGCCCACAGCGTCATCAGCTCGCGCTGCGGCACGACGAGGTCCGTCTGCTCGCGCACGAGCGAGAAGCGCTCGACCCCGCTCGGCGCGCCGACCGTCGCGCGCAGCTCGAGGTCGTAGACATCGCGCGTCGTGAACCCGAAGGGCATCGTCGAGTACTGCAATCCGGCGTCGTTGGCGTTCAAGCCGTTCATGTACAGCGCCAGCGCGTCGTCGGGATCGATGAAGCCGCCGCCTCCGGCCTGGCCCGACTGCCCGGCGAGGATCGAGGGCACGACCGGCGCGTCGCCCGGGAGCTTCTCGAGCCCCGCCGCGGGCAGCACGACGCGCCGCAGGAAGTCCTCGAGGCCCGTGAACGGCCGCGACTCGACCACGAGCTCGCCGAGCTTCTGCGCCTCGTCGCGCGTGATCCGCGAGTTGCGGCCGGCGACCTGGAGGTTCGTGAAGAGCGCCACGAGGACGCGCGGCGAAGCCGAGTTCAGGTTCACCGGACGGCGCGCGAGCACGCGCACGATCGTCGTCCACGGCTCATAGTCGTTCACGAGGATCCGGTCGAGCACGACCTCGCCGCCGCGGCGCACTTCCTGGACGAGCGCGACCTCCTTGTTGAAGCCGTCGGTGATCTGGATCGTCGAGCCGGGGTTCAACCAGCGCGGGGTGTCGCAGCGGAGGATGCCGTCCTCTCCGCCCTTCACCTGGCTCGTCAGGCGCATCGGGCGCTGCCAGAGCTGGCCGCCGCGCACGCCGCCGTGCACCGAGCCGTGGAGGAGGAGCGGACGCAGCGCCTCGTCCGTCAGGCCCGCGGGCGAGGGCGGGCGCGCATCCGCCTCGGGCTCTGCCCCGAGCGGCTTCTCCGGCGCCCCGAGCGCCGCCACGAGCGCGTGCACGCCCGCTTCGCGCAAGCGTCCCGGCGAATCGAACGCGCGCAGTTCGCCGTCGGGACCCGCCGCGCGCCACAAGGCCGGCGCGAATGCGCGCTGGTCGAGCAGGGGAGCGCCCGCGTCGTGGCCGGAAGGAGGCCGAGGCCCTCCTCGCCATTCGACGCCGTCGGGACCCGCGACCGGACCGAGCAGCCCGCGCACGGGCTCGAGGATCGTCCCGCCGTCGAGCTTCGAGTAGCGGATGAGCTCGCCGTTCACCCACACGACGCCGGTCGGATCGAAGCCCGCCATCGAGGCCGTGGGCAGCTCGGTGTCCTCGGCCTGCACGGCGCGGACGAAGCGCGACGTGGCACCCATCAGGTTCGCGACGAGCTGCGGCGGAGCGCTGTTCAGGTCGATCTTGCCGGCGACGTCCTCGCACTCGACGTCCCACATCAGACCGCCCGGGTCGTTCGCGTCGTAGAACTCGCGATCGAAGCGGTTGTCGACCTCGATCTCCTCCTCCTCGTCGAAGTACGGCGTGCGGTCGAAGCCCGCGTGGCTCTCGCCGAGCAGGAGGCGGGCGTGGCGCGCCGCCGCGTCGAGCGCGAGGCGGGCTTCGGTGCGGTCCGAGAGCTCGGCGGAAGCGCGATCGGCGTTGCGCGCCATCAGGAGGAAGGGCGCGGACAGCACGAGCAGCGCGATCAGGACGAGGAGGACGACCAGCAAGGCGAAGCCGCCGCGGCGGCTTCGGGTCCGTCCTCGCTGGGAGCTCGGCCTCATTCGACCGTCCCGTAGGCGTTCACGAGGACGCTCGCCTTGCGGCCATCCTCGAAATCGAGCGCGATCCGCACGGGCTCCCGGTGCATGTCCCGATCGAGACCCCCGCCCGGCGCGAACAGGACCTCCGCCGGCGTCCCCGCCGCGAACGCGACGCCGCCGGGGAGCCGGCTCTCGTCGCGCGCGGTCACGCACGAGACGACGAGACTGTCGACCGTGCCCGGCCAAGGTACCGAGGTCGGTGAGATGACCAGCGGCCCGTCGAGCTTCCACACCGGAGCGATCTCGGCCACGGAGGCGGCCAGCACGCCGTCGATCCACAGGCGCAGGCTCCGGCGGTCGTACTGGACCTCCACGACCGACCAGCGGTCGTCGACGAGGGTGCGCGGGAGCGTCTCGACGGGGATCTTGCCGCCGCGTCGGAGGTCGCCCCGCTCGTCCGCGACCTCGGCCGCGATCCACGCGCGCACGGCACCCTGGTTCGTCGTCTCGAGACCCGCGCTCTCGCCGAGCGCGAGGACCGCGCCGCCCGCGTGAGCCGCGCCGCCCGAGTGGGGCCGGAGCGCGACGCGCAGCGCGAAGCCGTCGCGCAGGTTCCAGGCCGGATCGCCCTGCACCGGGATCTCGACCTTCGAGCGCGAGGGCTCGCCGACGAAGGAGAGCGCTCGCCCCTGGAAGCCGTCGTCGACGAGGCGGCCGCCGAGCAGCGCCCCTTCGAGCTCGAACGCGCCTCGAAGAGGAAGGTCCTCGAAGTGCCAGGTGCCGACGACCTGCATGCCCTCGCTGCGGATCGCGCCCGTCTGGACGTCGAGGCGCACGCGCGCGGGAGCCGCGCGACCGACGGCGTAGTTCTGCGCCGAGCGCAACGAGTCCTGGACCAGTGCGACGGCCACGCGGTCGCCGAGGTCGAGGCGCGAGAGGGCTCCCAGGCCGATGCCGAGGACCATCGCGATGAGCGCGATGACGAGGAGCATCTCGACGAGCGTGAACCCCTGGCTCCGAGCTAGTCTCACGGCCGGCCCCTACTTCGGCTTCTCCCAGTTCCCGATGTCGTCGGTGCCGCCGAACTCGCCGTCCAGGCCGGCGGAGATCAACTGGTAGCGGTTCGCGTTCCGGTAGAGCCCGGTCACGTCGTCCTTCTGCGCGATCACCGTGCTCTCGATCGGCTCGCCGGTCGTCGGGTCCTTCGTGAAGTACACGTCGCGGCGCCCGAAGTCGCGGCGGTGGAAGTAGGCGATCGGATTGCCCCATTCGTCGCGCAGCTCGAAGAGACTCATCTTCGGAAAGGTCGCGAGGGCCTTCTTGCTGGAGTCGTCGTCGAGATTGACCAATCGGTCCGACTCGAGCGTCGTGCCGCCCCACTTGGGCGACCACAGGCACAGGACGAGGGTTTCCGCGCCGAGGTTCGTCGGATTCGGCGGCGGGCCCCATTCGTCCAGGAAACGGCTCGTGGGGTAGTCGCCGAATTCCTGCTCGTATTCGGCGATCGCGGCGTCGACCGCCGTGAGGTACGTGCGCGCGAATTTCTCCTCCGCGACCAGGCCCGCCTTGCCGAGCCGCGGGATCAGGATCGCCATCAGGATGCCGATGATGACGAGCACCGCGAGCATCTCGAGGAGCGTGAAGCCCGATCGTCCTTCACTTCGCACGGTAGACGATCTCCACGTCGTCGATGTCGATCTGCACTTGGCGTCCCGTCTTGCCCTCGGCGAAGAGCCCCATGCGCAGCTCGCTCGTCGTGCGCCCGAGGTTCGGGACGGCCTTGCCGTCGAGCACGGGGAACCCGTCGACGAGGAGCCGCACCTTCGTGTCGCTCGACTCGCCGGTGCGCTCGATCCGCACGAGCACGGGCGTGTCGAGCTTCCAATCGAACCCGGCGACGTCCGCGTACGGGAGATCCTCCTCGCCGCGCTTCATCACGCGCGTCTGGATCGTGTTCGCGCCCGCGTCGGGGTGCCGCGAGAGCGTCACCTCGGACTCGACCTGCGTCTCGCCCGCGCGCGCGGTCTCGCGTGACACGAAGAGCCCGACGCGCGCGGTGGTCCCCGAGCGGATCGTGACGCGCATCTCGATCGCCACGAAGGCGCTCGCGCTCCGCACCTGCCACGCGCGCGCGCGACCGTCCGACTTGAAGACGCCCTGGAGGGTCACGAGCCCGTCGTGGATCGAGAACTGCGGGCCCGACCGCTCGTCGCGCTCCCAGCCCATGCGCAGGTCCGTGCGGTCGAAACGGTCGCTCCAGACCACCTTCTCGACGTGATCCTGGATCCGCGCGATCTGCGCGCGCGCCCACACCCGGTGCGGATCGTCCTCGGGCATCGAGCGCCGGGAGTCGTCGAGCTCGCGCAAGCGCGTCAAGGCCTCCTCGACCTCGCCGTCGAGGTACCGGCACCACGCCAGGCCGAGCCAGGCCGTCGGCTCGTCCGGCGTGATCGCTCGGGCGGCCTTGAAGGCCTCCTCGGCGTCGCGGACGCTCTGGAGGCCGAGGAAGTTGACGCCGCGCAGCGCCGCGACGTTCGCGAGCTGCGGATCGAGCGAGAGCGCGCGCTCCAGGTACCTCTCGGCCGCCGCGAGGTCCCCGCGCCGGTTCTGGATCTCCCCCATCGCGGCGAGCGCGTCGGGGGAATCGAGCTCGACCTCGAGCGCGCGGGAGAAGGACTGCATCGCCCCCTCGAGATCGTCGCGCGCGGCCAGGAGGCGCCCGCGCTGGTAGAGCGCGTACGCGTCGTCTGGGCCGTTCTCGACGGCCTGCTCGGCGAAGCGCAGCGCCTCCTCGGGATGCCCCGTCGTCTCGGCGAGGAAGGAGAGAGCGCGCCAGGCCAGGTGCGCGCGCAGCGGATCGGCCGCGGCCGCGAGCTGGAGGTTCGCCCGCGCGCGCTCGGCCGTCGCGGGGTCGCGGTGGCCGATGGCCTCGATGCCGCTCGCGAGCAGCAGGTCGAATCCGACGCCGGTCAGGTCCGAAGGCGCCGCGGCGGCAGACCCCGCGCCGTTCGCCGGGACGCTCCGCGGCGCGCCCGCCTGGACCGGAGCCGCCGCGAGGATCGTCGCCGCGCTCAACGCGCCCGCCAGCGCCCGCTGCTCGCTCGGGTCCGCCTGCCGGCCCTTCTCGAACCACTCCGCCGCGCCGCGCAGGTCGCCGGTGCGGAGGAGCGCCGCGGCGAGATCGACGCGGATCCGCGCGCGCTCGCGCTTGCGGTCGGCGCCGGCCGGCTCGTACTGGCTCGCCAGGCGCAGGTGCTCGACCGCGTCGGCAGCGCGCCCGCGCTCGAGGAGGTAGTTGCCGTAGGCGTGCTGCACGGCCCATTGCGAGCGGCCGTAGCGTTCGGCCTCGGCGAAGTGGGCGTCGGCCTCCGCGAAGAGCCGGAAGCGCGCTTCGAGCTCCGCCATGCGCGAGAGGACGACCGGATCCCGCGCGTGGACGCCCTCGAGGAGCGTGCGGTACTCCTGGAACGCCTTCTCGAACTCGAATCCGGCCTCGTAGCAGCGCGCGAGCCCCAGGCGCGGAGCCGCGTCCTCGCTCAAGACGGGCATCGCGCGCCGGTACATCTCCTCGGCCACTTCGAGCGCGCGCGGCGTCTCCAGGCGCTGCTCGACGCACCAGTCGGCGAAGGCGAGGGCGCCTTCGTACTGCCCTGCGGGCAGCGGTTCGTCGAACTCCGCGCGGCGTTTCTCGACCTCGTTCAGCACGGTCTCCGCGAAGCCGAACTCGGAGACCAGCGCGCGCGAGATCGGCACGGGTCCCTGCTTGGCGAGCCGCGGCAGGCCGGTCGCCGGATTGAACTCGATGAAGAGGATGTCCTCGCCCGGCCGGCGCGAGAGCTGGTAGCGGTTCGGGTTCTTGATCTGTCCGAACTTGAACTCGACCGTGCGCACCCAGTCGTGGAGCTTCTTGAGCCCGGAGATGCGGCTCGCCTTCTCCTCCGGCGTCAGCTCGGAGGGCTTCATTCCGGCCAGGGAATCGTCCGCGGGTCCGGCCTCGGTCACTTCGGGCTCGGCTCCGGCCGCGAACAGCTCCGGCGCCGCGACGAGGTAGGGCCTCACGCGCAGGAAACGCCCGTAGAGGTCGGGCCCCGGTCCAGGCTCGGGCGGTGGCAGGAGCATCGCGAGCGGAGCGCGCGGGAGCGGCTCGAGCTCGAGCGGCGGGAGCGGGCGCGTGTCGCTGGGCGGCGAGAAGAGGTCTCGCGTTCGGCCCTCCTCGCTCGCGCGGGACAGCGGCAGCACGATCGACGGATCCGGCGCGGGATGGTGGCCGAATTCGGGCGGATCGGCGCGTCCGGCGCGCGAGACGCGCGCGCCCCCTTCGCTCCGCGAGCTCCACGCGAGCCACCCGAGGACGAGCACGGTTGTGGCGAAGACGAGAGGTTCCTTGCGCATCGCCATCGCGATCCCGCGGCTCCCCTAGGAGCCTCCCTGCAATCTGGCCACGAGGAAGGTCGCCTGCAAGGTCGCCTCGTCCGCTTTTCCCCGCGAGGTCAGCACGTCGGCCTTCTCGAGGATGAGCGGCTTCCACCCGCCGGCGGGGTCCGAGGACGCGGCCTGGGTCGCGGAGAGGAAGCGCACCAGCGGCGCGGGCGCGCCCGCCGCCGTGATCTCGACGCGCGTGCGCTCGAGCTCGCCGACGCCCTGCCGCGTCGCGAGCTTCGGATCGAGGCGGATCTCGACCTTGTCGATCCGCTGGACTCCCGCCGCCATCGCCGTGCGCGCCACCCGGTCGACCAGGTCGAGCGCCTCGAGATAGCGCGCGATCTCCTCCTCGCGCGTCGGCGAGAGCGCCGGCAGCCCGAGGTCGTCCGGCAGGCGCAGGTTGTTGCGCCCCGCGAGCGTGAGGAGCTCGTCGCGCACGCGCGAGACCGCGGCGAAGTACTGGTTCGTGGGCGCGCCGGCCTTCGGATCGAGCTGGAAGGCCGGACGCGCCTCGAAGGCGGTCGCCTCGGAGAGGACGGAGACCGCGGCGGTGAGCCCCTCGTTCTCCTTCTCGGCCTTGTCGCGGTCGGAGGCGCCGAACATCGGCTCGGCCCGGAGCTTGGCCGCGGCCGAATCGGCGGCGCGCGTCTGCGCGCGCAGCTCGTCGCGGAAGTAGCGGTCGACGAGCATCGAGCCCACGACGAAGACGACGATCCCGCCGGCCGTGGCGACCACGGAGCGCTTGTTCTCCTGCCAGAAGGCGTTGAGGTCCATGGGTGCTAGCGCGCCCCCCCCTCTCGCTCCGCGACTTCGCTCTTCTCGGCCGCCGCGCCGGTATCGGCGGCGTCCGCGAGCTCCTCGGGGTTCGCCATCGAGAGCGTGCACAAGTCGACGGTGAACCCCGCGCCGCTCGGCTTCAGCCGGTCGCGGATCGCGGTCTGCGCGGGCAGGCGCGCGCGCAGGCCCTCGACGAAGGCCGCGAACTGCGTCGAGAGCGAGACCGCGCCTTCGCGCGCGCGCCCCGAGATCGACACGATCGGGCGGTCCTCGCCCTTGGCGACGCCGAGCTCGGGATCGGGCCTGTAGTCGGTCGTGATCTGCGTGACCCAGAAATCGGCGGGCAGCGTCGCCTGGAGAGCCGCGATCGTCCGCGCGAGCTGCTCGCCGCTGCCCTTGGCCTCGAAGAGCAGGCGCGCCGTCCGCGCGAGACGCTCGTTCTCGAGCAAGAGCTCCTCGGTCTTGCGGCTCGTCTGGCTGGCCCGCTTGAGCTGCGCGTCGAGCTCGCGGGAACGCGCGCGCGCCTCGGAAAGCCGGCTCGAGGTGCGCACGGCGTCGTAGCCGAGGTAGAGGAGCGCCAGGACGCCCGCCGCGGCGAGCCACACCGGTCCGCGCAGGAACTCGCGGCGCTTCTCGACCTTCGCGGGGAGGATCTCGATCGACCAGGATTCGCCCGCGCTGGCCATCGCCGCGAGGCCGAGGGCGACGACCGCCTCGAGCTTGTGGTCCTCGAGCTCCCCGAGCTGCTCGGGCGGCAGCGAGCTCGTGTCGACGACCTTCCAGGGATCGAAGAGCTCGACCGGCACGGACAGTCCGTTCGAGAGGTACTTCGGAAGGCCAGCGAGCGCCGCGCCGCCGCCGCAGAGCAGCACGCGGTCGAGCTTCAGCGTCGTGACCTTGACCTGGCTCTTGCAGAAGAGCACGGCGGACTGGAGCAGGGACAGGAGTTGGCCGCCGGCGCCGAGCGCGGCGCGGCTCGCCTTCTCGTGGCTGGGATCGGTGAAGCGCGCGTTCGGGTCGAGCGTCGCGTGCATCTCCTTCAGCTCGGCGGCCTTCTCGGCCGGGATCGAGAGGCGCTGCGCGATCGCCTGCTCGAACAGTCGCGATCCTCCCGTCAGGTTGCGCGCGAAGAGCAGGTCGGGGCCCCGCACGATCGCGACGTCCACGTTGTCGTGGCCGATGTTGGCGAGCAGCACGGTCTCCTCGCCGACCACCCCGAAGCGCAGCCAGGCGTTGTAGAGCGCGACCGCGTTCGGCGTGAAGGCGTCGAGGCTGCCGCCCACGCGTGCCAGACCCGAGAGATGCGAGTCGAGGAGCGTTTCGCGCGCCATCGCGAGCAGGACGACGTCCTCGCCCTCGATTTCGGGCAGCGGCGGCAGGAGGTTGAAGTCCGACGCGACGCCCGTGCCCGATTGACCGCCGATCTCCTCGACCTCGAAGCGCATCAGGTTGCGCAGCTGCCAGTCGGGAACGCGCGGCGCGCGCGTGTACCGGATGTTCACCTCGCGGCCGGTCAGCCCGACGCGCGCGTTCGCCGGCTTGAAGCCGGGTTCGGCCGCGGCCCAGCTCTCGGCGATTTCGTTGGAGTGCACCGGGGTCGCCGCGAAGTTCAGGACCTTGAGGGTGTTCCCCTTCCACGAGCCGCGCAGGAACTTGGCCGTGCGCAGGCCGATGTCGACGCCCGTGACCACGCGCGCCATCTAGTCCTCCTTCCGCGGCGCCGCGGCGCCGAGCGCGTCGGCGTGCTCGCGCACCTTCGCCGCCAGGCCGGCGGCCTTCCGCGCCTCGAGTCCGGCGAGGATCGCGCGCAGCCGCTGCTGCTCGACGCGCGCGAGCTCGGCCTCGAATCCCGCCAGGTGCCGGTTCGCCTCCTCGACGACCTTCGAGGCCTCCAGCTCGACCTCGCTCCCCGCGAAGCGCGTTCCGACTCCGACCGCGCGGCTCCGGCACTGGCGGTAGAGGTCGACGAGGCGGAAGAACTCGGCGCGCTCGATCTCGGAGCGTACGGCCTGCAGCTCGGAGAGACCCTGCTGCACGAGGGCCGCGCGCTTCGCCTCGGCTTCGCCGACGAGCTCCGCGTCGAAGGGGAAGGCGTTCAGGAGCTCGGCCCAGCGCGCCAGGCACTCGCCGAGGTCCCCCTTCTTCTCCGCGTTGCGCGCGGCGTGGGCGAGATCGCCCGCCTTCTTGCGGTCCTCGGTGAAATCGAGCTGCAGGACGATCTCGGCGATCTCCCCGCGCGCGGTGACGCGCGACGAGGAACCCTCCGCGACGCCTTGGACGGCCACGGGTGCGGCGAAGACGATCCGCACGAGCTCGGCGCCCTTGCCGAAGAGCAGGCTCGTGACGCCGGAGCGTTCGAAGTCGAGCCCGTGCGTCGAGTAGCCGTCCCCGCCGATCGTCGCCAGCCCCGCGCGGACGAGGGCGGGCTCGGCGCGGATGCACGCGGCGGCGCCGCCCGCCGTCGAAGCCAGCACCAGGCGCGTCTCCTCGGACCGCACCGTCATCGGGCTCGCGGCCGCGGTCTCGGGGGCCGAGCTCCCCGCACCGAAGGCGATCAGCGAGAGGAGCGTCTTGCCGAAGCGCGCGAGCACCGCCCCCCGGGCCGGATCGCCGAGCAGGACGAGCTCGTAGTCGCGGACGACGATCTTGCGCGGCTCCCGTCCCGATTCGACGCCGGCCTCGCCGGCGACGAGCTCCGCGTCGTCGGCCGCGACCGTTCCGCTCCCGCCTGCGGACGCGAGGATGACCAGCCGCACGGTTTCGCGACCGGGAGGCACGAGCGTGGACACTTCGACCGTCTCGAAGCCGCTGTCGCCGGGTCGGGTCCCCGCGAGCGGCGTCGACCATGCGATCACGCCGCCCAGGTCGATGCCGACCTGCGCGCTCGATTCGCCCTCGACCTCGAGCTTGGCCTTCCCGGTCAGCATCCGGCCCGGCTCCGCGCGGATCTCGCGCGAGCGGTGCAACGCGAATTCGCCGCCCGCGAGTTCGACCTGGAGACCCAGGCCGCCCGAGACCCGTCCTTCCGCGCCGCGCAGGAACGCGGCCGGAGCTCCCTCGGCGGCTTCCCAACCGTCGGTCTCGGACTCGAACGAGTAGTCGCTTCCGAGGAGATTGTCGGCCGCCGGCGTCGCCGGACGCGGGCCGGCGCCGGAAGCCTTCGAGGTCCCGCCGAAGTAGAGCCAGGCCCCCGCGGCTCCGCCGACGAGGACGAGCAGCAGGAGCAGGCCGGCCACCGAGCGCTTGCGCGAGCGCGCGAGGATCTCCGGGCTGACGCGCAGGACGGCCTCGCCGGATTCCGCCGCGAGCGGTCCGGTCGGGCTCGTCGCGCCTGCGGTCGCGGAGCCCCCCGGTGCCGCCGCGACTCCCGGACGGAAGCCTCCCGCGACGGCGTCGAGGAACACGAGCTCGACGTTGCCGAAATGGACCCGCGCGCCGTTCACCAGGCGCGTCTCGGTCACGCGCTCGCCGCCGACGCGCGTGCCGTTCGTGCTGCCGAGGTCGCGCAGGAGGGCGCCGTTGGCGTCGGCGACGATCTCCGCGTGCTTCCCCGACACGGAATTGTCGAGAATCTGGAGCGACTGCCCGGGCCGCCGGCCGATCGTGAATCCCTGGCCCTCGATCGGGACCACCTCTCCCGCCCGATCACCCGATTCGAAGCGCAGGGAGAAGCGGGATTCCATCGGGGCGCGGTTTCGAGGCGTGGAGTGCGGTTGCTCCGCGACCAACGCCCGGTTCGGGTCGGCCGGGTGGACGGAGGTGTAGGGTTCGGCGCGCGCTCCCTCCCTACCCCCGTCTGAGCGCCGTGTTACGACGCGGAAGAGGGGGCGGACCGGGCGCGCTCGCGCGAGATCCTATCCGCGTCCGGAGCGGCGCGCACTCTCCGGCTTGTCTTGTCCGCGGCCCGCGAGAGGGCGAGAATCCCGCCGTGACGCCCCGAACCGGCGAGCCCGGAAGCGCGCCGGAGAGGCGGTTCTTCCTGGCGGATCCACAGGCCAGTGGGCCGCCGGAGCTCGCTCCGGGCGATCTGGAGCACGCCCTGCGGGTGTTGCGCCTCAGGGCAGGGGATCGGCTCGTCGGTCTCGACGGCCGGGGCGGATCCTGGCCCCTCGAGGTCGCTTCCGCCGCCCGCGACCGATTGACCCTGGCGAGCCTCGGAGAGGGCAGGCGCGATCCTCCTCCCGGAGAGGAGGGCGCTGCGCTGCCGTGGATCGAGGTCGCGGTGCCTTGGCCGAAGGGTGGCAAGGTCGAGGAGATGCTGGATCGGCTTACGCAGCTCGGCGCCGCGGCGATCGCGCCGCTCGCTTGTTCGCGCGCCGGGCCTCACTCCGGAGAGCTGCCTCCCAATCGCCGCGAGCGGCTCGAGCGAGTCCTGCGCGAGGCCTGCAAGCAGAGCGGGAGGACGTGGCTTCCGGTCCTGCGCGGCGAGGATCCCGTGCGAGGCGCGAGCGGGAAACTCGACGTGGTGTTCCTCGATCCCGAGGCCGAGCGATCCCTCACCCGGTGGATCCAGAATCGAATCGAAGCGGGGACGACGCGTTGGAACTCGCGACATCCGCTGCTCGTCCTCGTGGGACCCGAGGGAGGCTTCACGCCAGAGGAGCGCGCCCATTGGTTTGCGCGCGGCGCGGAGGCGGTGCGCCTGGGAGCGCACGTCCTGCGCGTCGAGACGGCCGCGGAGGCCGCCATGGCCGTCCTCGGCGCGGCGCTCTTCAACGCGACTCGAAGCTGATCCGATCGCGGATCGAAACGTAGGTCCCGTCCCCGATCACGACGTGGTCGACGACGGGGATCCCGAGGATCCGGCCGGCCTCGATCAGTCTCCGCGTCACGGCGAGATCCTCCGCCGAGGGCTCGGCGTCTCCCGAGGGATGGTTGTGCGCGACGATCACGGCTGCGGCGGCCTCGCGCACGGCGGGACCGAAGACCTCGCGCGGATGGACGAGCGAGGAGGTCAGCGTGCCTTCGCTCACGCGCTGGCGGCGGAGGAGGCGGTGCTTCCCGTCGAGCAGGAGGACGTGAAAGGTCTCCTGGGAGAGCCCTCGCAACTCCGGCGCGAGTTGCTCGTGGACGCGATCGGCCGACCGGAGGCTCGGGCGCAGCGGCCGCGAGGAGGCCTGGACGCGACGGCCCAACGCGAAGGCAGCCGCCAGCCGTGCCGCGCGAGCCCTCGACAGGCCCCCCTGGATTCGCAGGGACCCCGCACTCGCCTGCGCGAGCCCCGGGAGGTCTGCGGCCGCGCCCAGGCGGGCGGCCGCCGCGATCGAGTCCGCGTCTTTTCCGCCCAAACACAGGGCGATCAAGGAAGTCGTATCGAGCACGTCGGGGTCCTCGGGGTTCGCCATGCACCAGCGTGACCGGCGTCACCGCGCCCGGTTTCAGGCGGCTCTCGCGACATTCTCATTCCACGTTTTCGGAAAACCGAAGGCCGCGACCGGGGTCCAGCCAATAACCAGGACACGGAGCGCCGGACGGTCCAAGTTCCGCCGAAGGGTTCCTGGGGGTCGTGCCGAAGTCTCTCCCGGCTTCACTCGGTCCGGTCATGAGCATCCTTCCTATCGCAGGTGTGATCCTGCTCGCGCTGTGGGTCGTCCAGACGATCGTTTTCCTCGTCGGGTACCGCCAGGTGAACAGCGAGAGTTCCTAGCACGATCGATGTCGGTGGGGTCGGGCCGTGAGCTGTTGAGCGGTCCGATCCAAAGCAGGCGGCCGCGCTCCTGACGCGGCCGCTTGTCTCAGACACCTCGAAGGCGGGTCAGCGCACGATTTCCGCCCAGCCCGCTTCCACTTCGAGTCCGGTCTTCTTGCGAAAGACCTCCCGAGCGCCGCCCTTCGTCCTCGACGCCGCCACCATGTCGAAGAGCAGGCGCTCGCCAAAGTTGCGCTCGATCCAGGCGCAGAGGGCGAGGGACTGCGCGTAGGCTTGCGCGACGGCTTCGTCGCCCTGGATCGCGCTCAGGCTGCTCTCGAGTTCGTCGAGCGGGATCAGCGTCTTGCCCGCGAGCTTCGCGCGCGCCTCCTCGATCTCCCGAGCGCGGTCGACCAGGGTGCGGGCCTCGAGCCACTGCGCGAGGCCCTCGTTCAGCCAGCCGGGGACCTGGTTCCCGCCCGTTTCGCGCACGAAGGCGTGGGCGACCTCGTGGCGGAGCACCCGCTCGAGCGTCTCCTTCTCGCGGCCGAGGTCCTCGACCGGCACGCGCACCGATCCGTCGAAGACTCCGCCCGCCCAGTGCCCCATCCCGGTCGCCTCGTGGA
The DNA here is from genome assembly GCA_046155895.1 of Planctomycetota bacterium. Classification (GTDB taxonomy): domain Bacteria; phylum Planctomycetota; class UBA1135; order UBA1135; genus DASYPQ01. The sequence continues at coordinate 1,922 of JBJXFB010000077.1, read as the reverse complement.
ACCCCGTCTTCCTGTAGAGGACCACGCGAATGCGAGGACGGCCGCTCTCGACCGGCCAGCGGCCGAAGAGCTCGCCGAAGTCCTGGTAGGCGTTCTCGAGCGGCTTCACGATGTCGAACGTGCTCCACAGGATGTCCGTGCGCGCGCCGTCGTAGGAGAGCTCGAAGTGCTCCGAGTTCTCGACCATGAAGCCCTCTTCCGAGGAGGCGAGCCGCCGCATCTGCTCGAGTCGCCGCGCGATGTCCTCGCGCTCGGGTGCGAGCTCGGCGGCGCGCGCGAGGTGCTCGACCGCACGGGCGCGCTCTTCTGGACCGCCGGACTCGTCCTGGCGCACGGCGAGCCGCGCCAGCGCCTCGGCGAGGTTCCTCGCGAAGACGGGCTCGCCGGGCACGGCCGCGCGACAGCGCTCGAAGAGGAGCACTGCCTGCTCGAGATCGCCGCGGTCGAGGGCCGCGATCGCCTCGCGGTTCGTCTCCGCCCAGCGCACATCGACTCCGGCCGCGGCCGACACGGGCGTCTCCGTGCGCAAGGGCAGGATCGCGCGGCGGCCCGCGGACCGCAGCGGCTCGATCGGCGCGGGCTCGGCTTCGTCCTGGACGGCTTCCGGGAATTCCGCGCGGTCCGATCCCGAGAACCAGAGGAAGGCGGCCGTGCCCGCCAGCACGAGGACGGCCAGGCCGACGAGCGCGCGCATGATCAGAAACGCCTGCGTTTCCGGGGCGGACGGTTCGTGGATGCGGTGGTCTCCCCCCCGCCGTCGCGGTCGAAATCGAGCTGCTCGCGCCCCCGGATCTGCCCGCGGATGTCCTCGAGCAGCTCGCCCCAGGACTGGTAGCGGAGGTCGGCCTGCTTGGCCATCATCTTCTCGACGAAGTAGTGGAGGTGCGGCGAGAGTCCGCGGCTCTTGAGCTCGGGCGAGCTGAGGGACTGCATGACCTGCATGCGCAGGATTTCCTGGTCGTCGCTGCTCTCGAAAGGCAAACGCCCGACCACGAGGTGGAAGAGCGTCACACCCAGACTGTAGACGTCGCTGCGCGGGTCGGCGGCCGCGCCGCCCTGCGCCTGCTCGGGCGAAAGGTACGCCACGGTGCCGACCGCGCGGTCCTGGCGGTTCCGCGCCGCGTCGGGCGTACCGGCGAATCCGAGGTCGATCAGCTTGATCCGCCCGTCGTGCGCGAGCATCAGGTTGCCCGGCTTCACGTCGCGGTGGACGACGTTCTCTCCGGCGAGGTAGGCGAGCACCTCGGCCGCGGCCAGGACGGCACGCAGGGCGGCGTCCTCCGAGAAGGGCTGCCCCAGATCGAGCATCTCGAGGAGCGTCGAGCCCTCGATGCACTCGAGCTTGGAGAAGTAGGTCTCGCCCGAGCGCGCGACGCCGAAGCACTCGACGAGGCCAGGGTGTTTCAGCTTCTCGAGCAGCCGCGCCTCGGACACGAACGCCGCCAAAGTCGCCTTGTTCCGCGCGCACTCCTCCTTGAGGACCTTGAGCGCGAGGATGCGGCCGGTCTTCTTCTCCCGAGCGCGGAAGACGTCGGCGGTGCCGCCGGAGCCGAGCTTGCCCTGGATCTCGTACCCGGGGATCTCGGGGATCTCGCCCGCGCGCGTGCGGCGCAAGCGGGCGACCCGGTCCGGGGTCCAGCCGAACCGGTCGACGAGCAGCCGATCGAGGGCGCGGCCGAGCTTGAGCTCGGGCAGGAGCACTTCCGCCTGGCCCCGGTCGAGGTGTCCGCGGTGGACCAGCAGGGCGAGGAAGGGGACGTCGGCTTCGGAGGTCATGGTCGGCGTGCGCAGAGACCGCGATCCTAGCCCGCATCTCTCACCAGCGCATTTAAGCCGACCGCGAGGTGTGGCATAAGGCTGTTACCACACAGTCCTTCGAGCAACACCCCGCGGAGCGGCGATGAAGACAGAGCGTACGGAGA
>JBJXFB010000076.1:0-20569 GCA_046155895.1 Planctomycetota bacterium | reverse complement strand
GTCGCCTCGAGCACGTCGAGCGCCTTGAGCGCGCCCTGCAGGGCGAAGGTGCCCGATTCGACGATCAAGACGGCCGTGTCGGCGGCCCGCAGCGCGTTGGCCGCGAGCACGCCGTCCGCCCGCGGGGGGCAGTCCAGGATCGCGAAGTCGTAGGCGAGCCCGGCCCCCGCCAGAGCCCGGGAGAGCGCGCGCTCGGGCGCGAGCGTCCGCGCGGCCTCCTCCTCGAACTCGGCGAGCTCCGCGGTCGCGGGCAGCAGCCACACGCCGCCCGGCGCCGTCTGGACGGCTTCGCGGACGGTCACGCGCTCCCGCAGGACGTCGAGGCAGGTCGGCTCGTCCTCGACCGCGCAACCGAGGCCGAGCGTCGCGTGCGCCTGCGGATCGAGATCGACGAGGAGCACGCGCTCGCCGGCGGCCGACAGCGCGCCCGCGAGGTTGATGGCGGTGGTCGTCTTGCCGCAACCGCCTTTTTGATTGACCAGGGCGAGGACGTGCATGCGATCACCACCCGAGGCTGAAGGGGCCGGACACGATCCGTCCTTGACATCCCGGCGCCGTCACGCGCAAGAGGCGGCAGGAGCCCAGCGGGAGTCTTGTGCTAACTCACCGGACGGCAATGACTTGAGAGTCCCGCCTGGAGGGATGGATCGCCCAATTGCGCCGGTTCGAACGCCGAGGCGTGCAGCGCCGCGAAGTCCTGGAAAGCCTGCGGGCGGATGCAGGCCGCCAGGATCTCCGCCGAGTCGGCGAGGCGAGGCCCGGGCCGGTTGAAGTAGGCGTTCCCGTCGGCGATCCAGACTCGGCCGCTCTGCAGGGCGGGCCACCCGCGCCCCTCGAGGAACGCTGCCATCTCGCGCCGGGTCCGCGCGAGGTCGAAGCCGCAGGGCTTGATCACGACGACTTCGGGCGCGAGTCGCTCGAGCTCGTCCCGCGAGAGCGTCGGTGCGTGGTCCCCGGGCTTCGTGACGAGGGCGCGGCCGCCGGCGATATCGACGAGCTCCGGCATCCACGTGCCCCCGACCATCACCGGGTCGAGCCACTCGATCGTCAGGACGCTCGGGCGAGGCCCTGGAATCGCCGCGGCGCGCGCGCGGACCTTCTGGAGACGCTCGCGCATCCCTGCGGCGACGAGGGCAGCCTCGCGCTCGCGCCCGATCGCTGCGCCGATGGTCAGGACGTCGCGCAGGACGTCCTCGAGGCAGGTCGGGTGCAGATTCACGACGCGGATTCCCGTCTCCGCGGAATGGCCGATCGTCGAGAGGGCCCGGCGGACGTCCTCCAGCGAGACCGCGCACACCTCGCACAGGTCCTGGGTGACGATGACCGACGGCCGCGCGCGCTCCAGGGCCTCGACGTCGACTTCGTAAACCGCCAGCGCCACGCGCAGGATCTCGCGCACTTTGCGGTCGATCGCGGCGCTCGGGAGGCCCTTCCGGACGCGCGTCGAGGTCAGGACGGGCTTCCCGGAGGTCGATTCGGGGGGGAAATCGCATTCGTGGCTCAGCCCCACGATCTCCGCCCCCGCGCCGAGAGCGCAGACGATCTCCGTGGCGGAGGGCAGGAGGCTGGCGATGCGGGGGGAGCCCATGGGAGCCTCCCTATATCAGATGAGGTATCCTCTCGGCCCGAACCGGGTAGCAGGGCCCCGGATCGACCCGATGCACGTCCTGAAGCGTTCCGTCCTCGTCCTCGCGGCAGCTCTGGCGTTTCTCGCGGGGGAAGCCCGGGCCCAGCTCGTCCTCCCGGGCAAGAAGCCGAGCCCCAAGGAGAACACGAGCGGCGGCAACGTCGCGCCCTTCTACGAGTGCCTCGTGTGCCACGCGCGCAACTACCAGGTGCACGACGAGGGGCGCCGCGACGAGCTCGGGCGGGTCATCGCGTGGTGCGCCAGCTGCAAGAAGGACCGATCGCAGGTCTTCTCCAACGCGAAAGGTCGGAACGGACGCGGGGGCGAAATCGTCGTTCCCGCTCCGGTCGCGCCTTCGGCGTCGGGGAAGCCGGCCGCCCCGGCCCACGGAGCGGGTGCGAGCCCCCCGGCGGCTGGGCCGGCCGATTTCATCTACGCCGAGCTCGCGCGGCAGAAGCGCGTCGACGAGGCACTCTCCAGCCAGGCGGTCGAGAGCCTGCTCGGGCTCGGCGAGGACGGGATCGCCGCGGCGCGGCGCAACCTCGCGGCCGACCATGCCGCGGTCCTCCTGACCTCCGCGCGCGTCCTCATGCGCTCCGGCCGCCCCGAGGACGCCGATCTCGTCAGCCAGCGGATGCTCGGCCGCCTGCCCGTCTCCGCGGGGGTCCCCTTGCTCGATCTCCTCGTCCGCGCCGACCCCGTGCGCGCGAGCCCGAAGTTCCTGGCCGACCTGCTCTCCCATCCGCACGTCGGCGTCCGGATCGAAGCGCAGAAGCGCTTGTTCGAGCACCTCGGGTCCCCGGCGGTCGCCGAGGATCCCGCCGACCCCTTCCGCGTGCTCGAGCCCGTCCTCGCCGCCAAGAGCGCCGACACGCGTCAACGCGCGGTCGAGCTCCTCGCGCGCGTGGACGACCCGCGAGTCACCGACATGCTCCTCTCCCGCATCGCCGATCCCTCGGCCAACGTCATCGCGGCCGTCGCCGATGCCTTGGCTGGTCGCGCGGACGCCGACATCGACATGCGGCTCCTCGGCGTGGCCTTCCGCGAGCGCTGGGTGCTGCGCACGGGAGCGTGCGCGGTGCTCGCGCTCGTCGAGCGCGAGGATCGCGAGCTCCGGCCCATCCTGGGCGATTCGAACGTCGAACCCCTGCTCGCGGGCCTGCAGTCCGGGGATCCGTTCATCTCGGGCGCCTGCGCCGTCGGGCTGGCCGGGATCGGATTCCGCAGCCGCGACACGGCCGTGACGCCCTGGCTCGACCAGAGCGTGGTCGATCGGCTCGTCGCGACGGTCTCCGGCAAGACCTTCCATTCCGACCTCGCGGCCCTGATGCCGGGGGCGCTGCGCCGTCTCGAGCTGCTGACCGGGCAGTCCTTCGGCAGCGACGGCCCGCGCTGGGTCGAGTGGTGGATCCAGTCGCGCGAGCGCTTCTTCGCCCTGCGCGCGTGGCTCGAGGTGCGCCCCGAGGACCTGGGGCGGATCAGCGTCCGCTACATCGAGGGCGGAACGCGGAGCCGCGAGTTCACGCTGCTCGGACCGGAGCACGAGTCCTCGGTCGACCGCGTCGGCATCCTCGGCCACGCCGCCGTCGAGGAAACGGTTCGACTCGATCCGGCCCAGGCGCGGGACCTCGTGCTCGCTCTCGAGTCCGAAGGCCTCTTCGGTCCCGAGAAGATGCCGGGTCTGCGCGGTTCGCGCGGGACGAGCGAGCGCACGCTGCAGATCCAGGTCGGCGGCCGGGGCAAGGGCTTCAGCTTCGGATCCGGCGCGAGCGAGCCCTGGTTCGAGCGCGCCGCCGCGCTCGCCATCGACCTCCTCGACCGCAACCGCTGGCAGCGGTTCCCCGATCCCTCGCGCCACCTCTCGCCGCACGACCTCTGGCTCGAGCAGTCCGCCTGGTGGTCGGAGCCGCACACGGAGTCGGAGCGTGCGCTGCGCATGAAGAGCCTCGTGCTCGCCGCGCTTCCCTCGCGGCCCGATGCCGGGCGAGACGAAGGCGTCGCCGAGCTCGAGCGCGCCTACGAACGGGCGGATTGCGCCGAGCCGGCGGACTTCCAGACCCTGAAGGCGCTCCTCGGGAGCGAGCCCTACTGGTCCGATCGCTCGCGGCGTCTCCTCGATCTCTGTCTGCGGTCGGCCCGGGCCTCGGGCGCGGTGGGGGAGGAAGGGACTCCCGCCCAGCCGGGTCGAGGCGACCGCGAAGTCCCCGCCGAGAACGGCCGTGTCCTCGTCGATCTCATGGACGAGCGCTTCCCCAGCGCCCCCGCGGAAGAGCTCGCGCGCATCTTCTCCGCCTGCGGCCCGGCTTTCGCCCAGACGATGGCTTCCGACCGCCGCGTTCCGATCCGGATCGCATCCGCTCGCGCGCTGCTCGGACAGGCGGAGGCCACGCCCGAGAAGCTCACGATCCTGATGCGCCTCCTCGGCGATCCGGTCTCGAGCGTGGAGGTCGCCGCGATCGAGGCCCTCGGCCTTCACCGCGTCGACTCGGCGCGGACCGAGCTCATCGTGCGCGCGCGCCTGGGAGTTCCCGAGGTCCGCGCAACCGCGCTGCGCGCGATCGGGCGGATCGGCGGCGAGCTCGTCCTCGACGCGCTCTCGCTCGCGGCGGAGGATCCCGATCCGGCCATCCGTCTCGCGGCGGCCGAGGGGCTGGCGAGCCTGGCCGACCCCGATTCGGCTTCGCTCCTGATCGAGATGCTCGGCGAGGGCGTCGGCACGCCGACGGTCGAGAAGGCGCGCGCCGGGCTCGAGGCGCTCGGGCCGTCGGCCCACGATGCCCTCTTGCGCGTCGTGGCCTCGCCCACGCATGCCGGACGGCGCGAAGCCGTGCTGATCCTCGCTCGACAGGGAGTTCCCGAGAGCGCCTCGGTCCTGATCTCGATGCTCTCGACCTCGCCGCGCGACGCGCACCTCGCCAGCGAGCTCTGCGTGCTGACCGGAACCGATCTGCGGGCGGAGCGCGATCCTCCGAGCGCGTGGTGGAGCTGGTGGGACGGCGTCGTCCACGACGACGCGACGGCGTGGTTCCTCGCCGCGCTCGCCCGCGCGGGCGCCGATCCGCCGAAGAAGGCCGACCTCGAGGGGGCCGGAACGCGTGCCGGGCGCCTGGCCATGCTCGAAGTGCTCGGGCGGCGCGAGCCGCACCTCGTCGAGCGCGCCCGCCGGGAGCTCACGCGCATGCTCGGGCGGGACCTCGGCCAGCTGCCCTCGCGCGGCGCGAGCCGCGACGCCTGGATCGCCGGACTGCGCGATTCGATCACCAGCCTCGAGCCGGGCGCGGAGCCGACGCCCGAACCGGGCTCGCCAGAGAGCTCCAACCCGAAGTGACCGGGGCTGGGCGACATTCTCTCCGGCGATTCACGCGCGCAGCGGCGATCGGCGCGGTCGTGATTCTCGCGCTCGGGGTCGCTGCGGTCGTGATCGCCCCCGAGTTCACGGGGCGGGCGCCCGATCTCGTCAAGGGCGTCGCGCGCGATCTGTGGAGCATCGTCGGCGTCCGCCGCGTGGAGAGCCACGCGGCCGAGATCCGGGCCGCCGCGGCCGAGAGCGGGATCGACCCCTGCTTGCTGGCGGCGGTCATGTACGCCGAAAGCCGCGGCCGGATCGACGCGGTCTCCTCGAGCGGGGCGCTCGGGCCCTTCCAGCTGATGCCTTCGGCGGCGGGGGACGCGGCGCGGAAGCTCGGGCTGCCCGAGCCGAAGCGCGAGGACCTGCTGTCCGACGCATTCCTCGGGGCGCGCCTCTCCGCGTCGCACCTCGCATGGCTGATCCGTCACGAAGGACCCGACGCCGAGCGCGTCCTCGTCGCGTACAACGCCGGGCGGACGAAGCTCAAGCGCTGGATCGACGCCGAGGGAGGCTACGAGGCCTGGCGCCGCTCGCGCCTGGAGCAGGGAGGATCGGGCACCCTCGCCTACGCGCGCACCGTGCTCGAGATGCGGGATCGCTTCCGCCGGCGCGGCGAGATCGCGCCACCGCTCGCGCCGCTCGGAGGCGCGGCGGGTGATTGGACGACGGGATTGGCGGATTGAGTTCCGTTGCGGGGTCTGGAAAACCGGCACAGGCCGGTGTGCGGATCAGGTTTTCGCGGTTAGCCTGAAGTCGGATTCCTCGCCCCAAGGGGTCCTTCCGCAGACCTCCTACCCCCGAGAAGAATATGCCCACGATTCCGATCCGTGGACGCTGGATCGCAGCGATCCCGTTCCTCTGCGCCCCAGCTCTTGCCCAGGTCGATCCGCACAGCCCCGTCGTGACGTGGCCGGAGCACGTCAAGCGCCCGCTCGCCGACTTCGACGCGCGGTTGACGAGCCGCGGGACGCCGGAGGATTGGGTCAACGAGACGAACGCCGACCTCCGCTCCGAGAGCGGGCTCGCCGCGCGCGAGGCCGACGCCGCCCGCCTCCTGTCGCGGATCCCGCTGCTGCGGATCGACGACCACGCGCTCTTCGGCACGCCGCACTGGGTGGCCTCGACCGGCGCCTTCCTCACCGCTCCCGTTCCGGACGACGACTTCGACGCCGTGGCGGTCACCCGCGAGTTCGTGGCCGAGCACGCCGGGCTCTTCGAGATCGGTGCCGAGGAACTGGATATCTCCCGGCGCCGGCGCGACTACTCGACGCGGCACAGCGGCGTGCGCCACCTGACCTTCCAGCAGCAGATCGGCGGTGTCGACCTGTTCTGCGCCGAGCTGCGGGCGAACGTGACGCGCCACGGCGAGCTGATCAACGTCTCGAGCACGATGCTCCCCCGTCCCGCGGGCGACTTCCAGCCGGCGGGCATCCGCCTCTCGCCGCTCGACGCGATCCACTTGGCGGCGCAGTCGATCGGAGCGGAGATCAAGGTCGAGCCCTCGCCCCTCAACTCCCCGAGCGGGAGCTCGCGGGCGCAGACATGGACTTCGACGCCCGATTTCCGCGGCGACGTGCCGGTCACGACGGAGTTCCTCTACTTCCCGATGACGCGCGTGGACATTCGGCCCGCGTGGCGCGTGACCTTGCCCGAGATCGGCGTGGGGAACACCTACGAGATCCTGGTCGACGCGAGCACCGGCGGGATCCTGCACCGCCGCAACCAGCTGAACTTCCTCCTCGGCGGCACCCAGAACCTCTCGCTGCGCGTGTACACGAAGGACAGCCCGGCGCCGGGATCGCCCGGAACCGCGACGCCGAACGGGTTCCAGTACCCGACCGTCGCGCGCTCCCTCGTGCTCGTCACGCCGGCTTCGGTGCCGAACTCGCCCAACAGCTGGATCAACGACGGCGGCACGGACACCCAGGGCAACAACGTCGACGCGCACCTCGACCTGGATGCCGACAATTCGCCCGACCTCCCGCGCCCGAACGGCGGCGCGGGCCGGGTGTTCGACTTCCCGCAGGACAACGCGCAGGCGCCTACGAGCTGGCGCGACGCCGCGGTGACGAACCTCTTCTACTTCTGCAACGTCTACCACGACCGGCTGTACGGATTCGGCTTCGACGAGGCCGCCGGCAATTTCCAAACGGACAACTTCGGCCTCGGCGGCGCCGGGAACGACCGGGTCCAGGCGGATTGCCAGGACGGGCTCGGCGTCAACAACGCCAACTTCGGCACGCCGAGCGACGGCTCGAGCGGCCGGATGCAGCAGTTCATCTTCACCGGTACGACCCCCGACCGCGACAGCTCCCTCGACTCCGACATCGTCTACCACGAGTACAGCCACGGCCTGTCGAACCGCCTGCACGACCTCCAGGTCTCCGGCGTGCAGGCTGGCGGGATGGGTGAGGGCTGGGGCGACTTCTTCGGCGTGTGCCTGAACGCGGATCCGAGCGACGACCCGAACGGCACCTACACGACGGGCGGCTACACGACGCACCAGCTCGCCGCCGGCTACGTGGACAACTACTACTTCGGGATCCGCCGCTTCCCCTACAGCACGGACCTGAACAAGAACCCGCAGACCTTCGCGGACATCGATCCGGCGCAGCAGTCCTATCCGCCCGCGGTGCCTCGCAACACGATCTTCGGCAACACCGCGAACGAGGTGCACAACGTCGGCGAGGTGTGGTGCAACATGCTGCTCGAGGCCCGCGAGAACCTGTGGGTCACCCACGGCTTCGCCGGCAACGACCTGATCATGCAGCTCGTGACGGACGGCATGAAGCTCGATCCGGGCACGCCGAACTTCCTCCAGGCTCGCGACAGCATCCTGCAGTCGGACCTGGTGATGAACGGCGGCGCGAACCTGGACGACCTGTGGACCGCGTTCGCGCGGCGCGGCTGCGGCTACTCCGCCAGCTCTCCTTCGGGCAGCACGAGCGACGGCGTCGTGGAGGCCTTCGACGCGCCCATCCTCTTCACCTACCCGAACGGCCGTCCGACCCAGCTGGCGCCGAGCCAACCGACCACCTTCCAGGTGGAGGTCGCGGGCATCGGCAGTCTCCAGCCGACCGCGGGCACGGGGACCCTGCACGTCTCGATCAACGGCGGCGGCTTCAGCTCGATCGCGATGAGCCAAACCTCGCCGAACCACTACAACGCGACGTTGCCGGCCGGTGACTGCTTCGATGAGTTCCGCTACTACGTCAGCACGGCCACGAACCAGGGCTCGGCCGTCAACCCGCAGGGCGCGCCGGCGAGCTTCTTCTCCGCGGACGTCTTCACCGGCACCACGGTCGTATTGGACGACGATTTCGAGACGGACCAGGGCTGGACGACCTCCGTTGCGGGCGCCACGACGGGGGCCTGGGAGCGGGGCGTGCCCGTGGTCGGTTCGGGCTCGTTGTACGATCCGAACTCCGACGGCGACGGCAGCGGCTCGTGCTACGTCACCGAGAACTCCGACTCGAACTCGGACGTCGACAACGGATCCGTGACGCTGACGTCGCCCAACTTCGACATGACCGGCGGCGCAGACCTCAGCTATTTCTACTATCTCCGGCTCACCAACGAGGACGGCGCCGACCGCCTGCTGGTCGAGATGAATTCGGCCGGTGGAGGGGGGGCTTGGACAACGGTCGCCACGCACACGACGGACGGCGGAGGCAGCTGGCGGACGAACACCATCCCCTCATCGACGATCACGGGCCTGGGACTCACTCTGACCGCATCGATGAAGATCCGCTTCACCGCCAATGACGGCGGGACGCAGAGCATCGTGGAAGCTGGAGTCGACGGCCTGCTCGTCTCGAGGCTCGACTGCGACGACGGCGAGATCGGCACGAAGTACTGCTTCGGCGACGGCTCGGGGGCGTTCTGCCCGTGCTTCAACCAGGGGCAGGTCGGCAATGGGTGCGACAACGGGCTCGCGACCGGTGGCGCCCACCTGCTCGCGATGGGCACGACGAACCCCGACACGGTCGTCCTCACGTCCTCGAACGAGCTTCCCTCCGCCCTCACGATCTTCCTGCAAGGCAGCCAATCGATCGCCGCCGTGAACTACGGGAACGGTCTGCGCTGCGTCGGCGGGGTGCTGAAGCGCCTCTACAACCGCAACGCGGTCGGAGGCACGGTGTCCGCGCCGCAGGGAGCCGATCTGTCGATCACGGCGCGTTCGGCCGCGCTGAACCACCCGATCCTCCCGGGCCAGACGAAGTTCTACCTGGCGTACTACCGGGACCCGAACCCGAACTTCTGCACGGGCCTGGGCTTCAACAGCTCGAACTCCGTCGCGATCGTCTGGTAGGAGAGTCCGGCCCCGGCCGGACAGGAGTCTTTCGAAGCGGCGCCGCGGTTGCGGCGCCGTTTCGTTTGCCGAGGGGGCGCCGCCGCTAGGATGAGTCGCCCAACAGCGGCGGCCCCGGCTCCGTAGCACGGCCCCCCCGTTCCCGTCTCCCCCAGGAATCCCGATCCCCGATGACGACCACGACGAAGACCGTGCCCGAGAGCGAGGAAGTCGAGCGCGCCGCGGCCTGGGTGGTCGACCTCCGCACCGCGCTCGCGGACGTCATCGTCGGCCAAGGGGAGCTCGTCGAGGGGCTCCTCATCGGGGTGCTGACCGGCGGCCACATCCTGCTCGAGGGCGTGCCCGGCCTCGCGAAGACCCTCGCCGTCTCGAGCCTCGCCAAGGGAGTCCGCGGGAGCTTCGCGCGGCTCCAGTTCACGCCCGACCTCCTTCCGAGCGACCTCGTCGGCACCGAGATCTACAACGCGCGCGAGGCGACTTTCGCCGTGCGCAAGGGCCCGATCTTCGCGAACTTCGTGCTGGCCGACGAGGTGAACCGCGCGCCCGCCAAGGTGCAGTCGGCCCTGCTCGAGGCGATGCAGGAGCGGCAGGTCTCGATCGGCGGGACGAGCCATCCGCTCCCCAAGCCCTTCATCGTCCTCGCCACGCAGAATCCGATCGAGCAGGAGGGGACCTATCCGCTCCCCGAGGCGCAGCTCGACCGCTTCGCGCTCAAGGTCGTCGTGCGCTATCCCAAGCGCGACGAGGAGCTCGCGATCCTCGACCGCATGGCGAGCACGCATCCGAAGACCGACGTGCGTCCCGTGGTCTCGCTCGAGCAGGTCCTCGCGTCGCGCGACGTCATCGACCGCGTCGTCCTCGACAAGCGCCTGGCGGAGTACATCGTCGCGCTCGTGCAGGCGACGCGCGACCCCAAGATGCACGGGCTCAAGGAGCTCCACGGCCGCATCCAGTACGGCGCGAGCCCGCGAGCGACGATCTGGCTGGCCCTCACCTCGCGCGCGCACGCCTTCCTGGCCGGGCGCGGCTACGTCACGCCGGGCGACATCAAGGCCATGGCGATGGAGGTCCTCCGGCACCGCGTCGTGCCGACCTACGAGGCCGAGGCCGAAGGCCTCTCCGCCGACGCGCTCGTCGCGCGCGTTCTCGAGACCGTTCCGGTTCCCTGAGCGATGGATCCCGCCGCGGAACGCTCGGCGCTGCTCGCCCCCGAACTGATGGCGCGCGTGCGCCAGATCAAGATCCGCACGCACCGGCTCGTGAACACGGCCCTGTCGGGAGGCTACCGCAGCACCTTCCGCGGCTCGGGCCTCGAGTTCAGCGAGGTGCGCGCCTACCAGCCCGGCGACGAGGTCCGCCGCATCGACTGGAACGTCACGGCGCGCACGGGCGACGCGTTCGTGAAGACCTACGCCGAGGAGCGCGAGCTCACGATCAATCTGATCGTCGACACCAGCCGCTCGATGGACTTCGGGAGCGGGCACTGGACGAAGCGCGAGACCGCCGCGCAGTTCTGCGCCCTGATCTCGTTCGTCGCGATGCGCCACCAGGACCGCGTGGGTCTCGTGCTCTTCGGCGACGAGCCCGGCCTGCACGTGACGCCGCGCAAGGGCGGGCAGCACGTGCTGCGCGTCGTGCGCGAGATCATCGCGGCGGCGCCGACGGAAGGGGGGAGTGATTTCGGGGCCGTCCTGGAGCACCAGCTGCGCGCCCTGCGCCGGCGCTCGATCGTTTTCCTCGTCAGCGACTTCCTGGATCCGTCCCCGCGGGACTCGGGGCCGCGGCCGTGGATCGATCTGCTGGCGAAGCTGAATCGCCGCCACGACGTCATCGCGGTCCACGTCGTCGATCCCTTCGAGGTCGAGCTGCCCGCCGCGGGGGTCATCGGGCTCCAGGAGATCGAGACGCGCGGCGAGCTCGAGCTCGACACGCGATCGAAACGCGTGCGGGACCTCTGGCGCGAGGGCGCCGCGCGGCGGCGAGCCGAGCTCCACGCCGGGCTCAACCGCGCGCGCGTCGAGAAGATCGAGCTCGACACGACGCGTGACCTGGGCGAGCCGATCCTCGCGTTCTTCCGCCGCCGCGGCTTGCAGCACGGAGTCGCGCGATGATCGGAGCGGCCATGCTCGTGCTCGCGGAGATCACCGCGCGCCTGCGCACCGAGCCCGCCGAGGCGCAGGTCGGCGAGCCGGTCCTCTGGATCCTCGAGGTCGAGCACCCCGCCGGCGCTGCGGTCCGCCTGCCCGAGACCGATCCGATCCCCGACGACGGCTGGGTCCTGCTCGAGCCCCGCCGAGTCGTCGGGGGGCAGGAGATCACTCGCGCGACCTGGAGTGTCCTTTCCCTCGAACCGGGAGACCGGGCGCTGCCCGCGTTCGCGGTCCAGGTCGAATCGAACGGCGTGGCGCGATCGATCGAGGTCGAATCCTCCACGCTGGCCGTGCGCTCGGCGCTGGAGGCCGGCGAGGACGCTCCGCGCCCGATCCGCGGATTCCACGAGGCGCCCGAGCACGTCTCGGGGCGCGGGTTCTGGCTTTGGCTGGCGGCGCTCGCACTCCTCGGCGCGGCCCTCTTCCTCTGGATCCGCATCCGGTCGCGGAAGAGGCCTCCCGCCGTCGCGCTCCCGGCGCCGCTCGAGCGCCTCGCCGAGCTCTCGCGGCAGATCCAGGAGGATCCCGAGTCCGGTCGCAAGACGATCTACGCGCTGACGCGCCTCCTGCGCGAATCCAGCGACCGGCTTCTCGGCGAGGACCGCGCCGCGCTCGTCGATCCCGACTGGGCCGCGCTGCGCGAGGCGGACGAGCGGCTGCCGCTCGGCGCGCGCACCACGATCGCGCGCATCCTGCGCGACGCCGAGCGGGTCAAGTACGCGCTCCACGCGCCGACGCGCTTCGCGCTCGAAGCGCTGCTCGCCGACGCGAGGAACGCGCTCGAGGCTCTCGCGGAAGCGCGACCGACAAGGGAGAAGGCCGCTTGATCCCGCTCTTCCTCCTCCAGGCGGCCGAGCCCGCCGCGCAGGCCGTCAAGAGCGCCGCGGACGAGCGCTTCAAGCTGTGGGGGGCTTATTCCCTCGCCGATCCGTGGTTCCTCCTGCTCGCGCCGGTCGGGATCCTCGCGCTCCTCTGGGGACGATCGCGGCGGGGGCGCGAGCGCGGACGCGTGCCTTCCCTCTCGTCGCCGGGAGCGCCGCGCTCGATCCCGCAGCGTCTGGCGTGGATCCCCGCCGCACTCTCGGCCGTGGCGATCGTCCTCGTCTCGATCGCGCTCGCGCGTCCGCTGCGGGGGAGCGTCGAGACGAGCACGGAGACCGAAGGCGTCGACATCGCGCTCGTGATCGACTGCTCCGGATCGATGCGCTACGAGGACCTCGAGGAGGGCAAGAACCGCCTCCGGGTCGTCCAGGAGGTCGTGAGCGACTTCGCCGTGCGGCGGATGAGCGACCGGGAGGGCGCGGCCGACAACATCGCGCTGATCACGTTCGCGGCCTACCCGCGCCTCCTGTGCCCGTTCACGCTCGACGTCGACGCGATCACGGGGTTCCTCGCGAGCCTGAAGCCGGTCGAGAACCGTGCCGAGGACGGCACGGGCATCGGCGTCGGCCTCGCGAAGGCCGTCGCCGTCCTGCGCGAGGTGCCGGCGAAGTCGCGGATCGTCGTCCTCCTCACCGACGGCGAGAACAACATCGACCTGATCACGCCGCTCGACGCGGCCGATCTCGCCGCGAAGGAGAAGATCAAGGTCTACACCGTCTTCGCCGGCCGCTACGTCTTCTCGTACGACGTGTTCGGGAACCTGCGTCGCACGAACCGCCCGATCGACACGACGGACCTCGAGGCGATCGCCGAGAAGACCGGCGGGCGGTTCTTCCACGCGCGCGACCGCAAGGAGCTCGAGCAGATCTACGCCGAGATCGAGAAGCTCGAGCGCACGAAGCGTGTCGAGAAGCGCTGGAGCGAGACCTACGACCTGTACCTGGCGTGGCTGGTCCCGGCGCTTCTCGCCCACGTCCTCGCCTGGCTGCTCGGGACGACCGTCCTGCGGAGGCTTCCGTGACGAGCTGGCTCGGTTTCGACCTCCTGCGGCCTGTGTTCCTCGCGGCGGTCCTCTCCGGGCCGCTCGTGCTCCTCGTCGGCTTCCTCGGCCTGCGATGGCGCGCGCGCGGACGGGCGCGGCTCGTCGCACCCGAGCAGCTGCCTCGGTTCTTCCCGCGCTTCTCCGAGAACCGCGCGCGCTTCCGCGTGGTGCTCGCCGCCGCGGGCGCGCTGCTCCTGGGGCTGGCGCTCGTCGGCCCGGTGCGCGGCTACACGCTGCGCGAGGTGCGCCGGCGCGGGCTCGACCTCGTGATCTGCATCGACACGTCGCGCAGCATGCTCGTTCAGGACCTGAAGCCCGATCGGCTGACGCGCGCGCGCCGCGAGGTCACGGGCCTGCTCGAGCGCCTCCAGGGCGACCGCGCCGCGATCCTGGCCTTCGCCGGCGACGTGCGCGAGGTCGCGCCGCTGTCGCACGACCGCGCGACGCTCGCCCTGTTCGTCGCTGCGATGAATCCCGAAGACAACTTGCGGGGCGGCACGGACATCGGCGCGGCCCTCGAGCACGCGCTCACGCTCTTCGACGAGCGCACGGGCGCGCACGAGGCGGTCATCGTGCTGACGGACGGCGAGGACCTCGAAGGTCGCGGCCTCGAGGTCGCCAGCGAGGCCAAGCGGCGCGGCATCCGGGTCTACCTCGTCGGGATGGGCACGCCCGAGGGCGGGAAGATTCCCGACGGCGCGCGCGGCTTCGTGAGGGACGAGTCGGGCAAGGAAGTCGTCTCGCGGATGGACGGAGGAGGACTCCAGGCCATCGCGGATGCGACGGACGGCGCGTACCTGCGCGCCGACGCGTCCGCGGTTCCGCTGCAGGAGCTGTACGAGAAGCGGATCTCGAAGCTCGAGGGGCGCGAGCTCCTGGCCGGGAAGGAGCGCATCCCGCACGATCGCTACCAGTGGCCCCTCGTCCTCGCTGCGGCCTGCCTGCTCGGCGAAGCCGCGCTCCGCGAACGGCGGCCGGGCGAGCGGAAGGCTGCCGCGGCCGCGGCCAAGCGCGCGCGGAAGGAGGCGGCGTGAAGCTTCTCCTTCTCGTCGCGCTCCTGCAGGCGCCCCAGGATCCGCCCGCTCCCGCCGTCGAGCCCTGGACCGGGTCGCTGGCGGAAGGGCTCGCCCAGGTGAAGCGCCTCTCCGAGTCGGGGGGGACCGCCGAGGCGCTCGCGCTCACCGAGCAGCTGCTCGTGCCGACGCGTTCCGCGAAGTGGCGCGAGGACGCGACGGCGCGGCCGGGGTGGAGGAGGACCGCCGTCGAAACCGCGGGGCCGCTCCTCGCCGCCTTCGGAGTCGCGAGCCTCTCCGACGCCGAGCGCGCGACGATCCACCACGCGCGCGGCGTCCTGCTGGCCGGGTCGGAGGACGGACAGCGACTGGCGGCCGTCGAGGCGTTCGAGCGCGCGCGCTCGCTGGCGGGACCGGGCGAGTTGCGTCTCGACGCGACGTACGACGCCGCGTGGACCTGGCTCGCCGAAGGCGAAGCGCACCGCGCGAAGATCCCCGAGATCTCGGGCGCGGCCCCGACACCCGCGGCTCCGGCCGGCCCGCCCGGCGCGGAACCGCCCGCGCCCGATCCTCTCTTCCTCGCGCGGACGGCCTACCTGCAGGCGCGCGAGCGCTTCGTCGACCGCCTGAAGCTGGCAGCCTCCGACGCCGACACCCGCGCGAACCTCGAGCTCACGCAGCGCCGGCTGCGCGAGCTCTCCGAGATCGAGAAGAAGCGCGAGGAGGAGAAGAAGAAGCAGGAGCAGGAGCAGAAGGACCAGCAGAAGAAGGACGAGCAGGATCCGAACCAGGACGAGCAGTCGAAAGACGAAGAGAAGAAGGACTCGGAAAAGAAGCCCGACGAGCAGCCGAAGCCGGACGAGGAGAAGCCCGACGAGCAGAAGCCCGAGGATCCGAAGGAGGACGAGCAGAAGCCCGACGAGCCCGAGAAGGACGCCGAGCCGAAGCCCGCGAAGGAAGAACAGCAGCTGACCCGCGAGGAGGTCATGCGCCTCCTCGACATCCTCAAGAGCCGCGAGGAAGAGGGGAAGAAGCTCCTGGAGCAGCTCCGCGCTGCGCAGCGCGTCCGGGTGAAGAAGGACTGGTGATGGATCGTCTGCTTCGAATCACGGCCTGGCTCTTCCTCGCGATCACGCTGGCGGCCGGCGCGACCGCGCAGTCGGGATCCGCGCCCATCGTCCGCGCGCGCCTCTCGACCGGCGTCGCCCGCCTGGGCTCGGAAATCTCGCTGGTCGTCGAGGTCGAAGGCACGCGGGAGGCTGCGCTCGGGGCTCTCCCCGCCGTCGACGGGCTGCGGCTCGGGCCGGTCGGTCCCATGGGGAGCAGCTTCCAGACGATGTGGGACGGCCGACGGCGCACCGAAGTCGTCAAGGTGAGCTGGGACGTTCCGGTCCGTCCGCTGCGGACGGGCAACTTCACGATCCCGGCGATCCAGGTCGACGTCCGGGGCCGGACGCTGGCGACTCCCGAGCTCGCCCTCAAGGTCGTCCAGGACATGCAGGGGGAGGACCTGGGGTACCTGCGGATCGACGTGCCCGAGGAAGTGGTCGAGGGGCAGCCTTTCACGCTCGATCTCGTCTTCGGTTACGACGGCGCGCTCGGGGAGATCGGCTCGCAGATCAACTACTTCAACCTGTCGCTGCCCTGGCTCGATCAGCTCCCGGGAATCCTGGAGCTCGACGCTCCGCCTCCCGCGTCGGGCGCGGCGAGCGTCGGGCCCGTGGTGCTGAACTCGCGAGGCACCACGACGGCCGAGCGCATCCCGTCCGTGGTCGAAGGCAACCGCACGATGCTCGCCCTGCGCATCCGCAAGCGCTACCTCGCGACGCGCTCCGGCCCGCTCCATTTCCCGACCAGCCACCTCGAGTTCGGCCAGGTCACGCGCGGCGGGATCTTCGACATGGGCCCGGCGGAGAAGCAGACGTACTACAAGCGCTTCCCCGAGTTCACGATCGAGGTCCTCGAGCTCCCCGAGGCGGGTCGTCCGCTCGAGTACACCGGAGCGGTGGGCACGCTGTCCGCGCGGGCGACCGTCGACCGCTTCGACGTCGACGCGGGCGATTCGATCAAGCTCAGCGTCGAGTGGACCGGCGACGGCAACCTCGAGTTCTTCGACGTGCCCGATCCCTCGCGCATCGACGCCTTCGCGGGCTTCCACCTGTTCGGCACGACCGAGCGCAAGACGCCGGAGCGCCGCGTCGCGACCTACGACATCGCGCCGAAGTCGGAGGCGGTGAGGGCGATCCCTCCCTTGCCGCTCTCGGTCTACGACCCGGCCCGGAAGGCGTACGTGACGGTGTCGACGGACGAGATCCCGATCCGCGTGCGGCCGCTCGAGAACGCCTCGGGCCTCACGGAGGAAGTCTCGCGGCCCGAGAAGAGCTTCGACCTCGCCGACATCCAGACCGAGCCCTCGCGTGAAGGCGATCTCCCGCGGCCGGGTGGCGGGACGATCGGAGCGGTGTTCGCCGCGATCCCGCTCCTGTGGCTCGGGCTGCGCACGGCGGTCCGCCGCCGAGCCGACCCCGACGCTCCGATCTCGCGCGCGCGGCGGGCGGCGAAGCGCGTGTTGAGACGCGATCTCGCGGGCGCGAGGACCGCCAGCGATCAGGCGCGCGCGCTCCAGCGCTTCCTCGCCGCGCGGACCGGCGAGCCCGCGCAGGCCTGGGTGGGGCGCGACGCCGTCCGGTGGGCGCACGGACTGTTGGAGCGGAACGCGCGCGGGGGCGGGGCGGTCGCCACGCTGTCCGACGAGCACGCACGCGCGCTCGCCGAGCTCCTGGCCACGTTGGACGAGCGGGCCTGGGCTCGCGGAGACGCGCCGATCGACGCGCGCGAGATCGAGCGGGTCGCAGACCGCGTCGCGGGAGGCGGACTGTGATGCTCGCCGCGATCCTCCTGGCATGCGCGAGTACTCCCGGCGTCGACCAGGCCGCGATCGACGCCTACAGGCGCGGGAACCACGAATCCGCCAAGAGCCTCTGGATCGCCGCGCTCGAGAGCGGGAAGGACGAGTCGGGATCGCCGCTACCCTCGCGCGAGCGCGCGCGGATCCTCTACGATCTCGGGAACGCCTCGTTCCGATCGGACGAGCCGCTGGAGGCCGTCGGCTGGTACACGGCGTCGCTGCGCCTGCGCCCGCGCGACTCCGACACCTGGACGAACCTCGAGCACGCCCGGCGCACGGCGAAACTCGAGCCCGCCGACCGCGGCGACCTGGGCGCGACGATGTGGCGCCTCGTGACGTCGATCACGCTGGCGGAGAGCGAGTGGCTCGCGCTCGCCGGCGCCGCCTTGTGGGCCGTCCTGCTCGCGGCGGAGGCCCTACGCGGCGGCCGCCTCTTCCGCAGACTCTCGGTCGCCGCCACGTTCCTCGCGCTCGCCGGCCTCGTTCCCTGGGTCATCCACCGCGGCCGCGCCGCACGCGACACGATCCTGGTCATCGCGGCCGAGGAGGGCGGCACCGGCGTCCACAGCGAGCCCCGGCCGGACGCGGCGGTCGTCGCGAACGCGCCGGCGGGCGCGGAGCTCTTGCGCACCGACGAGCTGCCCGGCTGGGTCAAGGTCGTCGCCGAGGACGGCACGGCCGGCTGGATCGAGAGCGGAGCGGCGTTCGCCTTGCGTCGCTAGCGGCTCGCGCTTGCTCCGGCCCCCTCCGGGCGCGATCCTCTGCCGCGGCCATGCGATCGACCGATTTGCCCGCCGCCGCGCTGATCGGCCTGGCGCTGCTCGCGCAGGCCTGCGGGCCGCGGCCGAACACGACCGGAGGGACTGGCCGAGGGGTCCTCGTGATCGTCGTGGACGCGCTGCGGGCCGACCACGTCAGTCATCTCGGCTACGACCGCAAGACGACCCCCTACCTCGACGCGCTCGCGGCGGGGGGCACGAGCTTCGCTTCGGCGTACACGCCGTCGCCGGAGGCGCTGGCGTCGCACGCCGCCATCCTCTCGGGCTGCGATCCGATGCTCTCGCGGCGGATCCCGATCGACGCGCCGTCGCGCGGCACGGCGGCGACGGACTGGTATCTGCCGGACGAGCTGCCGCGCCTTCCGCGCGCGTTCCTCGCACAGGGGTATGCGACCGCGGCTTTCGTGGACCACCCCGCCATCTCTCCGGTGTGCGGATTCGGCGCGGGGTTCCAGAGATTCAGCGGATACCAGACCACGAGCGAAGGCGACGAGGGCGAGAGGGGCTTTGGCGGAGTCAGCGCCAGGTTCCTGAACTGGCTCGCGGGGCTCGGCCGGTCGGAGGACTGGTTCGCGTACGTGCAGTTCGACGATCTCGAGCGCTTGTGGCTGCGGCCCGATCAGAAGTGGGACACGTTCTTCGAGCCCCGGCCCGAGCTCTCGGCCGTCCCGCCGATCGCGGAGGACGAGCGCGTGTACTTCGCGTTGCCGCGCGGGAGGTGGGACGGCGGATCGAGGTCGATCGGCCAGCTCGAGGCGCGCTACGACGGCGCCCTCTGCAATCTCGATCAGAACCTCGGGCACCTGTTCGAGAAGCTGCGGCGGAGCGGGCGCTGGGACGCGACGACGGTCGTCGTCGTCGGATCGCACGGGGTCGGGCTCGGGGAGTCGGGCGTGATCGCGGAGACGGGGACTTTCTCGGACTGCGATCTCCGCGTGCCCTGGATCGTCAGGCCGGGGTCCGGGCTCGCGGGTGTCGCCGTCGCGGAGTTCCCGGGCCGGAGGATGAGCCGCTTGGCCAGCCTGGTCGACCTGGCTCCGACGCTGCTCGATCTCCACGGCGTTGCGGGTGGAAAGAGCATGGGCGGCGTCTCCCTGGCCGGCCTGTTCCGCGGCGAGAGCGATGGTGGAGGCGGTCCCGTGTTCGCCGCGGGCGGCTTGCAGTCGGGGTTCGCGGCGATCGACGAGCGCTTCTGCTACGAGGAGAGCTCTCCGGGCGGCCTCGAACAGGAGGCCGTGTCCCCGCTCTCGCGCTCGTGGTACGGGGACGATCTCGATCACCGCGGAGACGTGCGGCAGTTCCTGCACGATCGGAGCACGGAGCGCATCGTCGCCGGTCACCTCGGAAGAACGGCGCAGGACGCACAGGCGAGGGCGCGGCTCTCGCAGGCCGGCCGCGAGCACTACGGGTGGATCGAGAAGGCGCGCGCGGTGCTGCAGGCGGGCCCGGGCGAGCGCGAGACATTCGATCCGGCGCTCCTCGCGGAACTCGAGAAGCGCGGACTGCTCGGCGAAGGGCTCGACGCGCCCTAGCCGGCGCGGTCAGACGTCGGGCGAAGCGACGTTGGCGCGCGCGAGGACCCAGCCCCCCGGCTCGTCGACGAGGAGCGAGGCGCGGGCGGTGTCGTTGCGGAAGGAGAAGCTCTGGCTGGGCCGCAGGCCGACGGCGCGCGTCACGAGGGCGCGGATGACGTTGTAGTGGGTCGCGAGGGCGATCGTCGGGCTCTCCGCGTCCCTTGCGGCGCGCGCGGTTTCGACGAGGACGGCCCAGGCGCGAGCGAAGATCTCCGCGTCGCTCTCGCCCCCGTGCCCCTTCCAGTTCCAGGGATCGGCCGCGAAGGCTTCGCGCTCGCTCTCCCAGCGCGCGCGGAAATCGGCGCGTGAGAGGCCCTGCCAGTCGCCGCGCCAGACCTCGCGCAGGCGCGGGTCGACGGTGAGAGGGGCGGAAGTGGTTGCCGACAGGTTCTTTCCGAGAAGCAAAGCGCGGGAGAGATCCGAGCTCGCGACGCGGGCGAGTGGAGTGCGAGCGAACGACGCCGCGAGGTCGAGCGTCTTGCGCTCGCCGGTGGGGGAGAGGGGGACGTCGAGGTTCCCGTAGGCCTTGTCCTGCCAGTCGTCGTGGACTTCCGCGTGCCGGATGAGCCAGACGCGGACGCCGAGACCGAGGGGGGCCGCGCGCTCGGGCGCGGGCGCATTCGGGTCGTCGGGGATGTCGGGCGGACGGACGAGGATGCGCATCGAGCAAAAAAGTACCAGCCGCCGAGAGTCGAGTCTTCCCTTGAACTCCGCCTTCGGGGCGGGCCGGACTCGGCCCGCCCCGAAGGCGGAGTCCGACGGCGCCGGTCACTGGCGCCGTCGTTCGGTTGCCTGTGTCGGGGTGCTTGCCGTTCGCGAACGCGAACGATCGCTCGCGGGACGCACGCGACCGCAACGGCAGCAGAGCAGCAACTCGCCACCGCAAGCTCGGCCGCCTAGCGCGGCCTCGCGACTCCGCCGTCGGGGGGGGGC
>JBJXFB010000073.1:0-2659 GCA_046155895.1 Planctomycetota bacterium | reverse complement strand
CCCCCCCCCGGCTCGAAGTGCGAGAAAATGAACCTGGTTCAGTACTTCGCGAATAGACGGGCAGGATCCTGGAACGCCTTGAACTCGAGCGCGTTGCCGCTCGGGTCGACCAGGAACATCGTGGCCTGCTCGCCGGGACCACCCTCGAAACGCAGGTGGGGCTCGATGCGGAACCCGACTCCGCTCTTCACGAGCCGGTCGCGCAGCGCGTGCCAGGCCTTCCACTCGAGCACGAGGCCGAAGTGGCGCACGGGGACGTCGTCCCCGTCGACGTCGTGCGCCTCGCTGGCGCGGCAGGCCTCCGGCATGAGGTGCGCCGAGATCTGGTGCCCGAAGAAGTCGAAATCGACCCAGTCCTCCGCGCTGCGGCCCTCGCGGCAGCCGAGCAGACCGCCGTAGAAGGCCCGCGTCGAAGCCAGGTCGAGGACGGGGAACGCGACGTGGAACGCCAGGCCCCCCGGCATGGTCATCCGCGCTTGTCGATCGACACGTAGGGGCGCTTCCTCGCCCCCGTGTAGATCTGGCGCGGCCGCCCGATGCGGAACTCGGGGTCGCGGCGCATCTCGAGGAAGTGCGCGATCCATCCGGGCAGGCGGCCGATCGCGAACATGACCGTGAACATGTTCGTCGGGATCGAGAGCGCCTGGTAGATGACGCCCGAGTAGAAGTCGACGTTCGGATACAGCTTGCGGCTGACGAAGTACTCGTCCTTGAGCGCGATCTCCTCGAGGCGCATCGCGATCTCGAGCAGCTTGCTCGACGTGCCGAGCTTGGCGATCACCTCGGCGCAGGTCTTCTTGAGCACCGCGGCGCGCGGGTCGTAGCTCCTGTAGATCCGGTGCCCGAAACCCATCAGCCGCGTCGTGTCGTTGCGGTCCTTCGCGCGCGCGAGGAAGCGGTCGGCCGAGCCCTCCTCCCGGGCGATGGTCTCGAGCATCTCGATGACCTTCTGGTTCGCTCCGCCGTGGAGCGGGCCCCACAGCGCGCCGATCCCGGCCGAGATCGCCGCGAACAGGTTGGCCTGCGAGCTGCCGACCATGCGCACGGTCGAGGTAGAACAGTTCTGTTCGTGGTCGGCGTGCAGGATGAGGAGTAGATCGATCGCCTTGGCGACGACCGGATCCACCATGTACTCCTCGCACGGCGTCGCGAACATCATGTGCAGGAAGTTCGACGCGTAGTCGAGGTGGTTCCTGGGGTACATGAAGGGCTGCCCGATCGAGTGCTTGTACGACCAGGCCGCGATCGTCGGCATCTTCGCCAGCAGGCGGACGATCGCGATCTGGAGCGCGCGCTCGTTCTCCTGCTCCTGGTAGTAGGTCGCCAGGGCCCCGACCGTCGCCGCGCACACGGGCATCGGGTGCGCGTCCTTCGGCAGCGCGCCGAAGAAGCGCTGGAAGTCCTCGTGCAGCATCGTGTGCCGCGTGATCTCGCGCGTGAAGCTCGAGAGCTCGGCGCGCGGGGGCAGCTCGCCGTGGATCAGGAGCCAGGCGACCTCGAGGAAGGAACTCTTCTCGGCCAGCTCCTCGATCGGGTATCCGCGGTAGCGCAGGATGCCCGCCTCGCCGTCGATGTAGGTGATCGCGCTTCGGCAGGCCCCGGTGTTCCCGTAGCCGGGGTCGAAGGTGATCATCCCGGTCGCGCCGCGGAGCTTGCTGATGTCGACGGCCACCTCGTCCTCGGTGCCGCGGAGGACGGGCAGGCTCGCGCGCTTGCCGTCGCACTCGAGCTGCGCGGTTTCGAGGGCCTTGAGCCCTTCGGTCTGGATCGCCATGGTGTCTTTTCGCCGCTCGTCCCTGTGCGTGTCCGCCGAGCTCTCGCGAACTCGATCGTGCGCAAAACGACAGGATCGCCTTTCGGACCGGGTGCGCGCAAGAGTCTCCCCGGCTCCGGCGAGATCCGCGGCTCGCAACCCGGTATAAGTCCCCCGAGGCGAGTCACCCTATGCCCTACGGACCGCGGGGGATCTATCGGCTGATCCCGAGCCTCACTTGGCAGTGCGACGAGCAGGTCAGCCTGGCCCTCGCGCGCGCCCTCTCCCGTGGAGAGGCGCCGGCCCGGATCGTGGACCTGGGCGCCGGCGGACGGAGGATCTCGCCCGGGACGGTCACCCTCGACTTCGCCGCCGGGCCGGGGACCGACGTCGTGGGGGACGTCCACCGCCTCCCCTTCCGGGACGGCTCGCTGGACCTCGTCTTCGCGACCGGCCTCTTCGAGCACGTCGCCGACGAGCGCGCCGTGATCGCCGAGATCCACCGCGTGCTGCGAAAAGGAGGCCTGGTCCACGTCGAGGTGCCCTTCCTCGAGCAGTACCACGCCGATCCGATCGATTGCCGGCGCCTGACCGTCGAGGGGCTCGATCTCGAGATGCAGGCCCAGGGGTTCCGGTCCCTGAAGAAGGGGGCTCACATCGGCCCGACCGTGACGCTCCTGAACACGACCGCGCGCTGGTGCTCGCTCTGGCTCGAGGGGGAGAGCCGCCCCGCACGGGCGGCCTCCTTCGGCTGCTTCGCGGCGCTCTCGTGCCTTTTCTGGCCGTTCCGGTTCCTCGACGGGATCCTGAAGCGCAAGAAGGGCGCCCAGGCGCTCGCGATGGGCGTCTACTTCACGGGCGAGAAATACTGAACCAGGTTCGTTTTCTCGCACCTCGAGCCGGGTC
>JBJXFB010000067.1:0-2680 GCA_046155895.1 Planctomycetota bacterium | reverse complement strand
CGCGTTGCCCGGCGGCTTCCCGGCCCGGTGCGAGAAAACGAACCAGGTTCCGTATTTCGCGCGCGTTCCCGCTCCTTCGATCGCCTGCGGCGACCTCGACCGCTTCCGCGGCGGGCGCGTCACGCTGCGCGGCTGGCCCGCGGCGACGCGGCACGTCCGCACGCAGGACGGCCGCACGATGCGTTTCCTGACGCTCGAGGACGAGAGCGGCCTGGCCGAGGTCGTGATCTTCCCCGACGTCTACGATCGCGACGGGTGCCACCTCGCCCAGTTCGGGACGCTGTGCGTCACCGGGATCGTCGAGGACCAGATGGGCGCGTGCACGCTGCACGCGGAGAGGATCTGGTGACGGACGGCTGGTTACCCCGCATGGATTTGAACCATGAATAACAGGACCAAAACCTGTTGTGTTACCGATTACACCACGGGGTAACGAAGGCCGAGGAGGATAGCCGCGCCGCGCGGGAGGGTCAATCCCGCGGGAGGGCGCGCCGCAGCAGATCGAGGGCCGCATTGGCCGCGAATTCGCGGATCGCGTCGCGGCCGCGGACCACGAAGCGGCGCTCCTCGACGCGCGTAGCGCCCAACGCGTGGACGCCGAACCAGACGAGGCCCACCGGCTTCTCCGCCGTGCCGCCGTCGGGCCCCGCGATGCCCGTGACCGCAACCGCGACGCGCGCGCCGGAGCGTTCCGCCGCGCCACGCGCCATCGCGGCGGCGACCTCCCCGGAGACCGCGCCGTGGCGCGCGAGAACAGCGGGGTCGACGCCGAGGAGCTCCGTCTTCGCGCGATCGGAGTACGTCACGTAGCCGCGGTCGAACACCGCGCTGATCCCCGGCACGCGCGTGAGGCGCGCCGCAACGAGGCCGCCGGTGCAGGATTCGGCGACCGCGACTTGGATCTTCCTCGCGAGGAGCGCGCGCCCGACGACGAACGCGAGGTCGGGCTCGTCCTCGCCGAAGATCCACTCGGCGAAGCGCGAGCGGAACTCGGCGGCGCGCGCGGCGAGGATCCCCGCGGCGTCGCCGTCGTCCGCGCCGGTCGCGAGGAGCGTCGCCGACAGCACGCCGAGCTTGGCGGTGACGCCGAGCAGCGGATTCGCCTCGCGGTCCATCCACGGTCCCGAGCGGTCGGCGAAGACGCCCTCCGAGAGCCCGAAGAGGTAGAAGCGGCCGATCGCGAGGCCGCCCGGCCGCGGGACTTCGCGGCGGATCCGCGGCAGGACCTCGTGCTCGAGCATCGGCGCCATCTCTCCTGGAGGACCGGGAAGCGCGAACACGCGCGCGCCGCCGACGCGGCACGCGAAGCCGGGTGCGGTTCCCTTCGGGTTGGGAAGGACCTCCGCGCCGCGCGGAAACCAGGCCTGGCGCTCGTTCGAGGCCGCGAAGGTCCGCCCGTGGCTCTCGAACCAGGCGCGGATCGTCGCGAGGCTCTCCTCCGATCGTTCGAGGCTCACGCCCATCGCCCGGGCCGCCGCCGAGCGCGTGACGTCGTCGAGCGTCGGACCGAGGCCGCCGGTGACGACGATGACCGCGCAGCGCGCGCCGAGATCGACGAGCGTCGACGCGAGCCTCGCCTCGTCGTCGCCGAGCACGACGAAGCGCTCGACGCGCAGGCCGAGCTCGAGGAGCCGGCCGGCGATCGCCGCGGAATTCGTGTCGACGGAGGTCCCGTTCACGAGCTCGTCGCCCGTCGCGATGACGGCGGCGACCGCCGGGCTCACGCCTTGCGCCTCGGCTTGGCGGTGAAGCGCGCGATCAGCGCTCCGACCTCGTAGAGGACGAGCATGGGGATCGTCATGAGCACCTGGGAGTAGACGTCGGGGCCCGGCGTGAGGATCGCGGCGACGAAGAGGGCGCCGATGAGGAAGTAGCCTCGGTACTTCGAGTACGTGCGCGGATCGACGACACCGATGCGCGAGGCGAAGATCATGATGATCGGGAGCTGGAAGACGGTGCCCATGGCGAGGCACATCGTCGAGAGGAAGGTGAAGTACTGGTCCAGCCCGAGGCGCGGCACCGCCTTCTCCAGGGAGACCGTCGTCGAAAGGAAGTACATCCCGACCGGCACGACGAGATAGAAGCAGAAGGCGACGCCGGAGAGGAACAGGGCGACGCTGAACGGGAAGTAGATGCGCACGAGCCGTTTCTCGTGGCTGTAGAGGCCCGCGGCGATGAACTGCCAGAGCTGCCAGAGGACGAAGGGTCCCGCCGCGAACAGCGCGACGTAGATCGCGATGTTCAGGGCGAAGAAGAACATGTCCCCCATCGCGAAGGCGGACAGTCGCGGATCGATCCGGTCCTTGAGCCGCTGATCGGCCGGATCGTCCGACTCGAACAGATCCGAGCGCTTCAGCTCGGGATGAGCCGCGAGCTTGGCCTCCGCCTTCTCGACGAGCTCGGCGTTGATCTGCAGGACCGTGCGGTTCCACGGACCCAGGATCCACGTCTGGATCGGCTCCTGCTGCCACCACGCGAGCCCGAACGCGATCGCGACGGCTAGGACGCTGCGGAAGACCCGCTTGCGCAGCTCCTCGAGGTGCTCCCCGAGGGTCATGCGCGTGTGCTCCAGCGTGTCTTCGACCATGGCGAGGCCGCGCGGATTCTACGGCCGGAGGGGAAGGACCCTAGAAGGAGGCCTCGAGCCCCCAATGGAACTCCGGCTTCGGGGCGGGGGGGG
>JBJXFB010000057.1:0-4446 GCA_046155895.1 Planctomycetota bacterium | reverse complement strand
GACGATCGGGCCGCCCGCCTCCTTCGCCGCGAGGCGCGAGAGCTCCGAGAGCCGCCCTGGACGCACGCGGGCGCGGCTGCCGAAACGCGAGAGGTTCCGGCGCGCGATCTCGAGCGCCTCGGGGTCCTGGTCGAAGCCGAGGACGAACGCCTCGGGGATCGCCTCGAGCAGCAGCGCGGCGTGACCGCCGAGGCCGACGGTCGCGTCGACGATCCAGCCGCCCGGTGATGACTCGAGGCCTTCACGGAAGATCTCGACGACCGGGCCGCCGAGCACGGGGACGTGCGCGGCTCCTTCGCCCGGAATCCCCGCACGATTCCCGGTCATTTCGACTCCGATCTCGAGGCCCTGCATGCGTTGTCTTGTGCTCATCCCTGCCCTCGCTCGCTCTGGCTCGGCTTGTCACCGGAGATCGCTCGATCGATGTGATCGAGCTTCGGCAGGTGAGCGGCCTCGTACGCTTCCCATGCTTCCCGCTGCCAGACCTCGGCGCGGTCTCCGACTCCCACCATCACGACGTCACGCGTGATGCGCGCGGCGGCGCGCAGCTTCTCCGGGATCAGGATGCGGCCCGACGCGTCGAGCTCGATCTTCACGGTGTTCGCGAAGAAAACGCGCTTGGCGGCGCGCAGATCGCCTCCGTTGAAAACGCGCGTGTCGAGCTCGGCGATCGCGCGCTGGAAGCCCGACTCGGAGAAGAGGAAGAGGCAGGCGTCCTGTCCGCGCGAGAGATAGGCGACGCGCGCGGCGTCCTTCGTCAGCGTCAGCGCGTCCTGGAAACGCTTCGGAACGAAGACGCGTCCCTTGTCGTCCACGGTGTGCGAGCTGTCACCGTAGAACACTGCTGGACCCCCACTCTCCGCCATTTCTCTCCACCGGGGTGATTGTGCACCCCACTCTTCCGGTGGCAATGGGGAGATAGAGAAATCTGGCGAGCCCTGGGTCTCGAGGACAGACCACCAGGGATTGTGGGATTCCTCACGGCTGCACCCCAGGGGATGCGTGTACGGGCTCCCTCGGCCGGGGTGGCGGCAGCTCTTCCGGCAGGCCCCCGCCCTCCGATCCCGCCGGGGCCGCCTCGGCCCCGTCGAAGATCTCCGCCAGCTCGCCCCGGAGCTCCTCGATGCGCTCGGCGGTCAGGTCACGGACGAGCACCGGGAGCAGCTCGTCGCGTCGCGGCCGCCGAACCGACATCGTCTCCGCCGGATCGCGCGTGATCCGCACGAGCTTGAGCCGCTTCTTCCGCATCAGCAGCAGGCACAGGACGTAGCGCAGCTCGATCATCCCCTCTTCCGTGCGTCCCTCGAGCCGGTGGAAGAGCGCTTCGAGCATGGGCAGATCGAGCCGCAAACCGCGGCGTTCCGCGCACATGCGCGTGTACCAGAAGAAGATCTCGCCCGCTCTCGCGCTCTTCTCCCAGCAGGCCAGACACAGATCCTCGCGCGAGAGCTCTTCGCTGGCGAGCGAGAGCGCCGAAACGTGGCGCGTCCCCTCCTCGAACGGGCTTCCGCACGTGTTGCATCGGTCGCGTCGTCGGGCGAACTTCCACTCGGCCATCGGGATCTCCGTCCCGCACTTTGCTCTGCGAGGAACGCGAGTTCAATCTCGGGTCCGCCAGCGCTCCCACCAATCGTCGGGCGAGAGGTCGGATTCCTCGCGCAGGAGTCGTCGCAGGGCCGCCTGCGCCGCCCGGACTCGGGCCAGATCCCCGTCGCGCGCGGCTCGTTCCAGGCACTGGATCAGCGGCGGAACCGCGCTCAACTCCCCGAGAACGCCGAGGCCCGAAACGGCGCTCTTCACCACTTCCGGTTCGGGATCCCGCAGCGCGCGGGTCAGGGCGGCCGCCGCGGGGCCCCTGGCCGCGAGCCGAGAGCCCCGCGACCCGAGGGCACGAGCGGCCTGGGCGCGCACGATCCAGGCTTCGTCCCGCTCGACGCGCTCTCCGAGCTGCTCGAGGACGCGCGCCTCGATCTCCCGGGACGGCGGAAGCTCTCCGAGCAGCTCCGCGGCCCGCCGCCGGAGCTCGGGATCCTCCGACGAGAGCTTCTCCGATGCGGGCCGGACGGCGGCTCCGCCGATCCGCTTCAGCGTGTCGGCCGCGAGGTAGGCGACGATCCCGTCGCGGACGCCGAGCAGTTCGACGAGCACTTCCGTCGAACGATCCTCCCACCGCACGAGCTCCGCCTGGGCTCGGTCGAAGGGGCGGTCGGGGTTCGCGGCCGTGGCGATCGCCGAGCCGTCGAAGGCGCGGACCATCAGGACGATCAGGTTCTCGACGAAGAAGCGCGCGAGCTCGGGATCGGCCGCGACGCGCGCGCGTTCGGCTTCCCACTCCGCGCCGCCGCGCCGCCAGGCCGCCAGGACCTCGCGCTGGCGCTCGGGCAGCTCCGCGACGGGCACCATCCTCGCCGCCCGGTCCTCCGCGGCCCGATGGCCGCTCCCGGCGCAGGCCGCGAGCCAGGGGACGACCGCCAGGATCGCCGCGGCCGATCGAGTGCGTTCACGATTTCGCACAGCTCAAGACCACGTAGAGGGCCTCGACCTCGCTGGCGTGCTGCTCGAAAGTCGGGATCTCGGGCCGCGCCCCACCGATCTCATCGAGGGGCGAGCGATCGGCGAGAAGGGCCGACAGCCGCCGCGCGAGATCGTCCGCATCGCCGCTCTTGAACCGCCACCCGCCTCGGCCCTCCTCGACGAGCTCCGCCATCCCGCCGAGATCGGCGACGAGCAGTGGAGTGCCCGCCGCGAGCGCTTCGTAGATGACGAGCGGAGCGTTCTCGAACCACAGGCTGGGGACGACGAGGAGGTCGAGCGAGGCGTGCACGCGCGGGACCTCGGCGCGCTCGAGGCGTCCATGGAGCTGCGCGCCCACCTCGCGCGCCTTCGCCTCGACGCGCGCGACGTACTCGGGCTCGTGCAGGGAAGGCCCGTACAGGACGAGGCTCCCCCGGGCCCGCAATTCGCGCGGAATCCGGCCCCAGGCCTCGAGCAGGAGCTGCGGGCCCTTCACGGAGATGATCGAGCCGAGGAAGCCGATGCGCAGCTTGTCGGTGCGCGTGCGCTCCACGCGGGTGAAGGCCTCGAGATCGACCCCGAAGCGCAGGAATTCGATCTTGGTCGGGTGGATGCCCCATTCGTGCAGGAAGCGGTCGCGCAGGAACCGGCTCGGCGCCAGGAAGAGATCGACACAGGGGACGATGCGGCCGAAGAGCTCGGCGGAGCGCACCCTCGCCGCCTTCTCCATCACCTGCGCGTGCTCGGCGGGCGGATGCGCGTAGCCCGTCGCCGGTTTGCGGAGCACGCCCGCCGCGCTCCGGGCGAGCGGGGTGAGGTTGAACCCCGTCTTCTCTCGCCAGCGCTTCACCCGCTCGCTCATCTGGCGCTCCTGGTCGGTCTGCTTCCACTTGAAGCCCGGCAGGCACGTGCCGCAGCGCCCGAAGTCGATCGTCTCGCACAGGCTCCCGTCGCCGTGGATCCGCTGTCCGAAGCGCGGGCACTGCAGCCAGTAGTCGTGGAGCGTGAAGACGATCGGGAGATCGCGGCGCCCGGCGGCCTCGACGCAGCCGACGGAGAGGTAGAGCAGGTGCTGGACGTGAACGACGTCCGGTTCGAGGCGAGCGAGGAACTCGTCGAAGATCGCCTCGATGCGCGGGTGGTCCCAGGTCTCCCGGAAGTCGTCGTAGAAGAGGTTGTTCACGAGCTCGTGGACCGCGACGCCACCCGCGGAGCGCGTGGAGAGCGTGAGATCGTCGAGCGAGACGTCCTTCTTGGCCGTGAAAACGTGGACCTCGTGCCCACGCCGGACGAGGCTGGCTGCAAGCTGGGCCGTGTAGGTTTCGGTGCCGGCCGTGCCTTCGGGCGGGTATCGGTGGCTAACGAAGAGGATCTTCACGTCGTCTGCGGAGGCGAACATAACCGAGCGGCCCCGGAAGCGAGTATCCTCCCCGCCCGGCATGACCACTCGAGGACCGATGAAGCGCGCGCTGCGACGGATTTCTTTGGGAGCCTGCATCCTGCTCGTGGGGATCCAGTTCTGGCCCGCCGGCCGCACGAATCCGCCGACGGCGGCCGGACTCGATGCCCCGCCGGAAGTGACGGCGATCCTGCGGCGGTCCTGCTTCGACTGCCATTCGAACGAGACGCGCTGGCCCTGGTACGCCTACGTCGCGCCGGTCTCGTGGTGGATGGTGCACGACGTCGACGAGGGACGGGACGAGCTGAACTTCTCGGACTGGGGCAACTACGAGCCGGAGAAGCGCGGGCGGCGGAGCAGCAAGATCATCGAGGAGGTCGAGGAGGGCGTGATGCCTCCGAAGAACTACTTGCGCCTGCACGGCGACGCCCAGGTGTCCGCGGCGGAGCTCGAGGTCCTGCGCCGGTGGGTGGAAGCGTCGGGCTCGCGCTGAGGTTCGAGTCGCCGCCTCCCGCCCAGGGTCTCCTGCGACC
>JBJXFB010000068.1:0-4667 GCA_046155895.1 Planctomycetota bacterium | reverse complement strand
TCGCTCTCCGTACGCTCTGTCTTCATCGCCGCTCCGCGGGGTGTTGCTCGAAGGACTGTGTGGTAACAGCCTTATGCCACACCTCGCGGTCGGCTTAAATGCGCTGGTGAGAGATGCGGGCTAGCCGGACAGCACTCCGTCCGGGAATGAAAGGGAGTCGTCTCCCAGAGGGAGACGACTCCGCGCGGGTCGCGTCTGATGTGGGGCATCAGGCGACGGCCGAGGCTGGTGGCAGGTCCGCCTCGGCTTTTTCCCGGGGGTCAGGGGAGGAGCACCCCCGGGGAGCTGCGATGGGGATCGCAGCGATGGACGGCGGGGGCCGTCCACACGCGACGGGAACTGGCAGGAGTTCTCGCCGCGTGATCGGTGTTGGATCGGAAGTGGATCGACGTGTTCATGGGGAATCGAGGCCTCATCGCGCCAGCACCGCGCGATCGACTTGCTCGGCCCAGGCTTCGAGGCCGCCGCGGAGCGAATAGACGTTCGTGAATCCGTGACCCTTGAAGTAGGCGGCGACGTCGAGGCTGCGGACGCCGCTGTGGCAGTGGAAGACGATCCGCCGGTCCTTGGGGAGGTCCATGTACTTGCCCGGATCGTTGAAATCGAGCGCCTCGGCCGCCGGGATGCGCGCGGAGGCGATTTCCTCGGGCGAACGCACGTCGAGGAAGGAGAAGTCCTCCTTCGCGTCGAGCCAGGACTTCACCGTGGTTGGCTCGACCTGGAGCTTCGAGTCCATCTCCTGCGCGATCTCGATCGTGCGGATGACCTCGGAGACGTCGAGCATGTTGTGGTCCTTGCAGACCTGGGCCAGCGTGTCGCTGGGCTGGAACGCGCAGGAGGAGCAGCCTCCGACGTGGTAGCGCTGGAAGAGAGCTCGTTGCGCCGCGGGCGCGATCTCGAGGATCTGCTCCATCGTCATCTCGGGTCGGATCTGCGTCACGGTTCTGGTCATGGTGTCCTCCTGGGCTCTGGAATCGAAGGGGTCCAGCCTCGAGCGCGCCCCAGGAGTTCCTTCCGGAGATCGGCAGGAGAACTGGATGCCTGGAGGAGCTGAAGGGCGAAACGCGCCTCGAATCCCTCCCGTCTCGCGGCCGGGAAGCCCGACCCGCAGACGGTCGACGGTTGAACGCGGCCCATTCTAGCGAGGAGTGGCGGGAACGGATCGCCTTGCCTACCCTCTCGCGCCCACACCCCCATGGTCGAATCCCGCATCTCGCCTCGCTCCAAGGACTACGCCCAGTGGTACCAGGACGTCATCCGCGAGGCGCAGCTCGCCGAGCCCGCCGAGGTCGTCAAGGGCTGCATGGTGATCCGCCCGCACGGCTACGCCATCTGGGAGAAGATGCAGGCCGACCTCGACCGGCGCTTCAAGGCGACCGGGCACCAGAACGCGTACTTCCCGCTGCTCATCCCGCTCTCGTTCCTCGCGAAGGAGGCGCAGCACGTGCAGGGCTTCGCGATGGAGTGCGCCGTCGTCACGCACGCGGGGCTGAAGGCCGTCGACGGCAAGCTCGAGCTCAAGGGCGAGCTCGAGGAACCCTACGTCGTCCGACCGACCTCGGAGACGATCATCGGGCACTTCTTCGCGAAGTGGATCGATTCGTGGCGTGACCTGCCGCTCTTGATCAATCAATGGGCGAACGTGATGCGCTGGGAGCTCCGCACGCGGCTCTTCCTGCGCACGGGCGAGTTCCTGTGGCAGGAGGGTCACACCGCGCACGCCTCGCACGAGGAGTCGCTCGCGGAGGTGCGGAAGATGCTCGACGTCTACCGCGACTTTGCTCATGAAATCATGGCGATGCCCGTGATCCAGGGGATCAAGACGGCGAACGAACGCTTCGCCGGGGCGATCGAGACGCTCTGCATCGAGGCGATCATGCAGGACGGGAAGGCCCTGCAGGCCGGAACCAGCCACGATCTCGGCCAGAACTTCGGTCGCGCGTTCAACGTGATGTTCCAGGCGCAATCGGGCGAGCGCGAGTACGTCTGGCAGACGTCCTGGGGGGCGTCGACGCGACTCGTCGGAGCGCTCGTCATGACGCATTCCGACGACGAGGGTCTCGTCCTTCCGCCGAAGCTCGCTCCGATCCACGTCGTCGTCGTCCCGATCTGGAAGAACGACGAGGAGAAGGCGCGCGTGCTCGATGCGGCGCGGAAGATCGCGGTCGAGCTCACGGACGACGGGCTCTCGGTACGGGTCGACGACCGAGACGGCCTCAAGCCGGGCGCGAAGTACTACGAATGGGAGCGCAAGGGCGTTCCCGTGCGGATCGAGATCGGCCCGCGCGATCTCGAGGCGGGAACGGTGATGATCAAGCGCCGGATCGCGCCGGCGGGACCGGACGGCAAGCCGAAGAAGGAGATCCTCCGGATGGAAGGTCTCGGCGTCTCGATCGGGAAGGTCCTCGACGAGTTCCAAACCTTCCTCTTCGAGCGCGCGAAAGTCTTCCGCGAGGCGAACACGACCTCCGTCGACTCGTGGGCGGAGTTCGAGAAGGTCTTCGAGGGCCCGGCTTCGAAGTTCGTCTGGGCCCACTGGGACGGCACGACGGAGACGGAGCTCGCGATCAAGGACGCGACGAAGGCGACGATCCGCTGCATCCCGCTGCCGGGCCAAGGACCGGCGCCGGCGAAGGGCCAGTGCGTGAAGACCGGGAAGCCCAGCGCGCAGCGCGTGCTTTTCTCCAAGAACTACTGACCTTCCGGGCGAGTTATCGTAGGCCTCGGCCCCGAGGAGGCCCCTCCCATGATAGTAGCCTCGCTGCTCGCGGCGCTCGCGAGCTTCTCGATCGCCGTCGCTCCCATCCCCGGCCGCGTTCGCCCCGACGACCTCGAAGACAAGCCGCCGGATCCGATGGCGAAGCCGCTCACGGGCTACGCCTGGAAGTCGAAGAACGACTTGCGCTTCGTCTGGTGGCTGCCGAAGGACTACGACCCGGCGAGCCCGCGCAACCTGACCGTGATCTGTCACGGCACGGGCCTCGACTACCGCTGGGGCTATTGGAACAACAAGCCCGGCATCTTCCGGCCCAACGACGTCGTCGTTTCCGTCGACGGGCCGACGCCCGACAACGACTCGCGCCTCTTCACCGACGACAAGAAGTCCGTCGACGCGTTCTCGGCCTTCCTGACCGAGATGACGCGCACCTTCGCCGTCGACCGGGTCTTCCTGTACGGACACAGTCAGGGCGGTTTCTTCGTCGTCTTCTTCGCCGGCGAGCACCCCGAGCAGGTCGCGGGCGTCGTCGCGCACGCCTCGGGCGCGTGGAACTGGTCGAAGACGAACGGCCCCGTGCAGGACGTCGCCGTGGCCTTCATGCACGGCTCCTCCGATCCCGTCGTCCCCTATTTCCAGAGTCCCGGGAGCCGCGACGCCTACGCCAAGGCCGGCTTCGACCTCCTGCACCTGCGCCGGCTCGACCGCTACAACCACTGGCCGAACGCCGTGCGGGCGACGGAGACCCTGAACTGGTGCCAGGGCATGACCGCGAAGTCGCCCGAGGAGGCTCTCGCCTGCGCGCTCGACATCCTGCGCGTCAAGAAGCCCGACGAGTACCAGTGGACCACGACCGTCGGCTTTGCGGGCGCGCGCGACGTGCTGCGGCGCCTCGAGAAGAAGGGGCCACGGCCGTTCGGGGAGGTGTCCGAGTCCGTCGCGAGGGAAGCGGCCGACTGGGTGAAGAAGATCGACAGCGCCGGCGCGGAGCAGGTCGCGGCCCTCAAGGGCGAGCTGAAGGGGAAGAAGAACCTCAAGCTCGGCGACGGACCCTGGCTCGGCCGGTTGGTTCCGTTGCGCGAGGACTACCGCGGCGTCGAGAGCGTGGAAGCCTATCTCCAGGAGCTCAACTTCGACACGCTCGCGAAGGCGCACGAGAAGCCCGGCTCTGCGATCCGGAACGCGTGGTACCAGGAGAAGGACCCGAAGAAGATCTACGAGGCGATCGTCGAGAACCTCGGCAAGGGCTTCCTCTACGACGGCTACCCGGTCGAGCTGGCGGAGAAGATGAAGGAATGGAACCAGTCCGCGAAGAAGCTGAAGATCCCAGCGCTCGCGCAGAAGAAGTTCGCCGACTTCGAGGCCTGGGAGAAGAGCTGGGAGGACGGGCTGAAGGCCTACGCGGAAACCTGGAAGTCGTGGAAAGGCCCCTGATGCGCCTCTTGCCGCTGCTCCTTCTCGCGATCCTTCCCGCGTGCACGGGTGCGCGCGCCGGATGGGCGAGCCGCGGCCGTTACGAAGTGCTCTACGAGAGCCCGAGCGTTCAGATCCGCCGTGGCTCCCAGAAGCTCGATCCGGCGACGGACGAGATGGTGATCTCGTGGGTGGGCGCCCGCGCCCCCGAGGGTCAAGCCGAGCTCGTCGCGTGCGAGCTCTCCATCTTCGTCGATCGCGACGAGGACGGCGCGCCGGGCGCCGGCGAGATCCTCTCGCTGCGCGAGACCCGGGAAACGACGCGCAAGGTCCTCTACGCCGAGGTGCGCGTGCGCTCCGTGCCCTCGGATCGCTTGCGCGCCCGCCTGACCGCGAGCACCGCACGAGAACGCTGCGTCGCCACGTGGACCGTCGCGCCGGACTAGATCGCCGCTAGCCCGCATCTCTCACCACGAGTCGGCTGCGACGACGCAACTGCCGGCGTCTGCGGCGTCAGGCTCGGTCGGCCTCCTCGGCG